>JAFTYI010000035.1 GCA_017464815.1 Bacteroidaceae bacterium | reverse complement strand
TATTTATATATATATAAATATATATAATACCTTTGGACAGGCATACAATCATGCAAAACCATACATAGGGCATAAAAAAAACTGTAACTGTAACTAACTGTAACCACTGGACTCGTGGAGATGGGGAGTGCCTCCCCCCTTAACATTTCGAAACGCTTTTGCTTTTGATGGATTTTTGCTAAGAAATGCTTCTGTAAATCAGTGCGTTGCGAACGGCCGAAAAAGAAAGTCGGGAAAATATTTGCATACCCCCCTCTCGATGTTGTATCTTTGCAATACCAGTCGGCCACTGATGCCCGCTCATACGGGCAACGAGCAGGCGTCAGTGAACGAGCAGGCGACAGTAATGTGTTCAACTCACTCCTCTTCGGCAAACATGGGGTCCCAGGCGGGCAGGCGGATGGGCTTCTGTTTGAGAACATCAAGCACGTTGGCGGGGACGTACTTCTTGTTCACCACGAGGCGGAACATGTACTCGTTGAACCACTGGTCGGTCATGATAAGATGGCCACGATAACCGCTGGAGGCGCCCCAACTGTTTTCGACCATCCACTTCTTGAACGTGCCGTCCGCGGCCACATCTACGGCCATCAGGGTCATGGCGTGAGACGAGCCGCTGTCGAAGGTCTGAATGCGCTGCTTCTTGTCCATGCCGAAGGTGATGCCGAAGAGCGATTCGTAGTCGTAGTTTTTCATGTCGAGCAGGCCACGCGATGAGTTGAGCTGCTTGGCTACGTCGCACGAGAAGTACATCATGGTGCTGTCCTTGATGCTTGCCAAGGCCATCTGCTTGATTTCTTCGATGGGTAGGTTGACGTAGAGCCAGTTGTGTCCGTCGTAGACGTGGCGGTCGAAGTCGATTTCATACACCTTCCAATAGTCGCGGCTGGGGTCGTTCATCAGCATCACGTAGTCGGCATTGAGGTCTTCGCCAATCCACTCGTTGTAAAAACTTTGCGGTGTGTAAGTCTTCGCTTCACCCGTGGCCTTTCCGTTGGCATCCTTGGGTGCCCAGGTGAACTCCTTCACCGGCTCGCCCATCGAGAGCACGAGCATGCGGTAGATGGTGCCCAGCATGTCGGTCTTCAGGGCTTCAAGCTCTTTTTTGCCACCCTCCGCGTCGCGCAACTGGAGGGCAAACTCGCGGAGTTTCTGCTTGATAAGTGAGGTGACGCGCGCGGTGTTGTTGGTGTTGAATGTCTCGGGCATCACTTCGGAGGGCACGATGCCATACTTGGCCACGAGGTCGGCCACGCCGGTGTAGGTGCCACCGTCGCTCAGGGGGTGCTTGAGGAGCCACTCCACCATCTGGTCGGTGAGGGGGCGTTCGCGGGTGTCGATGATGCCTTGGAGGAAGAGGTTCGACTTCTCCAGCTGGTCCCAAAAGAAGGTGTAGCCTTGGGAGAACTCGCATGAGTGCCATCCGTGGCGGGCCATAGCCTTGGCGCGGAGCACGTTGAAGCCCGTGAAGAGCCAGCAACGGCCCGACGACTCCTGGTCGGTGATTCCTCGGGAATCGACGCGGTGGCTGAAGTGGGTGTCGAGTCCGCCACGCAGGTTCTCCTGATTCAGGGCCAGGGTGCGCACGTCGTTGGCTGCAATGGCGTTGAGGAGGGCGCGGTCGGTGGCGTTGCCTTCGTAGGCGGAGGTTATCTGACTGAGCATCTTCTGCGAGATGCCGCCCTGCTGGGCATAGCCGGTCAGCGAAGTGGCCAGCATGAGGGTGAAGAGGGTCTTTCTGTCCATATTCATGATGTAATGCATAAAGTGTTTTGATGTTTTTCCCGACAAAGTACGGAATTATTTTTGTTACACACAAGAAAGTGTGGTGGAAAAAGAGAAATAATTAGTATCTTTGCGCGTCGAATGATGAAGAATGTGCTGAAAATAGTGCGTGGCCTGCTCATTGCGTTGGTGGTGACGTATGGCCTGTTGGTGGTGCTGCTCTCCATCCCCTCGGTGCAACACCACGTGAGCGTGGTTGCCCAGGAGGAGCTTGGCAGGCTGCTGGGCACCCGTGTGGCCATCGGACACATCACCGTGGGCTATCCCAACCGCTTGATTGTGGACAATCTGGAGGTGGACGACCAGCAAGGCAAGGAGCTCCTGAGGGCTGCCCGCCTCTCGGTCCGCTTTGAATGGATGCCCCTGTTGCGCCACGGACGCATCTCGATGCACACGGCACAGATTTTCGGCCTTCATGCCCGCGTCGAACGCCCCACGCCCAGGGAGCCGATGAACGCCCAGTTCCTGTTGGACGCACTCGCTCCGAAGGATAGCGTGGAGGAGGAGTCGGCGACGGACTTGCGCATCAACAGCCTGCTCGTGCGCCGTTGCCAAGTGCGCTACGATGTGTTGTCGGAACAACCGACGCCAGGCATCTTTAACCCCCACCACGTGGCGCTGAACTCCATCAACGCCACGGTGATGCTGAAGGCCCTGAGGCAGGACTCCATCAATGCACAGGTCAAGCGCCTCGACTTGGTCGAGCAGAGCGGATTCCGCCTTGAGGGGTTGCAGATGCACCTGTTGGCAGGCATGGAGGGCATCCAGTTGGAGCAATTCGACATGCGCCTGCCCGAGAGCCGCATCCGATTCGATGCCATCCGCCTCAAATTCCCCTCGGAAGAGGAGGACGGACACAACTTCCTCATCGAGGGACGGGTGGAGCGCAACTCCCGTCTCACACTGGCCGACATCGCCCCCTTTGTGCCTGAGTTGGCCCATTTCCACGAACCACTTTACCTGTCGGCTTCGATACACGGCGACGGACACCGGTGGGAGTTTCCCACGGTGCGCATCAACTCGCGCGACGACCATTTGGCGCTGGAGCTGAACAGAACCTCCCTACTCTTCCCCACCGACTCGACATCGGGCCGTGGCAAGGCAAGCGTGAGCGCCTCGGTCGACCGCCTGCAGGTGACCGGGGAGGGCATCCCCCTGTTGTGGCACAATCTGATGGGCGACGAAGAGCCGTTGCCCAAGGTGGTGGAAAACCTGGGACACATCCGCTTCAACGGTGATGTTGAGGGAGCGCTGGACAACATCACCACACGTGGTCATCTGGTGACGGGAATCGGCGAAGTGATGGCCGACGCACGTTGGCAATCGATGCCCGACAGTACGCTCGCATGCGAAGGACACGTGGTGAGCGACTCGCTGGACATGCACACGCTGCTCGGCGAGGGACAAAAGCTGGGCACCGTGGCGTTCGACCTCCATTTCAACGGCAACCTCCCGCCACACGCTCCGGCCAGCGTCTATCTGAAAGGATTCATCCCTACCCTGCAATACAGCGGATATGAATACCAACAGATTGAACTCGACGGACACCTCGACAAGAATAGCTTTGACGGATTGCTCGCCTTGGAAGACCCCAACGTGGCACTCACAATGAACGGACACTTGGGGAGGGAAAACGGAGTGCCCACCTTTGACCTGACGACGCGCATCAGCAACCTGCGCCCCCACTCGCTGAAACTGACCGACGGGCGCGAGGGATACGAATACTCGGCCATCCTGAAGGCACACTTCAGTGGAAACAACCCTGACAATCTGGAGGGCACGCTCACCATCGACAGCTTGGAGGCTCACCTGCCCGACGACACATTCTTCATGCCACAACTGGCCATCCGTGCCGAAAACAGAGGCGAGGGGGAAAAATTGCTGACCATCGACTCGGAAGCCGTGCAGGCACGCATCGAGGGAAACTACACCTACAGCACCTTGCCCACCAGCTTCACACAGATACTGGGGCAATACCTTCCCACCCTTTTTGCCGACAAACGCAAGACGGCGCGCGAGGCCGACAACGAGTTCACCTTCGACATCAAGCTGGCGGATAGCAAATTGTACCCCTACGTGGTGGGCATCCCCCTGAAAATCGACCCCGTGGCTACGCTCAAGGGATTCATCTCCAACCGGCAAGGGAAACTTCACATCGTGGGCGACGTGCCCAACGTGACCTATGGCGAAGAGAAGTACGAGATAGGAAAAATCAGATGCTACAACTCGCCCACCGACATCATGGCCAACTTCTGTGTGGCCAAGCAGATGGCCGAAGGGGCACGACTGACACTGATGGTGGACGCACGGGCAACTGACGACTCGCTGAGCACAACCCTCTCGTGGGGAAACGATTCGCCCATCACCTACGCCGGAAGCATCGAAGCCGAAACCAGCTTCTACAAACCCGACAGACACAACCCGCACCTGCAAGCCGAGGTGAAAATCAAACCGTCGGAAATCGTCATCAACGACACGGTGTGGGACGTGATGGCTTCAACCGTCCGACTGGATTCGGGATACGTGGACATCCAAAACTTGGGAATCAGGCACGGACAACACCTCCTCAACATCAGCGGACGCCTGACCGACAAGGCAAGCGACTCGCTCACCGTGGCGCTGAACCGCATCGAAGTGAAGTATATCCTCGACATCGTGCGATTCAAGTCGGTGGAGTTCAGTGGATTGGCCACGGGAACCGTCAACGTCAGCGGAGTGTTGGGCGACATGCGGGCACACACCCGCTTGCACGTGGATGACTTCCACTTCAACCGGGGACTGATGGGCGACATGGACGTGAGCGCCCGATGGGACAATGAGCTGGGAGTGGTGCTGGGCGCCGACATCCGCGAAGCCGACTCCTTGGCACACACCCGCGTGGACGGATACGTAAGCCCCCAACAGAAGGGACTCGACCTGCTCATCAACACCGATAACACCAATCTGGCTTTCCTGAACTCATTTATCGGAGGCATCTTTGCCGACGTGAGCGGACGGGCAACAGGCCCCATCCGCCTGCATGGCACCTTCAAGAATCTGAATCTCGAAGGAAACGCCATCGCTACGGCCACCCTCAAACCACGCATCCTCAACACCTCTTTCCACATCATGAACGATTCGGTGATTCTCACCACCGACGCCATTTCCTTCCCCGACGCTACGGCGTTTGACCCCGATGGAAACCCCGTCAAGGTGAGCGGAAAACTCAGTCACACACACCTGAAAAACATGGGCTACGACTTCAAACTGAACCTCGACCACGCCTGCTTCTACAACACCAGTGACTTTGGCGACATGCCCTTCTACGGAAAAATCTACGGAAGCGGATATGCCCACCTCTATGGAGGAGGCAACGTGTTGAACCTCGATGGAAACGTCACAACCGAGCGAGGCACCACCTTCGTCTACAACATGTCGACGCCCGACGCACTCACCGACAACCACTTCGTCACCTTCGTGGACAAGACTCCGCGCCCGACGCACGTTGTGGTGGACAACCTGCGCCTCTTCCAACGCACGTCGGACGACGAGGAGGAAGATGGCTCCCCCCTGCAAGTGACCATCGATGCCAGCATTGACGCCACACCCAACGCCGACGTGAAGGTGATTATGAACATGCGCTCGGGCGACCACATCGAGGCAAACGGAACGGGAAACATACAGGTGAAATACACCAACGAGAACACCACGCTACGAGGCGGATACATGATTGAAAGCGGAAAGTACAAGATGTCCGTCCAAGACGTCATCCACAAGGATTTCCAACTGGAAAACGGAAGCACGGTGGAGTTCACGGGCAATGGCGGAGAAGCTGAACTTGACTTGAAGGCCGTCTACACGGTGAACTCGGCTTCGTTGAGCGACCTGATGCCTGAGGCTTCCTTCAACCAAAACACCGTGAAGGTGAATTGTGTCATCAACATGAAGGGAAACTTGGATAATCCCGACCTCGACTTCGACTTGAACTTGCCTACCGTCAACGAAGAGGAGCGCCAACTCGTGCGCTCGGCCATCAGCACCGATGAGCAGAAGCGTCGCCAATTTATTTACCTGTTGGCCGTGGGCAAATTCTATGGCTTCGACTATGCCGCCACCGAGAATTACCAGTCGAGCGACGCCATGTCGTCCATCCTCAGCTCCACCTTGAGCGGACAATTGAACAACCTGCTTTCGCAAGCATTGAAGATGGACAATTGGAACTTCTCAAGCAACTTCTCCACCGGACAAGAGGGATGGAGCGACTTGGAGGTGGAAGGCATCTTGAGCGGACGATTGCTGAACAATCGCTTGCTCTTCAACGGAAACTTCGGCTATCGCGAAAACGAGATGCGCAATAGTAACTTCGTGGGCGACTTCAGTGTGCAATACTTCTTCACGTCGAGCAACGAACTGGCGCTGAAGGCTTACAACATGACCAACGACCGGTATTTTGCCAAGCAGACGTTCAACACCCAAGGCATCGGCTTCATCTACAAGCGCGAGTTTGACAATTGGCGCAACTTCTTCCGATTGAAGAAGAGAAAGTGAGCACACGGGCAATGGCTACTCGAATACGGGTGGTTAATTGCTTGAACAAGAATAAAAGAGAGAGGGAAGAATCATATAGTGGTTATCACTGTGATTCTTCCCTTTCTGCTTTTTTTATTTATAGTCCCCTATAGTTTCTATAGTCCCTATAGTCCCTATAGTTTCCTATAGTCCCTATAGTTTCTATAGTCCCTATAGTTTCCTATAGTCCCTATTGTCGACTATGAGTAGCTTTTAGTACGCGCGTGCGAAGAGCACTCGACGTGCCGAAGGCTTTCCGGTGACCATGCACTTGCCGGGCGTGAGGCTCTCTTCGTCGGCTTCGAAGGGGATGCATCGGATGGTGGCTTTGGTGTCCTCCTTGATGCGCTCCTCTGTCTCGGGAGTGCCGTCCCAATGGGCGAGGATGAATCCACCCTTCTCGATTTGCTCCTTGAACTCGTCGTAGGTGTCCACCTTCGTGGTGTTTGCCTCGCGATAGTCCAATGCCTTCTGGAAGATGTTTTGTTGGATTTCGTCGAGGAGGTTCTTCACGTACTCCTCGATGCCATCGCAAGTGACGGTCTGCTTCTCCAACGTGTCGCGACGCATCACCTCCATGGTGTTGTTCTCCAGGTCGCGTCCGCCCATCACGAGGCGCACGGGCACTCCCTTCAGCTCGTATTCGGCAAACTTGAAGCCCGGGCGCTTGTTGTCGGCGTTGTCGTACTTCACGCTGATGCCCATTGCCTTCAGATTGGCCACGATGCCTCCAATCTTTTCGTTCAAGGCATTCAGTTGCTCTTCATTCTTGTAGATGGGCACGATGACCACTTGAATGGGCGCGAGCTTCGGAGGAAGCACGAGGCCGTTGTCGTCCGAGTGGGTCATGATGAGCGCACCCATCAGGCGGGTGGATACTCCCCACGAGGTTGCCCACACGTATTGGAGCTGGTTCTCCTTGTCGACGAATTGCACGTCGAATGCCTTGGCAAAGTTTTGTCCGAGGAAGTGCGATGTTCCGCTCTGAAGCGCCTTTCCGTCCTGCATGAGTGCTTCGATGGTGTAGGTGTCCAGTGCGCCGGCAAAGCGTTCGTTGGCGCTCTTCACGCCCTTCACCACGGGCACGGCCATGTACTTCTCGGCAAAGTCGCCATAGACGTGAAGCATCTTCTGTGCCTCCTCTTCGGCCTCCTCGCGGGTGGCGTGAGCCGTGTGTCCCTCTTGCCAGAGGAATTCGGCGGTGCGCAGGAAGAGGCGTGTGCGCATCTCCCATCGCATCACGTTTGCCCACTGGTTGCACAGGATGGGCAGGTCGCGGTAGGATTGGATCCAGTTCTTATAGGTGCTCCAGATGATTGTCTCAGATGTGGGGCGGATAATCAGCTCCTCCTCGAGTCGGGCAGCAGGGTCGACCACCACGCCACTACCGTCGGGCGCATTCTTCAATCGGTAGTGTGTCACCACGGCACACTCCTTGGCGAATCCCTCCACGTGGTCGGCTTCGCGACTCAGGTATGATTTCGGAATCAGCAGGGGGAAATAGGCGTTCACGTGACCCGTCTCCTTGAACATGTCGTCCAACTGACGCTGCATTTTCTCCCAGATGGCGTATCCGTAGGGCTTGATGACCATACATCCACGCACGGCACTCTGCTCGGCCAGGTCGGCTTTCACCACCAGGTCGTTGTACCATTGGCTGTAATTCTCACTCCGCTTGGTGAGTTCTTTCAATTCTTTTGCCATAATGTTCGGTTATTTTCTATGTCTTTTTTTCTTGTTTCCTCTATTACCTTATTATATATACGCGTGTAGCCACTCTCTCCTCCTCCCCCTCCCCCTTATTCTTGCATCATGCTTACCCTTGGGTTAAGGTAGGCTTAGCCTTGGGATAAGGCAGGCTCAGCCTTGGGATAAGGCAGGCTCACTCATGTGATGAACTAGCCCCCCTTGCGAAGCAGATTTTTCTCTCTTGCGTGAGAGATTTTTCTCCCCCACGTGGAAAAACTTTTTTCCCTACGGGGAAATAATTTCCACCCATCGCTCAAGGGAAACTCGGCTAACAAGGTGCAAAATTACTAAAAAAACTATTATTTATAGAATCTTGGTCGCTAAAAAAGGATAGTTTGTCGACAAAATGACATTTTCCATCGGTAATATTCTTCATTTATTAAAACCTTTTCTTATATTTGCACCCGAATTGAATAACTTTGTATAAAACAAACAACAAAAAACTTAAAGGAAATGAAAAAGATGAAATTCATGGCCCTGATTCTGAGCGGTGCGCTCATGTTGGGCGGTTGTGGCATGAGCAACACAGCAAAGGGAGGTTTGATTGGTGGTGGCGGTGGTGCTGCCTTGGGTGGCCTTATCGGTAACATGGTTAGCGGAAAGAGCGACAAGGGCAAGGGTACAGCCATCGGTGCAGCTATCGGTACGGCCGTAGGCGCCGGCGTAGGCGTGCTCATCGGCAAGAAGATGGACAAGGCAAAGGCTGCTGCTGAAGCCGTAGACAATGCTCAGGTAGAAAGCGTGCAGGATGCCAACGGATTGCAGGCCGTGAAGGTGACATTCGATAGCGGAATCCTCTTCGACCTCAACTCAAGCACACTGAAGAGCGCTGCCCGCACTTCACTCACCGAGTTCTCTAACGTGTTGAAGAACAACACCGACATGGACGTGGCCATCTTCGGACACACCGACAAGACAGGTTCGCTCGAAGTGAACCAGCGCGTTTCTCTCCAACGTGCACAATCTGTTCAGACCTTCTTGAAGGGACAAGGCGTAGCTGCTGACCAGATGGTGACCGTTGAGGGTAAGGACTATCAGGAGTACGACGAAAACAAGTCAGCTGCTGAAAACCGTCGCGTTGAAATCTATCTCTACGCCTCTAAGGAGATGATTGAAGCCGCTAACAACGGTACTCTCCAATAAAAAAGAAGAGAAAAAGAGAAACAAATCTTGACTCTCTCATAATCCTCGGACGCGGATTGCGCGGATTGACATTTGTTCAGCCGTGTGCTCCGCGTCCCTTTCTTTCCTGAAAAGGCGGGCGCCGGTGTCCGCTAAGAAGCCGGCAAGCGTATCGAGGCAAAGCAGTGTCACCCGATAGGAATCCTTCCACCAACAGGCGGAATCTCCCTGGTCGGCAGGGTCTCCCCCCTTCTGCACGGGCAGATTCTTTGGGCCAGTCCGAAAAGTCGGTTGTATATAATTGGTTTACATGATGTCTCTGTCATTCTGAGCGAAGCGAAGACGAGTTGTTGAGGACTCTGTCCGAAAAATCTGATAGCGTGTGCTTTAGAAATGCATTGCTTATGTTTACAGATTTTTCGGACAGAGTCCTCAACAACTCGTCTTCACTGCGTTCAGAATGACAGAGACGGCATAATTTACAAATGGGTTTTAGGACTGCCCCGATTCTTTACTGATTGAAACAGAGGCCTCTTTGAGGTCGATGGCACAACAAAAAAAGAGAGGCCCCGCATCACTGTGAGACCTCTCGCAAAGTATTTCTACTTGGTACTAATTTTTTTTAAGGTAAAAAGATTGTTTTAGGATAACTGCTGCAAAGGTAAGGCTTTTAACAATGCTGACCAAATATAAAAACATGTTATAAAACATATAAGTAAAATAATGCGGACAAATCGCGTTTCGCGAAAGCACCCCTCGCGGATGACATCCTTGCGTGCGCAAACCTTATTATTTAATAAATATGCGCACACATGAAGGATTTCTGCAAAAAAATGAGTAATTTTGCACGCTCAAAAAGTAACAAGAAAAAAAACATCCTATCGATATGGCAGAAAACATAGTGACTGAAAACACCGAGAAAAAGAGCCTGAACTTCATCGAACAGGCCATCGAGAAAGACTTGAAAGAGGGCAAGAACGGAAACCGTGTGCAGACGCGCTTCCCGCCCGAACCGAACGGATACCTGCACATCGGACACGCCAAAGCCATCTGTATGGACTTCGGCGCGGCGGCCCGCTACGGTGGCGTGTGCAACCTGCGATTCGACGACACCAACCCCACCAAGGAGGACACCGAATACGTGGAGGCCATCAAGGAAGACATCCAGTGGCTGGGCTTCCAGTGGGGAAACGAATACTACGCCAGCGACTACTTCCAGCAATTGTGGGACTTTGCCGTGCAACTCATCAAGGAGGGAAAAGCCTACATCGACGAGCAATCGGCCGAAGAGATTGCCCAACAGAAGGGAACCCCTACCCTGCCCGGCACTGAAAGCCCCTATCGCAACCGTCCCGTGGAAGAGAGCCTGGCCCTGTTTGAAAAAATGAATACGGGCGAAATCGAAGAGGGACGCATGGTGTTGCGTGCCAAGATTGACATGGCCAGCCCCAACATGCACTTCCGCGACCCCATCATCTATCGCGTGGTGAACCACCCGCATCACCGCACAGGCACTACGTGGAAAGCCTATCCCATGTACGACTTCGCCCACGGACAGAGCGACTACTTCGAGGGAGTCACCCACTCGCTCTGCACGCTGGAGTTCGTGCCTCACCGCCCCCTCTACGACCTCTTTGTCGATTGGGTGAAGAATGGCGAAGACCTCGATGATAACCGTCCGCGCCAGTATGAGTTCAACAAGCTGAACCTCAACTACACCCTCATGAGCAAGCGCAACCTGCTCATCCTCGTGAAAGAGGGGCTTGTGAACGGATGGGACGACCCCCGTATGCCCACCCTCTGTGGCTTCCGTCGTCGTGGCTATTCGCCCGAGAGCATCCGCAACTTTGTGGACAAAATCGGCTACACCACCTACGACGCGCTGAACGACTTCGCCCTGCTTGAAAGCGCCGTGCGCGAAGACCTCAACCAACGCGCCACCCGCGTGAGCGCCGTGCTCGACCCCGTGAAGCTGGTCATCACCAACTATCCCGAGGACAAGGTGGAGATGCTCACCGCCGTGAACAATCCCGAAAACGAAGCCGAAGGCACCCACGAAGTGGCCTTCACCCGCGAACTCTGGATTGAGCGCGACGACTTCATGGAGGTGGCCGAGAAGAAGTTCATGCGCCTGGCACCCGGCAAAGAGGTGCGCCTGAAGAACGCCTACATCATCAAGTGCGACGAGAATCATCCCTGCGACAAGGATGCCGAGGGCCGCGTGACAACCGTCTATTGCACCTACGACCCCGAGACACGTAGCGGAATGCCTGGCGCCGACCGCAAAATCAAGGGAAAGACCCTCCATTGGGTGAGCTGCTCGCATTGCCTGGAAGCCGAGGTGCGCCTCTACGACCGCCTGTGGACAGCCGAAAATCCGCGCGACGAGCTGGCCTCCATCCGCGAAGCCAAGAATTGCGACGCATTGGAGGCAATGAAGGAGATGATCAACCCCAATTCGCTGAAGGTGTTGAAGGGATGCTACGTCGAGCAGTTCCTGGCCACGGCCAAGCCCTTGGATTACCTCCAATTCCAACGCATCGGATACTTTAATGTCGATAAGGACTCCACGCCCGAACACCTGGTGTTCAACCGCACCGTAGGGTTGAAGGACACGTGGAGCAAGAAATAAGAGTGAGAAGACAATGACCGAAAAAGAGTATACATCCTACTTTGAGCAACCCGAATTCAAGGAGATACTTGCCCGCTACGAAGCAATGACGACGAATGGCGAAAAAAGCTATTTCGATCCCGAACAACTGACCGACATTGCCGAGTACTACGCCACGCGCAATCGGGAAAAAGATGCCGAGCAAGTCATTGAATACGCCCTGACAATGCACCCGGGAAGCACCGACCCGCTCATCTTCCGGGCACGCACCTACATGCTCAGAGGCGACTTGAAAACCGCCTATCAGGTGGCTCAATCCATCCCCGACCAATCCGATCGCGAAGTGACCTTCCTCTACGCCGAACTGATGCTCAACGAAGAACGTTATGCCGAAGCACACAAGCTCTTGGTTGACAATCTGTTGGCCAATGAAACGTCACAACACGAATACGCGTTTACGGTGCAGGATATGGTGGAGCTTTACCTCGATTACAACTACGCACACGAGGCCGTTGAGTTCACCCAATCCGTCATCGACAAGGCACAAAGCGAAGGATGGAAGCCACGCTTGCAGACAGCGCTTCAAGCCCTGAGGGCAGATTGCCTGAAAAACGATGGCCAGTTTGAGGCCGTTTCGGTTGAGCTCAACAAGATGTTGGACGAAGATCCCTACAACCTGGACTATTGGCTGAACTTGGGCAATGCCTACAATCAGATAAACCGCTTCAACGACGCTATCGATGCCCTCGACTATGCCCTCGCCATTGACCCCGACAACCTCGATGCCATGTTCGTCAAGGGACACTCCTACGCATTGCTGAGAAACGAAGAGAAAGCGTTGCAACTCTATCGCACCTGTTTGGAAAAGGGCTACGACAAAGCACTTGCCAGCTACACGTGCGGTGTGATGGAAGCATCCTTGCGCCTCTTCTCCGAGGCAATCCCCCACCTGACTTATGCCGACACGGTGTATGGCGATACGTCAGTATACTCCTTCTCCATCTGCTTCAACTTGGCCATCTGCTACATCGAGACGGGCGACATGAAGCATGCGGCCGAGTTCTATCACCGCGCCTACATGCTCAACCCCAGTGACGACGGACTCTTCGAGTTGCTCAGGCGGATAAGTAAAAAAGAATAATCGAAGGAATAAAAACTTTTTTAGACGTTTAACATCTGACTTTTAATTTAAAACAATTAATTTTTAACTCAATAAAGTGGAATCAGTTGCATTCATTCAATGGTGTCTCGAGCACCTCAACTATTGGACCATCACCCTGTTGATGGCAATCGAGAGTTCGTTTATTCCCTTCCCTTCGGAAGTGGTAGTCCCCCCCGCCGCATGGAAAGCCGCTGCAGGTGACGGAGGGTTGAACGTGTGGCTTGTCATCTTCTTTGCCACCGTCGGAGCCAACATCGGCGCCCTCATCAACTACTACCTGGCCAAGTGGCTCGGTCGCCCCATTGTCTACAAGTTTGCCAATAGCCGCTTTGGCCACATGTGTCTCATCGACGAAGCCAAGGTGAAGTACGCCGAAGAGTTCTTCGACAAGCACGGCGCCATTGCCACCTTCATCGGTCGCTTGATACCCGCCGTGCGCCAACTCATCTCCATCCCTGCCGGATTGGCCCGCATGAAGATGAGCACCTTCCTCCTCTTCACCACCCTTGGTGCAGGCATCTGGAATGCCATCCTTGCCGCCATCGGCCACTATTTGTCAAAAGTGCCCGGCATCGAGACAGAGGAACAGCTCCTCGAGAAAGTAAACGAATATAGCCACGAAATCGGCATGGTGTGCATCGTCCTTGCCATCTTCGTCGTAGGCTTCCTCGTGTACAAAGGCACGGTAGGCCACAAGAAAGCAATGAAGTAATCACTCTTTCGGCACGGATTACACGGATAAATTAACTATGGCTATCCGCTTCGCTACTATAGCCCATCGCCAACAGCCATCGTTTTTAAAAGAATCCGCGTAATCCGTGCCTGAAATTTTTCTTAACCCAACTACTTGTTCATAGCCCTTAGCACCGCCTCATAGTCAGGCTCCTGTGTAATTTCGGCCACCATCTCCGTGTGGATAACCCTCCCCTCTTCATCAACCACCACCACGGCTCTTGCCAACAATCCGCTGAGTGGCCCCTCAGTCATCAGCACCCCATAGTCGCGTCCGAAGGAAGAGTGCAAGCGGAAGTCAGAGAGCGTAATCACATTCTCTATCCCCTCGGCCACACAAAAGCGGCTTTGTGCAAAAGGCAAGTCGCGCGAGATGCACAACACCACCGTGTCGGGGAGCGATGTCGCTAATTTGTTGAACCTCCTCACCGTGGTAGCACACACCGCCGTGTCCATACTGGGAAAGATGTTCATCACCACACGCTTCCCCTTCAAGTCGCTCAGTCGGAGCACGCTCAAGTCATTCTTCACCAGTGCAAACTCCTGCGCCATCATCCCTATCTTCGGAAACTCCCCCGCCAGATGCACAGGGTTTCCCTTCAATTTTGTTTCAGCCATAAATCCCTTTTTTACTATGGTAATTATATGGTCAGATAACAATTGTCTGTGGGGAAGGTTCGGGATTTCTTCTCTGCTTTATATTGTTTTGCGCAAAAGAGAGATATTCTTTTCCAATTAGACAAGAAAAGGGATGATAAGTTCAAAGAAATGCCATTTGTAGTTCGTCACTTATTATCCGTCATTATTTACCCATTCTTCCGAATATCGTCTTTATGATTGCATTACCGATTTTGCGCTCCATCCCTGCACGGGTGATTAAAGAATTTGCTTACTTGCATCATTGCTTCAACCCTTCCAATGAATATTTTATCGCGGAGTCTAACATGTTGTCAATATTAGTTCTTAATGATAGAGTGTCGGATTTACTTTTCTCTACAGAATCATTTTCTAATGTACTATTTGTTTCCTCTAAAACGTTGGTAGATTCTTTAATTATTGTCCCCATGGAAGAAATGTCTGTGTTTAGCGAATCTTCTATTGAAGAAGATTTATTGCCATTGTTTACCATAAAATATGCAACACACCCGATGAGGACAAGGGGGAATATCAATTTCCACCAAGCAATAGGTTTTCTTTTTGTTGTGTCTGTTTTTGAGGGAAGCACCTCTTTTTTTACTGAGGTATTCTCTTCTGATTGTGTATCATTATCAACATCAGCAACAAGCCCCTGAATAATGTCATCAGAGTTTTCATTGTCTCCCTTTTCTGATACAACATTTTCTACAGGTATCAAGTAGCAGGTGTAATTATCCTTCGTTTTACCATCGCACACACTTTTTATGGTCTCCAATTTCTGTTTGTCATCCAACGATGAATCTGCAAGAATCTCACACAATTTCTCATTGGTAAGTTGTTCCAACACTCCGTCACAACACAGGAAGAAATAATCTCCGGCCTCTACATTGGTAAAAGAATAGATGTCCGCCTTATACCTACGCTCCAAATTGGGTTGCATGGCACGGGTTATTACATTCTTCTGAGGAAAGTTTACGGCTTCCTCTTCTGTCAGTTCACCGGCACGGAGCAAATCATTGACCAAAGAGTGATCAGACGATTGATAAATGATACCTTGTCGTCCTTTCGCTGCATCTGTCAATGATGGGCGTATATGGTAGATACGACTGTCTCCGATGTGAGCCACCAAATAGCCGTTGTTGTGCAGACAAAGGCAAGTCATGGTAGTTCCCATCTTTTTGAAAGAACTTCCATTATCTTTCTTGTCCAATTCATCGTAAGCATGGGTCAATGCCTCTTTGAACATATCTGTGGTAATCACAGAACCATTCGTAAGCATGTTGTCCAAATAACAGCCCAGTGCTTGACTGACGGTTTCACTGGCCACTTCACCATTTTCATGTCCGCCCATACCATCGCAAAGCACAAACACACGACTTTGTGGTGTCACTTCATTGGGCAGCGGATATACTCTGTCTTCTTGATTATCCTTCCGTCCTATCTCACTGAACGAAAGTGGTTGTCTGATACTTATTTTCATAAAGTCTTTCGTCTTTAAACAATTTGAGTGGCTTCATCATCTGTCTCTTCCAGATAAATGGCTGTTTTCCCCAATGTCAATCGGTCACCAAACTTCAGTTGTAGGATGTCATTTCGTTGGATAGGGCTTCCATTCAACACCACTATGTTTTTTGAATTGATTTCCACCAGTCGGTGTTCTATTCCGCGAGCACCTTTTACTACATCTATTTGCACATGCCGACGGCTCATGTATTCATCGTGGGTAATCTGGATATCTGCTTTACCCGTCTGAGCAATGCGCCCAATGACATTACTGCCCATTTTTAACGGACAGCATTGGTTGCTCTTTCCCACTCTGATTTGCCCCATGTCCATTGACTGTTGCATCATGCTGCCCGGCAGTTGGGTTGCGTCATCGTCAGCTCCTTGCCCACCTTTGGCGGCCGCTCCACTCTGATAGACATTGGCCGTAGCTTTGAAGTGACAGATAGGGCATTCCACTATTTTATCTTGATACCCTGGTACTTCAGGAAACGAAAGGCGTGTGCGGCAATTAGGGCACACTAAAAATATTTTTCCCATACACTCTGCGAAAATTAAGCCAATGAACTCACATCAGCATCGTTCATATAGTCAGGCATACCGTCGTTCTGTGCCATATAAGTTTCATTTCCTGGCACCTGTGCCATCAAGTCTTGAGTAGAGATATTCAGTTCACTGGCATCATAAACTTCGTTCTCAGTCAATTGTCCGTTTCCATCTTCATCTACAGCAATCACATCCATCATACCATCGTTGTCCACATCCACCATGATAGCGGCTTGACCATCTATTTCCAGTCCTGCAACGGTTGCTTGATTCCCTTCGGCATCAGTCATTACTTCTACACCCAACACCTTTACTTCAGTATTTTCAGGTTGACTGTCCACCATTTGAGCATTCGGCGCAATTTCAGTTTGCGATGCTGTTGTCTGAACATTAGCAGTTGCATCACTCCCATCTGTTACTGCACTATAGTCAATCTTTGACTGATATTCAGCTCTTTCTGCCGGAGACATATTCTCCCATTCACTTTCATAATAGGTGTTATATACATGGCCACGCCATTCAAACACCCCTCCTGGGCCTACTTGGGCACGTGCGTCGGCAAAAGCCTCACTGAACGATGCATCATCATCCACCTGAGCCACCTTCACACCTTCGCTGGTTGCCACAATAGCTTCTTGTGGTGTCGGGGCTTCCTGCACGGGGGCAGTCTCTGTAGATTCTGTTGATGCTTCCGTTTCTGTCGCATCGGTAGTTCCTTCCACTTCCGCTGTAGCAGCAAGCATCTCTTCTTTTGCCTCATCACTTGGTGAAGCCGCAAAGGCACTTCCTGCCACACCACTTGCCACTCCGGCTGCAAATCCACCTGCTGCGTATGCCACTTTTTCACCAGTGCCCACCTTCTTATTATTAGGTGTATCCTTTATTGTTTCTTCGTTCTTAATCTCTTCTGATTGATTCAGAATCTTTGTTTCTTCGCTGTTCATAGTTACTGTTACTTAATATTGTTTTTCCTGTTGCAAATATAGTGATTGTCCATTTTAACCAATCACTATTTTCCCATTATTGGATAAATTTGCGGGATTATTGGACGAAATGATTCACTCTTTGCGTTTATATGCAAAAATATCACTAATTTTGTGCCCAATAAAGATTGATGACAATGGCAAAGAAATATCGGAAGACAAAGTTGAAAGAGGTGAAAATAAAAGGCTATAAGTCTGTAGCCTTTGACAAACCTGTCACATTGAAATTGGGTGATGTCAGCATCCTGTTAGGAGCTAATGGTGCAGGCAAGAGTAACATCATCAGTTTCTTTCGAATGTTGAGCTATATGATGAGCAAGTCTTTTGGTAAGTATGTGGAACTGTCTGGAACATCGAATGCCTTGTTGCATTATGGAGCAAAGAAGACTCCGATGATGTCAGGCGAACTACAGTTTGCAAACGATTCATCCATAGATACCTACAGTTTTTCTTTGGCCAATGCTGCACCTGACAGACTGATTATCACCGAAGAACGTGTGGTTTGGCATCGCACAGGCGAGGAACGTCCTTATGAAATTGTGTTAGAGCCCAATTTTAAAGAATCTGCTCTTATGGAAAGCAACGACATTGTGGTTAAATCAATATACAGCATGTTGTCGCATTGTAAGGTCTATCAGTTTCATGATTCATCAGTGGAGGGACCCTTGCGTCAGTCTTGTCCTGTAGAAACGGCCAACTATTTTCAGTCTCACGGAAATAATCTGCCTTCATTCTTGTTCTTCTTACGTGAGAATTACAGAAGCTCATACGATAGGATTGTTGATTATGTGCGTGACGTCGTTCCTCAGTTTGTGGATTTCTACCTTGAACCTGTCAACAATTACATTTCTTTGCGTTGGATGGACAATTCTGCAACAGACTATCGTTTCAATGCCTATCAGTTTTCTGATGGTTCCATTAGGTTCATAGCATTGGCCACACTGCTTTTACAACCGGCTCAAACAATGCCCAACGTCATCATTCTTGATGAGCCGGAACTCGGTTTGCATCCTTATGCCATTACCCAGTTGGCAGAGATGATAAAGGACGCCTCAATCCACTCGCAGATTATCATAGCCACACAGAGCAAAGATTTGGTTGACCATTTTGATGTAGGCAATGTTTCTGTCATTGAGATGGACAAAGACTCTCTCTCTACTTCTGTCACCCATTTGGACGAAGCGGAGTATCAACTTTGGCTTGAAAAATACACCATCAGCGAACTTTGGGATAAAAACATCATAGGAGGGCGTCCCGTATGAAAGCAAAGATTATTCATGTCCTTTGTGAGGGACAGACAGAACAAGGGTTTGTGGCAGAAGTCTTGAAACCATACCTTCAAGCCAAAGGTGTGGCAGGCGTAAAGGGGATTCTGATTACAACAAACAAAAAGAAGAATGCACGTGGCGGTATGCTGACATACAACCATGCATTGACAGACCTGAACATTCTGCTGAAGACACAGAAGGATGGAGAGTATGCACGGCATATCTTTACCACCATGTTTGACCTCTACGCATTACCCGATGATTTTCCCGGATACGATGCAGCGAAAGCAATAGCAGACCCGTATGTGCGTGTAGATGCATTAGAAGCAGCTTTTGCAGATGCCATCAATGAAGAACGCTTCCTCCCTTACATTCAATTACACGAGTTTGAAGCACTCCTGTTCTGTGGAATAGAGCACATCATCAAGCGTTATCCCGGATGTGAAAGTCGTTGCGAGCAATTGAAAAAAGATTTGTCGAAAGTCGGTAATCCCGAACTCATCAACAATCATCCACAGACAGCCCCCAGCAAACGCATCATCAATGCCATTGAAGGTGGTAAGTCCCCACGTTACAACTACAATAAACCTGCTACAGGGAAATACGTCACCATGAATGTAGGTATTGACGAGCTTCGTACCCAATGCAAGCACTTTGATGAGTGGATTCAGAAACTCATTGAATGTTAGTATGGGGAATTTTAATCATACCCTTATATTACCAAACAACTATATTTATATCGCGTAACAGAACGTAAATTCCTTTCGTTGTTGAGCGTAATGGATTGATACCACTTCATGAAGAACTCCTTGATAGCCACCTTCCTGTTCAGCGCCACCTGTGTCGCTTGATAGGTAATACCAAAACCACCTTGGCCAAGGACTTTTTCTATTTTGTATTTGCCTCCTTGAAGGAGGGAGTTTGATTTCAGTTGCATGGTTTAAATTCTGATTGTTTGATGATGCAAATTAACAAAAAAGATGAAATGGGCAAAATATAAATTATATTTTCGCCATCAATCCACAGAGTATCGCGATACCGAAGCTTAGGAATGTACCTGCTAATACATACTCCGTCTTTGCTGTATCTGTATCTTTGAATCGCAATATTGATTTAGCTGCAACAATAAAGCCTATTGCCTCAAACTGTCCGAGCAATACAAAAACGATGGTTAGTATTCGCTCCAAATTGCCTATCAACGCTCCTGCATTCTTTATGTTGTCGCAAGATTCTGATTCACCAACTTGATACTTTTCTAAAATCAACTTAATGAGGATATTTGCTGGTTTCATACACAAAAGGATTGCCAAGATTAAAAGCGGCGTAGAAAAAGAATTTGACCATCCGATCGTCTGCAAAGGAAATTCTCTTGTAGTTTCGTACATGATGGATATTGCAGCCAATATGCCCAAATGAAGCAATTGGTCAACAAAGAAACTCCACAAACCTTTAGGGCAATGAATCTTTATGGCATCTATTGCAAAATGAGAAGCGGCAATAAGTAATGCCCATAATCCAAAGTTACAAAATGGAACCATTATCCAAGATAACAAACCTATGATTATGGCATGTACATACAAGAACCAACTCTTGAATTTTCTCGTTTCTTTTTGTTTGCAGCATTTATCTGTTTGCAGATAGAAGTCTCCGATGAGATGAGCCAATACTAAGCCCAGAAACAATGTACTATTCATAATTTTCAAATTTAATCTGTTCAAAATAGTTTAGAGCCTCTTCTATGCAGTACCACTTTGCTGAAGATGAATGAGTGTTCACTCCAGATTGATAAATATTCATTTTTTCTGCAATTTCAGATTCTTTATATCCAAGTAATTTGTAATAAACAACTTGACTTTGTTTAGGTGTCGTATCGTTTAATATTGCATCTGTCAAAACGGCTATTACACGTAACCTGCGCGACAAATTTTCATTTGCAGTTTCTATAGTTAAAGCACCTTTATTTAGAGAACCTAATTTTGCAATAGAACGACCAGAAAGATATATTGCTTCACCATCCATAATACCTTGCTCTCTATCCACTATTCTCATGCTTCCAATACCTATAGCTATACGAGCTCCATATGTGTAAAAAGGTTTGCTATCAGTAGTCTTGTTTACTTTGAAAGCCTTTATGCTATTTTTAATTATTAAAGCTATACGAAAAGCATCACAAGCATTGGGTACTACACATTCGATATAATCCCCTTTGATTAGCCTACCCCAAAAACCAGGATATAATGTTTCTAACATTTTTAATTGTTCTTCTATATGTTGCTTTAACTCAATAGTTTCAACCTCAGATAGAGAAGTAGAAGAAACAATATCAGCAGAAATAGTTGCGTACATATTTTTATCATTTAATTCTCCGCAAAGATAAGCATAATTTTCATCTTACACAAGAATATCTATAAAAAAACAGATAATATCATTTTATCTGCCTTTTAATAGATAATCCACAATTATCATCTTTTGAGTATATGCAAAATCTGCCACGACTTTGAAGATTTCATTTTCGTGCTGAATGGACGTACCACTGTAGAAGAGGAACTACGCAATGTCACCGATGACGAGTTACGCATTTATTTGGCTGAGAAATTCCATGAGCTGCGAAACAATCCCAATATAGAGGAGTGCATAACTTGCGCACTCCCTATGGGGGAAGAGGGACGGTGCGAGTATATCCTTTCGTTGTTAAGCGTATTGGCCACATTCTTTCAACTGTGATGAAGAGGGTATTTTTGCTGTAACAAACAATTACATTATTCTTTTCAAATTCTTCAATAAACGCTCCTTGTACGAAAGATAACGCGCTTCAATATTCCACCAACTTGTCTATTCTATCCAATATGCCATCTGGTTTTTCTGCCCAATTAAGCACATTTTCAGGCTGAAAGCCCATATAACTGATGTAGTCACATATCAGTTGGTAATGTTTGCGTGCAAATGTAGTGTCAATATTACCAGTAGCGTCAAAACATATCGGCTCATGATGAGCGATACGATTACGAAATTCACGAATGTGAGTAAGATCTTTATAGATGTCCGACTGATTTTTGCCTTTTGACTTATTGGGGAAGATACGTAAAAGGGTTTTACCTCCTTCCCTATATCTGCTTTTTGAAAAAAGTTTTGTCCAAAATCCCATTGTCAATGAAGCAACCATCTTATCATTACTATAGATTTCTCGTTTTCTATATACGGCTTCTGTCTGCTTTATCTCATCCTTGTTGTAAGTAAGCAATCCGTCATTGTTTGCCTGATTAGTAATCCAATCAGAGTCAGAGAAATATGAGGTGTAGTGTTCGTTGATAGCATTTCTCAACATGACTTCAAATAAATGCAATATACCATAAAAACGTTGGCATGACCTTAGATTGTAGCGATACAATTGCATCGTTCTACGTTTATTGTAAGCACAGGCTTTGGCATATTTGTTCATTCGTGCCACCGAATACAGTTTCTGACTTGTCTTGAAGTCCATTTTCTTTTAATTCTTCTAATTTTTACTTGCAATTCTTGCAAGATTCAATAATTGTTTCTACCTTTGCAGCGTAACACCCCGTTGTCCCTGCCGTAAGGTACACTTCGGGGTTAATGTTTTTTATACCTTAGCATATTTGTCTCTTTCCTAATCCACATTCTCTTATCCTCTCCTATTGAGACTTCGGTGCAAGAGACGAAACAAAGGTAAGGAATAATTATGAATTATCGACTATAAATTATAAATATTTTCACAGAATATGTTGTAAAACACAAAATGCCACCCCCAAAGGAAGAGTGAAGAATGAAATGAATCTTCGTAGACAAAAAGGAAAATCTTCAAAAATCCGAAGCAAATTCTCACAAGCTAATTTAGAGAATCTTCCATAAATTTCGGAAAAGATGACAAAACGGAATGGTTGTGAAAGGCTGTGAAGGCTGTGAAGGAAGGTGAAGGGACTTGCCTTCACAGAAAGCGGGTGGATGTCAGTGGGTTACGAGGGTGTGAAGGCTGTGAAGGGTGGTTTTTTATTGAAGGAGTTAGAGGAGTTAATCGCTTCGCTAAGGAGTTAAAGGAGTTAACTCGGTTCGCTAACCAAGCAAACATGGTTCGCCAACGGAGTATACTCGGTTCGGGCTGATACTATATAGTATGAGGGGGCAACGAATATAGTGTGAAGGCGAAAGCTGTGAATGAAGGTTTAGGGATTATGGTGTAGGGTGTAGGGAGGTGGTTTTTAGGCGATGGCTGTTGGCAATGGCGATGGTTGTTCAACATACGGTCGATGAGGCTTGAAGATACGGATGTTGAGCGCTGAAGATTTAAATCTTCCGGGCGTTTCGAACCGTTCTTATAAAGATGGAGGGTGTTATAAATAAATTTAGGCACGGATTACACGGATAATTTATATACAAGTAAAGCATAAAAACCGTGTTAATCCGTGCCTGAAAATTATTTATGATTTCGTCGGAAGAATAGCGATGATAAGCGGGATAGAATGGGTGCTTTTTTATGACAGGTACCATTGGTACATGCGGCGGACGCCTTCTTCGATTTCAATCTGATGGTGCCAACCGAGGGCGTGGAGCTTGCTCACGTCGGTGAGTTTGCGCATGGTGCCGTCGGGCTTGGTGGAGTCGAAGGTGAGGCGGCCCTTGAAACCGACTTCTTCCACTATCAGTTGGGCAAGGGCGGCAATGGTGATTTCTTTGCCGGTGCCGATGTTGATGTGGCAATTGCGGACTTCGCGGCTACCTGCTGGATAGGTGTCCTTGAAGTCGACGTGCTCGAGGACGTAGACGCTGGCGTCGGCCATCTCTTCGCTCCAAAGGAACTCGCGCAGGGGCTTGCCTGTGCCCCACAGGCGCACTTCGCTGGGGGTGATGCCGTACTTGGCAAGGATGGCGAGAATCTCTTCATCGGAGTTTGCGCCGCTGATGCCTTCAACGGGGCGCAGATTCATGTCGCGACGTACGGCTGCCCAATCACCTTCGTGCAGACATTTGGCCAGGTGGATTTTGCGCACCATGGCGGGGAGCACGTGGCTGTTCTCGAGGTGGAAGTTGTCGTTGGGGCCGTAGAGGTTGGTGGGCATGACGGCGATGTAGTTGGTACCGTACTGGAGGTTGAAGCTCTCGCACATCTTGAGGCCGGCTATCTTGGCGATGGCGTAGGGCTCGTTGGTGTACTCGAGGGTGGAGGTGAGCAGGGCGTCTTCCTTCATCGGTTGCTCGATGTCGCGCGGATAGATGCAGGTGCTGCCGAGGAAGAGGAGCTTCTTCACTCCATGACGATAGCTTTCGCCGATGACGTTCTGCTGGATTTGCAGGTTTTCGTAGATGAAGTCGGCGCGATAGGTGTTGTTGGCCATGATGCCTCCCACGTGGGCGGCGGCCAGGATGACGTATTCGGGCTTTTCTTCGTCAAAGAAGCGTTTTACGGCTACTCCGTCGAGCAGGTCTAGTTCCTTATGGGTGCGGCCAACAAGGTTGGTGTATCCCTTGGCTTGCAGATTCTTCCAGATGGCTGAACCTACGAGGCCACGGTGTCCGGCTACGTATATTTTTGCATTCTTTTTTATCATAACAATATCTTTTTTTAGGCACGGATGACACGGATGACGCGGATTCTTTTTAGACATAAGAACAAAAGGGCAAAAGAAAAACTTATGTTCTTATGTTCTTATGTCGAAAAGAAAAAAACGTGTTAATCCGTGGCTAGTTGTTGAGCAAAAGCGAAAAACGTGCCTAAGACAAATGCTTATTTCACAACTCCCTTCTCCAGATATTCGGCAAGGTTCATCTTGATGCGTTCGCTGGCGCGTTCGACGGCCACCTTTTCCATGTCGTGCTCGACCATGATGCGAACGAGCTCTTCCAATGATGTCTTGGCGGGATTCCATCCCAGCTTCTGCTTGGCCTTGGTGGGGTCGCCCCAGAGGTTGACCACGTCGGTGGGACGGTAGAAGTCTTTGCTGACCTCGACGAGCACACGGCCGGTGGCTTTGTCGATGCCGACTTCGTTTTCGCCTTCACCCTTGAACTCGAGTTCGATGCCGGCATGTTTGAAGGCCAGGTAGCAGAACTCGCGAACGGAGTGTTGCTCGCCGGTGGCGATGACAAAATCCTCGGGCTTGTCCTGCTGGAGGATGAGCCACATGCACTCGACATAGTCTTTGGCATAACCCCAGTCGCGGAGTGATGAGAGGTTGCCCAGATAGAGCTTGTCCTGTTTGCCTTGGGCGATGCGTGCGGCGGCAAGGGTAATCTTGCGGGTGACGAAGGTCTCGCCACGGCGCTCGCTCTCGTGGTTGAAGAGGATGCCCGAGCAGCAATACATGTTGTAGGCTTCGCGGTACTCCTTCACTATCCAGTAGCCATAGAGCTTGGCTACGGCATAGGGGCTGTAGGGATGGAAGGGGGTGTTCTCGTTTTGGGGAACTTCCTCGACCTTGCCATAAAGCTCGGATGTGGAGGCCTGATAGATGCGGCACGTGTCAACCAATCCGCATTGGCGCACGGCTTCGAGCACACGGAGAACGCCTGTGGCATCCACGTCGGCTGTGAACTCGGGTGAGTCGAACGATACCTGCACGTGGCTCTGTGCCGCCAGGTTGTAGATTTCGGTGGGACGCACCTTGGCTACCACCTGCACGAGACTCATCGAGTCGCTGAGGTCAGCGTAGTGGAGGTGGAAATTGGGTGTGCCCTCCAAGTGGGCAATGCGCTCGCGGAAGTCTACTGACGAGCGGCGGATGGTGCCGTGTACGTCGTAGCCCTTTTCGAGCAGAAATTCGGCCAAGAATGAACCGTCCTGACCTGTGATACCGGTAATTAAAGCAACTTTTTTCATTATATATTTGGATTGTGTAATTTATTCAGCTCTCGTGTTATTCAGAGAATTGCTTGATGCGCTGCTCTTCGCTGAGCTGGCAGATGAGCAGGGTGTTGTCCTTCTCGGCAATGATGTATCCGTCGAGTCCTTGCACGACTACTTTCTTCTCCTGAGTCGTGTGTATCAGGCAGTTCTTCGTTTCAAACAGGCGGATGTCGGAGCCGATGCAGACATTGTTGTTGGTGTCGTGTTTGCTCTGTCCGTGGAGGCTTCCCCAGGTGCCGAGGTCGCTCCATCCGAAGGAGGCGGGGAAGACGAATATCTCTTCGGCCTTCTCGAGGATGGCGTAGTCGACGGAGATGTTTTCACACTTGGGGAACTCTTGATTGATGACCTCCTGTTGGCGGGGGGTGCCGTAGTAGGGCAAGAGGTTCTCAAAAATGTCGGAAATGGCCGGCTGGTAGACACGCAGGGCGTTCACGATGGTGTTGACATTCCACACGAAGATGCCGGCATTCCACAGGTAGTTGTTCTTCTTCACATACTTTTCGGCCGTGGCCAGGTCGGGCTTCTCCTTGAATGAGTCGACGCGGTAAATCTCCTTGTTGCGTGCCGAGGCGGTGGAGAGGTCCACTTCGATGTAGCCATATCCGGTTTCGGGACGGGTGGGCTTCATGCCAAGGGTGAGGATGGCGTCGCTCTGAGCCGTGAATTGCAGGGCTGACGTGATGACGCGCTGAAACTCGGGCACATCCATCACGATGTGGTCGCTGGGGGTCACCACCATGTTGGCCTTGGGGTCGCGTGCCTTGATGCACCAGCTGACGTAGGCGATGCACGGTGCGGTGTTGCGTCGGCATGGCTCGCGCAGGATGTTACTTTCGGGGATATCGGGAAGCTGCTCTTTTACGATGTCAGCATAGCTTTCACTCGTCACCACCCAAATGTTTTCGGGCGGGCAGATGCCTTTGAAACGGTCGGCGGTAAGTTGGATGAGGGTGCGTCCGCAACCTAATACGTCGATGAACTGCTTGGGACGCTCGGGGGTACTCATGGGCCAGAAACGGCTACCAATGCCGCCGGCCATTATTACAAGGTGATTGTTGTTTGCCATAATCGATTTATTCATTACAACTTTTTACACAATATTATAAAGTGCAAAAATAGTGAATAAAATCTATATATGCACAATTTTGGGGAGATAAAAATGAAAATGTGATTATTTTCCTCAAAAAAACGGAGAGGGTGCTTTAAGGGGCACCCTCTCCTACTCTTATAAGCTCAGTGTGTTGTGCTTATGCGTACATGTTTACGATAGCTTCGTAGAGCTCCTGCTTGCCGCTTACCTGCTTGGGTTCGCCTACGGTCTTGGCATAAGCTACGAGGTCTTCCAACTTCAGCTTGCCATCTTCGAACTCCTTACCCTTACCGGCGTCGAATGATGCATAGCGGTCGGCCAACATCTTCTTGTAGGGGCTTTCCTCGAGGAGAGCAGCTGCGCTTTCAAGAGCACGTGCCATAGCGTCCATACCTGCGATGTGGGCGATGAAGATGTCTTCCAAATCGGTTGAGTTACGACGAGTCTTGGCGTCGAAGTTTGTACCACCATTACCGAAACCATCGTTGCGGATGATGTGAATCATTGCCTGGATGAGTTCGTAGTTGTCGATGGGGAACTGGTCAGTGTCCCAACCATTCTGATAGTCACCACGGTTGGCGTCGATTGAGCCGAGCATGCCGTTGTCAACGGCTACGGCCAATTCGTGCTCGAAGGTGTGACCTGCGAGAGTGGCGTGGTTTACTTCGATGTTTACCTTGAAGTCGTTCTCCAAGCCGTGAGCCTTGAGGAAGCCGATAACGGTTTCAGTGTCCACGTCATACTGGTGCTTAGAGGGTTCCATCGGCTTCGGCTCGATGAGGAATGTGCCCTGGAAGCCTTTGCTGCGTGCATAGTCGCGAGCAAGAGTCAACATTTGTGCAAGGTGTTCCTTCTCGCGCTTCTGGTCGGTGTTGAGCAGGCTCATGTAGCCTTCGCGTCCGCCCCAGAATACATAGTTGCTTCCGCCCAACTCGATGGTTGCGTCGATGGCGTTCTTAATCTGAACAGCTGCACGGGCAACAACGTCGAACTCGGGGTTAGTGGCAGCACCGTTCATGTAGCGCTTGTGGCCGAATACGTTGGCAGTACCCCACAAGAGCTTGATGCCTGTCTCGGCTTGCTTCTGCTTCAGGTAAGCAACCACTTCCTTCAAGTTGGCTTCGTACTCTTCGATGCTTGCGCCTTCGCTCACCAAGTCAACATCGTGGAAGCAGTAGTATTCGATACCAATCTTCTGCATGAACTCGAAACCTGCATCTACCTTGTCCTTAGCTGCCTGAACGGCGTCAGAAGCACTGTTCCAAGGGAAGGTCTTTGTGCCACCACCAAACTGGTCGCCACCTTCTGCGCAAAGAGTGTGCCACCAAGCCATGGCGAACTTCAACCAATCCTTCATCTTCTTACCCATTACCACCTTCTCGGCATCGTAGTAGCGGAAGGCCATGGGGTTCTTACTTTCTTTTCCTTCAAACTGAATCTTTTCGATTCCGGGGAAATACACTTTCTTTTCCATAATTATAAATTGTTAATTGGGTTTAATATAAGTTTGTAACAGTTTGATTGCTTTGTGATTATTTGATGTTTGATTTCCATCTTTCGTATGCTTCGGCGTAAGCGGCGCGGTCGGCTTCTACGGGCTCGATCACCTGAAGTTTCTCCAAGGTGGCAAAGGCTTCGTTGTTGTCCTTATAGATGCCTGCACCCATACCGGCTCCCTTGGCTGCACCTACTGAACCGTCGGTGTCGTACAGCTCGATGGTGGCACCGGTTACTCCGGCCAATGTGTGGCGGAAGATGGGGCTGAGGAACATGTTGGCGTGTCCGGCATGAATCTTGTTGATGTTCATGCCCATGCCTTGCATGATTTCGATACCATACTTGAACGAGAAGACAATACCCTCTTGAGCGGCGCGAAGGAGGTGGTGCTTGCCGTGGGTGTTGAAGTTGACTCCGTGGATGGAGCATCCGACTTCCTTGTTTTGCAACATGCGCTCGGCTCCGTTTCCGAAGGGCATGATACTGACGCCTGCACTGCCAATGGGGGCTTGTGCTGCCAAGTCGTTCATGTCGGCATACGAGATGTTTTCGGGAGCTACGTTGCGCTTCATCCATGAGTTGAGGATGCCTGTTCCATTGATGCAAAGCAATACACCGGTGCGCGGATTCTCGGCCGTGTGGTTCACGTGGGCAAAGGTGTTTACGCGAGAAAGCGGGTCGTAGTCGGTTACACCATTCACACCGTACACTACACCTGAAGTTCCTGCCGTAGAGGCAATTTCACCAGGATTGAAAACGTTCAGTGAAAGGGCGTTGTTGGGCTGGTCACCGGCACGATAAGTGATGGGAGTGCCTTCCTTCAATCCAAGTTCGGAAGCGGCACTGGCCGTCATGCGTCCCTGTTCGCTGAATGTGGGGCGGATAGTGGGGATAACCGAACGGTTGAAGCCGTAGTAGTCCAACAGGAAGTCGGCCACATCGTTCTTCTGGAAGTCCCACAACATACCTTCGGAGAGACCTGAAACAGTGGTGCAGGCTTCGCCCGTCATGCGCATGGCAATGTAGTCGCCAGGGAGCATAATCTTGTCGATTTGCTCGAAAAGGGCGGGTTCGTTCTGCTTTACCCAAGCCAGCTTCGAAGCGGTGAAGTTACCCGGTGAGTTCAGCAGATGCTTCAAGCACACCTCTTCGCCAATCTCCTTGAAAGCCTTTTCGCCAAAGGGAACGGCACGTGAGTCGCACCAGATGATAGAGGGGCGGAGTACTTTCTGATTTTTGTCGACGCACACCAAGCCGTGCATCTGATACGAGATACCGATGGCGTCCACCTCGTCGGCTTTAGCACCCGAGGTAGCCATCACGTCGGCCAAAGCCAACTTCAGGTTTTGCCACCACATTTCGGGGTCTTGCTCTGCCCATCCCGGTTGTACGGCGGTGATGGGAGCTTCACTCTTCGGATAGAATGCCGAAGCTACGCACTTGCCATTGTCGGCGTTCACCAGGCTTGCCTTCACGGACGAGCTGCCTATGTCAAATCCTAATAAATACATGATAATTTAGCTTGTTATTCGTTTTATTATTTAATAATGTGTATGTCTCTCTGTTTCTCTTCTCTTTTTCCCCTTGTGGATAGTGCTTGATTCATTGCCCGAATGTATTGCATTCATTGTACGACTGTATTGCATTCATTGTACGAGTGAATGAGGTTCATTCTATGACTGAATGAGGCACGTTCCGTCACTTGGCTTTGTTCTTGTCGAACTTGTAGTAGCGGGCGGCGCGGTGTGGCACTCCCCTCTCCTTCTCGTCCAGCGCCACCACGTAGGGCATCTGGGCGATGCGCTTGTGGAAGTTGCGCACATCGAACGTCTTATCATACACCAACTCGAAGAGTTTCCTCATCTGAGCTGCCGTGAACTTCTTGGGCAGAAGGGCAAACAGGAAGGTGGGATTCAGTTCAGCGCGATTGCGAATGTAGCACAGGGCTTCTTCGATAATCTGCTTGTGGTCAAAGGCCAACTCGCCCAATTCCTTCACTGGTTTCCAACAGGGTTCGTATTTATAGGTGGGGAAAATCATTTTTCTGTCTACCTTCTGCAACGACAGGTAGGCCACGGACACGATGCGGTCGACCGGTGCCTTCAAGCTGTGAAGCCTCTCCAGCCACAGGGTGTCCTTAGAATTCTTGGTGCGGTTCTTGTCTCCGAATGTCTTGAATTGGTCGAGTTTGACGTTCTTCAATCCCGTCAGTTCGCTCAAAACTCTTTCAGCAGCTTCGTCCAAGTCTTCGTCCATATAGATAAGGCTGCCCGGCAACTTGGTGTCGCAGAAGTCTTTGTCGACTACGCCTTGGCGCTTCACCAACAGGACGCTTAGTTTCTCTCCATCAAATCCAATCAGTACACAATCGACTGATATATGAGGATTTACGGTGCGGTAGCAATTTAAGATATCTTGTATCATCAGTTTAATGCTTGTGGTTTATGGGTGCAAATGTAGAAGAATTATTTGACTTATCGTCATTTGTACGCTATAATTTCACATATTATAACACTTTGATTCACAAAAGGGAAAAATATCGTAGGTTGAACGATATGTATGTGGTGCTTCTTGTATTATATAAGGTATGCAAAGACTGTTATTTCATGTAAATCGTTGCAGATATTTTTATTTGTGTGTAACTTGTTGATTTATAGATGGGTGCAACAAATTGACCCCTAATTGGAAACAAATGGTACACAAAAAACTTTCATAAAAATTGGTTTTGTTTGCAAAAAAACGTGTACCTTTGCTGCAATTAGTAATATTATAACCTTAATTATCAATCGTAAAAGAATAGCAATGAAAAAGAAAATTTTGATTTTGGACGATAAGGAAACTATCGCAAAGATACTTCACATCTATCTGATGAGTGACTATGATTGCATCTGGCTTTCAGATGGTTTGCAGGGTATGAAGTGGTTGCAGGAAGGCAATACGCCCGACTTGATTATCTCGGACATCCGCATGCCCGAGATGCGTGGAGATGATTTCCTCGAGTGGCTGAAGCAGAACGAATTGTTCAAGCACATCCCCGTCATCATGCTCAGTAGCGAAGACTCGACCAGCGAGCGCATCCGCCTGTTGGAGATTGGTGCGGCCGACTACATCGTCAAGCCCTTCAACCCGCTGGAGCTGAAGGTGAGAGTGAAGAAGATTATCTGATACTGCTTCAGCACGTGTGTGTGAACGAAAACTAAAGTGAAATACAATCGCTTTTTCCACATAAGCGATAAGCAGACATTGCTTTAATAAGGATGATAAACGTCGTTTTCTTAGGAACAACTCTTGCATTGAAGGACAGGCTCTCACTCTTGTCCGGCACAAAGGTACAGTTTGCCAACAACTACAAGGATGTCGTCCGCGTGTGCAAACAAGCCGTTTCAGCTACGGGGAGCAATTGTTGCGTAGTCCTGTATGAGAAGCACAGCTTGAATGAGGACATCACGGCCATCACCTATCTGCGCAAGAAATTGCCGAGTGGATACCTGATACTCATGGCCGATGTCATCGACGATAGCGAGCGCTCCTCCTACCTGTCATCGGGTATCAATGACACCCTGATGGCCAACGCTTCCATTTCTGACATAACGCAAAAGCTGGATTTTATCCGCAAAAAGAAAGACCTGCTGTTTGCCAATCAGGCGAGCAAGGAACAGATTCTGAGTTTCCAGATACCTGTGTGGAAGCGCGTGTTTGACGTGGTGTTCTCTTCCGTCTCCATCGTGCTTCTCTCTCCGATATTCCTGCTGACCGCTATTGCAATCAAGTTGGAGAGCAAGGGGCCGGTGTGGTACACAAGCAAGCGGGTGGGCTCGAATTACACCATATTCAATTTCCTCAAATTCCGTAGCATGTACGTCGATGCCGACAAGCGCCTGAAGGAGTTTGAAAAGTTGAATCAGTATAACGATGACAGCATCGAGGACAACACACCTTTCCATTCGTCGCCGACGATGGCCAGCGAAGAGGATGTGATGTTGATTTCCGACGACTTCATCATTTCTGAAAAGGAACTCAACACCCAACGGGCCATTCAGCAGAAGAATGCATTCGTGAAACTGGAGAATGACCCCCGCATCACACGTGTGGGACGATTTATCCGCAAGTACAGCATCGATGAACTTCCGCAACTCTTCAACATCTTGCGTGGCGACATGTCGGTGGTGGGCAACCGTCCCCTACCCTTGTATGAGGCAGAACTTCTGACCGATGATGAAAGCATCGACCGCTTTATTGCACCAGCCGGCCTTACGGGACTTTGGCAAGTGGAGAAACGAGGCGATTCGGGCAAACTTTCTGCCGATGAGCGCAAACAATTGGACATCACGTATGGAAGGACATATTCGTTTGCCTTGGATATGAAAATCATATTCAAAACGTTGACCGCCTTTGTACAAAAGGAGAATGTGTAGTGAATTTATGTCTAATTTCAGATAACGCTTAAAGAAAAAAAGGAAAAAATGAATCAAAAGTTAGTTGTTGCAGCATCCATCCTGGCTTTGGCATCAGCCATGAAAGCACAGGAGCCGAATGACACATCATCCGTGTCTGCCCAAAGTCAGATACAGGCAGGCTTCTTCGACTCCACTTCATTGGATGGGATTGATTACTCTGAATTCAAACTGCCTCCCTTGGGCACTTTGTTTGAGAATGCAAAGTCTACCCCCTCCATCGAACTGTTGGAGAAAGAGCGTCAGATGGCCGAGAAACTCTTGTCCAAAGAGAAACGGGCATTTCTTGGATTCTTCCGTGTTCATGCCAACTACTCCTATGGTAACACCAGCTCAACCAGCACGGCAACCGACATTACGACTCCCCTGTACACCTTTGCCAGTGGTTACGAAAGCAGCTATTGGAACGTCGGAGCCAGTGTCAATGTCGGTTTGGAAACTCTGTGGGATTTGGGTGGCCGTGTCAATCGCCAACGCTTGGAGGTGGAAAGGGCCGCAGTTCAGAAAGAGGTTGCCTTTGATGAATTGAAGCAGAAGATTGCGACCATCTATGTGCGCATCACCAACAACTTGATAGCGTTAAAGACTGCTGCCGAGAATGCTGCGGCTTATCGTGGAGCCGGATTGATGACCGAGCAACGTTTCCGCAACAATCAGGCTACCATCCAAGATTTGGCAGACGTCAGACGCTATGAAAACGATGCAGTACAGGCTTATCAATCCATTCAAGGACAGATTAGTACTGACATCATTCTGTTGGAAATAATGACTCACACACCCATTATCACCAACACCCTATCCGAAAACCAATTGTATAACACCAAATAAGAAATATTTATGGAATATTTCAGATTTATCGTCCGCTTTCTGTATCGCATCCGTTGGTATCTGGCTATTATACCAATGATTGCTCTAATCATTGCTTGGTTGATGACAGGCAATCTCAGTAAGGATTATACCGTAAAGACGACCATCTACACAGGTATCATCTCGGGATACAACATCGAGACAGGAACGAGTGTGTCAGCTGCCAATTCAACAGTAAACATGGCCAACTTGATACACATCATCAGCACCGAACGTACGTTGAAGGAGGTCTCTTTGCGCTTGTTTGCCCGAGTGATGACCTACGGTGATGAAAATCAAAACAACAATTACATCTTGGCCGAGCACTTCAAAGAACTCAATGCATCTGTCCCTCAAGAGGTGAAAGCGTTGATTGACAAGCGTAGCGAAGAAAAGACCGTAAAGAACCTGTTGGCGTATGAGCGTCCCTCTGCTGGAAACTTTGTCTATGGTTTGTTGAACTACGGACACCCTTACTTCAGCATTCGTGCATTGTCGGAGAAAATCAAGGTGGCCCGCATGGAAAACAGCGACTTGATAGAGATTGGTTATTCGGCCAACGACCCCGGTATTGCATACAACACGTTGGAGATTCTGAATGAAGAGTTCATCGACCAATACCAAAAGATTCGTTTTGGTGAGACTGACAATGTCATCAAGTTCTTCGAAGGTGAGGTCGCTCGTCTCTACAAGCTGTTGACTAATGCAGAGGATTCATTGATTTCATATAACGTAACCAAGCGCATCATCAACTACGGTGAACAGACCAAAGTTGTGGCTGTAATGGATGCAACACATAAGGAGAAGCAGCAAGAGATTCTGATGAACAGCATGACTTCCAAGGCACTTGCTGATTTCTATGAAAACAAGTTGGGCAGTCAAGCCAACATCATACGTGGAAACAATGAATTCATCACCGAATTGAATAAGATTTCTCGTTTGAAATCCCGCATTTCCAATTTGGAATTGATGAACGAAGGAGGGGATTCTGAAGTTAATGAAGCATTGAATGCCGCCCGTCAGGATTTGGCTGAAACAGAAAACAATATTAGCAAAATAGCTACCGACCTCGTTGCAGAGACCAATAGTGTACATAATGTGGATGTGAACGAACTGGTATCTCAATGGCTGGAGCAGGTTGTATTGTATGAAAAGACTCAAGCCGAAATGGAAGCGATGAGTGTCCAACGAGAAAACTTGGATAAGGATTTCCTGTATTTCTCTCCCATCGGAGCCACTATCAACCGCAAAGAGCGCCATATCGGCTTTATTGAGGGCAATTACATGGAGATGTTGAAGGCGCTGAATTCAGCCCGTCTTCGTCGACGCAATTTGCAGATGACCACGGCCACCCTGCAGGTACTCAATCCTCCCTTGTTCCCATTGTCGGCCATGCCCACCAATCGGTTGATGATTTTGTTGGCTGCCTATGTGTTGACCTTCTTCTTCATTGCCGGCTATTTCTTCTTGATAGAGTTGCTTGACCACACGTTGCGCGACCGTCGTCGTGCCGAAAGCATCACAGGCAACCGTGTCTTGGGTGCTTTCCCCAAGGAGAGTACGTTGCGTTATCGCCGTTTCAATAAGATAATCAATGATATGGCAGTCCGTCATCTGAGCAAGTCGATACTCCCCTACCTCAAACCCGGACAACAAAATGTGGTAAATCTGCTCAGTACCGAGGAACGCGATGGTAAAAGTCTGCTTGCCAATGAATTGGAGGAGTACTGGAATTCCATCGGTTTGGCAGTTCGTCGTATCACCTACGATGAGGATTTCTTGTCTGAAGATAGCAAATACGTATTGGCAGAGAACGTGTCCGATTTGTGTGCAGATGTTGCTCCCGATGAAATATTGTTGGTAGAATATCCCTGCTTGAAGGATTTCTCCGTCTCTCCTGCATTGTTGAACATGGGCACTGTCAATTTGCTTGTCGCACGTGCTAACAGAACCTGGAAGGATACCGATCAGAAAGCTTATATTGAGTTGAAAGAGAGCCTCTCTGCCGAAAAGCGTCGGAATCTCTTCTTCTACTTGACGCAGGCTGACAGAAATGCGGTAGAAGAATTCACAGGCCAATTGCCACCATATACCGTATTCAAGAACTTTATCTACCGTATATCACAATTAGGTTTGACAGCCGTAGAGAACAAGCATGCAAAGTAGTCTGCTAAAAGAATATTGGACCAATATCAAGGAGCATTTCAAAGGACGTTGGACAGTCATCATCCTGATGCTTGTCGGTGTGCTCTTTTGCATGAACTATGCAGCTAATGGGAATATCCCGTTAGCTGCCTTGGTTTGTGCCATACCTTTTGCTTTGATTGTGTTTGGAGCATTTGTTCATCGGCCTGTCATTCTGTTTGTCATTCTGTTTGTTGTCAACTATGGCATTATGGGGATTAGTCGGTATGTGCATATACCACTACCTATTTCCGTATTGATGGATGGCTTGTTCATTTTAACCTTGCTTTTGTTATGTGTCGACCTCATCCGTGGGAAAACGGTTTTTAAGCAGGAGGCTATCCCCTTCTTGCTTCTATATGGAGCGTGGGTAATTTATTGTTTGCTTCAAGTCTTCAACAATACGACCGGCATGGGGATGGATTTTCTGATAACTCCGTGGTTTAAGGAAATACGTCCGATGGCATTTCATGCGTTGTATATTATTCTGATTTTTACATTGTTGTTTACTCGGAATAAGCATATCAAATACTTCCTTTATCTGTGGGGAATTGCCATTATTTTTGCCACTATAAAAGGTTATATCCAGCGCAACCAGGGTTTTGATGCTGCCGAGATGCGTTGGCTGATGTCTGGAGGTTATCGTACTCACTTTATTCACTCGGGAATTCGCTATTTTTCCTTTTTTACCGATGCGGCTAATTATGGCTCACACATGGCTTTTGCCTTGGTTACTTATGCCATCTGTTTCCTGTATGAAAAGAATCGGATAGATAAAATCTGTTGGTTGGTTGTTGCTGTGGCTGCCGGGTATGGTTTGATGATTTCGGGAACCCGTACAGCTTTAATTGTTGCTATTGCTGGCTTCGTCATGTACACATTGCTTGCTAAGAATTTCAAGTTGTTCTTGATTTCATGTTCTTTTTTGGCCATTTCAGTTGGTGTGTTGAAGTTCACGACCATAGGCAACAGCAATCAATTTGTGCGTCGAATGCGAACAGCTTTTGATCCGGATGATGCTTCACTTCAAGTGCGTCTGACCAATCAGAAGGCCATCAAAGCCTACATGAAAGAGGCTCCGTGGGGCATAGGTGTAGGTATTGGTATGGGAGCTGATCAATTGCCGCAAAATAATAAATATTGGATTGTATCTGTTACTCCAGCCGATTCTTCATTGGTTTACATTTGGATGCGTACTGGTGCAGTTGGAATCTCTGTGTTTATGTTGGTTTTGGTCTTGGCTGTTATTGCAGAATCTTTCATTGTGCTATTTTGCATCAAGGACAAGCAGTTACGGGGAATGTTGACTGCTTTCACATGTGGTTGTGCTTGTATGATAGTGGCTGCATACGGAAACAACATATATACCCAATACCCCAACACACTTATCGTGTTCGGCCTCCAAACCTTGGTGTTTATGGGCCCCTATTTTGATAGACAAATAACAGCAGAACAAGAACGAAAGGCTTTAGCCGCTGAAAATAAGGAGAAGTCAGCCGATGAGGATGAATAGGAAAAAACATTATACGATAAAGCCTATAGAAGTTTCTTTTATTACGGTAAACTACAATGGGTTTAAAGACACGTGTCAGATGATAGAATCTATCCGTGATCATGTTCGTGCTATGACATACGAGATTATAGTGGTAGACAATAAATCTAGCACGAATGAATTGTCCATGATTTACCGGAAGTATCCCTTTATCAATGCTGTACGCAGCCAAAGGAATTTGGGCTTTGCCCATGGCAACAATTTAGGAGCAACCGTCGCAAAGGGGAAATATCTGTTCTTTATAAACAACGACACGATTATCAAGGACAATACCATCCGACGCCTGATTGACAGGCTTGAATCTGACGCCTCCATTGGTGGGGTCTCCCCTATGTTGCGTTATACCGACGAATACGAACTGGTTCAGTTTGCAGGTTTCACCCCATTGACCCGATATACATTGCGTAATCAGAGCATAGGAAACGGTGAGTATATTGATGAATCCTACATGAATCCCATGGAGATACCTTATCTGCACGGGGCTGCAATGATGGTCAAGCGTGAGGTGTATGAAAAAACATGTGGAATGCCCACTCAGTATTTCCTGTACTACGAAGAACTGGATTGGAGCATTTCTATTCGGAGGCGTGGTTACAAATTATGGTATGAGCCCGGATGCATGATTTATCACAAGGAAAGCAGGTCAACAGGGGTTCAGTCACCTCTTAAAACCTACTATTTGACTCGTAACCGTTTTTTGTTTGCCTATCGCAACAGCAAATCATGGGATCGTTTTATCACGCATCTGTATTTGCTCTTTTGCGTAGCCCCACGGGATTGTTTGTACTATTTGCTGAAAGGGAAGTTTGATTTGTTGCGTGCAATGTTTGCGGGAATCATCAATTACTATTCATTAAAGAAACATCAGAAATTAGATAGCTATGGATTTAAGTTCTCTTATTTTTTACCTTGACATATTGTTGTTTGTCATTGTATCAGGCACGGTTCTCTATTTGTTGGTCTTTGCTATCGCGGCATTGGTCGGCAAGGCAGAGAGACGTCCTCATGTGCGGAAGAACAATCGCATATTGGTCTTGATTCCCGCCTATAAAGAGGATTTTGTGATAGAATCGACGGTTCGCTCCTTCTTGCGCCAGTCCTATCCTTCCACTCAATTTGATGTTGTGGTCATAGCTGATCATTGCAAGGTGGAGACGGTGGAGAAACTAAGCCAATACCCCATCACCGTGTTGACTCCCGATTTTGAGGAAAGCCTGAAGGCTAAATCATTGAATTATGCGATGGAATATATTGCTCCACGCAAATATGATGTGGTTGTCATACTCGACGCTGATAACACCGTTGCTCCCCATTTCCTGGAAGTCATCAACAGCTATTACGAATCAGGGTGCATGGCCATGCAGGCACATCGTGTCGCCAAGAACCGCAATACCGAGACGGCATTGCTTGATGCCATATTTGAAGAGATTAACAATAGCATCTTCCGCACGGGACACGTACGTCTTGGTTTCTCCTCAGCTTTGGTGGGTTCGGGCATGGCCTTCGATTTCGAATGGTTCCGTCAGAATGTCGGTAAACTCATCTCTGCCGGTGAGGACAAGGAACTCGAGATTCTGTTGATGAAGCAAGGTATCTTTGTTGATTTCTTGGATAACCTTTATGTGTATGATGAAAAGACCCAAAAGGAGAAAACCTTCCATCGTCAGCGTCGTCGTTGGATGGCGGCTCAGGTCAATTCGTTGATTTCCAATGTTCCCAAGTTGATTCCTGCACTTGTGCAACGCAATTACGATTTGGTAGACAAGATTATTCAATGGATGCTTTTGCCGCGTATCCCCATGATAGGTATAATCCTTGTAATGAGCGTGGTGATGTTGGCCGTAGATTGGACATCCGCGATTAAATGGTGGTGTATGTTCCTTGTTGTATTAGGCACTTTTGCCATGTGTGTGCCCGACGATTTGGTCAATGAAGATTTCGATCGGGCCATCAAACGTGCTCCCCTTATGGCTGTCAAGATGCTGCTGAACGTATTCCGCCTCCGCGGATTAAAAAAGAAATTCTTGCATACTGAGCATTCTATTACTACGACAAATTAAGAGTGACCCATGAGAATTGCCATTGAAGCACAGCGTATATTCCGAAGGAAAAAACACGGTATGGACTTCGTTGCCCTCGAATCCATTCGTGAATTACAACGTTTGGATAAGGTTAACGACTATTACATTCTTGTAAGTCCAGGGGAAGACAGATGCATAGAAGAAACCTCCAATTTCCACATCGTAGAGGTGAAGATGCCCTCTTATCCCCTATGGGAACAGATAGGCTTGCCTTTAGCTATAAGGAAGATAAAGCCAGATTTGTTGCACTGCACCAGTAATACGGCTCCGCTGTTTTGCAACGTTCCTTTGATACTGACACTTCATGATGTCATCTTCATGGAGAAGCGCCAAGGTAAGAAAAGCTCGTCGCTATACCAACAGATGGGATGGTACTATCGCCGGTGGAACGTGCCACGCATCCTCGACAAGTGTCACCAAATCATAACCGTGTCACATTTTGAAGCTGCCCGCATCAGTAGCATCATGAACATTCCCATCGAGAAGATTCTCACGGTGTACAACGGATTCAGTCACCATTTTAAGCCTCTTGAATGGAGTGAGTGTGTCAAGACCGTAACCAAGTACTGCGAAAGTCCTCATTATTTCTTCTTCTTGGGAAATACTGACCCCAAGAAGAATACCCTACGTACATTGAAGGCCTATTCCCTCTACTTGCAACAAGCAAAGAATAATCCATGCCTTTTGTTGATAGCCGACTTGGACGAAACAGTCATCGATGCCTATCTGCAAGAAGGGAATATGCCCCACATCAAACCCTATTTGAGATACCCCGGCTATATACCCAATACCGACTTGCCCGCCATCTACAGTGGAGCCACCGCTTTCATCTACACCTCGTTGCGCGAAAGTTTCGGTATTCCCATATTAGAAGCAATGGCTTGTGGCACACCGGTTATTACCTCCAACACATCAGCCATACCCGAGATAGCCGGTGAAGGAGCCATTCTTGTTTCCCCCACCGATGAACAAGCCATTGCAACGGAAATGTTGCGTGTCGAACAAGACGAAACCTTTTACCATCAACAAGTGGCATACGGCATTGAACGGGTAAAATGCTTCTCGTGGCAAAATACGGCAAAAGAACTCTTAAACATCTATCAGTCAATAAAGTGAAAGCGTATGTTCGATAGTTGGAAAAACAAGATAAAAAGCAATCCTCGGATGAAAGAACGGGTGATACATCTGTTGATGCATCCCACCAAGGCTCGTCCTCGCCTGTGGCTTCGTATGCTTCAATGGGCGTACATGAAACGAGGCAGACACACGGTCATTTATCGCAGTGTGCGGAAGGACATTGCCCCCTTCAACCACTTCTCGTTAGGCGACCATTCCGTTGTGGAAGACTTCTCGTGCATCAACAATGCCGTAGGCGACCTTCTCATTGGCCATCACACACGCATCGGGTTGCACAACACCATAATCGGACCTGTCAGCATAGGCAATCACGTCAATCTTGCACAAGGAGTTGTCGTGTCAGGATTGAACCATAATTTTCAAGACATCACCAGATGCATTGATGAACAAGGAGTCTCCACCTCCCCCATCACCATCCATGATGATGTCTGGATAGGAGCCAACTCCGTCGTTACAGCAGGTGTCACCATTGGCCGTCATAGTGTGATAGCTGCAGGAAGTGTGGTAACCAAAGATGTACCCGAATACACCGTTGTAGCAGGAAGTCCTGCGAGGGTGATAAAAAGGATGAAAGAATGAAAATAGCCATCCTCACCTCCGGCATACTACCCGTGCCTGCCGTGCAAGGCGGAGCCGTGGAGAATCTGATTGATTACTACATCGAATACAACAATCAGCATCATCTTCATGATATTACCGTCTACAGCATTGCACCACCCCACTCTACTCCAAGAACTGAAACTTCATGTGCACACTATCACTATGTGAAGATGAAGTCACTTTGGCATCGGTTGAAGAGAGCATGGTTTGTGCGTACCCATAAGGATGGGTATTATAATTCCTACATTGAATACTTCTTCCACGAATGCCTGAAGCACATAAGGGGGCAACGCTACGATGCTGTTATCCTCGAGAATCGTCCAGGTTATGCCCTCCCTTTGTCAAAGGTGACGGATGCTAGAATAATGCTGCATTTGCACAACGACTTTCTGAACGCTTCCACAAAGGATGCTGAGAAAATTTGTCAAGTTTGTCGTTCCGTCATCACGGTGTCCGATTTCATCAAACATCGCGTAGCGACCATCTCTTCCCATCCATCCGATATAGCTACCGTTCATAACGGCATCGATTTGTCACGTTTCTACAACGCCCGTCCCATGGAGAGGAAAGCGTTAGGATTCAACGAATCAGACTTCATCGTAGTATATAGCGGTCGCGTCAATCCCGAAAAAGGTGTGAAGGAACTGATACAAGCATTCAAACGGCTGAAGGACTATCCCGACATCAAACTGATGATTGTTGGTGGCAGCTTCTTTGGTAACGAACAAGGAAATGACCCATTTGTCCAATCGTTGCAAGCAGAAGCCGAAGGATTGTCCAATCGTATAATCTTCACAGGCTTTATTCCCTATGAACAAATTCCATCGTATCTGAAGGTGGCAAACGTTGCGGTTGTTCCATCCATGTGGGATGAACCTTTTGCCTTGACTCTTGCAGAAGCCATGGCAGCTGGGCTTCCTGTAATAGCAACGAATGTAGGAGCCATTTCTGAAGTCAGTCAAAAGTGCGCCATTACCATTGAAAAAGATTCATTCATTGATGAGTTTTCCACCTCCCTTCTTCACCTCTACAACACCCCCACACTCTGTACCTCCATGAGTGAGAAGGGATTAGCCATCAGCAGACAATATGCCAAGGAACGATATGCCGAGGCATTCTTCAATGCCATAGCTTCCGTTTCCAACGATTAACTACTTTATATATACGCCCCTTTGTAATCTTTATCTCGCTGAGATACAGTTTCTTATAGATGAAATCCGTTGTTTTTACACCGTATCACACGGGTGATGCGACCTTATCACCCGAGTCAGACGGTCGTATCACCCGGGTTAAGCTACCGTATCACGAATGTTAAACGTGTTAAAAAATTAGGAATTAGCAGATATATGTTGTATCTTTGTAATCATAAACATCTATATTCAAAGCCATGTCATTACTGTATGAATTTTATCGGAATCCACAATCCGACGAGAATGAAAAGGGAACGTATCACCCCCGAGTGATAACCACAGGCCGCGTAGATACCGAACAATTGGCGCGCGACATCCAACAGAGTTGTTCGCTCACACGCTCCGATGTGAAAGGCATGTTGGCAGCTTTGGCCGATAAGATGGCACAATATCTGAGCGAAGGCAAGCGCGTGTATCTGGAAGACATCGGATATTTCAAGGTAAACCTGCAATGCAACCAAGAAGTTACGGAAGTTGACGACAAGGGAGTGGGCAAAGTTTCATTCAAATCCATCTCCTTCCGTGCCGACGAGCGGCTGAAGAAGGCCCTGAAACGTACGAAAATCTATCGCTCGAACCTGAAGCCCCACTCCATGCCTATGACCGACGAAGAGATTGATGCCAAGCTGGCGGAGCACTTTGCAACCAATCCCGTTATCACCCGCCGTCAGTTCCAATTCCTCTGTCAATTGCTGAAGCCCACCGCTTGCCGCATCATCAAGCGCCTTGTTGAAGAGGGCAAACTAAAGAACATCTCCTCTCCACAAAACCCCGTGTACGTGCCGGTTGAGGGGTACTTTGGGAATTGATGTTTATTTGTATATGATTGAACATTTCGGATTTGAAAAAATTATAGTGTCAAAAAAAATAAAATAATTCACTTTATGCCACATTGTTAAAGTCACACAATTAAGATTATCTGAGGTTTAATAAATATGTTCGCAGTTTATAGTTGATTCGGTCTTTCCATCTATGATATTGTGTTCGGATATTTCTATTTCTACAATAGAATTTTATCACCCAATATGCCATTTTTTTAGGGGGATAATCAATTATTGAGGTCGGTGTTACAAGAAAATGAGAATATCCATTAGTAACTTTATCTTTCATAAACCCTCTATGTTGAAAATGTGCATATAAAGATTCCTTTCTAACAATTTGACCTTTATTTACTTTCACCATATATAGTTTCCCTTTATCATACTCAAATACGACATTATTCCATCCTCTTGTCAAACTATTAAAATGAAAAGATTGTTTTGGCTTAGAAGCATTATCAAAAGGAATTTCCAACCAACAGTCTTCACAACGAACACCTTTCCACTTATCTGCCGTTCCTTTATGGTCGTATTCATCAAAAAAAGTAATAGACGATATTGTAAAAGCATCTTTATAATACTGATATCCATCTATCTTTTTCATAAAGAATGTATTTGTATCCTCATCATTACGATAAAGAGTAAGATGACCCCATCCTAAAAACATTTTATGTTTATCCAACACATCATCCGTTAAAAAAGAACGAATGTCACCATAAACGAGATCTAAGTCTCCGAATCCCCAATAGTCATAATTCTTTATGTAATCTTGCAGAGCATACCCATATGCAGGCTTGTATTCACAAAGTTTGTAGGGGCGGTCAAGCACAATGGGAAAGTCAAATGCTGATTGTATTAATTGTTGGAATTCTGAAAAAGAACATTTTATCACTTGAATGTTTTTTTCATTGATAATGTTGGCATCAGTGAAAATTAAAAAATGAATACTGGAATTGTCCAATGCCGATGCCCGCCACATATGATACTGTACAGGGAGTACACCGAAGTAAGGATATATAAGCACAATGGATTTCATATAGTCAAGAGTTTGTAAATATGAAAAATAATTTTTATGGCAGAAGTTAGGAATATGCGAGTCTTCTCATTTTTGCACAATTGCAGCAACCTATCTACGCTCGTAGAGTCCATAAGGCATAAAATGTCGTAATCTTTTTGAATACCGTTTGGATAAAGTTCTTTCAAAACTTGCTTGCGTTCGTGAAACATTCTATCGGGCTGATGATCGCAAATGCCATCAGGTTCTCTTAAACAAATAATGGCATGACAATATTCAATAGAAGCTCCTCTTAGTATAATTTGCTGTATGTAAAATTTCCAGTCTGAAACAATTTTCAGTCGCTCATCATATAGAGTGTGTTCAAATAAGTCTTTCTTGAAAAAAGAACTTTGGTGTGGCAAGGTGGCTACATATAAAAAGAGAGATGAAGGGTAATGTGGCAAAGTAGACGCATGTGATTCTCCATATTTATTCACATAACAATCTTGTCCTACAATGATACTAGCTTCTTTACTGTTGAATGCTACTTTCTCTAAAACCCTCTTATTATAAAAACAATCTCCCGAGTTCATGAAGTTCAAATACTCCCCATGAGCCTGCAGAATACCTTTGTTCATAGCATTGTATATGCCTTTGTCGGGTTCAGATACCCAATAGTCAATACGGTCGGCATATTCCTTAATGACCTCTACACTTCCATCGGTGGATCCTCCGTCGATGATGATATATTCAAAGTCGCGGAATGTTTGGTTTACAACACTTTCAATGGTGCGACGAAGTCCGTCGCGATTGTTATAATTGATGGTGATGATGCTATATTTCATAATTCTCTGTAAATGTGCCCACAAAGATACAAAAATGAAAAAATCCAAGGTAATAAATCGACAAAAAATGAAAAAATCCAAGGTATTAAAATGCTATTTTTGATAAAAATCCAAGGTATTTCCTTGATTTCATCTCTTCCTAAGCCTACTTATGCACTCTTTTGCTCCACGAGCAAACAGATACAAAAGGGTGAAATTGAATAGTGCATATATACCCACACTGCACAGAGCAAAGAAAATCCATGCAAGGTAACTGTCCGATGGATTGAAAGGAAGAAGACTTGTAATCCATGATGCAATGCCAAATGAGAGGAAGAAGAACAGGTAATAACGGATTGTCCCATTCCAATAATGGGAAACTGGCAACTTTAAGCCATCGCGGAAAAGGTAATAGGGCTTCCAAAAGACGACAATCAGGAACACACTGACAATCTTGCCCAACAAAATGCCGATGATGCCGTAGTGATAACCTGCTACGAGGGTAATGCCAACGTTTAAAATGAGTTCAACCCAAGCTGACCATGTGTCGGCATAAAGTCCGTGGGAATGGTTGAACATATCCACTACTCCACGTGAGTTTACCATATAGATGTATATGACAAGCAGAATGACGATGATGTTGTCGAGCAGGTATTCATCTCCTAACCAAAGGGAAATGAATGGTTGTATCAAATGATAGATGGAAAAGCAGAGCAAGCCGGCCACGAAATGACGGATGGTCATCAGTTCCCAAAAGACACGCATCATTTTTTGTTTGTCTCCCTCGGCAACCAAATTGCCTATACCAGCATTGACACTATCAAGAACAGACTTGAATAAAAGGGATATTTTATTGACAATCATCAGATAATTCCCATAAAAAGCAACCATCTGTAGGGATACAAAGGCAAAGACAAAAAGCTCGTCGCTGCGGTTCAACAAGAAATCTTTTATCTGATGAATGAATATCTGCTTGGTTTTGGTGAAAATGTCGGGATATAGCTTGACTAAAGCCCTTCCATTCTTTATATTGGTGTGCAACCACGGGTATTCCTTGTTGATTTTCCAATTGAGTATGATACAACCCAATATGCCGAATAGGAATTCGATGGCTACCCATACGTACAGGTTACGATAGGTGTAGGCAAGGAATATCTGCAAAGCGGTCTTTATCAGTCCTGCCGACTGGAAATAGATGGCTACCAAGTAGTTCTTCTGGTCGGCTTGAAGCAGTATCTGACGATAATTGATGAAATATCCGATGAGTGACGAACCCAAGAACGAGAAGAACGAGAAGTAGATGATTCCCATCCCTAACTCTGCTTCACTGAATATCCATGGGAAACAGAGGCTGACCACACAGCCGGCCAGTAGGATGAACAAACCTATTTTGCGATAGAGATAGCCGAAGACGGAGAGAATCTCTTGAATCTTCTCACGATCGCCACATTGCAAAGGCTTGTAGAGGAAAAAACTGATGCAACTGCCAATGCCCAATTCGGCTAAGTTGAGATATCCTAATATGTTGCCCAAAGTTCCCGTCAACCCGATAAAATTATCTCCCAGACACTCCAAAAATATTTTCCTCGAATAGAAGGAAAAGAAGAGTGAAAGGAAGTAGAACAACAGGTTCACTTTCGCATTCAACAGGCTTTTATGTACGCGGGATTCGGACATGGGCTAATTTTTACATTACAATCTTTTTCCACCCCTGTATGATGGACTCCATTTGAAACTCTTTTGAATAAACCTTAGCTTTGTTGCCCATCTCCTCAATCAGGATAGATGAATCGGCCATTGTGTGAAGATGATTGGCCAATTCGTTCACATTCTCTCGTTCAAAGAGCAAGGCCACACCTTTTCCTTGCAACAGTTCACGAGTAACAGGTAAGTCGGAAGCTATGATGGGCAGACCATGTGACATGGCTTCGATGAGCACCAATCCGAAACCTTCCCAACGCGAACTTAACACATAGACACTTGACGAAGCATAGTGTGACTGGATATCGCGTGTGAATGGAGTTAAAAGGATTCTCTCTTCTAACTCATACTTGGTAATCAATTGGCGGTATAGGGATTCTTCAGGACCTTCGCCCACTATCTCAAGTGTCCAATCGGTATTGTTTTTAGCAAAAATAGCAAAGGCTTCTATCAAGATGTCAAACCCTTTGTGACCAACAGAAAAACGCCCTACTGAAATAAAACGTTTGTGAACAGAACTACCCTCCCCTTTGGGTTGTACTGTCAATGGATTGTAGATAACCGTTGCAGGTAAATTCATTTTGTCTGCAAACAGTTCTTTGTCGGCTTGACTCAACACAACCATGTAATCCATCCTCTGCATCTGAAAAGCAAAATGCTTGGCCAGACCAGGAAGATAGGGCGACTCTTTTTCAAAAAGAGCCTGATAGGAATTGTGAATCCAAGCAATGGTGCGTGCTTTAATCTGATGAGAGATGGCCGCAATATGTAACGATTGGAAGGCATGAACACCTACAACCACATCGTAACCACCAGCATTGATTTTAGTGGCCAATGCCTTGCGGTATGTGGGCAGAAAAGAACTCAATGCATATTCTTTTGAAGTAATTCTCGTGTGGGGCAGAATCCGTTTGAACAAGAAACTGTATGCCTTACAAAACAGATTTTCAAAGAATGGTGGGTGGTCATATTCTATATGGTCGAATTTGACGTTTGATAATTTATAATCATACATGGAGGTGTCAACAGGAGCATCTGAAGTCAATATAGTAACCTCAAACTCCTCAGACAATCGTTTGGAGACTTCGGCCAACACTCGTTGGACTCCTCCAAAACTGAAAACCGTATCACTATAAAAGAGAATTTTCATTGAAAGATTCTTTTTGCGGCGCTAAATTACGATTTATTATTGAGACATACATCACTTTCACCCCGTTATTTTATGTTTTACATGCAATATCGCAAATACTAAGCCTTTTATCTTTGGATGTTTGAAAGATTTTCTGTAAGTTTGCAGGCGTAAAATTGTACCAAGATGAAATACCCGATAGGAATACAAAGCTTTGACAAAATCAGAGAAGACGGTTTTGTTTATGTAGATAAGACCGCACTGATATACGACCTCGTAAAGAATGGAAACATTTATTTCCTCAGCCGGCCGCGAAGGTTTGGGAAAAGCCTGCTTGTATCTACATTAGAATGTTATTTCAAGGGACGCAAGGAACTGTTCGAAGGATTGGCTATTGACAAGTTGGAACAGGAATGGAAAGAATATCCTGTATTCCATTTGGATTTCAATGGTGAAAACTTTACCCAAGGGAATGCACTACAGAAAAAAATTGAAAGCAATATCGCTGAATGGGAAAGTTTGTATGGCAAGTCCCCAAATAATGATTCCATAGGTGAACGTTTCGCCTATGTGTTGAAGCAGGCACATAAACAATATGGACGGCGTGCCGTGGTTCTCATCGATGAATATGACAAACCTATGTTAGATGTGCTCGACACGGGATATACCACTATGGTGGACGGGCAGACCCGTTCGCTTGAAGAGGTGCACCGCGAAATGTTGAAAGGTTTTTATTCCGTTTTCAAGGCAGCAGACGAGAACTTGCAGTTCGTATTACTGACGGGAGTGACGAAGTTTTCTCAAGTGAGTGTATTCAGCGGATTCAACCAACCAGCAGACATCAGCATGGATAGCCGGTACGATGCTTTGTGCGGTATAACAGAGGAAGAACTTTATAGCTATTTCGACGAGCCTATTAAAGAGTTGGCCGTGGTGTACGGCATGGACTTAGAGGAAATGAAAGAGTTCTTAAAAAAGCAATACGATGGTTATCATTTCAGTCGAAGACTTGTTGACATCTACAACCCATTCAGTTTACTCAATGCTTTTTCAATGAAAGAGATTGCTGATTATTGGTTTCGTAGCGGTACACCCTCTTACCTGATTCGCTTGCTCAATCATACGAATGAAAATTTGAACGAATTGACTGGCCGATACTATGATCCTAGTGAGTTCGTTGATTATAAAGCCGATGTGGAAAAGCCGCTCCCAATGATTTATCAGAGTGGTTATCTGACCGTGAAAGATTGTAACATCCGACGCAACACATTCTTGCTTGATTTCCCGAACAACGAAGTGCGCAAAGGATTTGTCACCATGATAGCGAACGACTACCTGAAACCTAAAATGAGTGCCAGCAATTGGACATTGGACGTGGTAGATGCTCTGGAAGCAGGAAACCTTGAGCAATTCCGCAAACTACTCACTTCATTTTTGGCTGATATCCCCTACTCCATGCGTCGTAAGGAAACGGAACGTGAAAGAGAACGCTACTTCCACTACACCTTCTACCTGTTGATGCGCATGGTGAGCACCTACACTGTATATACCGAGAAACAACAAAGTGAAGGTCGGGTGGATTGCATTGTGGAAACGCCCGATTACATCTATATCTTTGAGTTTAAACTGGATGGCACTGCTGAAGAGGCATTACAACAGATTGAAGACAAGGGATATGCAGAACCTTATTTATCTGACAAACGAAAGTTATATAAGGTGGGAGTAAACTTTTCATCGGAGAGTGGAACTGTGGATGGATGGATAACAAAAGAGTAAAGTTAGGATATGAAGATAGTATACATAGTTAGTGCGATGCATTACCCAAACGGTATGGCTAAAATCCTAACAGATAAAATGAATTGGTTAGCCGAACATACAGATTGTGAAATTTGGATGATAGAAACTGAGCGTGCAGATTTGCCACATTATTATTCACTTCATCCTAATATCAAATTCATCAATTTTGATTTGAATTTTGACGCAATATACTCTTTGCCTTTCATTAAACGCATATTGGCATACAAGAGTAAAGAATTGAAATTTGAAAGATTGTTGACCGAATTCCTATTAAAACTGCGACCTGATATTACAATTTCGACATTAAGAAGGGAAATAAATTTCTTGCATAAAATAAAAGATGGGAGTAAAAAAATAGGAGAAATGCACTTTGAAAGAAGTAATTATAGGATTTTTCAGAGGACTTTTTTTCCATCTTTTATAAATGCTTGGATTACAAAACGTTGGAAAAATCAATTGATTAGGAGGGTAAAGGAATTGGATAAACTTGTAGTTCTTACCCAAGAGGATCTGCACCAATGGACAGAATTGAATAATGTTGTAGCAATTCCTAATTTTATAAACGAATTGCCAAGTAAAATGTCAACTTGTGAAAATAAACAGGTGATAGCTTTGGGGAGATATACGGAACAAAAGGGATTTGATTTGCTTATCCAAGCTTGGAAAATTGTAGAGGAGAAATATCCTGAATGGAAATTGGATATTTACGGAAGCGGGAACTGGAATATGTATCAAGAATTGGCTGATTCATGGGGAGTAACAACTTTGCAATGTCATCCGGAAGAATCTGATGTGGATTCCATATATGCAAATGCATCAATTTATGTTATGAGTTCTAGGCACGAGGGGCTTCCCCTTGTACTTATTGAAGCCCAATCTTATGCCCTTCCTATTGTTTCCTTTGAATGCCCGTGTGGTCCTAAAGACATAATTAGCAAGTCAAGTGGTATTTTAGTTGAAAATGGTAATATTCAAAAATTGGCAGAAGGTATAATGCTTCTAATTGAAAATGACATACAAAGGAAAAATATGGGAATGGCAGCAAGGTACGAAGTACAGAGATTTTTTGTAGATACGGTAATGAACAATTGGCTTTTGCTATTTAATGAAGTTTTAAGGAAATGAATATTGTATATATCTACAAATCCATGATTCTTCTTGCAGGGATGGAACGCATTTTATCAGATAAAATGAACCTCCTAGCTGAGTACTACAACCATGATATTACCTTTATAACTTATGAACAGGGAAATGCCCCCATATCCTTTAAACTTTCTCCCAAAATCAAGCATTACAATATTGATTGCAAATTTTACAAAAGATATAAGTGTGGGTTCATCAAGAAGAATATTCTTCTGTATAAGATGAAAAAGAGTTTCCAAAAAGAACTATCTAAACTTCTGTCATTTATTGAACCAAACATAATAATAACAACCATATATGAATATCAGTTGTTAGATATTATATATAAGTCATATCCAAAGGCCAAATTCATACTGGAATCGCATGTCGCTAGAGAAACTGAAATGACTTCGTCTCACGTAAAAACACCAATATTGCATCAATTTGCTCAGTTATGGGATATTTATATGGAACGATATATAAGAAAGTATGATTGTGTCGTTACGTTGACAAAGCAGGATAAAACGTCGTGGAAGAAGCATAATAATGTGCATGTTATTCCCAATATGATAACATATCCTTTAGAAATAGCACATACACAAAGTAAACGTTTCATCAGTGTTGGTCGTTTAAATCATCAAAAAGGCTTTGATATTTTAATTGATATTTGGAATTTAATAGCGAATAAATATCCCGATTGGAGTCTTCATATCTATGGAGATGGCGAATTAAAGAATGCATTACTTGAACAGATTGCTAAATGCAAATTGAATAATTCTGTATTTATTCATCCCGCAACTTCTAATATAGAAGAAAAGTATCAAAAGCATGAGTTTTGTGTAATGACATCGAGGTATGAAGGATTTGGATTGGTGTTGGCTGAAGCAATGTCGTATGGATTGCCTTGTGTCTCTTTTGATTGTCCATGTGGACCATCTGAAATTATAACTAATAATGTGGATGGATATTTAGTCCCTATAGGCGATAATAAAGTATTCGCTCATAGAATTGAACTCTTGATTAATAATGTCAATCAAAGAAACGAGATGGGTAGTTTGGCTCGAATACATGCCAAAAGATATAGTGGTGACAATATCATTAAAAAGTGGAATGAATTATTTTTTAATTTATGAGACCAGCAATTAATAACAATAAATATATATTTGCAATAATAATGAAGTGTTTCGCTACATTATTGATAACAAATGCACATCTTGGTCCTTATTATCCCGAAGACCTCAGATTTTTGTCATTTGGAGGAGCACTAGGAAATGCTTTGTTCTTTTTTTGTTCTGGGTACATGTTGACTTTAAGTATAAAAAAACGGAATTATATTTTTTGGATATTGCGTCGGTTGTTTAGAATAATGATACCAACTTGGTGCTTTCTTATATTGTCATCACTGTATTATAATAATCAGGCATTTGATATTTTAAAATTTGTGTGTACGCCTTATTGGTTTGTTAATGCAATAATTATATTCTATCTATTATATTATCCCATAATTAAATATCTAACTAACTATATTATATGCATATGCATTATTTTGTCTATTATGACAGTTGTACTGTTTTATAGTACAGACTATCATCACTGGATGATAGAAGAATGTGTAAATGATATATACATTCATTATTTGTATTATTTTTTAATAATGTTAATAGGAGGATGGATTTCTATTTATAAAAATAGCAATATAATTATAAACTCTTTGAAAAAGTCCATATTTGGGGTGACGTTCTTTGTTAGCCTATATATGGCTGTAAAATACAATATTATTCACTCTGATTTTCCGATTTATTCATTGCAATTATTGTTACCTGTTTTATTGTTAGTGTTTTGTTTATTAATATATAATACATCATTAATTATATGTAATACATATTTAAAAGACGGTAAAGTTAATGTTATAATTGAAAAGCTTTCCAATATAACATTAGAAATATATTTGGTTCAGTTCCTTATTATGGATATTTTTCAGAATCTTAAATTTCCATATGGGTTATTGGTGGTTGTTTCATTTATATTCATTACAGCTGAATTACTACATAATTTATCATATTGGTTACAAAAGAAATTACATTTGTTATGAAAATACTCTTCCTCATCTATCACGGCTTCTCTGAACATAGTGGAATTAGCAAAAAGATTCACTATCAGATAAAAGGACTTCGGGAGAATGGTCACGAAGTGCACGTATGTACTTACTATATCCGCGAGGACGGACATCGGGTGAGAATGATTGATGATGACATTGTGTTGCAAGACTTTGGAAGTGGACGATGGGCGGCGATGAAACAGCGCTTTTCATTTAGGAAACTGACGGATTATGTGATAGAGAACGGATTTGAGTTTGTTTATGCCCGCTCGTTTCATAATGCGAACCCTGCTACGGTGAGAATGTTCAAGCGGTTCAAAGCACATGGTATTCCTTCGGTGATGGAGATTCCGACTTACCCCTATGATCAAGAATATGCTGGCACAACATCGTTGGAGAACAAGATAAAGCTGATGTTGGATAAACTATATCGTAAAAAGTTAGCGGCTCAAATGGAGGCAATTGTCACGTTTACCAATGATAAGGAGATTTTTGGCCAACGAACCATCTGTATCTCCAATGGCATTGATTACGACCATATACCTATCCAACAGAAGCTCCCCCACCCTGACAATGAGGTACACTTGATAGGTGTGGCCGAGGTACACTATTGGCATGGATATGACCGGTTGATAGCTGGACTAGGAGAATATTACCAAAAGCCGCATGACAAGGAGGTCTATTTCCATATTGTGGGAGGCGTGGCCGATTCGGAAATGTATGGTTCGGAGCATGCAAAGGGTTTTCATGAGTTGATTCAGAAATATGGAATAGAGAAATATGTGATTTTTCACGGACCTAAGTTTGGCAATGAATTGGATGAGTTGTTTAATCAAGCAGACTTTGCCATTGGGAGCCTTGGACGTCATAGAAGTGGAATCACTCATATCAAGACACTGAAGAACCGTGAGTATGCGGCACGGGGTATTCCTTTTGTCTATTCAGAAACGGATGAGGACTTTGAACAGATGCCATATGTTATAAAAATTGCTGCAGATGATTCTCCTATTAATGTTCAAGTTATATTAGCTTACATCAGATCGTCAATTGTCAACTCTATTGATATACGGATTTCTATAAATTCGCTATCATGGAATGAACAAATGAGAAAAGTTATGGATTACATATATTGTCGGTAAATGAATTGTTATCAGTATGAAAAGACAAGATGGTCCCAAAAAACTCGTCTTCCTGACAGATGTCCTTTACCGAAAGGATAATATGTTGCGGATTTTTTGCCAGAAAATTAGTTGGTTGGCTGAAAATTCGGAATATGAAATATATCTGGTGCTTACGGAAAAGACAAGGATACCTGCCCGATATGAATTGTCTCCCAAGGTGATAGTTGTCAGTCTGGATGTCAATTATGAACGATTGAAGAAAAAGGAATTTCTCGATAAGTATATATCGTATGTGCGCAAACTATACACGCATAGGAAACGGTTGAAAAAGTTTCTGTATCAGGCGAGGCCGGTTGCTACTGTGTCAATGATGGGGCGGGAGCTGCTTTTCCTGTCACGCATAAAAGATGGTAGTCAAAAGATCTATGAGTTTCATTATGACATAAGGTCGTGCGTTGCCTATTCCAAAAGACAGATTTCGACCTTCGTTTATTTGCTTTTGCAATGGTATAACATCATCAAGGTGTTATTCTTGATAAGAAAGCGGGATGTGGTGGTAGCTGATACGGAGACTATAACGCAAAAATTGAAGAGGTACTTCAAGAATATAGTTTTCATTCCTAATCCGTTGAAGGATTATCCTCCTGTCATTGGCAAGAATGAGAGTAAGAAAGTGATGGCTATTGGAGATTTCCAGTCAGAAAGGGGCTTCAATCATTTGATAGACGTTTGGGAACGCAATACCCGAAAGTTTCCTGATTGGAGGTTGCATCTGTATGGCGATGGTAATCAGGAGCGTTATAGAAACATGATCAAATCCCGGCGTTTAGGTAGGGTTATCCAATGTTATGAACGGCCGAACAATCTGTATGAAACATATCCGAAATATTCCATATTTGTTCAGGCATACGGATTCGACAAGTTTGGACGTCATCTGATGGAGGCTATGGCTTTGGGAATTCCTTGTGTGGCGTATGATGTGCCTTATGGTCCTGGGGAACTTATTAGGGATGAGTTGAATGGTTTTCTGGTAAATCCCAATTATTTGCTTGATTTTTCTTCAAAAGTCGGAATGTTGATGAGACATGAAGAAAAGAGGATGGCAATGGGACTACAGGCGCATGAAGATGTCGGCAGGTATGAGGTGAACAGAGTGATGGATGAGTGGATGAAACTTTATAATTCAATTTCGTTCCGTAAGAAACGTTATCTGATAATTCGAGAAAAATAAAGATTTGTAGTATATTTGTGGCGTCTTTCAGTTTATGCTATGAAGAGAGTGTGGTATAAGAAATATTTGTCAGTATATGAAAAGCCTTATCATGAAGTGCCTGAGTCCGTCATTGATGAGGTGAGAGGGAATCTTGCCCGCTTGCAGAGTGAGGCTCCTTTGGTGACAGTTTCTGTGATTGCGTACAATGAGGAGAAGCATCTGTTGGCTTGCTTGTGGTCATTGAGTGAGATGCAGTGTCGTTATCCGGTTGAAATCATAGGCGTAGACAACGATTCAAAAGACCGAACGGCTGATGTTTTCAAGGAAGTGGGAGTACCCTACTTCACAGAGACAAAGCACAGTTGCGGATATGCGCGACAATGCGGATTAAGTCATTCACGAGGTAAATTCCATATAAACATTGATGCTGACACCATGTATCCAGCCCGGTATGTTGAGACTATGGTCGATGCTTTATTGGATGGTGACGTGGTGGGGGTATGTTCATCATGGAGTTATATTCAAGATGAGCAACATTCGTGGATAGGACTGAAATGTTATGAATTGTCGCGTGACATTTACTTGTGGCTCCAACATTTTAACCGGCCCGAATTGAGTGTCAGAGGACTGGTGTTTGCGTATGAAACTGAATTGGCTCAAAAAATAGGAATCCGCACAGATATCATTCGTGGTGAAGATGGGTCGTTAGCTCTTGAATTGAAGAAATATGGAAAAATCAGATTCATTCATAAGCGCAAGGCGCGTGCTGTTACGGGGTTTGGTACGGTGGCATCCGACGGCTCCTTTTTCAACAGTTTTAAGGTTCGCATGGTGAAGGCCATTAAGGGAGTGGGACGATTGTTTACCCGCAAGGAATCATATGAAGATACAGACGATAATATAATAAAGGAATAGGATGAGTATGCTTGAATGTGTGTTTTGGCTATGTCTAGCCTTGGTTTTCTATACATACATCGGGTATGGCATGGTGCTGTATCTGATGGTGAAGGTGAAGGAATTGTTTGTCAGACGGAGGGAGACTCCCCTGCTTGGCGATGCGTCTCTTCCTGAAGTGACTCTGTTGGTTGCGGCCTATAACGAGGAGGAGGTGGTCGAGGAAAAAATGGAGAATTCGTTGGCGTTGGACTATCCGGCACACAAGTTGCACTTCCTGTGGGTGACAGATGGCTCCACTGATCGGACGAATCTGTTGCTTGAACAATACAGTCGGGTGAAGATTCTCTACCAATCAGAGCGACAGGGGAAAACGGCGGCATTGAATAGAGCGATGGAGCACGTGACAACGCCGATAGTGGTGTTTACCGATGCCAACACTATGATAAACAGCAAGTCGATACGGGAGATAGTTGCTTGTTTCGAGGATGCTGGTGTCGGATGTGTGGCCGGCGAAAAGCGGATTGCCGCGAAGGAAAAGGACAATGCCGCAGGTGGTGGCGAGGGGTTGTATTGGAAGTACGAGTCAGCTCTGAAACGCTTGGATGGCCGCTTGTATTCGGCCATGGGTGCGGCTGGTGAGTTGTTTGCCATCCGCACAGAGTTGTTTGAGAAGATGGATCGCACTACGTTGCTTGATGATTTTATTCTCTCCATGCGCATCGTCCAACGTGGATATAAGATTGCCTATTGTGCTGAGGCGTATGCTATTGAAGGTGGCTCAGCAGACATGAGTGAAGAGAGGAAACGCAAGGTGCGCATTGCTGCCGGCGGACTTCAGAGTATATGGCGATTGCGTGGATTGATGAATATCTTCAGGCATGGGATTGTCTCTTTCCAATACGTTTCTCACCGGGTGCTTCGTTGGTCAATCACTCCGTTGGCCCTTTTTGCGTTGCTTCCTTTGAACGTGTGGCTCGTGTTTGTTTCCAGTGGTGTTGTGTATGACGTGTTGCTTGTGGCGCAGGTCATTTTCTACCTGTTGGCTTACGGGGGATATGCCCTGTCAAAAAGGCAAATCAAGAACAAGTTCCTATACGTTCCTTACTATTTTACGTTTATGAACGTGAATGTTATAAAAGGTGTCTTCTACTTGAGCCGGAAGCGGGGAAGTGGCACATGGGAAAAGGCCAAGCGGGCATAGAAATGAAGGGAGGATAACGGGATTACTGATAAACAAGAAGAAGCTGTGTTCGGGTGGCCGACACAGCTCCTTCTTGTTTGTTCCCTTTTCCTCGATGGCATCTTATTCGCCAAGATACTCTTGCATCAACACAAGCAGTTCGGCCGCAACGATGGGCTTGGCCATGTAACCGTTGCATCCTGCCTCTTTAGCCTTTTGCTTATCGCTGTCAAAGGCGTTGGCTGTGAGCGCAATGATGGGGGTCTCCGTGTCCATTTTCCGGATTTCACGAGTTGCTTCCAATCCGTCCATGATGGGCATTTTGATGTCCATCAGGATGAGGTCGGGCTTGCTTGACTGATAAAGTTCAATGGCCTCCTGACCATTGTAGGCCCGCGTCAGATTATACCTCTTCCGCAATACAATACTCAATAGCAAATAGTTGCTATCGGTATCTTCTGCAATTAACACTGTTTTCATATTATTCTGTTTTTAAAGTTTTAAGGTCGACATGTTTTCTGGAGGTGCTTTTCGTTGATTATCCTCCTTACGATTCTATTTGATGCAACAAAATTAGGCAATAAAATTGAATTATGCAATGTTTTTTGTATATTTGCCCGCGAATTTTCAAATCTTTTATAAAAAAAGCCGGTTATGGGTAAATTAGCGCTGTTCAAGTTCGCCTATTTTTTATCAATTGTGTTGACCTTTGTGTTGGCGGTTGTCACCGTGTTGGGCTCCTTTGCGGGAAATGTCAGTCCCAGGTTGAATATGTTTATGACAATGATAGGTCTTGCTCTGCCTGTGTTGTTGATTGTCAATGCGGTTGTCCTTGTTTATTGGGCCATACGTCGCAAGTTCTGGTTCCTGTTGCCGATGTTGGCATTGCTTGCCAACTATCATTTCATTTCGGCCACCATCCAATTGGTGTCTGATGGAGAGGAGCCCGACGGTTACATGTTGAAGGTGATGACACTGAATGCCCGCAACTTTGTTGATGACAATCAGGACGATTCGGTGGATGAAATCAAGCGCTTCATTGAAGACGAGAACATTAACGTCGTTTGTTTTCAGGAGTATCGCGACTTTGTTTCGGGGCGTCCCGAGCGTGTCAGCAAGTTCTTGGAGACCATTTTCCCCTATCAGACAATATCGGGCAGTGTGGCCGCGTTCAGCAAATTCCCTATCAAAAAGAGGGACTACATTACCTTCCGTGAGTCGAACAATTGTGCCCAATGGATTGACATCGAGGTCGGTCGTGGCAAGGAGGTGCGCGTGTTCAACGTGCACATGCAGACAACGGGCGTGAACAGTGTCTTGCGCCATGCGGCCAAGATGGAGCAGAAGGGAATAGCGGTAGACAATGGTCAGCGTGTGACGATGGTGTCGAACCGTATGGGGTACGAATATATCCGTCGTGCAGAGCAAGCTGACATCATATCGGACATCGTGAAGGAGACACGCACTCCGATGATCCTTTGTGGTGACTTCAACGACACCCCCTCTTCTTACACCTATAAGTGCTTGAAGGGGCGGATGAAGGACGGCTTCAAATCAGCCGGAAAGGGATATATGTACACCTATCGTGGGGCTAAAGGGCTGATGAGAATTGATTATATCTTTCACTCCGAGGAGTTAGGAGGGGTGAACTATTATTCCAAAAACTACAATTGGAGCGACCATAACCCCGTGGTTATGGAGTTGAATCTGCCCGATTAATCAATCTTCATATGGTGGCCTATTGGCCTATGCACGTGTCTCTAACATTTGTGCTACGGCCTCGGCGCACCGCTCTCCGTCCATACCGGCAGAGACGATGCCGCCTGCGTAACCGGCCCCTTCGCCACAAGGAAAGAGCCCCTTCACTGTGATGTGTTGGAGGGTCTCTCTATCACGAACGATGCGGACGGGCGACGAGGTGCGTGTCTCCACACCTATCATCAGTGCTTCGTTCGTAAGGAAACCTCGTGATACACGGTCGAATTGAGTGAATCCTTGTGCCAAACGTTCGGTGATGAACGTGGGCATCCAAAAGTGTAAGGGGGAAGACACTACACCTGGTGAATAGGATGTTTGTGGAAGGTCGTAGCTCAACTTGCGGCGGGTGAAGTCAGCCATACGTTGTGCGGGCGCCGTCTGCTTCATGCCGCCGGCCAGCCAACATTCGCGTTCGAGTTTCTCCTGAAAATACATCATCACAAGCGGGTCGTCCGCATTGGCTCCCTCGGGGAGGAGTTTTTCTTGGATGACGTCCTCGGGATGAATCTCCACCACCATGCCCGAGTTACTCCATCGTCCGCCACGGTTGCTGGGCGACATGCCATTGACCACCACTTGTTCGGGGCCTGTGGCGGCGGGCACAACAAAGCCTCCCGGACACATGCAGAAGCTGTACACTCCCCTGCCCCCTGCTTGGGCGACAAAGCTGTATTCGGCGGCAGGCAGGTAGCGGCCACGTCCGTTCTTATTGTGGTAGCGTATCTGGTCGATGAGGTGAGCCTCGTGTTCAAGGCGTACGCCCACGGCCAGTCCCTTGGCTTCCAGTGTCACTCCGTTGGCCTGCAACCAACGGAAGACATCGCGTGCCGAGTGGCCGGTGGCCAAGATGACGGAACCGATGAACTCGCGTCCCGCCTGAGTGACGATACCCTTCACCTCATCTCCCTCTATAATCAGTGCATCCATGCGGGTTTCGAAGTGTACCTCCCCACCCGAGCGGATGATGGTGTTGCGCATGGCTTCGATGACAAGGGGTAACTTGTCGGTACCGATGTGGGGATGAGCATCAGAGAGGATGGAGGTGCTGGCACCATGTTGGCAGAAGACGTTCAGTATCTTCTCTACATTTCCGCGCTTCTTGCTTCGGGTGAACAGTTTTCCATCGGAGTAGGCACCTGCTCCGCCTTCGCCGAAACTGTAGTTCGACTCGCCGTCCACTTTGTGTTCGCGCGAGATGCGGGCAATATCCACCCGGCGGGCATGTACATCCTTGCCACGCTCCACCACCACGGGTCGTAAGCCTAACTCAATCAGCCTCAGTGCCGCAAACAATCCGCCAGGGCCGGCTCCCACAACAATGACCTGTGGCCGCCCCTCCACGTTGGGATAATGGGTGCGCACAAATTCTTCCTTTGGTGGCATTTCGTTGATGAACACCCTCACACTGAGGTTCACGTAGATGGTACGCTGACGGGCGTCGATGCCGCGCTTCAACACCCTCACGGCCTTGATGGTGCGCACGTCCATGCCCTTCTCGCGGGCCACATATTGCATGATGCTCTGTTCATTGGCTGCCTGTTGGGGCAACAATCTGAGTTGGTATTCCTGTATCATTCCTATACCTATTTATATATAATAGAAAGCGCCTGCAAATATAGTGCAAACTGAGGGAAGGACAAAAAAACTATGAAAATATTCGCTGATTATTTTGTCAGTTCAAAAAATCACCGTATCTTTGCACCGCATTTAGGGAATGGGGCATTAGCTCACTTGGCTAGAGCGCTTGACTGGCAGTCAAGAGGTAACGAGTTCGACTCTCGTATGCTCCACAAAAAGAAACATAGAGAAGCAGGTTTGCTTCTCTTTTTTTATATGAGTGTGTATTCTTGACATAAGAACATAAGAACAAAAAGATATTATTTCTTATGTACTTCTGTTCTTTTGTCTAAAATAATATATATTGAAAACTATGCTGATTTACAACACCACTTATCAGACAGGTAACGATGACGCACGCAACTTCGTCATTTGGTTACACGAAGTGTATATGCCTCAGGTTGAAGCTGATGGCCGACTGAAACATCCGCGCCTTACACGCATTCTCAGCCATAAGGAGCAGGATTCGGAGTGTTTCTCCCTGCAATGGGAGGTGGAGGACACGCGCACACTGCACCAGTGGCACACTACGCAAGGCGCCGGCTTGAATGCCGAGATGCTGAAGGTCTTCAAGGATAAAGTGGTAGGATTTCCTACGTTAATGGAGGTAATCGAGTGATACAGCCTGTAAAAGAGAAGATTATCCTTGGCATTGACCCTGGCACAAACGTCATGGGATACGGTGTGCTGAAGGTCACGGGCACCAAGCCGGAGGTGGTGGCGCTTGGCGTCATCGACCTGCGCAAGATGAGCGACCCCTACCTGAAGTTGGGGCACATCTTCCAGCGTGTCACTGGCATCATTGAGTCCTATTTGCCCGACGAACTGGCCATCGAAGCCCCCTTCTTCGGCAAGAATGTGCAATCGATGCTCAAGCTCGGCCGTGCACAAGGGGTGGCCATGGCCGCAGCCATCAGTCGCGATATCCCTATTACCGAGTATGCCCCCCTGAAAATCAAGATGGCCATCACCGGCAACGGAGCCGCCAGCAAAGAACAGGTGGCCGGTATGCTTCAGCGAATGCTTCACATTGAGAGTCAGGACTTCGGCCCTTCATTGGATGCCACCGATGCCCTCGGCGTTGCCTATTGCCACTATCTGCAGATGGGGCGCCCGACGATGGAGAAGGGCTATCGGGGATGGAAAGATTTTCTTCAAAAAAATCCGGATAGAAAGGTGTAGGGTTTAAGGTGTAGAGTTTAAGGAATAGGTTTTATCGTAGATTATAAGAATAAGGATTAAAATGAATGAAATCTTTAGTTTCGAGAATTTGGTAGTATATCAAAGAAGTTTGGATTTTGTCGAGCATGTTTATTTGTTATTGCAGAAATTTCCAAAAGAAGAGGTTTATTCTCTTGGAAATCAGATAAGAAGAGCTTCTGTATCTGTCCCCTCAAATATAGCTGAAGGAATGAGTAGATTCTCAGACAAAGAGAAAATCCATTTTATTGAAATAAGTTATTCGTCGCTTATGGAAACTTATTGTCAATTTAATATAGCAAAGAGACTGAATTATATTTCAGAAGAAGATTTAATGGCTATAATTGAAGAGATAAAAAACATAGCTCGTCCACTTTCAGGTTTAAGAAAATCCCTAAACCCTAATCCCTAAACCCTAAATCCTAAACCTTACCAACATGAGCATTATAAAGATAACCGACGGCATTGCCCGTCATCCGATTCACCGCATGAAGGCGCCCATAAACTTTGTCCTTGAGGCGGGCGAACACATGGCCATCGTGGGGCCTAACGGCGGAGGAAAGAGCGAGCTAGTGAACACGCTCATTGGCAAATATCCCCTGTTAATGAATGATGTGGAGTATGACTTCGCACCGCGCACCTCGCGCATGGCGTTCGACAACATCCGCTACATGGCTTTTCGCGACACCTATGGCGACACGGCCGAGGGAAGCTACTACTACCAGCAACGATGGAACAGCCAGGATGCCGACATCTACCCTACCGTGGCCGAACTGATGCCTGAGGGAGGCGACCTGGAAATGCGCCGTCGTCTCTATCAGCTCTTCGGCATTGAGGAGATGCTGGCAAAGACCTCCATCCTGCTCTCAAGTGGCGAGATGCGCAAGTTTCACCTGACGAAGGCACTCATCGGCAATCCGCGTGTGCTCATCTTGGACAATCCCTTCATCGGCTTGGACGTTGCCACGCGCACCCAGTTGCGCCAATTGCTCGAGGCATTGACGCGGGAGAGCGACTTGCAACTCATCCTCGTCCTCTCTAAAACGGAGGACATCCCCGACTTCATCACCCACGTGGTGGAGGTGGAGGAGATGACGTGTGGCGAGAAGCGGACGTTGGCGGAGCACAGGGGCATCTGTCGCCAAAGTGCGGAAGTGTTGGACGATGAGAAGCGGAAAGCCCTGCTCTCCCTCCCTCGTCGGACGGATGACATTGAGGCTGAGAAGATTGTGGAGCTTCGCAACGTCTCCATCCGCTATGGTGAGCGCACCATCCTGAACACGCTCAACTGGACGGTGATGAATGGCGAGCGATGGGCACTTTCGGGTGAAAACGGTGCGGGAAAATCTACGTTGTTGAGCCTCGTCTGTGCCGACAATCCGCAATCCTACGCTTGCGACATCACCCTCTTTGACCGTCGCCGAGGCACGGGCGAAAGCATTTGGGAGATAAAGAAGCACATCGGCTACGTCTCGCCCGAGATGCACCGCGCCTATCTGAAAAACCTGCCGGCCATCGACATTGTGGCTTCGGGCCTTCACGACTCGGTGGGCCTCTACCGGCGCACCCTTCCCGAGCAACGCACCGTGTGTGAATGGTGGATGCAGCTCTTCGGCATTCTTCACTTGCGCGACCGCGATTTCCTCACCCTCTCCAGTGGTGAGCAACGCCTCTGCCTGTTGGCGCGTGCCTTTGTCAAAGATCCCCAGTTGCTCATCCTCGACGAACCTTTGCACGGCCTTGATGTCTGCAACGGAGAGATGGTGAAGGAGATTATCGACACCTTCTGCCAGCGCCCGGGAAAGACGCTCATCATGGTGAGCCACTACGAGGAGGAACTCCCCTCGTGCATCACCCATCGTCTCCACCTGAAGCGACACAGGTGACCTCATCCCAGGGTTAAGGTGACCTCATCCTTGGGCTAAGGTGACCTCATCCCAGGGGTAAGGTGACCTCATCCTTGGGCTAAGGCAACCTTAACCCAGGGCTAAGGTTGCCCTATTCTAAGGGGCAGATAGCCTTGTTTGTGGCAAAAGATAGGGAATGTGCCTCCCCCCTTGACACATTTTTAATTTATAATTTTTGATTTCTAATTTAATTATCTATCTTTGCCCCATATTATGCTATTATATACATGAAAAACGAGTAAACGATGAAGACTACATTTATGACAAGTCGCCTGTGGAGCCTTCTTTTCGGAGGTATGTTGGCAATGAACGTGCAGGCACAAGAGTGGAAACTGGTGTGGAGCGATGAGTTCGACACCGACGGCAAACCCAACCAATGGGTGTGGAGCTACGAGCATGGTTTTGCCCGCAACAACGAAGCCCAGTGGTATCAGCCGGACAATGCCATTTGCCAAGATGGCTTGCTCATCATCGAAGCCCGTCAGGAGCGGGTGAAAAATCCTTTCTATGAGCCTGACAGCTACGACTGGCGAAAAAATCGCAAGTATGCACGCTACACCTCCTCGTCCATCAAGACACAGGGCAAGAAAGAGTTCCTCTACGGACGTTTCGAGATGCGTGCGCGCATCCCCGTGGGCCCTGGTGCATGGCCGGCTTTCTGGACACTCGGGTGCAACATGGAGTGGCCTTCGTGTGGCGAGGTAGACATCATGGAGTTCTATCGTCAGGAGGGCAAGCCCGTCATCCTGGCCAACACCTCATGGGGAACCGACCAACGGTGGGTGGCCCATTGGGACAGCAGGGCCATCCCCATGAAGAAGTTCTTGAGTGACGACCCCGATTGGGCAAGCAAGTTTCACGTGTGGCGCATGGATTGGGATGAGAACTTCATCCGCCTCTACCTGGACAACGAGTTGCTCAACGAAACCGACCTCTCCAAAGTGAAGAACGGCGAGCCGGGCGGACACAAGAACCCCTTCCACCAACCCCATTACCTCCTGCTGAACTTGGCTTTGGGAGGCAACAATGGCGGATACATCGACGACGAAGCCTTCCCCATGCGCTACGAAATCGACTACGTCAGAGTATATCAGAAATAAAATAATGATTCATAATTAATAATTCACAATTAAAAACAACGTATGAGAAACAAAATCATTCTTCTGCTCGTCGCCGCCCTTATGGCCACGGGAAGTGCATTCGGAAAAGCCAAGCAACCCGAGACCTTCGAGGTGGGCAAAGGCACTTTCCTGCTCAACGGTGAGCCCTTCGTGGTGAAGGCCGCCGAGATTCACTATCCGCGCATCCCCCAAGCCTATTGGGAGCACCGCATCAAGATGTGCAAGGCATTGGGTATGAACACCATCTGCCTCTATGTCTTCTGGAATATCCATGAGCAGGAGGAGGGCAAGTTCGACTTCACCGGCAACAACGACATTGCCGCCTTCTGCCGTCTGGCTCAGAAGCATGGCATGTACATCATCGTGCGCCCTGGCCCCTACGTGTGTGCCGAGTGGGAAATGGGCGGACTCCCCTGGTGGTTGCTCAAGAAGAAGGACATCCGCTTGCGCGAAAACGACCCCTACTTCCTCGAGCGCGTAGAAATCTTTGAGAAAGAGGTGGGCAAGCAGTTGGCTGACCTTCAGTTGGCTCGTGGCGGAAACATCATCATGGTGCAGGTTGAGAACGAGTACGGTTCTTATGGCACCGACAAGCCCTACGTCTCTAACATCCGCGACATCGTGCGTCGCGCCGGCTTCACCGATGTCACCCTCTTCCAGTGCGACTGGGCCAGCAACTTCACCAACAACGGTCTCGACGACCTCGTGTGGACAATGAACTTCGGCACCGGCTCAAACATCGACCAGCAGTTCCGCAAGCTGAAAGAGCTTCGTCCCGACTCTCCGCTCATGTGCTCAGAGTTTTGGAGCGGATGGTTCGACAAGTGGGGCGGACGTCATGAGACACGCGACAGCAAAGACATGGTGGCCGGCATGCGCGAAATGCTTGAGAAAGGCATCTCGTTCAGCCTCTACATGACTCACGGAGGCACCAGCTTCGGCCATTGGGCTGGCGCCAACTCGCCCGGCTTTGCTCCCGACGTCACCTCTTACGACTACGACGCACCCATCAACGAGTATGGCCACGCCACTCCCAAGTACTACGAACTCCGCGAGATGATGGCCGAGTTTTCCGACAAGAAGCTCCCCTCCGTGCCCAAGGCTCCCATGCCCCTCGTCTCTTTCCCCAAGGTGACACTCGACCAGTTCGTGCCCATCGACCGTGGCATCCGCGGCCGCACGCAGAGCCGCGAGGTGAAGACCTTCGAAGACCTCAACATGGGATGGGGAACCGTGAAGTACTCCACCACCCTGCCCGAAATCAAGAGCCAGAGTCTCCTCACACTGAAGGACGGACACGACTATGCACAGGTCTATATCAATGGCAAGTACATCGGCAAGCTCGACCGCGTGCTTCACGAAACCTCCCTCACCCTCCCCTCAGTGAAGCAGGGCGATGTCCTCGTCATCCTCGTTGAAGGCATGGGCCGCATCAACTTCGGTCGCGCCATCAAGGACTTCAAGGGAATCACCGACAAGGTGCTCCTCACCACCGAAGTGAACGGACACACCGCCACCTACGACCTCAAGAACTGGGAGATGGCAACCATCCCCGATGATTATCAGACAGCCCTCAACGCCTTCGAAGGTCCCATGACACTGGAGATGCGCCACGACGCCCTCACCGGCAAGATGGGCTACTACCGCGGCACCTTCAACCTCAAGAAAGTGGGCGACACTTTCATCAATATGGAATCTTGGGGCAAAGGCCAAGTGTATGTCAATGGCCACGCCATCGGCCGTTTCTGGAATATCGGCCCCCAGCAGACCCTCTACATGCCCGGTTGCTGGTTGAAGAAGGGTAAGAACGAAATCATTGTCCTCGACGTCGTAGGTCCCGAAAGCCCCGTCGTAGAGGGACTCAACAAACCCATCATCGACAAGCTGAACAACGTGAAGCCCAAGACTCACCGCAAGGAGGGCCAGACCTTGAACCTCGCCGGTGAAAAGCCCGTAGCCAAGGGAGCCTTTGCACCCGGCAACGGATGGCAGGAGGTGAAGTTCGACGCCCCCGTCAGTGGTCGCTACGTATGCATCGAAGCCCTCGATGCCCACGATGGCAAGGACATTGCCTGCATCGCCGAGTGCTACCTGCTCGACCAGAATGGCGAACGCCTGAGCCGCGAGCCTTGGACAATCTCCTACGCCGATAGCGAAGAGACCAACCGTGGCAACCGTGCGGGCGACAAGCTCTACGACCTTCAGGAGTCAACCTACTGGAGCACCGTAGGTGGAGTCAAGTTCCCCCACTCCATCGTCATCGACCTCGGTAGTGTGCAGACACTCACCGCCTTCCAATACCTCCCCCGCATGGAGAAGGAAGTGCCCGGTGGCATCAAGAACTACCGCATCTACGTCAAGAAGGACGGCTTCAAGTATTGATTGACGCCCCTCCTTCGTAAGGAAATAAAAGGAGGGCTGTGTCAAAACTGACTTTTTAGACGCGGATGACGCGGATGACGCGGATTTTTCTTGATTATTATACCCGACCATACCTTAATGAGAAAATCAAAAGAGGTTTTATTCGCTCCGTTCATCGGATACATCTCTCTATTTTTTCTTTTGGTATGGTCGATGAGCCGAAAGGCGAATAAAGATTATAATTTATCCGCGTTATCCGCGTCATCCGCGTCTAAAAAATGAAAGAGGGCATTTGACACTGCCCTCTTTTTATTTTGATGTTTATAGTTTGACCCCTAAACCCTAAACCCTAAACCTTAAACCTCATACCTCTCCAAGGCATCCAGTAACATCGCCTTCACCTTCTTTACCAGCCACTCAGGTTCGAGCACCTGCAATTGGTTGCTACGGCTCAACACATGGCTACAGAAGTCCGACGTGGCGTGCATCCGCAATTCAAAGTCGGCAAACTCCTCCCCTTCCCCTATCTCCCGTTGGCTATGGTGTATGGGCAGGTCGCGCACATAGAAGCGCTCGTTGCCGTGCGCCCTCACCACGATGCGCTCCGCCCTTGTGTCGTGGCTCAGCAATATGCCGTAATAATCCCTGAACAACTCTTTGGCACTGAAGTCAGCCGGTAAGTCATAGTGCAAGTCGGTCAACACAATCTCCTTGATGCGGTCAAAGGAATAGATGCGGTAGTTGTCACCCTCCATGCCCTCGTCGTGCAATCGGCCGAACACATACCAGCGCCTCTTGAACAACTTGATGCAATAAGGCTCCAGCGTCACCCTTTTCACCTCAGAGTGTCCGTATTTCTGATACTCCATGCTCAGACACACGCGCTTCTTCATGGCCTCTGTCATCTCTCCCAAACGCCCGTATTCCGACGGAATGGACTCAAGCAAGATGCGGTCTTGAAGAGAGAGGTTTTCGCTCATGTCATTGCTCACCGACAGGGTGGAGAGCATCCAGTTCTGCACCGAGTCCTCGGCCAGCACCCCCTCGTTGCCTATGTAGTATCGGTTTTCATGGCGGTCACACTCGATGTAGATGCCAAAGATGTCCTCAATGGCATCCTTATGCCGGTTGAAGGTAGCACGTGCCAGCTCCACCCCTTCGCTCATCTCCGTGTCGAGCCACTTCTTTTGCAAATCAGCGAAGGAAATTTTCCGCGCCTTGCGTATGGTGTTCACCAACCAGATGTATTCTTTGAATTTTGCAGATATTTTCATGGTGATTCAAAAATAATGCTTAAGCGTATCAACCGTTGCGGAGCAACACATCTCAACGCATCAACGAAATTAGTCTTCTCAACTCACGCTCGTATTGCCGGGCATCAGTGAACACAATGCCCTCCATGCCCACGCGCCTGCCACCCTCGATGTTCTCGACCCTGTCGTCCGCAAAGATGCACTCTTCGGGCTTCAGATTGAACTTGTCGAATAGCCGGTGATAGATTTCCGCTTCGGGCTTGATCACCTTCTCTTCTGTGGAGATGATGTATCCGTCGAGCAGGTTGAAAATCTCAAACTGAGCCATGGTGAGGTATACCTTACTGCACCAGTTCGTGAGGCCATAGAGCCTGTATCCCTCCCCTTTCAACTGTGTGAGCAGTGTGCGCATCCCCTCCACCTCGTTGGTCACAATCTCGGGGTAATGCTTGTCGAAGAAGCGTATTTCCTGTTCAAACTCCCTGTGTTGGCAGATAATCTCTTCGATGATTTCATCCACAGGGCGCTCCTCGCGGTCGAACATGCGTTGCACCTCCTCATTGTGGAGCACCGGCGTAAAAGCCCGACACCTCTCTTCATCAGTGATATATCGGCGGAAAAAAGCCTCGAAATCGTAATCCACGAGCACCTTTCCAAAGTCAAATATCAGGTTCTTTATCATGATTGAAATAAACTTAATGATGATATAGTATGAGGGTGCAAAGATAAGGCATTTCTTTTACTTTTGCGAAGAAAATGGTAATCCATTCTCGCATTGAGAGTGATTTATGACGCATAATATAGCACTTTAATCCAAAAAGTTAGTTGTTGTTTCTAATATTTTCTTTATCTTTGCGCAAGTAAATGAAATTCGGTGTAATGTAATGACACATTTATGGGACAGTTAGCATTTTTGAAAATGTTTTTGTTGGTTTCAATTCCGACAGATGTCAATGACAATCGTCGTCACATACATGTGTTTCGAAAGGGTACGAGACACATGCGCTCTATTGCCAAAATATGGATAGAACAAAATGGGCAAAAGTGTGTTGAAATTGCCGAATCCCAACTAAGTGCCAAGGACAACGAAATGATCGTTGCTGCTATCGAGAGACATTGGGAGTTTATCAACGAACAGATTTCGAGAACCTTCCGAGGTGAAAAGACGAAAGTAAAGAACATAGAAAAATAACCGCTTATGTGCAAGATGAACAATGTATCAGTAGGAATTAAGAAGTTGGACTTCTCCTCATTCCGTGGAAAAATGGCTGCCTCTTTGACGGACGGTCGCCAAATCATTGTGCCGCTCAGTTTCTTCCCCGAGATTAAGCACCTTTCGTTGAAGCAACGTTCTGAATGGATGATATTGGATGACCAGTATTTCACCTTTGCCGACTTAAGCAAAGTCTATTCGGTGTGTGAATTGTTGAAGCAATAATAGAATCTTTTGCTTATTCTTTTATGAATTTGTAACTCAAATGTGTAGGATGCAAATGCCTTTTGTGCTATGATAATTATGCTAAAGCTTTATCGTTCGTCTCGATTACAGGAGATTTTGTACATCCATATGGTGTGAATGCATATTTGATACGATAGTAGCAAATATTATACGAATCATATAAACTCATGAAAGAAAATTTAAATAAAGAGAGGAAAATTCCTATGTCCCAATTAACAGGGGAATCCGCAGAAGAAAAATTTAAACGAAAACATCCTGTTTTGAGTAAAATTATTTCATGTGCAATTGATAGTGGACATGATTTTGAATATGAATTATTTGAGGCAGACAGGGCAATTTTATGGTATAATGATCAATTGCAGAACTGTATAAAGCGTTCTATGAAAACTGGTTATAAAACAGATTTGCTGGATCGACCTTTTATGACTGAATTTAAGAATGGAGATGTAAGTATTATAACTTTACGAGATTATATTATCTCTGTAATTAAAGAAACTCCTATAGAAGTTGCATTTTGTACTCCTTTTATTTTCAGAACTGATAAAGCAGAGTACACAATGAATTCAGAGTTTAAAATTGAAAAATGGAACTTTTCTGTTTCCAATTATAACAAGGTATTATCTAACGGAAAAAAGTATATTGATGTTCTTGTAGAAATATTAATCAATAGAAATAGTCGTACTGAAATAATAGAAACGTATGGAATTAAAGATTCTACACTAGATAGTTTATATATATTATTAGAATCATTAAATAGTTCATACAGATCAGATTGGCAAATTTTGAAAGAGTTGCAACTGTCGCATTCTTTTATGGATTCGTATTGTAGCATTTTATTGCCTTATATGCTTGATAAAAATAAAGAAGATTTTTGGGAAGTAATTGAAATTTTAAATTCATAATACGCAGTTCGGAAATAAGTACTGAATGGTTCCGCCCATTTTTATATGCTACACATCGGAAAACTCATACAGGAGGAACTGCATCGCCAAGAGCGAACGGTCAGTTGGTTTGCAAGGAAACTCTTTTGCGACCGGACGAACGTATATGATATTTTCCAACGCAGAAGCATTGATACAGAACTGCTTCTGCGCATCAGCATGATTCTCAATCATGATTTCTTCAAACACTATACCGACGAGATTGTGGAGAATTTATAAAATGGTACGACGCCTCTGAAACCTTCGTTACGGACGTTGAAAGTGCAGTACTTCTGTGTCAACCCTCAATTGACGCATTTCTTTACACCACTCAGTAATATTTCCTTTGTCTCTATTTTATGGCAGTTTTGTCAAAGGGGAATGTTGCGCGACGGGGAATTTTCTGAATAAATATGCATGAGGGGTGAGAGAGGCAGGATTGCAAAGTCGGTCGCAAACGGGTGTTTCCGCCCCTCCTATCCTAAACATGCGCGGACGCGTAGGAGAATTTCCGCTCGTGCGCACCAGAGAATCGGCGCGTGTGCAGGAGAAATTCAGTGGAAGTTTAGGAGCGGTCCGGTGGACGTTTAGGATAGGTTGCACAGAAATGCTTTGTCGGATGGGGAGGCAATCGGCCTCATGACAATGCTTGAATGCATAATTATGCACTCGTTCAGCATAAATATGCAGAATTGACCGCGTGAGAATCGCGTATATGAGTGCGGACTTTGTTTTGTTTGGAAACCGATAAAAATTCTGCTTCCACTGCAAGTTATTGATACTCAACCTGTGAACGAGCGCTGTTAGCCTTTGGACAAGGTGGTGCCAGCCATGGGGAATGTCCGTGAAGAAATGTTCTTTTTTTCTGTTTCTTTACGCAATGCATGGTGAAATGTTTACAAGATGGTTCTTTGGCTTGTTGCCGTAGATGTTTCTTTTAACTCTAAAAGTACACGTAGTTTCCCATTATATTTAACCGTTGCGGAGCAACATCTCAACGCATCAACGAAATCATCCTTCTCAACTCACGTTCGTATTGCTGGGCATCGGTGCCCTCCCTTTTTTCGACCATATTTGAGAAAAAATGGCAAAATAAGCCATAAAACAGCAAAAAAATGAAGTAAAAACTGAAAAAAGCTCAAACATGTCCCACGATTTGAGACAATCTGTCGATAATTTTGTCCACAAATTCATTTTAAACATTAGTAATTATGAAAGCAAAGAAGTTATTTTTTATGGAGTGCCATTTGGCAGGTCGGAAGTATCATGATGCCGACGAAGTGTGGGAAGAATTGAAAGTGGGCACCAAACTTAAACTCGTTCGCGATGCCGACAATCGCCACGACCCCGACGCTGTGGCCGTGGTGTACGAAAGAGCATGTGATGACCAAAGAGCTGAATGCGAAGAATTTCTCCTTGGTTACATCCCTTGCGATGAGAATGAACAGATAGCATTGTTGTTTGATGCCGGATGGTCAGAGATTTTCGAGTGCCGAATCAACAAAATCAATCCTGAGGCTCATCCCGAAAACCAGATAAGGATTACTATTCGGGTAAATAGAAAAGAATAAGGAGGATTCATTAATAAAATAAATTACGAATTATGTATAGAGGAAGAAGAAATATAATGCGTTTGGAGGAGTACAATGCTAAACGTGCAGAGCATATCAAGTATAAAATTGATGCAACATTCGTTGCATTTTCAGAGCTTGAAGAATTGATAAGTAAAAAACAATTGTCATTCCAATATTTTGATAAAAGTTTTACCATGAATAATTATAAAAAATGGACAGGTGCCCAGCGCGAAAAATCCTACAGACTCTTTTGTAAGGCAAGGGATATGGGATTGATTGAGTCTCCTCACAAGTGTGAAATATGTGGTCAGACAAAAGGAATTTTGATGACACACAACACCGATTATAATGTGACATTAAGTTATCTTCCCAAACTACTTGATGGCACAGCTAATGACAAAGAGAAGGCTCAAATTCAGGAGGTCTTAATCCCTGTATGTTGGCGATGTCACATGATACTACATTCGCATCACAGAAATCCAACCGCTTACAAAAATTATTTCCACGAAGTGAAGACTGGTAAGCAATATCCACCAGTGTATAAACACGACTTTGATATTTTGAAAGAGAATGGATTTTAAACTATATACAGTAGATTTAGGTGTTTACAAATAAATTCATCTAAAAAGTAAGAGAAAAATTAAGGAGGTGATAGTTGTTGGTCTAAGTGGTAATGTTATAGACATAAAATATAAAAAGCGTCAGAGGAGCAACCTCTACGCTTTCGGTGAAGCCGACAACTTAATGCCCGAAGAAGACCGACGGTTGTCCGTCCAGCCTACAGACTTCACGTTGCGAATATAGTATGAAAATATGATATGGCAAAATAATCACAGAATAATTATTCAAAATCAAGTACTTTATTTGAATAATTTGTATATTTGCAAGTGGTTAACTTTATAAATTTGAACATCATGAATCAGAATAGTATTCAATTAGACCCAAAGTTGGTAGGAAAAATACAAGGTGCATTTTATATCCCTTCCTACCAACGAGGTTACAGATGGAGTGAAATTCAAGTGCGTGCATTGCTTGATGATATATATGATGTATATGACAAGAAGAAAAAAGCATATTGTTTGCAGCCAATTGTCGTGAGAAAGAAGAGTGATGATTCTTTTGAATTGATTGATGGGCAACAACGCTTGACCACCCTTTACATTATATATAAGTATATGGTCAATAGATGGCCCGATTATATTGATGACCTTAATTATTCAATCATCTATGAAACTCGCAATAAGAATTCTGAGTTCTTCAAGCAGATGGATAATGAGGTTTTAGCAAACGACAATATCGACTTCTACTTTATTCATCGAGCCTATAAAACTGTTGAGAAATGGTTTGCTGAGCCTAAAAAGGAAAAACCACTTCATGTCGCTGGAGGACTTGCTAAATGTTTTGAGAGTATAATTCAAGTAATATGGTACGAAATAAGTAATTGCACGGATGAAGATGCTATCAAGTTGTTTACTCGTCTTAATATTGGTCGCATACCTTTAACAAATGCAGAATTGGTAAAAGCTCTATTCTTATGTCGCTCAGGTAATGACAAAAACAATTTAATAAGGCCTCAAGAATTGGCGTTACAATGGGATACGATAGAGCGCGAACTTCACGATGAAGACTTTTGGTATTTTCTCACTCGTAAAAAAGCCGAATCTTATCCAACAAGGATTGAACTCATCTTTGATTTTATGGCTAATAAAAAAGATGATGAGCGGGATTTGTTTGCTACATTCCTATGGTTTAGCGAACGAAGAGAGAATCTCGCTGCGCTATGGGAAGAAATTCTACTTTATTATTATCGCTTGAAAGAGTGGTATAAAAAAGATGATTTGTACCATAAGATAGGTTATTTGATATCTTCAGGAGAAACGACCATCGACATCTTGATGAATGAGACAAAGGAGCAAAGAAAATCTGAAATGGAAAGCTACCTTGATGAACGCATCAAGAGAAGTATAAATTTCAAAAAAGCTTATTCTGAATTATCATACGAAAATGATTATGACGAAATAACTAAGGTGCTTTTGCTTTTCAACGTCGTTTCAATAATGAAGAATGGCTCGGCATCCCGTTTCCCTTTCAAAGAATTCAATACCGAACGTTGGAGTCTTGAACACATTCATGCTCAAAATTCTCTGAAACTGAATACGCAAGACAAGTGGAAAACATGGCTGAGACATCATGTCGATTCAGTAAAAGGGATGAGTAAGGTTTATGGTGCTGATGAGATTACCCGTCTTCTTGAGACAATTGATGTGGCCATAAATAATGAAAAACTAACGGATGCAGAATTTACGAATTTATCAGACCGTATTACCACTTTACTCTCCAAAAAGAATGAAGGCACCGAGTATGTTCATACTTTGTCGAACATGGCATTACTTCAAGCTTCAGCAAATTCGGCATTGAACAATGGTTTGTTTGACGCTAAACGACTTGCCATCATAAAAATGGATTCAGAGGGACAATTTATTCCGTATTGCACCAAAATGGTATTCTTGAAATATTACTCAGCAGGGCAAGGCAATGAGATTGATTTTCACTTTTGGGCGGAAGATGACCGGAAAGCTTATGTTGATAAGATGAACGAGATTTTGAAAGATTATTTAAAAGAGGAGATTCTGTTATGAATAATATAAAAAGATTTAAAGATGTATTGAATGGGGAAGAAATTAAGGGTATCACTATTCCCATTGTTCAGCGAGATTATGCGCAAGGTCGTACGTCTCCAAATGTAAATCGTATCCGCGAACGTTTTTTGGAAGTGTTGTACAATGCTTTGGTTAATGAAGATCCAATAACACTTGACTTTATTTATGGAAATAAGGACAAGGATGGCATATTAACTCCCCTTGATGGGCAACAACGCTTGACAACCCTATTCTTATTGCATTATTACATTGCTAAACATGAGAGCATTGCAAAAGAAGAATATTCATTCTTGGCTAACTTCTCTTATGAAACACGTATAAGTAGTAGAGAGTTTTGCAAACACTTGATTTCCTACACTCCTGATTTCACTCAGGTAACACTTTCCGAGCAAATCTATGATGAAGCTTGGTTCTTGTTTGAGTGGGATAATGACCCAACGGTTCAATCCATGATGGTGATGCTGGATGCTATACATGAGACATTCAAAGAAACGGAGAATTTATGGGATAAACTGATGAACGATGCCATTACTTTCTACTTCTTATCACTTGAAGAATTGGGAATCACCGATGAAATCTATATCAAAATGAATTCACGAGGAAAACCATTGAGCCAATTTGAGCACTTCAAAGCCGAATTGGAGTTGAAGATGAAAGGAGTGGATGAAGACATTGCCAAACGAATTTGTCGCAAGATGGATTGTGAATGGACTGATTTGTTGTGGCCATATCGCAATAGTGGTATTCAGCAAGATGAAGTTGATAACGTGGTGGATGATGAATTTCTTAGATACATCCATTTTATTAGCGACATAATCAGTTACAAGGAGGGCAAACTTGAAATCAGGGATGAATTTGACATTGCCGAACAACAATTTTCCCTGGCTTGTCCTAAAGCCAAAGAAAATATGCTCTTTTTGGAGGAGTGCTTTGACTTATGGACAAAGATAGATGTGAAAGAATTCTTTAATGGCTATATTTCAAGGGATACGTACGAAGTAGGTAAAATACTTGTAGAAGAAAGAGATACAAACGATTCAATCCCCGACTTATTCAATGAGTGTTGCAAAAGCTATGGAAGAAAGAAAGGAGTAAGCCCCATGTTCCCCTTAGGAAGAACCATATTGCTATATTCTTTCCTACTCTATTTGAAGTCTCAAGATGAAATAAATGACATTGATTTCCGTAGGAGATTGAGAATTGTCAATAACCTTATCAAGAATTCTTCGAACACATTACGTTCAGAATTTATGCAAGTGTTGCTTTCTCAAGTGGATGATATTATAAGATTTGGTAAGCTTGAACAAGTAGAAGAAGGTAAGGCAAGATTCCAATCAAGACAATTTGATGAAGAGATAGAGAAACTCCAATGGACAACCGAACACCCAGAAATGGCTGAAATGTTGTTCAAACTTGAAGATCATAAGTACCTGAATGGCTATATACATACTATAGGGCTTGAACATGTGGATTGGTGCGAACGCTTCTATAGTTTGTTCAGTTGCGACTTGAACGACGTAAACAAAGCATTGCTTGCCACTGGTGATTATTTTGAAGAAGACGGATGGCGTTATCAAATCGGAACATCTGATACAAGAATTAGTACAAATGTTTGGAGGACTCTCTTTAGCCCCCTAAGAAATAGCGATGGATTGAGCCATGTGTTGCATAAGCTATTGGCTGAACATGAGGAATTCACCAATGATTCGTTGAAAGATATATATCAGAAATATCTTCAATGCTCAAAAGAAATGCCTGTTCGCTACTATTTGATAAAGTACAACTCGATGTTACCCAATAGATACGGTAAGTATTATTGGCGTGATCATGTTAACAATGAACGAAATTCATACAAAGTAATCATGATGATTACAGAACTTAGATTCGGTTTTAATTATGACGTCTTTTTGAAAACACTTTACGATATTGCAGGAGGTAATAATAAGGGACTCAGAATAGGAGATTATTCATTCTCTGAATATAATAACGGTCAAAAAGGTAAACTCTATCTGGACAATCAACATCTCTATTTAACATTGGACGATGATGAATACTCTGTTTACAACGAGAATGACGAACTCTTGGAGTCTTATAAAATCAAGCAAGACGAACAGAAGATTGATATCGAAGACCGAGTATTGGCAGGATTGAGGTTGCTTAATAAGTATATGAACCTATTTGATGAAGAAACAATTCGTGAATACATAAACCATTGTGAATGGACATATGCCAAAACCATGCCACAATGGCCTCATGAGTACATAGTGAAAGGTAAGTCTCCATTAACAGATGCAGAATTTGAACATTTTGTGTGGGCACAACGAGTGCTCGGTATTCTTGAAGATTGGTGCGATTATCGTCAACCTTACCTCTATATTGATGGTTATAAGTATTGGACAATGGGATGTGAATTGGAAGTAACCACAGTAATAAATAGAGCTAAGGTTATATGATTGCATTTTACTACCACCAAGCAAGGAAAACTCTCAAAAAGAATCTGCATTATCTGCCAATTTCACGTTACAGCCCATCTTTCTTGCCGATAACGGCAAAAATCGCTATATTTGCACCCGAAAATGGAATGAAAACTTGCCGATAAAGAAGAATAGTATGGATTATATTTCAGTTGGAGAGTTTGCCTTAAAGTATGGCATATCAGAACGCACCGCACGCAACTATTGCGCTATGGGGAAGATTGAAGGAGCCTTCCTTATGGGGAAAACTTGGAATATCCCGGCCGAGGCAACTCTGCCCTCACGAAAAAACCAAAACATACCTCCTTTGTTGGCCCTGTTGCGACAACAGAAGGAGAGCGGGATGAAAGGGAGCATCTACCACCGCACGCAGATTGACCTCACCTACAACTCTAACCACATCGAGGGAAGCCGCCTTACGCATGAACAGACGCGCTACATCTTCGAGACAAACACCATTGGGATGAACACGGGGGAAAGCATGAACGTGGACGATATCATCGAGACGACTAACCACTTCCGATGCATCGACCTCATCATTGACCATGCAATGGAGAAATTGATTGAAACTTTCATCAAAACCTTGCACCACACGTTGAAGAGCGGGACCTCGGATGCCCGTCGGGAGTGGTTTGCCGTGGGCGACTACAAGCTTCTTCCTAATGAGGTCGGGGGGATGGAAACCACCCATCCCGACCGCGTGCATGCAGAAATGAAAGCTTTGCTTGCCGCATACAACGGGAAGAGAAAGAAGACGTTGGAGGACATTATTGACCTGCACCAACGTTTCGAAGCCATCCACCCCTTTCAAGATGGTAACGGACGTGTGGGACGCTTGCTGATGTTCAAGGAGTGCCTGGCTACGGGAGAAATTCCCTTCATCATTACCGACGACTTGAAAATGTTCTATTACCGCGGCCTCCAGCAATGGCCCCACATCAAAGGTTATCTGATGGACACCTGTCTGACGGCCCAAGACCGCTACAAAGAGTTGTTGGACAGGATGGGGATTCCTTGCAATCGAGAACCTTCCGAGGTGAAAAGACGAAAGTAAAGAACATAGAAATATAACCGCTTATGTGCAATATGAACTGACGCTTTTCTTTACATCAATCAGTAATCATGAAGGACGGATAAATGTTTGCAAATGATTAAAAATAGAGATTAAAATAATGCAAAAATGGCGACTCTCCGCGGAAGGAGGGTCGCCATTCATTAGTATTTAATCAAAACGGGTCGGATTACTCGTTTGACCAGTCCATCTTGGTCATGCGCACGTAGCTCTGGTAGCGACGCTTGGCCATGTCTTCGCAAGCTTGGAAGAGGTCGGCAGCTTCGGCAGGATACTGCTTCATCACGGATGCGAAACGCACCTCGCCCTTCAAGAAGTCTTGGAAGCCTTCCCACTGGGGCTCCTTAGAGTCGAGTGAGAACGGATTCTTACCCTCAGCCTCGAGAGCGGGATTGTAGCGCCACAGGTGCCAGTAACCGCACTGTACAGCAGCAGCTTCCTCGGCCTGTGCCTTACCCATACCCTTCTTCAAACCGTGGTTGATACAGGGTGCGTAAGCGATGATGATTGAAGGACCGGGATATGCCTCTGCCTCGCGGATGGCCTTCAAGCACTGAGCCTGGTCGGCACCCATAGCGATTTGAGCTACATATACGTAACCGTAAGTGGTGGCAATCATACCGAGGTCTTTCTTGCGAACGCGCTTACCTGAAGCGGCAAACTTGGCGATGGCGCCGAGCGGAGTGGCCTTAGATGACTGGCCACCGGTGTTAGAGTAAACCTCGGTATCGAGTACGAGGATGTTCACATCTTCACCACTGGCAATCACGTGGTCGAGACCGCCGTAACCGATGTCGTAAGAGGCACCGTCGCCACCGATGATCCACTGAGAACGCTTAACGAGGTAGTGGCTCAACTCGGCCAACTTGGTGCAAGTTTCGCAACCCTTGGCTGCACCTTCGGCAATCATGGGGTTCAGCTTGGCAGCAGCTGCCTTAGAGGCTTCAGCGTCTTCCTTGCCGTCAATCCACTCTTGTGCAGCGGCCTTGAACTCGGCGGGAGTGCAATCGCAAGCGATGGCCTCTGTCAGGATAGCCTCTACGCGAGCCTTCATCTTCTTGTTGGCAAGTACCATACCGAGACCGAACTCGCAGAAGTCCTCGAACAGTGAGTTTGCCCATGCGGGACCCTGACCCTTCTCGTTGGTAGTGTAGGGAGTTGAGGGGATTGAACCTGAGTAGATTGAAGAACATCCGGTAGCGTTGGCCACGATTTCGCGGTCACCGAAGAGCTGAGAAATCAGCTTCACGTACGGAGTTTCACCACAACCTGAGCAGGCACCTGAGAACTCAAACAAAGGAGTAGCGAACTGAGAGTTCTTCGGGCTTTGCTTGATGTCAACAAGGTCTTGCTTGCTCTTCACGTTCTTCACGCAGTAATCCCAGTTGGCAGCTTCGCCGAGCTCGCCTTCCAGGGGCACCATCTTGAGGGCAGGACCTGTCTTGGGGAATCCGGGACATACGTCAACACAGTTGCCGCAACCCAAGCAATCCATAACGCCTACCTGCATACGGAACTTCATACCCTTCATGGTGGCAGGAGCCTTCACCTCGATAGTGGCGGCGTTCAAGCCGGCTGCCTCTGCTTCGTCCATTACGAACGGACGGATGCAAGCGTGAGGACAAACGAAGGCACACTTGTTACACTGGATACAGTTCTCGGCTTCCCATGTGGGGACGAATGCGGCTACACCACGCTTTTCGTAAGCGGATGTGCCCTGAGGCCAAGTACCGTCTTCGATACCCTTGAATGCTGAAACGGGGAGCAGGTCGCCATTCTGAGCGTTGATGGGGCGAACCACTTCGTTGATGAATGCGGGATCGTTGTTGGCTTCCTTCTCGTCGGCGGGGAGGTTGGCCCAAGCGGCATCAACGGGGAGCTGCTTGTACTCACCACCACGGTCAACGGCGGCATAGTTCTTGTTCACAACGTCCTCACCCTTCTTGCCGTAAGACTTCACGATGAACTTCTTCATCTGCTCGATGGCAAGGTCAACGGGGATAACCTCGGTGATGCGGAAGAATGCGCTCTGGAGGATGGTGTTGGTGCGGTTACCAAGGCCGATTTCCTGAGCAATCTTGGTGGCGTTGATATAGTAAACGGTGATGTTGTTCTCTGCAAAGTACTTCTTCACGTTGTTGGGCAGGTTGGCTGCCAACTCGTCGCCTTCCCAAATGGTATTCAAAAGGAAAGTACCGTTCTTCTGAAGACCGCGGGTAACGTCGTACATCTTCAGGTAAGCCTGTACGTGGCAAGCTACGAAGTTAGGCGTAGTCACCAAGTAGGTAGAGCGGATGGGAGTGTCACCGAAACGGAGGTGAGAGCAGGTGAAACCTCCTGACTTCTTAGAGTCGTAAGAGAAGTATGCCTGGCAATGCTTGTTGGTGTTGTCACCAATAATCTTCACTGAGTTCTTGTTGGCACCTACAGTACCGTCAGCACCAAGACCGAAGAACTTGGCTTGGAACATGCCTTCGCCACCCATAGCGATTTCTTCCTTCTGAGGAAGTGAAGTGAAGGTGACGTCGTCAACGATACCGATGGTGAAGCCGTTCTTAGGCTGGGGCAAAGCGAGGTTCTCGTATACAGAGAGAATCTGTGCAGGAGTAGTGTCGTTTGAACCCAAACCGTAGCGTCCGCCCACGATAACGGGAGCATCGGCCTGTCCGTAGAAGCACTCCTTAACGTCGAGGTAGAGAGGTTCGCCATTTGCTCCGGGCTCCTTAGTTCTATCCAATACGGCAATGCGCTTGGCTGTCTTGGGCACAGCAGCAAGGAAGTGCTTGGCAGAGAAGGGACGATAGAGGTGAACGCTGACCATACCAACCTTTTCGCCCTGAGCAGTCAGGTAGTCGATAGCCTCGCGAGCAGCCTCAGTGGCTGAACCCATCAGGATGATTACGCGCTCAGCATCCTCGGCACCGTAGTAGTTGAAGAGGCCGTACTTGCGACCGGTGATTTCAGAAATCTTGTCCATGTACTCCTCAACGATGGCGGGTACATTTTCATAATATGTGTTGCATGACTCGCGGTGAGCGAAGAATGTGTCGGGGTTTTCGGCCATACCGCGTGCAACGGGCTTCTCGGGAGTGAGAGCACGACTACGGAACTCAGCCAAAGCCTGCTGGTCAACCAGCGGAGCGAGGTCTTCGTTCTCGAGCATCTCAATCTTCTGAATCTCATGAGAGGTGCGGAAACCGTCGAAGAAGTTCAAGAAGGGCACGCGGCTCTTGATAGTTGCCAAGTGAGCCACACCTGCCAAGTCCATAACTTCCTGCACTGAACCCTCGGCCAACATGGCGAAGCCTGTCTGACGGCAAGACATTACGTCCTGATGGTCACCAAAGATACAGAGGGCGTGAGAAGCCAATGTACGGGCTGACACGTGGAAAACGCAGGGAAGGAACTCACCGGCAATCTTATACATGTTGGGGATCATCAGGAGAAGACCCTGAGAAGCCGTATAAGTTGAGGTCAGAGCACCTGCCTGAAGTGAACCGTGAACGGCACCGGCGGCACCGCCTTCAGACTGCATTTCCTGAACGAGCACTGTTTCGCCGAAGATGTTCTTGCGGCCCTGTGCTGCCCACTCGTCTACGTATTCTGCCATCGTAGAAGAGGGAGTGATGGGATAGATAGCTGCTACTTCGCTGAACATATACGAGATATGAGCGGCAGCTTGGTTACCATCACACGTGATAAACTTTTTTTCTTTAGCCATAATCTAATATAAATTAATTAGTAAATTAGTTTATTATTATCTTTTTTCTATTTAATGTTTCACTCACAATGTTTCTTTTTCTTGGAAGTCCTGAAAAGGCTCAATACAAGAATCCGAACAGCCACAGGGGAATCTGATTGCCGTGTCCGACCACTGACCGATGCATGGCGTAGTAGTGGTTGGGGCTGTTCTTCATCCGGCATCCATCGGTGCAGATGCGGAATTGTTTCTCTCCGTCAACAAGGAAAGACATTCCCTTTTCGCCTTTGCTCAACTTGTGGTCTTTCCACAAGTTATTGAGGAAGAAGGTCTCCAACACGTGCTGCTCCTCGACTTTTACGGGATAGATGCTGTACAACAGGCTGGTGTTGTGCATCATCACACGGGCAGGCTTCTTGGGAAACTCCTCGCCCTTGGCGTAAATCATGTTGATAAGGCGGGCGTCGGCCAAGTATTTGATGTAGTTCATCACCGTGGCGCGCGACGTCTGTATGTCAATTGCCAACTGGCTGATGTTGGGCGCCACAGGGCCGTTTACCGCCAACAGATAAAGCAACTTCTTTATCTTGGACAAATATTTCAACTCAATCTGCTTCAACAACAGGATGTCCACCTCAATCATCATGTTCATGGTCTTCAGCAGGTTCTCCGAGAAGTTGCGCTTCTCCAAGAAGAAGGGGTAGAAACCATGGTGGAGATAGTCCTGAAAATACTCTTGTGGGCGCACCTTGGGAAGGATGTTCTTCACAATGTGCTCGTGGTTGTTGAGTATGTCGTCGAGGGTGTAAGCGGGGAAATTGTTGCCCGTCTGCAGATTGATGAACTCACGGAAAGAGAATCCACGCAAGTTGTAGGATTTGACGATGCCGTTGAGTTCGGGGTTTTCCTCCTTCAAGCGCATGACCGACGACCCTGTGAAGACAATCTTCAGGCTCGGATAGCGGTCGTAGCACAAGCGGAGCTCGTGACTCCAGTCGGGTTGCTTGAACACTTGGTCGATGAGCAACACTCGCCCACCCCGCTTCTGGAATTCACCGGCAAAGTCGGCAATGCCGCGTCCTTGAAAATAGAAGTTGTTCAAGTTGATGTAGAGACATGAACGGTCGGTGCCGTATTTCTCCTTGGCGTATTGTAGCAGGAAAGTGGTTTTCCCTACGCCGCGGGTCCCCTTGATGCCAATCAGACGGTCACTCCAATCAATCTCGTCCATCAGGTCACGACGAACAAGGGAGTCACTGATGTGCTCAATAAGGTAATTATGTGTACGATAAAAGACTTCCATTCCTCTATTTTGAATCCTATGATTCTATTTCGGTGCAAAGATAGCAAAGATTCCACAAATTGCAAAGTAGAGATAGCAAAATATTGAACTTTTTTTTATCTTTGCAGCATCTTTATGTAAAATGTCTCTCACAAAGCCCTTTTATTCATGGCAAAGACGTATGTTTTCAACCCTGATAGCGACTTGGCATTGGCCAATGGCGATGCCAATTACCTGCCTCCCCGCTCGGCCAGACGCATGGCGACCGACTTGGCCTTTTTGCCGGCATGGTATGCGGCCGATGGCGATGCTGTGCTCATACCCGCCAGTGATGCGTTGTATTATTGGAGTAAAACTTCACCAAACAATCTTCTCCACTCTGAAATAAAGTGGATTACAGATAGGGAAACACTTCCCAATCAACCTCTCTCCCCTTGGGGATGGAATGCGGCGCTCGTCAAGCAGATGAGGGGGCGTGGCCTTTCTGATGAACATCTTCCTGACGCGGACGAGATGGATGCCTTGCGTCGCTTGTCGGGCAGACAGGTGGCCGTGGAGGTGTTGGCCGAGGTGATGCGTCGCCTCTCCAGCGAGCATCCGCTGACGGGTGAGTCGGCCCTGTGTGTCACCGAAGGGGAGATTGCCCGACGGGTGGAAGCGCATCCGGCCACCATGTTGAAAGCGCCATGGTCGAGCAGTGGAAAGGGGTTGCGTCGCGCACAAGGATGCTACCAACCGCCCTTGAGCGGATGGTGTGTGCGCACGCTTGACCAACAAGGCGCCGTGGTGGTTGAACCTTTATATAATAAGGTAAAGGACTTCGCGATGGAGTTTTACTCGGCGGGCGACGGCTCTCCCCTCTCCTTTGTGGGATATTCGAGTTTTGTGACCGACGCCAACGGTGCTTACGAGGGCAACCGGCTGATGACGGATGAGTCGATTGAGGAGGAGTTGGCCACGCGTGTCCCCCGAGCGACGTTGCACACCGTGCGCACCACCTTGCAAAACATCATTGGAGAGCGCGTGGGCGCCCATTATTGTGGCTACGTCGGAGTGGACATGATGATTTGCCGCATGGATGCAAGGGAAGACGGTGGTGAGGCTTGTGCGCTTCATCCGTGTGATGGTGGTGAGGTGTACGCGCTTCATCCGTGTGTGGAAATCAACTTGCGGATGAATATGGGTGTGGTGGCTCACATTTTCTACGAGCGCTATGTCGAGGCGGGTTGCCAAGGGCGCTTTGTGGTCGACTACTACCCTACCACTGAAGCCTTGAAGGAGGCTCATGCCCGACGGACGGAGGAGTTTCCTCTGACCCTCTCCACCAACGGACGCATCCGCCAAGGATACATGCCGCTCACGCCCATCGGACGGGAGACGCAATACCTCGTGTGGGTGGTGGTTTAAGGTTTAGGGTTTAAGGTTTATGCTTGTGTATCTTAATCCAACAATCTCCCTACACCTTACACCCTAAACCTTAAACCTTACACCTTAATCACTCACCAACGGCACGGTGAAGCTGAAGGTTGAGCCTTCGCCGACGATGGATTCAAGGTAGACGTTGCCACCGTTTTTGATGGCGAAGTCCTGACAAAGCAAGAGACCGAGGCCCGAGCCTTCCTCGTTGTTGGTGCCATATTTGCTGAAGTGTGTGGCGGTGTGGAAGAGTTTGGCTTGATCCTCTTCGCTGATGCCGCAACCGAAGTCGCGCACACTGATGCGGGCAAAATTTCCTTCTTCCTTCTTTACCGACACGATTATCTTGTTTCCTTGGTTGCTGAACTTGATGGCGTTGCTCAGGAAGTTGCGGAGCACGGTTTTGCACATGTCAATGTCGGCATAGACGTTCAGCTTCTCACACTCTCCCACTTCGATGCAGATGCCTTTGGCTTCGGCCACCATGCGGAAGACTTGGATGACCGACACCACAATTTCGTCCACCTGGAAGCGTTGCGACACCACGTTGAGCCTTCCCACCTGGCTCTTTGTCCACTTCAACAGGTTGTCCAACAGGGCAAACACCTCTTCCGACTGGGTGTTCACCATGGAGAGCATGCTGAAGGCCTCTTCGCCGATGGAGTCGGGCGAGGTGGATTCGGTGAGCATGTTCAGCACCATCTTCACCGTGCTCATGGGCGAGCGCAGGTCGTGGGCGATGACGGAGTAGAGCTTGTCGCGTCCGGCAATGGTGCGTTGCAACTCCTCGTTTTGTTGGAGGATGATGCGCTTGGCAGCTACGAGTGAGAGCTGGTATTTCACGCGCACGATAAGTACCTCCTTGTTGAAGGGCTTGGAGATGAAGTCGCTTCCTCCCATGCGGAAGCCGCGAACGATGTCTTCCGAGGTGTTAAGTGCCGTCAGGAAGATAATGGGTATTTCGGATGTATTGGGGTCTTTCTGCAAGATTTCAGCCACCTCGTAGCCGGTGAGGCCGGGCATCATCACGTCGAGCAGAATCAAGTCGGGATTCTCGTTGCGCACCTGTTCGATGGCTTGTTCGCCGTTGGATGCGGTGATGACGTTGAACTTCTCGTTGGACAACATCACCTTCAGCAACAGCACGTTAGGCATCACGTCGTCTACCACCAAAATTTTATAGTCGGACGGATTTATGTCAACCGTCACTTTTTCGTTCATGGCCATAAGATTCAGATTTTATCTATGATTCCTTTGAAATATTCTATCATGTGTCCAAGTCCCTCTTCCAATTGCACCTTGGGCTCCCAATCGAGCACCTTCTTGGCCAGCGAGATGTCCGGTTTGCGTTGGCGCGGGTCGTCGTGTGGGAGGGGTTCGAAGACGATTTTCGACTTCGACTGGGTCAGTTTGATGACCATTTCGGCCAATTCCAACATGGTGAATTCGCCGGGATTGCCGATGTTGATGGGGCCTAAGAAGTCGTCGCTGGTGTGCTCCATCACGCGAATCATTCCCTCCACCAGGTCGTCCACGTACTGGAAGCTGCGCGTCTGATGTCCGTCGCCATAGATGGTGAGGTCTTGTCCCTTGAGCGCCTGCACCACGAAGTTCGACACCACGCGTCCGTCGTGTGCCAACATGCGGGGGCCGTAGGTGTTGAAGATGCGGATAATCTTTATCCTCACTCCGTGGCGTCGGTGGTAATCCATGAAGAGGGTTTCGGCGCACCGCTTGCCTTCGTCGTAGCACGAGCGGATGCCCACGGGATTCACGTTTCCCCAGTACTCCTCGGGTTGCGGATGGATGGAGGGGTCGCCGTACACTTCGCTCGTTGATGCCTGCAATATCTTGGCATTCACGCGCTTGGCAAGGCCCAGCATGTTGAGCGAACCCACAACGGCTGTCTTGGTCGTCTGTATGGGGTCGTGCTGATAGTGGATGGGTGAAGCCGGACAGGCGAGGTTGTAAATCTCGTCCACCTCTGCCCAATAGGGGTTCACAATGTCGTGGCGCACCAATTCAAAATTGGGACGGCCTATCAGGTGCCACACATTCTCTTTGCTTCCGGTATAGTAATTGTCCAGACAGATGACGTCGTTTCCTTCATTCACCAGCCGTGTGCACAAATGAGAGCCTATGAAACCGGCTCCTCCGCTCACCAATATTCTTTTCATTCGAGAGACTGTTCCTTAGATTTAATAAGTCATATTTTTAACTCAAAATAGGCAAAAAGCCCTTTTCGGTGGAGCAAAAGTAAATATTGTTTTTTGTTTTTGCAACTTTTTCAGAAAGAAAAGCGTATTTTTGCCGCGTAAATATATAAAAGGTGTAAAATGAATAACGTTTTTCTCTATCCGACGGTGCTCAGTGTGGCAGGTTCTGACAGTTGTGGAGGGGCGGGTGTGCAAGCCGACGTGAAGGCCATTTCCGCCTTGGGAGCCTATGCCGCCACGGCTATCACGGCCATCACCGTGCAGGACACTCGTGGAGTGCGCTCCGTCCATCCCGTGGTGCCCGATGTGGTGGCTGCTCAGATGGAGGCCGTCATGGACGACCTTCGTCCGCAAGCGGTGAAGATAGGGATGGTTGGCAATGCCGCGACGGTGGGTGCAATCGCCTCCGTCCTACGGCGTTATCGTCCGTCGGCAATCATCTGCGACCCCGTCATGGTCTCCACCAGTGGTCACCGGCTGATGGCGGAGGAGGCCGTGGAGGCGATGAAGGCCGAGCTTTTCCCCCTTTGCTCCCTCATCACTCCCAATCTGCGTGAGGCCGAGGCTCTTGTGGGAAGAGCCTTCGACACGCTCGACGACATGAAGCGCGGGATTCATCACCTGCGCCGGTGGGGCAACTATGCCATCCTGTTGAAGGGGGGCCATCTGGAGGGCGACGACATGGTTGACCTCCTGCTGATGCCCGATGCCGACGAGTGCCTCCTCCTCCATTCGGCAAAGGTGGCAACGCCCAACACCCACGGCACGGGATGCACCCTCTCCTCGGCCATTGCCGCCTTGTGTGCGTGTGGCCACGATTTGCCCACCGCCGTCCGCCAAGCCAAGGAGTATGTGAGCCAAGCCATCCGCCAAGGAGCCGACGTGAAGTTTGGCCACGGCCACGGGGCATTGAATCACTTTTTTTCTCCCCTACCCTTAAAAAAGTTTTCTCCCGTGGAGGAAAAAAACTTCGTCGGCATTCACCTCAAACATGAGGCGGCATCAGCCGGCGGTTAAGGTGCCCTTAAGCCAAGGTTAAGGTAACCTTAAGCCAGGGTTAAGGTCTTTTAATAATTCGAGCAGAAAAGAGGATAATGGTTGAAAAACGCCTCCGAAGTTTCCACATCTCAATAATTATGAGTACCTTTGCGCCCGATTTTCAAATTAATAAGTAAAACAAAGTAATATGAAAGCGTTTGTATTCCCCGGTCAAGGGGCCCAGTTTGTAGGTATGGGTAAAGACCTCTACGAAAACTCAGCTCTGGCTAAGGAACTGTTTGAGAAAGCAAATGATATCCTCGGATATCGCATTACCGATATTATGTTTGAAGGCACTGACGAAGACCTCCGTCAGACAAAGGTGACACAACCTGCCGTATTCCTCCACTCCGTAATCTCAGCCCTCTGCATGGGCGATGATTTCAAGCCCGAAATGACCGCCGGCCACTCGCTCGGCGAGTTCAGTGCATTGGTAGCCGCTGGTGCCCTGTCGTTCGAAGATGGTTTGAAACTCGTTTACGCTCGTGCCATGGCTATGCAGAAGGCTTGCGAGGCTCAGCCCTCGACCATGGCCGCCGTGATTGCCCTTGGCGACGACAAGGTAGAGGAAATTTGCGACCAAGTGACTCGCGAAGGCGAAGTGGTAGTTGCTGCCAACTACAATTGCCCGGGTCAGATTGTCATCTCAGGCACCATCGAAGGCATCAACCGCGCTTGCGAGCTGATGAAGGAGGCCGGTGCCAAGCGTGCCCTTCCCCTGAAGGTGGGCGGTGCTTTCCACTCTCCGTTGATGGATCCTGCCAAGGTAGAGCTGGAAGCAGCTATCCAAGCTACTCAGTTCAGCACGCCCAAGTGCCCCGTTTATCAGAATGTGGATGCTCTTCCTCACACCGATCCCGAGGAAATCAAGGCAAACCTCGTTGCTCAGCTCACCGCTTCTGTCCGTTGGACACAGACGGTGAAGAACATGCTGGCCGATGGTGCCGACGACTTCACCGAATGCGGCCCCGGCGCTGTGCTTCAAGGACTTATCAAGAAGATTGACAAAGAAGCTAATGCCCACGGCATTGCGTAAAGCCACTTAATTTTTAGGCACGGATTACGCGGATTACACGGATAAGTTTTGATTATGACCGTGAAATCCGTGAAATCCGTGCCTAATTAATTTCAGTAACAAAGAAGAAATGGACAACAAATTCGTCATCTACCAAGTATTTACCCGACTCTTCGGAAACAACAATACGCGCCTCACTCCCAATGGCGACAAGGCCGCGAACGGATGCGGACGCATGGCCGATTTCACCACCAAGGCTTTGGAGGAAATCAAGGCATTGGGTGCCACACACATCTGGTACACAGGCGTCATCGAACACGCCACGCAGACAGATTACCGTCGCTATGGCATCCGTCCCGACCATCCCGCCGTGGTGAAAGGTAAGGCCGGATCGCCTTACGCCATCAAGGATTACTACGACATCGACCCCGACCTTGCCACCTCGGTGCCCGAGCGCATGAAGGAGTTTGAGAACTTGGTGAAGCGCACCCACAAGGCCGGCCTTAAGATGATTATGGACTTCGTGCCCAACCATGTAGCCCGCCAATACGCTTCGGATGCCAAACCCGAGGGTGTGAAGGACTTGGGCGAAGGGGACAATCGCGATTGGGCCTTCTCTCCGCAAAACAATTTCTACTACATCCCCGGCACGAAGCTGGAGGGACACATCGACCTCTCGAAGGATGCCGCCGAGCCTTACGTGGAGTTTCCCGCCAAGGCAACGGGCAACGACCGTTTTGATGCTTGGCCAAGCGTGAACGACTGGTACGAGACGGTGAAGCTCAACTACGGCGTCGATTACCAAGGCGGAGGCCAATGGCACTTCGATCCTACGCCCGACACATGGATGAAGATGCGCGACATCCTCCTCTTCTGGGCTTCCAAAGGCGTTGACGGCTTCCGTTGCGACATGGCCGAGATGGTGCCTTGCGCCTTCTGGGGATGGGTCATCCCGCAGGTGAAGGAGCAGTATCCAGACATCATCTTCATCGCCGAAGTGTATAACACCGCCGAATACCGCAACTACCTTTGGTGCGGAAAGTTCGACTACCTTTATGATAAAGTGGGACTTTACGACACGTTGAAGGCCGTCACCTGCCATGGCCAGTCGGCCTCCGCCATCACTGGATGTTGGCAGAGTCTCGAAGGCATCCAGCATCAGATGCTCAATTTCCTCGAGAATCACGACGAGCAACGCATCGCTTCCGACTTCTTTGCCGGAAATGCCGTGAAGGCCCGTCCCGCCATGATTGTCAGCGCTTGCATGAACGTCAATCCCGTGATGGTGTATTTCGGACAGGAGTTTGGCGAACGCGGCATGGATGAAGAGGGCTTCAGCGGACGCGACGGACGCACCACCATCTTCGACTATTGGACGGTCGACACCATCCGTCGTTGGCGCAATGGAGGCAAGTTCGATGGCAAACTCCTCACCGACGAGGAGAAAGCCCTTCAGGCCTTCTATACCCGCGTGCTCAACCTCTGCACCTCGGAGAAAGCCCTTGCCGAAGGCTCCTTCTACGACCTCATGTATGCCAACTACGACAATCCTCGCTTCAACTCCCATCGCCACTTCACCTTCCTCCGCAAGCTGAAGAAGGAACTCATCCTCGTAGTGGTCAATTTCGACGAAGCACCGGCCGAAGTGGGCATCAACATCCCCGCCCATGCTTTCGACTTCCTTGAAATCCCCGAGAAAGAATCCCTCAAAGCCACCGACCTCCTGACGGGCAAGAAAGAGGATATCACCCTCTCTCCCACCCTCCAAGTCACCACCCACATCGATGGCTTCAGCGGAAAAGTATTGAAGGTGAAGTTGTAAGATATAGCTTATTCAGACAAAAGGACAGAAGGACAAGAGGAACTCAAAAGCCTCTTGTCCTTCTGTTTTTTTGTCTTCTTTTTTTTAATAAATGGCAATGTTCTTTTTGTTTTTCAAGAAATCACCTATCTCAAATGTTTTTATGTATAGACATTTCAATTATAATCTCTCTCAATCTCCAAAATAATGCTGTGGAGAAATTCGTCTGAGACATTAGGGATGTCACTTTTGTCGTAAATGTAGAGAAAAGAGAGGATTGTATCGTTAATGGTCAAGCGTATGATAACTCGGCCTCCACCACGTTTTCCGCTATTTTTTTTGAAGATATGCCCAAACGTATTTTACGCATACCATCGTGTAATTCTGTCCCTTGGACAGGATTCTCTACGAGAGAATTCAGTAAAGTCTTGAAATCTTCAGGTAAAGAACGATAGCGTTTCTTTAGTTTCTTGAATGCTTTCTGAAAGTCTTCTGAAAACCTAATTTGGGTTATCATAATGATTCTATGAATTTCAAGGCTTCATCTTTATTCATTGAAGGTGCGGTTTCGCACTCCTTTTTTGCACGTACAATGGCTTTGGCCATGCGATAAGCATTTTCCAACTCCATCAGACGACTCCAACGGGAATTGCTGAGACGGACGGTAATATTGCGGGTGTTTTGCTCTATAACGTACATATTTTATCTTTTATATAGTTAATTGATTATGCAAAGATAAAGGGTTTTATTATAAACTCAAAAGAAAACGGATTTTTTGTCACATTTTTGTTGAATTCATCTTCTGACTCAAAGGGGGGGGGACTTTAATTTCTTCAAGATAATCGGCACGTCCTCTCCGAAATGCGGATGGACGGAGGATTCCCTCCCCTATTGAACGAGGAGGAGTTTAAATACTTTTTATTTACACCATTCAGTAATAAATCACGCACTTTCATTTCCTTTCTATCTTGTCAAAGGGGAACACTGTGTGAGGAGCGTATTTTTGCATAAATATACATAAGGATAAAAAGAGGATGGTCTGTAAAGTTGATTACAAGCGGTTGTTTCCGTTCATCCTATCCTAAAGATGCGCAGAAGTTTAGGAGAGGTTGCGCCCGTGCGCAGTTGCGCTCCGATGGAAATTTAGGACTTCTTCGGCGGAACTTTAGGAGCGAAAGAGCGGAAGTTTAGGATAGGTGGCCTGAAAATGCTGCTGAATGGGAGGGACAAGCACTTTTTTGAATTGGCGATGAATGCATATTTATACACCAACCTTGTATAATTATGCAAAACAGACTGTGCGAGAATCGCCTGTATGCACGCAACTTTTCTTTCGCACGAAAAATGGGCAAAATTTTAAGCGATGCATAAATGCTTGATGTTCAGCTTATGGATAAGAAGACATCATCCCAAGGCTAAGGTTGGTTGAGCCTTGGGATGATGTCGGCGAAGGAGTGAGTGTTTTCTGTTTCCTTACATTGCAAGTGATGAAATGTTTACAGGTTTATTTCATCACCACTTTGACGTTCTTCACCATGCCGGCATATTGTTCGTCGGAGCCGGTTTCGATGACGTTCATGGTCACTTCGCCTTTCTTGGCTTTGGTGCTGACGGAGCCTGAGAATTGGATGCGGCACTCGTTTTTGAGAGTCGCCTCGACAAACACCTTGTAGGTTCCCTTGGCTACGCGCTTGCCTTCGTTGTCGGTGAAGTCCCAAAGGAAGGTTTGCTTGCCGCTCTCTTTGGGAGTGGCTCCAGTGAATGCGTCAAGCTCGGTGTCGGTCATCTCGGCTGCTTTGGCATTGGTCACCCATGTGGGTACGCAAGCCGGGCGATAGGTGTAGCCACGTTTGATGGGTTGTCCTTCGCGCACACGGCCTTTGGTGGTGAATGAGGTGACGAAGAGGGTCTTTACGACTTCGCTTTTCTCGTTCTCAATCCACACGGCATACTGGTTTGAGCCGGGGCCTGACTTGCGCTCGTAGTCGAACGTAATCTCTACACACTTGTCCGTTGAGGACTTCTTCTTTCCGTCATTCAAGGCCAACATGCCGAGGGAGGTGGCGATGAGCAGACACATGGTGATAATCTTTTTCATATCAAATTGTTTTTTTAGTGAATAATATTCTAAGACAAACGGTTTATGATGCTCCTGCCTTCGCACTACGGCTGAAGTTCACCATGAGGACACCGCCGAAGACCATGAGAGCGGCAAGCACCTTTTGCCAGCCGAGGGTGTCCATGCCGAGACAGATGCTGATGGTGGTGGCGATGATGGGTTGCACGTAGGAGTACATGCTCACCAGTGTTGGGCGGATGCGCTTCTGACCGACAGGGATGAGGAAGTAGGTGACGAAGGTGGCGCAGATGATGAGGTAAGCCAGTTCGGAGAGGAAGGTGCCGGAGAGGGAGGCATAGTCGAGGGTGACTATCTCGTGACCGGCAAAGGGAAGGGACATGAGGGTGGAGAAAAGGAATATCCACTTCATGAACGTAACCACCGGATAGCGGGCGATAAGGGGCTTGAAGATGCCTAAGTAGAGCGAGAAACTGAGGCAATTGGCAATGATGAGGAGAATGCCCATGAGGGTTGTCTGACGCGAAGAGTCAGAGACGCTGACACTATTGAGTATCAGCAGGATGATGCCCACGAAACTGATGGCTACCCCACCCGCTTTGCGCAAGGTGATGGGTTCCTTCAGGGCAAAGGCAGCAATGAACATCGTCAGGATGGGCGAGATGGCACTGACGATGGAGCAATCCATGGGAGTGATGTCAGGTATAGCTATGAGAAAAGTTATCTGTGTGAGGAAGAAGCCGAGGACGGAGGCCATGAATATTTTTATAAAATCCTTGCGTTCTACCTTTTCGCCAGGGACAAATAGGGAGATGAGCCAAAAGAGCAACCCTGCCCCTGTGGAGCGCAGGCAGAAAAGAGCCATGGGCGAAATGAGGTGTCCGCTTGTCAAATCTTTGCAGACGATGATGTTGATGCCAAAGATGGAGTAGGCAATGAAACATGCCAGATGGCCGAGGAGTTTTGAGTTCATAGTCAATAATAGACCCTCCCCCAACCCCTCCCTCTATGGAGGGGGGATAGATTGTTATGCTTTACTTTTTACTCCCCTCCATAGAGGGAGGGGTAAGGGGGAGGGTCTCTCTCTTCTTTTACTTAATCAACAATTCCTTCACACAAGCCGAGATGGCGCGTCCTTCGGCACGTCCGGCCAGTTGCTTGGTGGCCACGCCCATCACCTTGCCCATGTCTTGAGGACCTGCGGCACCCACTTGGGCGATAATCTCTGCCAGAGCAGCTTTCAGTTCGTCGGCGCTCATCTGCTTGGGCAAGTAGTCTTCAAGCACAGCCACCTGTGCCAACTCGTCACTGGCAAGGTCGGCACGTCCCTGACCTTCGTAGATGGAGGCCGCGTCTTTTCCCTGCTTGGCCAACTTTTGGATAATCTTGATAGCTGCTTCGTCAGAAAGCTCGTCGTTGGCTCCCGGTGCTGTCTTTGCCTCCAAGAATACTTTTTTCACATTGCGCAAGGTCTCCAAGCGCACTTTGTCACGGGCCTTCATGGCCTCTTTGATGTCGTTGCTGATTTGGTCGAATAACATGGTTGTTATTAATTATGAATTATTAATTATGAATTATAAATTATGATTACTTGCTCCTCTTCACAAACCCTACTTTCAGGTTCAGTTTGAAGTAGTAGAGATTATTCTCGCGCTCGAGGTAGCCATACTTGTCTTTTTCGAGCGGACCTTTCTCCAGGCGGGTGTGGTTGTAGAGGAAGTCCTCGAACGTCTGCCGGTCGGCCTTGTGGTAGCAGAGTGTGCGCCCTTCGGCATCGGTGTAGATGAATCCCTCTACGGCCGAGTCGGTGCCGTTGTAGAGCTTGGCGGGACGCATCCCCATGGCCAAGGCGAGGAGGAACTGCTTCACCTTGAACTCGTAGAAGCGGTGCTTCTCGATGAGTTCGGTCTTTATCTTCAGGGGGTTGATTTCCTTGATGCGTTCGGTCAGTTCGGAGATGCGGGTGATTCCCTCGTAGTACATGGTGCGGAGCATCTCTGCGGCAATGCGCGGGAAGTGGAGGTCAATCATCAGCAGGTTGCTACGGAAAACCTTGTCGGCCACGTCGTTGTACTTCAGCACTCCGCCCATGCGCTCAATCATCAACATGCGGTCGAGCACCTCGTTGGGCGACTCCAACCAGTTGATTTTGTTCACCGTAGGGTTGGGGAAACGCACGCCCGTCTGCTCAAACTTGATGTTGGCAGCCCTTCCTCCATCGAGCAAGGGAATCATGCCGCCCAAGCGCGAATAGGAGCGGAAGCCCACGAGCGGAGCGTCCACACTCCAGAAGGCTACGTAGAAATCCGTGCGGTCATCGGTCTTCGCCTCCAGGTTGTAGATGGCCACGGCATCGAGAAACTCCTCCACGCCATCGGGCGAAGTCAGTTCCTCTTCACCCCCACCCTGCTTCAGCATGTCGCCCACCAGTTGGGCCACGGTGCCAAAATCTTCGCGCGGGAAGCGTTCGTCTCTCCCCTCGCCCACGATGTGGATGTCCTCTCCTTCAATGATATATCGGCGTGTGCCGTCGTGCTCCTCGCGTTGCACAAGGGCCACGGTCAGTCGTTTTTCTTCATCCGGAGTGCCGTCGCCCTTTCCTGCGCACACATAGCCATCGGCCAGCAGGCGGAAGAAAGCGTACAGCTCACTCCAATCACGTCTTGATGCTTCGAATGCCATATCTTCTTATACCTTATATTATATTGCGTGGCAAAGATAGTGCAAAATCTGTGATTATCCATGAAATCGTTGGTTGTTTCGTCGATAATGGATAAATTTGCACAAAAATTAAAGAATCAGACAATATGGAAGAACCCATTCTTAACGACCACAACAAGCAGGAGTATCCGCCAAGTCATACGGCGGAGCATCTGTTGAATCAGACGATGATACGGATGTTTGGTTGCGAACGCTCGCGCAACGCACATATCGAGCGGAAGAAGAGCAAAATCAGCTGGCCATTGGCCGAATGTCCCACCGAGGAGCAGGTGCAGGAGATTGAGCGACGGATGAACGAGGTGATTGCTCAAGGATTACCCGTGACGTATGAGTTTGCCACGCGCGACAACCTGCCGCCCGAGGTGGACACCAGCAAGTTGCCCGACGATGCCAGCGCCACCCTCCGCCTAGTGCGCATCGGCGACTACGACGTGTGTGCCTGCATCGGTGCCCACGTGGAGAATACACGTGAAATAGGTATTTTCAAGATAAATAGTTGGCGCTACGATGAGCACGGTGTCTTCCGCATCGTCTTCAAACTGGTGTGACATAACGTGGGATAAATATGGACAAACCGTCGGGACGCCTTCCCTACAATCCCTCTATCGAGCACTTGCGCTTGCTCTTTGCCATACTGGTGGTGTTCATCCACACGTATGGTCATGGCCTATTGCCTGGCGAAGAGTTGGTGAGAGGGAGTCTCGTCATGGATGTCCAGTTCTTCTTCTCGCACATCCTCTCGGCCATTGCCGTGCCCGGATTCTTCCTTATCTCGGGTTACCTCTACTTTGTGAATATGGAGCGATGGTCGTGGGGAAAATATGTGGATAAAACCCGACAACGTGCCCTCACGTTGCTGATGCCTTATGTAGTGTGGAATACATTGAAACTGATAACGTTGACTCTCCCAGCATGGATAAATGAGGGCGGGCAAGGTGTGGCAAATGTCATTGAAACTTTTGGCGGATGGCGCCTCATGTGGGATGGCAATCCTCATTATCCGGCGCCCGTGTTGTTGGCCACATGGTTTTTGCGCGACTTGATGGTCTTCTGCCTGATGGCTCCGCTGATTCATCCGCTTGTGCGACGTGGCGGATTTTTCCCGTTTCTCCTTTTGATGGCTTGCGACTTGTTCGGATGGTGGCCCACCGGGCAGGTGTGCAGTGCCCATCATTTGGCCTTTTTTGTTTTAGGAACCACCTTCTCGATTCAAGGAAAAGAGATGTTTGATTCCTTCTCGAAATGCAGGATAATTTCTTACATCGCTGGCGCTCTTTCGTTGGTTGTCGTAACGTGTGAGCAGAGTACGGCCACGATGCTCTGCTACCTGTTGTTTGGCACAGTGGCCGTTTGTAACCTCATCAGTCGGTCACAGATGTCGATTGAGTGCCTCATTAATCCTCGCTTCACTCAGGCGAGCATGTTCATCTACCTTGGCCACTCGTTGCTATTGCTCAGTGCGGTGGCGTGGGGATTGGGCCATCTGCTTCCGTTTGGCGGAGAGGGATGGACATTGGTCAGATACTTCCTGATTCCTCCTCTCACCATTGCCATCCTGTTGGTGCTCTTCCGTCTTTTGCGCACCCGTTTCCCCCGCATTTTGTTTTTCCTGCTTGGGCGGAAATACTAAAAAAGGCTTTCCTCCTCATAAACGATATTTAATCTGCACCGCAGGGGTGAACCTTACGGGCGGCTCGTGCATTTATGTGACTGAACGCCGAAGGCCGCTTCCTCTGTCCCCGCTTTGCTTGTTCACAAATGAGCAAATGTACAGAACCTACCACGATTGAGGGAGGCCCGGATGGCAAGCGTGACACCAGTTCTCCCCTTTTGAACGAGCGGTAAGGGGACAAGGACGGTCGAGGCGTTCGTCAAGAAATAATGTATTGTTAAACTTAAACAAAAAAGGAGAAACAAATTATGATGCCTATGAAACGTAGTGCCGGACAAGGTTGGTTGCCCAGCATTTTCAGCGACTTTTTCGACAACAATTGGGTGATGAAGGCCAACCCTACGGCACCGGCCATCAATGTGATGGAAACCGATAAGGAGTACAAGGTGGAGGTGGCCGCACCGGGGATGTGCAAGGATGACTTTGACATCCACGTCAACAAGGATAACGACCTGGTGATAAAGATGGAGAAGAAGAGCTGTTGCACCGATTGCGGATGCGACGGGAAGGATGGCGAAAAGAAGCCCGAGGGACAGGAGGAGAACAAGAAGGAGGAAAAGGAGAAAGAGGGACGCTACTTGCGTCGCGAGTTCTCGTATAGCAAATTCCAGCAAACCCTTATCCTGCCCGACGATGTGGACAAGGAGGGCATTTGTGCCAAGATGAAGAACGGTGTGCTGAAAATCCGACTTCCCCGTGTGAAGCAACAGGCCAAGGTGGAGAGTGTGCGAAGCATTGAAATCATGTGATGACTACGGAAGGAGGTTTTTTTTCGTGTCTGAAAAATATTTTTTCCTGACGGAGAAAAAAGTTTTCTCAGGTAGGGTAAGAAAATGAGGAAAGCGTTTGCCGGTAAAATCCGACAAACGCTTTCCTTCTTTCTGTTTTCTCTCTTTTTGAGCCGAAAGCGGGACTCGAACCCGCGACTTGCTCATTACGAATGAGCTACTCTACCAACTGAGTTATTTCGGCAAACCGGCCTTCTTTTCTCTGAAAGCGCGTGCAAAAGTAATGCTTTTCTGTGAAACGGCAAAATATTGAACTGCTTTTTTGAATCTTTAAAACGAAGAATCAGTAAAAACGAAGAGTAAAAAGTGAAGAGTGAAGAATCCAATAGTTTGTACATTATGATTCTTCACTCTTCGTTCTTCATTCTTCACTCACTCACTTCACCTCCAATGTCACGATAGACATGGCGGGAAGTTTCACCTTCAGTGTGCCCTTGCTCACCTTGGCTCCCTTGAAGGGGACGGGTTTCACGAGGTCGGGGTTTTCAAAGGTGTTGTGATCCTCGATGTGCTTGGATGTGAGGATTGAGCCAGCCACTTCCTTCACCTTGATGCCGTCGAGGTTCAGCTCGATTTCGCTTGTCTCCTTTAAGCTGACGTTGGCCAGTGAGATGTGGATGATGCCGTCCTTGTCGCGTGAAGCGGTCACACTCATCATGGGCAACTTGCGCTCTCCCTCCCGACGTCCGAAGTAGTCGCTGCGTGCGGTCATGGTGTCGCAAACGAGTGTCAACGGCAGGTGGATGGCCTCCTGATGCACCTTGTACATGTCAAACACGTGGTAGGTGGGAGTGAGCACCATCTTGTCTCCCTTGGTGAGAATCATGCTCTGGAGCACGTTGGCAATCTGGGCGATGTTGGTCATCTTCAGACGGTCGGTATACTTGTGGAAAACATTCAGTGACAAGGCGGCCACAAAGGCGTCGCGCATGGTGTTCTGCTGATAGAGGTGTCCGCGGATGGTGCCCGGCTCTTCGTCCCACCAAGTGCCCCACTCGTCCAACATCAAGGCCACACGCTTGCGCTTGTCATACTTGTCCATAATGGCGATGTGCTTTTGGATAACCTCTTCGATTTCAAGGCATTTGCCCAATGCCCAGTAGTATTGTGCATCGTCGAATTCAGTGGCCGAGCCCTTGCTTCCTGACCATCCGGCACAGGTGTAGTAGTGAAGTGAAAGGCCCTGCATCTGGCCGGCGGCATTCTTCATCAGCACCTCTGTCCAGTTGTAGTCATAGTCGCTGGCACCACTGGCAATCTTGAACAGACGGTTGCCATCGTAGTTGCGACAATAGGTCTGATAGCGACGATAGAGGTCGGCATAATATTCGGGACGCATGTTTCCACCGCATCCCCAGCTCTCGTTGCCCACGCCGATGAACTTCACCTTCCAAGGCTCTTCGCGTCCGTTTTGCTTGCGCAACTTGGCCATGGGGCCATCCTTAGCGGTCATATACTCAACCCATTGGGCCGTTTCTTGCACCGAGCCGCTACCTACGTTCATGCTCACATAAGGCTCACAACCAAGCAGTTCGCACAGGTTCAAGAACTCGTGGGTACCGAAGCTGTTGTCCTCCACGGTGCCACCCCAGTTGTTGTTCACCATGCGCGGACGATTCTCCTTGGGGCCAATGCCGTCCATCCAGTGGTATTCGTCGGCAAAGCATCCGCCCGGCCAGCGGAGGTTAGGAATCTGCAAGTTCTTCAATGCGCCCAACACATCGTTGCGATAACCATTGGTGTTGGGTATCGGCGAATCCTCGCCTACCCACAAACCACCATAGATGCAGGTGCCCAGGTGTTCGGCAAATTGGCCATAGATGTGTTTGCTGATTATCTCCTTTCCCTGTTCGGGATGCACGGTGACGGTTGCCTTCTGTTGCGCCATCATGGGTAACGTGGCCAGAAGGGCTGCTCCTAAAAATGCTTTTTTCATGTCTGTTATAATTTATAAGGTAAACAATTTTTTTTCTTCCGTGGGCAAAGGTACAATAAAAATCAAGAATACGGTCATCTCAGACAAACATTTTATGGCGAAAAGTGTTATAGTGACAAAACCATTAAAGAAAAAGAGACAATGAAAAAAGTATTTATGCTGGCCGCCCTCGTAGCAGCCTTGGCTTCGTGCCAATCCAAACAACAAAACAACGTGGCCGAAATCGACGTGATAGCCACCGACTCGGCAGGCATCGAGGACATCACCGAAGTGTATCGTGGCACATTGCCGGCGGCCGATGGCCCGGGTGTCGACTATATTCTCACACTGAACGAGGAAATCCGTGGGAAGGACACCCTCTTCACCATCGATATGATTTACTTGGATGCGCAAGGCCCCAGCAAGAATGTCGCATTCAGCACCAAGGGAAAGCAACAAAAGATACAGAAGACGGTGAAGAACCAACCGAAGAAGGCCGTGAAGCTGACTCCCAACACGGGCGAAGCACCCATATACTTCCTGGTGGTGAACGACACCACACTGCGCATGGTGAACGATAGCCTGATGGAGATGACCACCGACACCAGCTACGACATCGTGAAAGTGGATACAGGGAAGGATTGAGGTTTGATTATCATAAAAATCCCCCGAAAAGTTGCGTAAGTTTGCAGGAAAGGCTACATTTGCAAGCCGAAACCGCAAACTTGCGCAAACTTTTTTTCAATCATGAACAGAAAACACCTCATCGCACTGGGCGTTTCGCTCTTCGTCATCTTTGTCGCCATTGGCATTGGTGGCTATGTGGCCTACGACCGTTTCTTTACTCCCGCCTTTCACATTGCAAGCACTGCACGCCTCTACATCGACGCCGACGACACCCCCGACTCGGTGAGCCACAAGGTACACGAGGTGCTTTCGCCCAAGCATCCCGAGGCCTTTGATTGGCTGATGAAGCATGAGGAGTATACCCACGTGCAGACGGGAAGTTATCTGTTCGACCCGACAGACAATCTGCGCACCGCCATCCGCCGGCTCAAGCTCGGATGGCAATCGCCCGTGCGCCTGGTAGTGCCCAGTGTGCGCACCATCGACCGCTTGGCACAAGCCCTCTCCAAGCAATTGATGCTGAGCGAGCAGAAGATTTCCGACACCCTCTCTTGCCCTGCCTATCGGGACAGTTTGGGATATACGGCTGAGACCCTTCCCGCCCTCTTCATCCCCAACACCTACGAGGTGTATTGGGACATCCCCGTGGAGAAACTGATGCAACGTTTTCAAAAGGAGTACAACGCCTATTGGACGACGGAGCGACAAAAGAAGGCTGCCGCTCAAGGACTCTCGCCTATAGAAGTGGCCACCTTGGCTTCGATTGTGGACGAAGAGACGGCCGTCAACTCCGAGAAGCCCATCGTGGCCGGCCTCTATCTCAACCGCTTACGCCGGGGGATGCTCCTCCAAGCCGACCCGACGGTGAAGTTTGCCACCGGCGACCCCACCCTACGCCGCATCCTCAACAAACACCTCACCATCGACTCGCCCTATAATACCTATATATATGAAGGTCTCCCACCGGGTCCTATCCGCATCCCTTCCATGTCGGCATTGGAGGCTGTGCTCAATCCCGCCCGCCACAACTACCTCTACATGTGTGCCAAGGAGGACTTCTCGGGCACCCACAACTTTGCCACTACCCTTGCCCAACACAATGCCAATGCCCGCCGCTACCAGCAAGCATTGAACCGAAGGGGAATAAAATGAAATTCCCTCAACTCCTAACTTCTATTTTTTAACTTTTAATTTTTAACTTTTAATTTTTAACTTTTAATTCTTAACTTTTAACTTTTAACTCTTAACTCTTTAATTCTTAACCACCTTTCTCCCTCCAACAACGTAAATGCCCTTTTCAAGTCCTTCAAGCGAAGTGGCTTGTCGGCGAATCAATCGGCCTTGCAAATCGTAAATGTCGGCAGGCCATTGAACTTGAGCATCATTTGTGAGGGGGTGGATGTCGTTGGCACTTACCGACAGATAGTCTATTGCATCATAAAAAGACACTTCCGTGCCATCAGCTTTGGCAAAGCGTATCATATTAAAGGCAATGGGGTAAACACCTTCACTTCTAGGAGCATTAGCAGTCAATGGAAGGTTGAAGAGTATTCCTTCGGTTCCGCTCATGGCCAAGTTAAGGGGCGAATATCCGATAATCCGATACACATTATACTCGATGTGTCTGCCCGTGAAAATGTGTGAATCCTTGACTCGTTCGCCAAGTTCGAAGTTTGACCGGGTGGTGTCAACGATGATGCCATCGGGCAATGCAAGGTCCATTGTACAAGCCACGTAAGGGTGATTGTTTGTCAATGACGCCGTGAGTTCCCATGCGCGTCCTTTAGTGGTTTCGACGGTTGTCAGCGATAAGGGAAACTCGTTTTCGTCGCTCGTTATATCCCACTCACTCCAGTTCATCAGGTTCGATGACTCCACGTTTTCCGTGCGTGCAATCAGGTTGCTCATCCAAGCCAAATCACTTATTGAGACCCGACCATTGGCATCAATGTCGGCCTGTTCTTTGAAGATTGTAGTTCCTCCCTCTTCTTCTTCAAACATGTGTGCCAACAATGTCTGCAAGTCGGCTTCGCTGATTTCGCCATCGTTGTTTGTGTCACCATAGGTATAAGGCGTCGTAGCATCATCTTCATAAACCTCAAGGTTATCCATGAGGAAGTCCGCTCGTTCGGCAAGCCATTGTTTCATGTTTGCAGCATGGGTTTCATACCCGTCACCGTCGCTCCACGCAGTTGTGTTGTTTACGAACGAAGTCTTGGCAAAGTCATAATAGTCGTCCACATAGTCAAGCACCTCCTGCAAGTGATTTGCCATGAAATGTTTCCACAACCGGTAATAGAGGCACTTCACCCACGGGCTTGATTGCCAAAGAGCGGAAAAGAAACTATTTCCGGGCGATGAGGTAAGACTGTCGAATATATAATTAGTACTACCTATCGTGCAATAATTGCGATTAATTTCATATCCGTAAGCCCAATCAAAGTCCCAAACGGGGCCAAAGGTATAGGCTGTGTTCATATCGTTCAAGTTTTCGCGATAGAGGAACACACTTTTCGGATGTCCCAATTCAATGTTGAGTACCAGCTCGTTCACCAACATGAAGCGTACCAGCTTGTCCAAATCCACGAATCGCTCGAAGTTGCTGTTCCTTTTTACTGAAGTCTCGAACGTGTTGAAATCTGCCTGTATCTGATCGAGCGTCAGCAATGATTCACCTTCCGAAAGGTCTGGTTCCTTGATGTTCACAGGCAGTTTGTACCATTTAGACTTGAACTTGTACACCTCATCGTAGTATTTGTCCAATTCCAAAAATGTGGCTTGCGTTTCGTCCTCAAGGTCAACACTGTTGTTTGCCAACCCCGTTTTCTGCGTAAAGAGGTAGCTGCCCAAGTACTTTCCGTTCATGTAAAGCTCCACAGGCATTGCATCGTTGGCCGCCGCCGCATCCACCATGCGTGCAATCTTCATGGCTATCGGGTTTGTCATCATCGATCCCTTTTGGGCTTGTGCAAGCAGGTTCCAGTTCTTACCCTTCTTCCATCCGAAAGGTTTCACCGACTTGGCAAACTTCAACCGGTAAGGCTTCTTGTCAAAGTCGCGCCAACTAGTATTGCCACGCCCTTTTATCTGCACCGAATCCACGAAGTCGGGCCACACACCTTGCCCTTGAATCGTTATCAAGGCATTGAGGTAATAGTCCTTGCTTGTCACCATTACCCCACCATCAATGTCTATATCAATGCGTGGCACAGACACTGCACGCTCCGTCGGCCAATCAACATCAATCGTCACTTCACGACCCATAGGCTCCATACTGTAAGCATACGTGGCAGGTTTCAACAGTTCCGGTTCATCCACCTTACCAGTCACTTCATAAAGGTTAAGTTCAGCCAGGCAGAGATAGTTTTTGTAGCCCACCTTCGTAGCCGTAAAGCGCAAGTGAGTGTAAGCCTTGTCCATTGAAATGACGGGCGATGTATAGTCAACACCTTGTCCCGAAACGACAAGTCCGCCAGCTTCGTCAAGCACCTCTACCTCATTCCACAAAACGCCATCGGCCGAAGCCTCAATCTTCCATTCCTGTATGTTGTAACGTTCGGTATTCGGACGGCTTACATACTGGAACTGAAACTCCTTGACCCCTTTCGTCAAGTCAACCTGAACATAAACCTGCTTCGTCAAGTCAACCTCGTACACAGCATCTTTCGACCACGTAGAATGAAAAAACGTCGAGTTGTTTCCGTCGAGCATCATATCCAACCCCTCACCCTCAATGCTTGTAGGCGCATTGGTTGAAAGCATATCAGCAGTCAATGGAATCTGCTCCACGGTAATCCCCGTTTCACTCCACACCTCGTCCGAAAGTTTGACGTAAGCAAGCTGCTCGTATCCATCGTTTGCAACGACATAAGTAACCTCGTCAGCAAAACGTAACCTCGACACACCACTCACCTGCTCTACCCCATCAACATAAGCCTTTGCATCAGGAGCGTCAAGCACAAAAGTCGGAGTCAGATACTTTCCGATAGAAGCCACCGAAGCCACAGCCCGTCCGTCGTCGGTAATCACGGCATCCACATCGTCCGTCAGTTCATCGTTCAACTCCTCCATAAAAGCCAAAGCCGTCATAGCAGGAAATGCAGGTGGCAACTCACTCAACCGCTCAATCTCCGCACTGCCCCAACTCAACACACTGTCGTTCAACAATGTAAGGCTATATCCCTCCGCGTCATCACTCTTCACCTCCTTCACCATCTCCTTCGGGTACCCCCACACCCTTCCGTCGGAAAAATACACATAATACCTCTCCGCCTTCATAACAACCGCAACAAGCATTGCCGCAAGAAAAACAACCGTATTTCGCACCATATTTTCTAAATAGGATAAATAGGATTAAGAATCATAAACTTTTCGCCGTCAAAGATAATGCAATTCCCCCAAACAATCAACCATTGCCCACCTGTTTTTTGTTTTCCCTCTTGTTTTTATTTCCCCCCTCCTATATTCGTTCTCCCCTTCAGCCTTTTGTCTCTCCTCGGCGTTAATTCTCTTCTCTCTCCACCCCTTTGTCTCGCCTCGTCGTTTTCCCGCCAAGTTCCCATTTTCCCCTTCTTGCTTTTTTATTATGCTCTTCTCTCTCCAGCCCTTGTCTCGTCTCGGCGTTTTCCCGCCAAGTTCCCATTTTCCCCTTCTTGCTTTTTTATTATGCTCTTCTCTCTCCTGTCTTTGTTTCGCCTCGGCGTTTTCCCGCCGAGTCTATTCATCCAATTCCCTGCACATGCTCTCACCCATAACATTCAACGCCACAAAACGATAACGCTGTGTAGTATGCGGAATATCCCCCGTTTTAGCCATAACATTCGCTACAATTCCTTTTTGCTCAAACGATTCCGCATTCGGCTCCACCAACAACAACCTGCCAGCTGCACAAGCCTCAAAATAGACACCTTGTGGCTTGTAGTAGCGGTAATGCGGACTATCAGGCTCTGGAAATCCTTTCTCAAGTAGGATAATGAGTGGATAACCCTCCTCACGAAGTGTTCGCGCAATTCGTTTTTCCCCCTCTGAAATAGCTGCAGTGATGAACACTGCACCATTAGCGGCTTCTGCAAGGCATTCATCTTTTCGTGCCTCAATCTGTTCGTTTGTCAATTTGCGCGAACATTGAAGCACTTGACGTTGGGGATGTCTTGCAAGGAAAATGTTACCAAGTACTGTACAGAAAATCTCACCAATCTTTATATGTTGTCGGATACGGAATAAATCTTTGTTAGCTCGTTTCAGAGCCAAGCGTCGGGGATTCTCCTGTATATATCGGGCCATATGGGCAAGCTGTCCTTTTCTCGTAAGGAGCCGGTCGTGATATTCAGGAGCAAACAGAGTGTTACCATCACTTGCGGGAAGAGCCGCAAGATTAGAACATTGATACTTGAACCAACGAACGTACTGTCCTATATGCTTGGGCAACCGGTCATGAATACGCAGTAAAATATGCACGTGGTCAGGCATTACCACATAGTTGTATATCTCTATTGACGAAGCCCCCTTGTAGGATGGAATCCGTTCCACCTCCTCAGCCACCCTTTGACCAAGGGGAGAGAGAACGATTTGCTCACCGTGTAACTCGCCCAAAAGAGGCAAACGGTCAGAAGTAACCAACGTCAGCAACATGATGGACGGGGAACTGTAGTCCATCCATTTGGCCCTATACAAGTGATCTTTTTGTTTCTCGCATCGCCACCCCTCCGGTGTCCAGTGTACCTTTGCCATTTGTTGTAATAGATTTTGCGACAAAAGTACTCATTATTTATAATTCACACATAAGTTGAATCGAAAAAAATTATCAAACCGTATCATTTTGTATTTCCCGTCCTGCCTTAGTCATTTATTTTGCCCTTCCCCATTCAGCTTCAACTTTCATATTCTTCCCATTTATCATGCTTTAGCGTTTCCCCGTTCAGCTTCAACTTTCATGTCCTTCCCATTTATCATGCTTTAGCGTTTTCCCCATTCAGCTTCAGCTTTCATGTCCTTCCCATTTGTCATGCTTTAGCGTTTCCCCGTTCGGCTTCAGCTTTCATGTCCTTCCCATTTGCCATGCTTTAGCGTTTCCCCGTTCAGCTTCAGCTTTCATGTCCTTCCCATTTGTCATGCTTTAGCGTTTCCCCGTTCGGCTTCAGCTTTCATGTCCTTCCCATTTGCCATGCTTTAGCGTTTCCCCGTTCAGCTTCTACTTTCATATTCTCCCCATTTGTCATGTTTTGGCGTTCTCCCGCCAAACACTCCCTATTCCAGAAAATATCATTCTCATCTCCTCCCAAAATAGGAATAACAGACTTCCCCCACCCCCGTTCATCCCACATGTATTAGTCGGTGATGAAATCGGAGGTGGGGGAAGAATGAATAAAAGAGTCTTTAATGCTATTTCTTTGCCAACAATCCTTCTTCCATTCTTTTCAATGTTTCAGCCTTAATTCGTTGTTGGTGTTGTACGATAAGGTCGTAATCGCTATCACCGTCACCACCTTTTGACATTACAACCAACAATTCAAGAAGCATAAGGAATAAGAAAAGGAACACATAGAAAGCGCCAGCAATCCATTTGACAAATATGATTCGTGTGAAAAGGATTTCAAGTTCTTGTAAGAAACCTGTGGAAGAACTTTCGTACTCTTCCCTCACGATTTTATCTGTTTCAAGTTTACGATTCTGCAAAAGCACTTTTCTATCAGTATATTGTTTTAGTACTCCTTCTGTTGATTTTCTTTGGTCAATCAAAGGGTTTGGGATAAGATGTTCTACTCTTTTAATCTTTTTTTCTTTGATTGGTTTGCCTTCTTCATCATATCCAGTTGTTACTTCCTCTGTTTCAAATGTGATAAATTTCTTAGCTGGATTCTTTGATATTTCTTCATCTAAAACAGCCAACTTTTTATTGATGGAATCAATGTTTATTTCAAGTTCACTTAATTCTTTATCTATGAGTTGATTTCTTTTAGGAACCTCACTATTAACCTTCTCTGTCAAATATTCCTTTTTCTCAAACTCTACATCATTCTTGAAAATAATCTGGTCGAATATTGTAGAACCGAGTACAGCCATCAACACTGCGATGAATATTCGAGCAGTAGCCATCAGTTTACTCAACTTTCCCGTAAGGATAATGTATCGTTCTACGCAAATGATGATTGTTATAAACACCACCGACGTAGCAAGTTTTCCTATCAACGATTCAAGCCCAATATACCTTTCTGCAAAACAATACCCAATGGTTCCCCATATAATTGACAGAATGATAATGGCAGACATATACTTGCGCAAAGTCCTTCGACTTGACTCGCCACACTCTTTCAAAAGGGTTGCATTCCAACCAATTAGGAAACAAGCAAATCTTGTTCCTATACCGATTTTATTGTCTTCTTTCCCCATTGCCATTGAGTATTATTTCGGATTTAGCCGCCAGTCCTTTCAAGAAACCTCTTTCGTAGGTGTAGATAGGACTCATTACGCTAGTTTCCTTATTTTCTACTTTCTTTTCCATTTCACCAATCTTTGCCATGTGTTCTTCGTAAGTTTCCTTACGCGCATACAAGGTGGCGGCCTGATGAGGAAGTCCTTGCTTTTCCATGTTGTCAATTTGTACTTGCAAAAGGCGCAGGTCATTGCGATACCTCAAACGAACTTGTTCAAACAATTGCCTGAGTTCATTTTCAATCAACGTCACTCCCGATTCTTTATATGAATTCTCGGGGTTTACCATTGCATCGTCAAATCCCTTTTGTTCAAGGTCTTGCTTGAGATATGCGTAGATGGCATCTATCGGGAAACCTGTTCCATAAGAGACCTTATACACATTATTTGCCTCCTCGGGGTCGCTATTGTCAATGAAGTCCTCTTCATTGATTTCAGGTTTCTGCTCTTCGGTTAATTGTTCTGTTTCGTCAATTGGTTTTGACTTGAAAAAATTAAAAAATCCCATAATCTTTATTTGTTTATTTAGTTATATATTTTCTTGGTACTTTAAATTTGGCATGTCCTCTCTTGTGGCAACTTTCACAAAGGGTCACCAAATAACGGTCATCATAATCCCATGGATACTTTTTGGAATTCGTCATGGCATGAATGTGATATTGTTTGTGATGAACCACCAAATTGTCTTTGCTTCCACAAATTCTACAACAATAGTTGTCACGTTGGATTATTTGCGCCCGCCTTTCAAGCCAGCGTTTGTCAAACAGAAGATGTCTGTATGAACCGTGGTTTTGTTCTACTTCTTTCATGAATTACGTCTGTTAAATTTGTAAACACCTTTGGTTTCACCTGAAGTTTATAATTTCTTGGTCAAATCCCAATATCCATCCTCTTGATTGCCTAAACGCATTTTGTTACCAGAGACACTTACTTCATACGCCCAAGTTTCATTTTTCTGATTGGTGAAAGTTACAGTTGAATTTTTATTATAGATATAGGTATAATGATTGGTGACATCTTCCATGACATAATCTTCAATAAAAGTTCCATAACTCATTGTAACAAGAACTCTTTGAGAAGCTGTCCCATTTGCATAGAAAGAATAGACAACTTCTATAGTTACTTTTGTGTCTCCCTCTGTTTTTATGGTCTTGTTACTCCATGAACCAAGGATTAATGTTTTATCAAATGCATCTTCTTCATCTTCACTACACCCCGCCATTACCAGTCCTAATACCAGCACCGCCAGCATCAATGACCAACTAAAAAAACTGATTCTTTTCATTTTGATTGTTTATTTAAAGTTTTATGCATTATTGCCTCTCTCATTTCTTCAGCGACAACAACGCAGACCTTCACGTATGGGCAAAAAGAAAGCGCAGACGTTCGCCATATTCCACTCGGGCTCACCACAAGCCCCTAACATACTATGGGTTAGTCTGCGCAGTATAGCGCAAACCCCAATGTATGTTAGGTTGTTCTCAAAAGCTCGCTTTCTTTCAGTCGAGGTGGTGATTCGAGTGGAAAATGAGCAATCAAAATGTCTTGTGCCCGTACCCTATGCAGGTAAGCACGCTACAAAGATACACTTTAATTGTGAATTACAAATTATAAATGCAGAAATATTTCACAGAACATGTTGTAAAACACAAAATGAGGGGCCAAATGGCGAATGAAGGTGGGAAGAATGAAATCATTTTCTCCCATGCAACAAATCATACATATAAAAATCGGGCGATGCAACATTTGATACATATAAAATTCTGAAAAGATGACAAAGTGGGACATTTGTGAAGCCTGTGAATGGTGGTGAATGGGCTTGCGTTCACAGAAAGCGAATGAAGGTCAGCGGGTTACAGGGACGTGAAGCCTGTGAAGGGTGGTTTTTTATGGAAGGAGTTAGAGGAGTTAAAACCGTTCGGGCTGATACTATATAGTATGAGGGCGCAGTGAGTATAGTATGGAGGTGAAGGCTGTGAAGGGTGGTTTATGGATTATGGTTTAGGGTGTAGGGAGGTGGTTTTTAGGCGATGGCTGTTGGCAATGGCGATGGCTGTTTGACATACGGTCGACGAGGCTTGAAGATACGGATGTTGAGCGCTGAAGATTTAAATCTTTCGGGCGTTTCAAACCATTCAATAAACGGCGATTCACTTTATCCAATTGTTCTCCAATTGTTCAGATGGTGGGCGGTGGTGTTCGGGGATGATGGATTTGGCGGGAGGGGGGTATAAAAGTGGCCGTACCAGTGATGATGATGAAACTCCGAGTAGAAGGATTTGAGGGCTCGTTCCTCTTTGTAATCCGCCTAACCACGAAGGGGCGGCACGCCATTGATGAACGAAGCTGATCTCGGCATTTCAGTTTATTTGATGAGTTTCCCAATCTGACTGATACGGCCTTTAGCTTTTTCTTTCGTAAGGCAAATATAGGGAGTATTCGCGAATCTGCCAAAGATTTGAGGGGGAAATTGAGGATGCGAGTGTGTTTTTTCTTGAATCTTCCCTGCTTTGTTAACTTGACTTTGCAAAAAGGGTGGGAATACGATGAACTTGCTCTCTACAAAGGATTGAAAGCGATGGCCTGCTCTTTCCTATGGAATGAAGGGGTCAGTCCGAAAAGTCGGTTGTATCTAAGTTGGTTTACATGATGTCTCTGTCATTTTTCGCTACGCTCAACAACTCGTCTGAACGCAGTGAAGACGAGTTGTTGAGGACTCTGTCCGAAAAATCTGTAAACGCAAGCAGAATACTATAATGCTGACGTATTCAGATTCTTCACTGCGTTCAGAATGACACAGAGACGGCATAATTTGCAACCGACTTTTCGGACTGGCCCTAAAGAAATGATGCTCGCTTTCTGCAATGGAATGAAGAAATGATGCTCGCTTTCTACAAGGGGGGATAAAAAAACGATGACCCGCTCTTCAACGGATGAAAAGCGGGTCATGTTATGTAAATCTGAAAAAATTCTTTTCTTACTTCACCTTGGCAACGATAGCCTTGAATGCTTCGGGGTGATTCATGGCGAGGTCAGCCAACACCTTGCGGTTGATTTCGATACCTGCCTTGTGGAGAGCACCCATCAGTGTTGAGTAAGACATACCTTCCAAGCGAGCGGCGGCGTTGATACGCTGAATCCACAATGCGCGGAAAGTGCGCTTCTTGTTACGACGGTCGCGGAATGCATAGGTAAGACCCTTTTCCCAAGTGTTCTTGGCAACTGTCCACACATTCTTGCGGGCACCAAAGTATCCACGGGTAAGACCTAAAATTTTCTTTCTCTTAGCTCTTGAAGCTACATGATTTACTGATCTTGGCATAGTTTTTAATTCTTTTTGAACGTTAGCGCCACCCTGTTGTCTTCTTTGTTTTTTATCGGGTGAACTTGAGTCAGCTAAACATTCGGTTAATAACTTTAATTAATTCCTTTTACGCTAATTTTTTCCGTTCTTTCAGAAAGATTACTTCATGCAGAGGAGTTGCTTTACTGAGTTCACGTTGGCTGCGTCAACCAAACCTGAATGGCAAAGGTTTCTCTTTTGCTTCTTAGTCTTCTTCGTCAAGATGTGGCTGTGAAAAGCGTGTTTTCTCTTGATCTTTCCTGTTCCGGTAAGAGTGAATCTTTTTTTGGCACCGGAATTAGTCTTAATCTTCGGCATGTTTTTTTAATTGTTTAAATTGTTATTAATAATGTGGCAGCGCACTATACCGATGGCGCTACGCACGTTTTCTTCTTCTTTTTTTTGTTTACTCTTCGGTGGTTGTTTCCTTCTTCTCGGCCTTCTTTTCGTTCTTGGCTTGGGGGGTGGCATTTCCTTTCTTGGTGGCCATTCCCTTTTTGGGGCTGATGAAGATGGTCATGCGCTTTCCTTCGAGCACGGGCATCTGGTCGACCTTGCCGTATTCTTCCAAGTCGTTGGCGAAACGCAGCAGGAGCACTTCGCCCTGTTCCTTGAAGAGGATGCTACGTCCCTTGAAGAAGACGTAGGCTTTCACCTTGTCGCCATCCTGCAGGAAGCCGATGGCATGTTTGAGCTTGAAGTTATAGTCGTGGTCATCTGTTTGGGGTCCGAAACGGATTTCCTTCACGTCGACCTTCACTTGCTTGGCCTTCTGCTCTTTCTGACGCTTCTTTAACTGATAAAGAAATTTAGAATAATCGATGAGCTTGCATACGGGCGGCTGAGCGTTGGGTGAAATCTCCACCAGGTCTACTTCTCTATCTTCTGCCATTCTCAATGCTTGTGCGATAGGATAAACGGCCGGCTCCATATCGTCGCCCACAATGCGGACTTCTTTGGCACGAATCTGTTCATTGATTCGGTGTTGCCCCTTCAAATTGTCGTTCTTCATTCAAAAAACTGATGTTTCGTTTCGAATCTTTTTTGTTTTTATTCTATTAATTTTATTCTTTATCATTTAACACACAAGCAACCCGAATTGTTCCCAATCCGAGTTGCTTATGCATAAGCGGCTGCAAATTTAATACTTATTTATCATATTTTGAACTTCTTCGTTCAAAATCTTTGCAAATTCCTCAATTTTTTTGCTTCCTTGGTCTCCTTCGCCCTGTTTGCGCACCGAAACTTCGCCATTTGCGGCTTCTTTCTCGCCCACGATAAGCAGGTAAGGGATGTGCTTCAATTCGTTGTCGCGAATCTTGCGACCAATCTTTTCGTTGCGGTCGTCCACGATGGCGCGGATGTCCTGACTGTCGAGGTAAGCGCGAACTTCTTCGGCGTAGTCGTTGAACTTCTCCGAGATGGGGAGCACCACCACTTGGTCGGGTGTGAGCCACAAGGGGAACTTGCCACCGGTGTGTTCGATGAGCACGGCACAGAAGCGTTCCATTGAGCCGAAGGGTGCGCGGTGAATCATCACGGGACGGTGCTTCAGGTTGTCGGAGCCCATATACTCGAGTTCGAAGCGCTCGGGCAGGTTGTAGTCAACCTGGATGGTGCCCAATTGCCAACGGCGTCCGATGGCGTCCTTCACCATGAAGTCGAGCTTGGGACCGTAGAAGGCGGCTTCGCCATACTCTACCTTGGCCTTCAGGCCCTTCTCCTCGCAAGCCTCCACAATGGCGCGTTCGGCACGCTCCCAGTTCTCATCGCTACCGATGTACTTGGCGCGGTTCTCTTGGTCGCGGAGCGAGATTTGTGCTTCGAAGTTCTCGAAGTTCAGTGCGCGGAAGATGATGAAGATGATGTCCATCACGCGGAGGAACTCGTCCTTCACCTGGTCGGGACGGCAGAAGATGTGTGCATCGTCCTGAGTGAAGCTGCGCACACGGGTAAGGCCATGCAGCTCGCCACTCTGCTCGTAGCGGTAAACGGTACCGAACTCGGCCAAGCGGATGGGCAGGTCTTTGTACGAGCGGGGCTTGTACTTATATATTTCGCAATGATGCGGGCAGTTCATGGGCTTGAGCAGGTACTCTTCGTTCTCTTCCGGTGTGTGGATGGGTTGGAATGAGTCCTTGCCGTACTTGGCGTAGTGGCCCGAGGTTACCCACAGTTCCTTGTTACCGATGTGGGGAGTCATCACCTGCTGGTAGCCGAAGCGCTTCTGGATGCGCTTGAGGAAGTCCTCGAGGCGGAGGCGGAGGGCTGTGCCCTTGGGCAACCACATGGGGAGGCCCTTACCTACGGTTTCGGAGAACATGAAGAGCTCCATCTCCTTGCCAATCTTGCGATGGTCGCGTTTCTTGGCCTCTTCCATCAGGGCCAGGTATTCGTCGAGCATCTTTTTCTTGGGGAAGCTGATACCATAGATGCGGGTCAACTGCTTGCGGTCTTCCTGCCCACGCCAGTAGGCACCTGCTACGGAGGTCAGCTTGATGGCCTTGATGGGGGCTGTGCTCACCAGGTGAGGACCACGGCAGAGGTCGGTGAAGGCGCCTTGTGTGTAGGTGGTGATGGTGCCGTCTTCGAGTTCGGAAATCAGTTCACACTTGTATGTTTCGCCACGTTCGCCGAACATCTTCAGGGCGTCGGCTTTGGTGATGTCTTGGCGCACGAGTGTCTCTTTCTTTGCGGCAAGTTCGGCCATCTTCTTCTCGATGGTGGCGAGGTCGCCTTCCTTGATGGTGGTTTCGCCCGGGTCAACGTCGTAGTAGAAGCCGCTTTCGATGGCGGGGCCAATGCCGAACTGGATGCCGGGATAAAGCTCTTGCAATGCCTCGGCCAAGAGGTGGGCGCTGGTGTGCCAGAAGGCGTGTTTTCCCTGCTCGTCGTCCCACTTGTAGAGGACGATGGAGGCGTCGTTGTTGATGGGGCGCGAGAGGTCCCAAGTTTCTCCATTCACGCCACATGCGAGCACGTCTTGTGCCAGGCGCGAACTGATGCTTTCTGCAATCTGCAGGCCGGTTACTCCTTCGTTGTATTCACGAACGGAACCGTCGGGAAATGTAATCTTTATCATATTCAGTTTTATATTTTCGTCTTTTGAGCCGCAAAATTAGCTATTTCTTTTGAGTTTCACGGCTTTTCTGACGAAAAAAATGAGGACATGGGGGATTTTTTATGATTTTAGGGGAGATATGGGAGATACTCTGCTCCTTATATTGAATTCACGTTTGCTGCTGAGACTATCCGGAATCACTCTTCCACCTCGGTGTAGCGCTTGATGATGTTGTAGGCTTTGAAGAGGCCCAGTTCGCCTGCTTTGCTGAGGTCGGCAAGGCCCTCTTTCACTTGGCCGAGGAAGATGTGTGTGAGTCCCCGGTTGAAGTAGGCTTCGCCAAAGGAGGGGTTCACCTCGATGGCTTTGTTGAGGTCGACGATGGCTGCATGATAGTCGCTCTGTTGGCAGAAGAGCACGGCGCGGTTGTAGTAGGCATACTCGAAGTCGGGCGCCAGCCGGATGACCTTGTCGAGGTCGGCACGCACCAGTTCGTAGTCGTGGATGTGTCCGCGCTTTTCCTGTAGGGAGGGTGTTTGCGTGTGTCGCTCTTCCCGCTCGGTTGCCTCTTCGGCCCGCTGATACTCCAGTTGCTTGCAGCGGACGAGTGCCCGGTTGAAGTAGGCGGGCATGAACTCCTCGTCGGCAAGGATGGCTTGCGTCAGGTCGTCCACGGCGCTGGCGAGGTCCTGCACCAGATAGAAGTCCAGTGCACGGGCAAAGCGGAGGTCGGCCCTTTGGGGAGCATTTGCGATGGAGGCCGAGTAGTTGTCCACCGAGGTGAAGTGTTCGTTTATCTGTTCCTGATTGAGGGCTGTCTCACGGTTGGTGATATAGAGGCGTTTGCCAAGCACGCGGGCATTGTTCAGCTCGTCCACCATCTTGTGGTAGTTCACGGATTGGTCCACCTCGTTGTCCTTGTGGTAGTAGGTCAGTGCAAACATGGGCTCCAGCTCCACCTTCACGTTGCGGTTCTGCACGCGTCCGCGGTATTCGTTCTTGTACTTCTGTTGCAGCTCTTCGCTATCGGCCACCACCAGCTTGCGGTAGTTCTTCACGTTGCGGTTTGATTTCTTGCGGGTCTTCTCCCCTTCCCCATCCTCTTCTTCCTTCCCGGTTTCGGCATCCTTGTTGGCAAACAGGGCGTTGCGCCGGTCGATTTCGGCCTTCATCACGCGGTCCTCATCCTGCTGGGCGCCACGTCGGTCGCCCGCTTTGCGTCGGGCAGCGGCCCGTTGCTGATAGCCGGCAATGAAGTCGGGGTACTCGTCGAGCACGGTGGTGTAGTCGCTGATGGCTCCGCGCAGGTCGCCCGTCTGGTCGCGCAGGATGGCGCGGTTGAAGATGGCCATCATGTTCTCCGGCTCCATGTCGATGACGCGGTCGAAGTCCTCGATGGCGCGGTTGTCATCGCCCACCTGAGCACGCAACAGGCCCCGGTTGTAGAGGGCGATGAGGTTGCCGGGCTCCATCTCCACGGCGCGGTCGTAGTCGCTCATGGCTCCGCGCAGGTTGTTCTGGTGATAGCGTGCAAGGGCGCGGTTGATGTAGTTTCCCACGTTCAGCGTGGCCAGGTGGATGGCTTGTCCGAGGTCTTCCTCGGCCTCCTTGTAGCGCTCTTGTTGCAGGCGCAGCATGGCTCTCACGCTCCACGTGTCGGCGTTGTACTTGTCCAGTTCCAAGGCGCGATTGATGTCGGCTTCGGCCTTCAGGGTGTCCTTCTGCTTCATCCACACGTCGCTGCTCATCAGGTAGGCGGGCACGTAGCGCGACGAGACCTTCATCAGGTGCTCCACACTGGCGCGTGCGCCCTCATAATCCTTTTCGCGCATGCGGCAAAGGATGAGGTTGTGCCAAAGCCCTACGTTTTCGGGGGCGTGCACCAGTGCCTGCTCATAGTCGCTGATGGCCTCGGTGTACTTTCCCTGATGGATGCGTGCAAGGCCCCGTGCCTGATAATAGTCCACCACGAAGGGGTTGCGCCCGATGGCTTCCGAGCAATCCTGTTCGGCTCCCTGGTAATCCTCCAGGTTGAGTTTGGCAAGGCCGCGGAAGAAGTAGGGGGCGTGCAGGTAGGGCTTGGCATTGATTACCTGATTGAAGTATCGGATGGAGAGCACGTAGTCCTCGAAATAGAGCGCATTGCGCCCTATCATCATCACCCGGTCGGTGTTGATTTGCGCCACTGCTCCCACGAGGGAGGAGAGCGTCAGCAGGAGGATGAGGAGGAGGCGTCGTCGGGGCATTGTTCTTAAGAGGGAGTTATCGCTTCGCCGGGAGTTAAAAGGGAAGTTGTCGCTCCATTTACATTTTTTCTTATTTCACCGTCTTCACGCGGTATGAGCAACGGACGTTGCCCTTGAGCATGTTGTTCAGTTTGCCCTTGATCATCTGCTTGCGCAGGCCTCCAAGGTGGTCGATGAACATTTTGCCCTCCAGGTGGTCAAACTCGTGTTGCATGCAACGTGCTTCGAATCCCTCGACCCACTCGTCGTGCTCCTGCCACTCGGCATCGAAGTACTTCACGTGGATGCGTGTGGGGCGTTTCACGGCTTCGTTGATGCCGGGCAGACTGAGGCAGCCTTCGTCCTTCGAGTCGGTCTCCTCGCCTACCTCGATGATGTGGGGGTTGATGAAGGCGCGTCGGTAGCCTTTGTACTGGGGATAGTCGTCGCTCAACACGTCGAGGTCAATCACCACCACGCGGATGGCAAGGCCTATCTGCGGTGCGGCCAGTCCGCACCCTTCGGCACGGTCCATCGTGTCAAACATGTTGGCGATGAGCTCTTTCAAGTTGGGATAGTCGGGGGTGATGTCTTCGGCCTCTTTCCTCAACACGGGTTGGCCGTAAATATAAATGGGAAGAATCATTTTTTTTAATTCTGAATTATGAATTCTAAATTATGAATTCTGACTGTCCTTTATTATATAAATCAAAAGAGGTTTTGATGAGCGGTAGCGAATAATTATGACTACGAAGCTGATGAGAGTTGTGCTCGAACCAATTTTCGGCAACGCGCTCGCGCTCTCAGAGTGAGAAATGTGGTGGCAGGGCTCCCGGACTGCTTCTTCGCGCCTCCATGTAGCTTTGCAGGATGATGCAGGCGCTGATTTCGTCCACCAGTGCCTTGTTCTGGCGGTCCTTCTTCTTGAGGCCGGCCTCCAGCATGGTGCGGTGGGCAAGCACTGAGGTGAACCGCTCGTCCGTCATCTCCACGGGCATCGTGGGCAACAGCTTCTTCAGCCGGTTGACAAAGGGGGTGATGCGCCGCATGTTCTCGGAGTATTCGCCCGAGTTCTGCCGGGGAAGGCCCACGACGATGCGCTCCACCTGCTCGCGCTTCACGTAGTCGAGGATGAATGCCTCCAGTTGCGCGGTGGCCACGGTGGTGAGCCCGTTGGCGATGATTTGCAGGGGGTCGGTCACTGCCAACCCCGTGCGCTTCTGTCCGTAGTCGATGGCGAGTATTCTGCTCATAATTGTGGGGGGGATGCCTCTCTCTCGCTCTCTCTCTCTTACTTCACGTTGTAGAGCAACCAAGCCTTCTGGAAGTCGGCATGGGCAGCGTCGCCTGCATAGCGTGCCTTGAACTGCTCGCGTGCCTGTGCGGCTGCTTCGCGGGTGGGATGGGTGCTGACGATGACGCGATACATGCTGTTCGACGCATTGTAGGCCACCACGGCATTGTATCCGGCAGCATCAAGCGTTGCCTTCAGGTTGTTGGCGTTCACCTGTGAGCCGAAGCTGCCACACACCACGCTGAAGTCCTGCAGGGCATTGCCTGTCACCACGGTCACCTTCTCTTCGCGCACCACGGCTGATGTGGTGGCTACGGGAGCCGTCTGCACGGGGGCTGTCTGCACGGGGGCCACCTCTACGGTCTCTTCCACGGGGGTCTGAGCCAGCTCTTGCTGCTTGGCCTTCTCGTAAGCCTTCTTGTAGGCACTTTCACTTGACTTGCACGAGGTGGTGAAAGCCATGGTCATACACAGGCCGATGGCCAGGAGGAAATACTTCTTCATAACGTCTTTTTCTCTTTTTTGCTTTGTTAGCGGTTTATACTCTTGGATGTTTTCTCTCTATAAGTTTGTTATTAACGTGCAAAATTACAAAGAATTTCCAAGATAAGCAAAACTTTTCCCCTCCATCTTGTGTTTTTCACGGCAAAACCACGTAGAATACCTATCAACAACACCCGTTTCATCCGCTATGACTCAGAATGACGCGAAGAATTCCACCACAGGCGGCGGCATGTTTGCCCTCCTGTCAGCCCTGTTGGGCAGGCTATTGATGTCGGACCTCGAACGCATGCGCCTGTTTGTGGCTAGGCAGGTGGGTGCGTTGCTCTCTGTGGTGGTGGTGGCCTTCCTGCTGGCAGGCGTGGGGCTGATGTGGCTGTTCTATGCCACGCAATGGCTGGTGGTGGTGTCCGTCGAGACCATTGGTAGCGAGGCAATGGGGTATGCGTTGGCCATGCTCATTTGCTTGATGGGGGGACTGGTCATCTGTCTGTGTCGCCAATCGTTGGTGGTGAGGCCGATTATCCGGATGCTCACTCGGTTGTGGCGTGGTTGAGGGGGGCTTTTCTCGGGGTACTCCGCGTCAGTGGGGGGGATTCCTCTAACTACTGCAAAGATACAACATTTTTCAGCCGAATGCAAGTTTTTGGGCATTTTTTTGCAAGGTGAATCTGTTATTCAGGAAAAGACACCCCCCCGCTATTACAGATTACAGTTATTACAGATTACAGTTAGCAAAAATGAGAAAACAAAAAAGAGATAGTAACATGTAAAGAATATTTTATATTATATAT
>JAFTYI010000034.1 GCA_017464815.1 Bacteroidaceae bacterium | reverse complement strand
ACCTTACCATGATTCACATAATAATGCTCCAATAATTCATGCAAAAGGGCATTCCGCTCCGAACGGGTCAGATTGATTTGCTTTTTTCTTGCTTTCATTAAGTTGATTCTTTAAGAGTCAACCTTTTCTACAAAAAGACACGCTGAAGGGGAAACGAAAAAAGTCTTTAGAATGGCCAAAAATCACTACAGTGTCACCCCCAAAGGAGTACATACTTGTAGCGGTCGAAATACTCCTCCAGTTCTATTCCCAAGCGGTTGGCCAGTTTGACAATCAGTTGCGCTTCCGCTTCAGTAAGCATCACCTCTCCCTTGCGTGTCTGGTAGTAACGCTTGCGCCCCATACGCGAGATGACGGATGCCCGGAAGCTGCCCACCTTTCCGCTCGGGATGGCCTTGATGGTGGTGATGAATCCAAAGGCACGGCGCACCTTTTCGTTCTTCAGGTAGTATTTGCACGTACCCTTTTGCGCCGCCAGCCATTCGGGGTTCAGCATAGGGAGGAACGGATCCTTTTTCTTGGCTACCGCCGGATAGACAATCTGCCGCAGGCAAGTCTCTGCCAGCGCACACTCTTTCACATTGCACATGCCGAACATGGTCGGCATGTCATCCAAATCGATTACTTCATTCATCTTGTTTCGGTTTTTAATGGTTAATCTAATTGCGTACTCTAATTTCGTACAAAGATACAACACGAATGGCGTGTTTCAAAATATTAAGATGAGTTTTCCGATGTTGTTGGTTATAAAAATACAAATAAAAGAAAAAGTGGAGCACGACCGCGAGGGGTGTACTCCACTTTTAGAATCTTTATTCTCCGAGGCAATAATATGTAAAGGTTATGATTCCTTTCCTTAAAATTCCGTTGTAAGGAATTGGCGGAGGTGCAAATTATACTTTGCAAAACAAACAAAAACTGCAAAAATGCAAAGTATAAACGGATATTTCTGCAAAAAATGCAGGAATGCAAAGAATAAACGGGTACTTTTGCACTGCATCATTGCACAAAAGCCACTCTGCTACATATCCTCCAAACTCATTCCCACATATTCGGCCTTGAAGCGCTTTTGCTTTTGCAGGATGGCTTGCGACTTCTCTTGCAATGTATGGAGATTGATGCGTTTGGCATTCCGTTTGCATTCTCCGATGACAAGGATACGGTCAACCTCGTTTACAGCAATGAGGTCGATTTCATTCAGGTTGCCTTTCTCCCAATAGTTGGTGACGATGTTATAGAGTCCCGTCTCGCGGAACTTTTGCCGGAAGTAGCGTTCGAGGATTCTTCCCGAGAATGTCTCATAGTCGGCCATCACCTTCTCTTGCACGTATTCGAGATTGCCTATTTCGATGGCACTGCGGTATTTATAGATGAAGCGGAACCAGAAGGTAAGGAAGTTGTCTTTCAGTTCATACTTCACGTTGCGCCCCCCTTCGGGTTGGAGGTAAGGGCGAAGCCGGTTGATGAGGTCGTATGACTTTTCCAATTTGTCCAAATGTCCGCCACATTCGATGCCGGTATAGTTGGTGATATCTCCACGGCTGGTTTCCCCATTGGCTATTGCCGCAAGGATAGAAAAATAGTTTCCGTATTCCTTGCCAAACTCATCGGAGAGCATGTCGCGCCCCTCTTCGAGGAAATAGGAGCCGTAGCTGAAAACGGTTTGTATGATTGCCTCTTTGGTGAAAGCATGATGCATGAGCAACTGCTCCACATACTTGGCCACTCCTCCCGTTACCATATAGAAAGTTAGGAGGTCGTCGGGAGCGTACTGGGGATGATGTTCGTGCATAATCTCCTTCAGCGTGTCCAACGTAAAAGGTTGCAGACGGATGCGGTGTGTGGCACGCCCATAGAGGGGTTCTTTGCGGTCATCAAAGATTTTGGTCATCATGGAGTAGAGCGAACCGCAAAGTACCAGATTCATCCGGCTTTCATCTTTGTGACTGTCCCACAGGTGCTGCATATCGCTGAAGAAGGAGTCGTTTATGGCACTGAAGTTTTGAAACTCGTCAAATACTAACGTGAAGTTCTTCTGTTTGGATATGTTCATCAAACTGGAGAAAAGAGCACTCATGGAGGTGAATGTTCCCAGTTCATCGCCCAACACATCCTTCACAATTCCCGTCAGTTCGCGACAAAGCATTGCTTCGCTTTTTCGTCCCACAAAGAAGTAAACCAATGGCAGACGCTTGAAAGCATGGCGGATAAGGGTGGTTTTGCCTATCCGTCGTCGTCCCGTGATGACGGTCATCTGTGCATATTCGGCAGAAAGATTTTCTATTTTCTGCAAAGTTTGAGTCTCTTTTTCTCTGTTGTAGAATCTCATAATCAGCTTATTCTGTTTTGCAACCTGTGTTACTGTAACCGTGGTTGCAAAAGTACGGGTTTAATTTGAAATAAACAAATAATGAATATGTTTTTTGTTTTGGGAGGCTTTTTTTATCCTCCTTTACATCTTTTTCCGCAACTTTGCATCTTTAAAGCAGAAAGACGAATGAAATGTATATGAATAGGAATAGAAAACGGATGGAGCAACTGGCTTGCCTGATGGAGGAGGAGAGGGACAACCTCTACCGATATGCCTGTTATCGGTTGGGCGATGAGGCCGAGGCGGAGGATGTGTTGCAGGAGGTGTTTCTCGCGTTGTGTGGCAAGGGACATCTGTTGGATAATGTGGAGAATCTGCGGAACTATCTCTATCGGACGTTGACCAATCAGTGTGGAATGCTTCTTCGCAAACGGCAAAAAGAGGTGGAGACGATGGTGGTGGATGATTGGAGCCGATTGCAGGTGAAGGACACCGAGCCACAGAACTTCGAGCAGGAGTTTCGCTTGATTGACCGTCTGCTGGCCATGCTTCCCGCGGAACAGAGCGAGGTGATAAGACTCCACATCCACGGTGGGCGGACGTTTGTGGACATTGCCTCCATTTTGGATGCGCCCCTTCCCACGGTGAAGGCCCGCTATCGCTACGGTATCGAGAAATTGCGCAACGGATTGCGGATGAATAAATTGATTCAATAACCCCTCTAAACCATAATGATTATGAAAGAAGAAAGAGACAATGAGAGACTGGACGAACAGGTGGTGAATCTGTTGACCCCCAAACATGCTCCTCGGTGCAACGCTTCGTTCAAAGTACCTGAAACGACCAAGCGCGTCTCCCTTTGGCGATACGTCCGTACCATCGGTGTGGCGGCCGTAGTGGTGATGGGAGTATTCCTTGGAATCAGAATGTTAGCTCCCAGTGAAGCCCGTGCGGCTCAGATTATCGACAGGGCTATGGCGGGAATGAAGGAAGTGCGTAGTTGCCGGATGCAAATGATATGTCGCATACCAGGGAAAAGTGATGTGGCAGGAAACCTCATCTACACCATCTTGCGGACAGAGAAAGGTGACTTCAGTAGAATGGATATGCAAGAGGAGTCGGTACGTCCGCATCAAACGACCTTCCTCTATACTCCCGACAGTATGAAGGTGTGGAGTGACGGTGAGTTGGAAATTGCAACGCTGCGAATGAATCAGAAACCCGATTTCAACAATTGGATTACATTGGATGTGCTGATGGGAAAGTTTGAAGAGAACAAGAGGAATCTCAGCATTGTCCATGAAACGGACACTGAAATCACACTCCGTAACAGTAAACATGTTTACAAATATGATTACACCTATGAAGGCGTATTCTCCAAGATTGATGGGTTGGTGAAATCTTTTTCTGTTCACGGGGCAAGTGACTCCGATGACTTCACCATGACTATTCAATGCGACCACATCGACTATAACATCCCCCTCACCGTGGATGAGATAACGAAAGCCCCCCAAGCAAAAAGTGAATAATAATGTTGTTTTAGTGAAAAGAAAAGTGGAGCACAGCCGCGAGGGCTATGCTCCACTTTGTTGCATATTGTCTGTGCTTATTTGTATCAGGTTATAACAGGGTCAGGGCAATTGCCCTGCCTATAGTTTAGCGGATAAAGATGCGTGTCGTGGCGGATGGAGATGCTTTTCGTGGCAGATAGGGATGGGTTTTATTGTGGGTAAAGGTGCGTTCTGTAGCGAGTCAAGGATGCGTATTGTGGTGGTTGCAGATGTGATTTGGCATAAATAAAGGTGGCTTTTATAACTTTTTTTGCTAAGAACGTCGGTAAAGAGCAAAAAAGATGTATTTTTGCAAAATCATTACTTAATCAGAGAGATATTAACAAGAAAAAGAACTGACTCCATGAATAGAAGAACCATTTACTCTTGTCTGTTGGCCATGGGAATGGCGTGGTTGGTGGGTGCGCAATCAGTTGAGGCACAAAGTATATCTGAAAGAAAGCGGGTGAATCGTCCGGTGGCGGAGACCTCTTTCCGCAATCTGGCACGTGGGATGAACGATGAGTGGTACAAGACTGAAGAGGCCCGCACTGTGGCAGATAGTGTCCTAGCCTATCAGTTCCCCAGTGGCGGATGGGCCAAGAACCAGAGCTGGCACCAGCGGCCCGATGCCAAGAAGTGGGCCGAGCGGGCCGATATCCGTCGCATGATGAAGAGCAAGGAGGGCATTGGCTCCACCATCGACAACATGAGCACGACCATCGAGATGCTCTTCCTTGCCAAGATGTACAAGGCGACGGGTAAAAGGGCCTATCGCAAGGCTTTCTTGCGCGGCTTTGAGTATCTGTTGGAGGCGCAGTACGACAATGGCGGATGGCCGCAGTACTATCCGTTGAAGAGGCCTCATAAGGGCGGACATCCTGACTACTCGGTGCACATCACTTACAACGATGATGCCATGAGCAACGTCATCAAGCTGATGCGCGACATTGCCGAGGGCGACAAGGCTCCGTATGACGCGCTGAAGCTGTCGGATAAAGATAAGGTACGCGCGAGGGTGTCGTATGAAAAGGCTATCGGGTGCATTGTGAACACTCAGATTATCAAGGATGGGAAGCGCACCGTGTGGTGTCAGCAGCATCACTTTGAGACATTGGAGCCCGTGCAAGCCCGCGCCTATGAGTTCCCCTCGTTTACCGCTGATGGCGAGACGGCCGACTTGGTGGAGCTGCTCATGGGGGTGAAGAACCCTTCGTCTGAGGTAAAGAATGCCGTGGAGTGTGCCGTGGAGTGGTTGAGGAATCATGCCATCAAGGGCTATCGCCACGAGATGTACAGGGATGCTGACGGGAAATGGGACCGCCGCCTGGTGCCCGATGAGGATGCACCCCTCTTGTGGGCACGCAACTATGACTTGGAGACCGAGAAGCCTTACTTTGGCGACCGCGATGGGAAGAAACACGATGACTATGCTGAAATCAGTCGCGAGCGTCGCATGGGATACAGTTGGATTGGCACCGACCCTCAAGGTGTGCTCGACAAGTATCCGGCATGGTACACCAAGCATCATCCGGGCAACTATCAGACGGGTGACTATGGCTACCTTTATTGCCACATGAGCGGACGCGGCGAATGGACGGCGTATGCCCTCAGTCGCGACGGCCTCCATTTCCACGACCTCATTGGTGGCAACCCCATCATGGATCGTGCCGAACATGCACGCATCGAAGGCGGACAACGCGACGCCTACATCACCCGCCGCCACGATGGAAAGGGCTATCTGATGGTGACCACCGACATGCGGGTGGGCAGCTACAGGGAGTTGAAGAAGGCGGCCGAGTGGGACAACTATGGCATCGACCTCCTCACCTCGGACGACCTTATTCATTGGGAGTCGGTCACTTTTGACTACCGCAAGGGAGCCTCCATCTTCTGTGACCCCCAGTCGCCCGACGTGTATAAGGATTGGAGCACCATCAACCGTGTGTGGGCGCCACAAATCATTTGGGACCGCAATTATAAGTGGCCCGATGGGAAGAAGGGCGGTTACCTGATTTACTACTCCATGTGGAATCGTGCCGAGGAGAAGTACGACCGCATGTATTATTCCTATGCCGATGAGTCGTTCACCCGCCTGACCAAGCCTCAGTTGCTCTTCGACTGGGGATATGCCACCATTGATGCCGACATCAACTACCTGCCCTCCGACGGCCTCTACCACATGATGATAAAGAAGGAGGGCGGCACACCGGGCATCTTCACCACCGCCAGCAAGAAGCTGACAGGCCCGTGGCCGGAGCCCGTGGCCGATGACTATGTCGACTTCGAAGGCAAGAAGAAGTGTGAGGGAGCTTCGGCCTTCCAACTCGTGGGCGACAGCACGTGGCGTGTGGCCTACATCGAGTACTCTTCGCGTCCGCGCAACTACCGCATCTGCACGGCCGACAAGAACCTGCGCAACTTCTCTTCACCACAGAATATTATAGGTGTGGAGGCCCCGCAACACGGCTCGTTCATGCGCCTGACGAAGGAGGAGTATGAGCGCTTGCAGGAGTGGTCGGATGCACAAAAGAAATAGAAGCGGCAAGGCGAGGGAATATTTTTTTGGAACTCGCCTTGCACTTATTTTGAAAAATCCTTGGGGAATAAGAAGAAATGATGTAATTTTGCACAGAATAATAAAGTTTGTGCAATTCTATGAGTGCGTCCAAGACAAGAAAACAACTGGTTGATGTTGCCAGGCAACTTTTTGCCAAGAATGGTATAGATGACACAACAATGAACGACATTGCAGTGGCATCGAAGAAGGGGCGTCGCACGCTCTACACCTATTTCAAGAGCAAGGAGGACATGTATTTTGCCGTCATCGAGTCGGAGTTGGATATGCTCGTCGAGATGATGCGTAAGGTGGCCGCCAAGGATATTGCTCCTGATGAAAAGATTCTGGAGTTGATTTACACCCATCTGGATGCAATAAAGGAGGTGGTTTCCCGCAACGGCACCCTGCGTGCCGAGTTCTTCCGCGACATTTGGAAGGTTGAGCGTGCCCGCATGAGGTTCAACTATCACGAGACGATGATTTTCCGCGAAGTCCTTTCGGAGGGAGTGGAGAAGGGCGTGTTCGATGTGGACGACGTGGCGGTGTATGCCGACATTCTGCATTGTTGCGTCAAGGGCATCGAGGTGCTCTACATCCGCGGACGCATCGGAAAGGGAAAAGACCGCTCGACAATGAAGCGCTACGTCAAGAAGATTGTGGACGGGGCTTTTGGAAAACGGAAATTATTTACTAATCAATAAATTCAAGAACAATTATGGGATTATTAACAGGAAAGACTGCCATCATCACCGGTGCAGCACGTGGTATTGGTAAGGCCATTGCCTTGAAATTTGCGTCAGAAGGTGCAAACGTGGCATTTACGGATTTGGTAATCGACGAAAACGGATTGAATACTGAAAAGGAAATTGCCGCTTACGGTGTGAAGGTGAAGGGATATGCATCGAATGCCGCCAACTTCGAGGAGACCGAGAAGGTGGTGAACCAAATCAAGGAAGAGTTCGGCTCGGTTGACATCTTGGTAAACAATGCCGGCATCACCAAGGACGGCTTGATGATGCGCATGAGCGAAGCCCAGTGGGATGCGGTGATTGCCGTAAATCTGAAGTCGGCTTTCAACTTCATTCACGCATGTACTCCCATCATGATGCGTCAGAAGGGTGGCAGCATCATCAACATGGCCTCTGTCGTAGGTGTTCACGGCAATGCCGGACAGGCAAACTACTCGGCTTCCAAGGCCGGTATGATTGGCTTGGCCAAGTCTATCGCTCAGGAGTTGGGCTCTCGTGGCATCCGTGCCAACGCCATTGCTCCGGGATTCATCATCACCGACATGACCGCCGCCTTGAGCGACGAGGTGAAGGCCGAGTGGGCAAAGAAGATTCCTCTCCGTCGTGGTGGCACACCCGAGGATGTGGCCGACGTGGCTACATTCTTGGCTTCTGACATGTCTGCCTACGTCTCTGGCCAGGTGATTCAGGTCGATGGCGGTATGAATATGTAATACATTGATTAAGGAGTTAAAGGAGTTATAGAAGTTAAAGGAGTTAAGCCAATAGTTAGGCAAACATACAAGCAAGACATTGGGCTTTAACTCCTTTAACTTCTTAGCGAAGCGATAACTCCTTTAATTCTTAAAAGAATTTCCCCAAGTGACAGTTATCTACGAAGACAACCACATCATCGTGGTGAACAAGAGCGCCTCGGAGATTGTGCAAGGCGACAAGACGGGCGACGTTCCTTTGTCCGACATGGTGAAGGCGTATCTGAAGGAGAAGTACCAGAAGCCCGGCAACGTCTTCGTGGGAGTCACCCACCGGTTGGATCGCCCGGTCAGTGGCCTGGTGGTGTTTGCCAAAACGAGCAAAGCCCTCTCGCGCTTGAACGAAATGTTTCGTGTGGGCGATGTGCAGAAGACCTATTGGGCGATTGTGAAGAACGAACCGAAGCAACCCGAGGGAGAGCTTGTCCATTGGCTCGTGCGCAACGAGAAACAGAACAAGTCGTATGCCCACGAACGCGAGGTGAAGGATGCGAAGAAGGCCGTGCTGAGGTATCGGATGATAGGACGTTCGGACAACTACTCACTGTTGGAGGTGGAGCTGATGACGGGGCGTCATCACCAGATCCGTTGCCAGTTGGCCAAGATGGGATGTCCCATCAAGGGCGACCTGAAGTATGGCTCGCCACGCTCCAATCCCGATGGCAGCATCTGCCTCCATGCACGGCGAATCAGCTTTGTCCACCCCGTGTCGAAGGTGCAGATTGACTTGGAGGCTCCCCTGCCCGAGGGGAACTTGTGGCGTTGCTTTGGGGAATAAGAAAACTGATAATTGAAACCAAAAAACTAACTAAAAACAAAACTTGACGATTATGAAAAAGACAATTCTCTTTCTCCTTTCCCTGTTGATGCTCAATGGGATGACGATGGCTCAGACGGACGTCTCCAAGGCGCCGGCATTCTCGAACCAACCGACGGTGCAGATGACCGATTGCCACTATGTGGTGGCTCAGGATGGTAGCGGCGACTTCCGCACGGTGCAGGAGGCCATCAATGCCGTGCCCGACTTCCGCAAACAGATTACCCGCATCTACATCCGCAAGGGCACTTATAAGGAAAAACTGGTGGTGGCACCCTGCAAACAGCATATCGCCCTCTATGGCGAGGACGGTGCCGTGCTCACCTATGACGATTATGCAGGCAAGCAGAATTCCTTTGGCGAAAACAAGGGTACGTCAGGCTCTTCGTCCATCTACATCTATGCCTCGGACTTCTATGCCGAGAATATCACGTTTGAAAACTCTGCAGGTCCTGTCGGACAGGCCGTTGCCTGCTTTGTGGCAGGCGACCGCGTACACTTCAAGAAGTGTCGCTTCCTTGGCTTTCAGGACACGCTCTATACCTGGGGACGCAATAGCCGCCAGTACTACGAGGAGTGCTACGTCGAGGGCACGGTGGACTTCATCTTCGGTGCCTCCACGGCCGTGTTCGACCGTTGTCGGATTCATAGCAAGTCGGGCGGCTACGTCACCGCACCCAGCACTCCGCAAGAGGCCAAGTATGGCTACGTCTTCTACGATTGCAAGCTGACGGCTGATGCCGGCCTCGAGGGAAAGGTCTCTCTTTCCCGTCCTTGGCGTCCGTATGGACAGACGGTGTATGTGCGTTGCGAATTGGGCAACCACATCAACCCTGCCGGATGGGACCATTGGGGAAAAGACTCCAATAAGGAAACGGCCTTCTATGCTGAGTATCAGAATTATGGACCCGGCGCTGCTGTTGACAAGCGTGTGGAGTGGAGTCATCAGCTCCCCAACCTGCGTGGTTACACCATGAAGGAGGTATTGGCCGGCCACGATGGCTGGTCGCCTCAGTCGAAGTAATCTCTGATCAGACTCAAACAAACTCATCCTCAATCCGCTGATGGGACAGACGACGCAATTCGAACACAACGTGCAGGCCTTCATCAGGCAAGAGAGGCTTGTCGGGCAAGGCGAAGCCCTGCTTGTGGCACTCAGTGGTGGGGCCGACAGTGTGGCTCTTCTGCGTGTGCTCCTCCGGTTGGGATACAGTTGTCATGCGGCCCATTGCAACTTCCATTTGCGAGGTGAGGAGAGCAATCGCGACGAAGCCTTTTGCCGCACCCTTTGCCAGACATTGGGCGTAGAGCTTCATGTCACTCACTTTGACACCCATGAGTATGCAGCCCGTCAGGGCATCAGTATTGAAATGGCTGCCCGCGAACTGCGCTATGCATGGTTTGACGAATTGTGTAGCGGACATGGATATGCCCATGTGGCCGTAGCCCATCATCGCGACGATGCGGTAGAGACTCTTTTGCTCAACCTGGTGCGTGGTACGGGTCTTGCCGGATTGACGGGCATCCGTCCGGTGAACGGGCGGGTGGTGCGTCCCTTGTTGGGTGTCAGCCGGGCAGAGGTGATGGCCTATCTGAAAGCGCTTGCCCAGGACTATGTGACCGATAGTACCAATCTGCAGGATGAGTATGTGCGCAACAAGATACGTCTGCAGATTCTTCCCCTGTTGGAGAAAATAAATCCGCAGGTGAGGGAAAAAATCTCTTCGACCATTCACCACCTTCGTGGGGTAGAGACCATCTATGACAAGGCTGTGAAAGAGGCTGTGGCGCGTGTGGCCGATGTTGATGGCCGGACGATAAACATTCCTGCCTTGCTGGGTGAGGTGGAGCCGCAGACCGTGCTCTTTGAACTGTTGCGCCCGTACGGATTTGTGTCGGCGCAGGTAGAGGATGTCTTCCGTAGCCTCACGGGCGAGTCGGGCCGCCGCTTTGCCAATGGCGGGTGGGAAGTGCTGAAGGATAGGGATACATTGATACTCCGTCCCCGTCAGTCGGAGTCGGAGTTGGAGGAGGAGAGGATAGGGATAAGCATTCCCCAACCGCCGGTTGAGGTGGCCTTGACCCGAGAATCAATGCTGCTGGTGAGTCGTTTCCCTCTTGCTCCTGACTATCGGATTTCCCGTTCTCCAAAAGTGGCCACGCTGGATGCTTCCTGTGTAGAGTTCCCTCTCACTGTGCGCCCTTGGCGACAGGGCGACAAGTTTGCCCCTTTCGGCATGAAGGGGCGGAAGAAACTGGTGAGCGACTTGTTGACCGACCTCAAACTGTCTCGCTTTGAGAAGGAGAAGCAGCTGGTGGTCACCGATGCCCGCGACCGCATTCTGTGGGTTGTCGGACGTCGCACTGATGAACGTGCTCGGGTGACAGAGCAGACACGGGAGGTGGTGGAGATGATTGTGAGTTATATTTATAGGAGTTAGAGTGAAGTTGGATTGTAAGAAAAAGATATGAAACATTCAATCAAAGAGTGGCTTTTTGCCGTGCGGCCGTGGAGTTTCCCGGCCAGTGCCATGCCTGTGTTGGTGACGCTGATGTACCTCCATTGGGCAGGGGTTGAGAATCTGAATTGGCTGGCCGGAGTGTGGGCCTTGGTGAATATAGTTGTCTTCCATGCGGCTGGCAATACGTGGAGTGACTACTTTGATTATAAGCGGGGAGTTGATACGGATGAAACGGCTGGTGCCACTACGCTGACCACCGGTATGTTCCGTCCCGAGGAGATAAAGCGCCTCTCCATCGGACTGCTTGTTGTGGCCTTGGCCGGTGGGGTGGGACTGATGCTGCTTACCAGCTGGACGCTCTTCTGGTACGGCTTGGGAGGTGCCTTGTGTGTGTTGCTCTATCCCTACATGAAGTACCGCGCTTTGGGCGATGTGGTAATTGGCATTGCCTATGCCTGGCTGCCTTGTTGGGGCACTTCGCTGGTGTTTACGGGCAGTCTGCAGGCGGACACCCTGCTCTTGGCCATTCCCTTGGGCTGCATCACCATTGCCATTCTGCATTGTAACAACACGCGCGATGTCCGTACTGATGGCGATGCGGGCATCTCCACGTTGGCGATGAACATCGGGCACGACCGTTCGCAGACGCTCTATGGCTTCTACATGCTGACCCCCTTCTTCTGTGTGGCAGCCTGTGCCGCGTGTGGAGTCTTCCCCTACCTGACGTTGCTCTCCTTTGTGGCCCTTCCCAATGCGTGGAAGAACCTGCAACTGATGCGCCGGAGCACGTCGGGCGATACCTCTGCCATCACCCGCCTCGACGAGCGGACGGCCCAGTTGCAACTGCTCTTCAGCCTGCTGCTCAGTGTCTCATTCCTTATAGCCGGTCATCTGTCATGAAGCGCGTGTGGTTCCTCATCCTGTTGGCCTTCCTCCTGTGGACACTGATGTTCTCTCCTTGGACGGCACCCCATGTCCCTTTTTGGTGGACGATGACATTCTCTGCTTGCACCCTTACGGTGCTTTCTACCGTTTTTAGTCCTAGTTGGTGGAAGCATCTCCGGTGGTCAGTGTCCAATATATTGTTAGGCTTCGCCATCGCCATCGCCCTGTGGTGTGTCTTTTGGGTAGGCGACAAGGCCAGCCAGTGGCTCTTCCCCTTTGCCCGGCCGCAGGTGAACCTCATCTATGGCATGAAGGCGGGCGAGAGTCCGTGGCTCATCAGCGTCCTGCTGCTCTTCCTCATCGGGCCGGCCGAGGAGATTTTCTGGCGCGGATATGTGCAGAGGCGGCTCTCGCAGCACTATTCGCCCAACGTGGGATTCCTGCTTGCCACTGCCTGCTACACGCTGGTGCATGTGGCTTCGCTCAACTTCATGCTCGTCATGGCCTCCATGGTGTGTGGCATTGCCTGGGGCGGACTCTACCGCCTTTTCCCCCAGCGCTTTCCCGCCATCGTGCTCAGCCATGCCTTGTGGGACGCCGCCGTCTTCGTCTGGTTCCCCATCTGAGGGGACAAATGCTGCCCGCTTGTTGAAAAAAACTCCCCATCCGTATGGTAGTCTCGTTCATTTCCTATATATTTGCAGGCGAATAATGAATAAAAAAGGGAAACGGTATGACAGCAATGGAACTTAGTGCGATGCGTGGCGAACTGGCCCGTCAGATACTCAACATTGACAGTTGGGAAGTGCTGGACAAGATGCAGCGCTACCTCAACCGCATTGGCAGGCAGTCGGCAGGGATGAAGCCATACGCCGTCGAAGAGGATGAGGCGCTCATGGTGGCAGCCGAGGATGAAGTGCCCTACCGCACCAAGGCCGAGATTCTGGCCGGAGTGGAGCAGGCATTTGAGTGTGCCAAGTTGGCACGTGAAGGAAAAGTGAAGGGAAGACCCATAGAAGAATTGCTCAATGAACTGTAAAGTTGTGTCATACGAGCCTTTCGATAAAGAGGTCAAAAGGCTTAGCAAACGCTACCGGTCGTTGAAGCAGGACCTGATGGGGCTGGTGAAAGAGTTGCTGGAGAATCCTTCCATGGGAACAGATTTAGGCAATGGCTTTCGCAAAATACGTTTGGCTGTCACTTCCAAGGGGAAGGGCAAGCGTGGAGGAGCCAGAGTCATCACCTTGAACCTGATTCTTTCTGCGGATGAAATGGAAATAGGGCTGTTCTACATCTACGACAAGTCCGAGCGCGAAACCATCACCGATGCCGAACTGAAAGCCCTCCGACAAAAGAGTGAAACCAATTGATTCCCCCCATTGAAATAACCCCAAAATCCCCCTAAGAATTATGACCAAACATTTGCTCATCTCAGATAATTTGTTAGCAAGCAAGCAAGCAAGCAAGCAAGCAAGCAAGCAAGCAAGTATATCTTATATATTAACAAGTACGCGCGTGAGGGCCGAACGCCCCGCCGTGCAGAATCAGCGTATGCGGTTCTGTGCGGCGGGGCGTTTGGCGTTTTACCCCTCCAACCGCCAGCCTACCCTTGAACTCCCTCACCACTCGCCATTCTTTTTTCGGGCGGTGGTAGAGGGGTTTGGCTTAGGAGGACGAGCCTTTTGTCGTGTGGTAGAGGGGTTAGTCATAGGGAAACAAGAAAACAAAGAACCAATTATAGTATTAACAATTTAAACCCAAAAAGAAAATGGAACAACAAACAGAGACAATGAACGCGGCCTACGAGGCTCCGCAAGTGAGAATGGTGGAGGTGCGCGTCGAGAAAGGATTCGCCAGCAGTGGTATGGATTATCAGGATGGTGGTGATTTGTAAACCGAAAGAAGAAAGGAAGACAAATGATGAAGAGAAACATCTTATGGGCAGCCGCCCTGCTTGGGCTGGTTGCATGCAGTAACGACGAGGAACTGCAGAACAGCGGCACTGGACAGAATTCCCCAGTGACTGTGATTGCCACATTGCCCGGCAATGATACACGTGTGACTTTGCAGGATGTGACTGACGAAAGCGGTAAGAACATCATCAAGGTGGATTGGCGCGAGAGTGGCGAATGTTTTACGGTGATGACGACCGCTGCTGTCGGTTATGAGAATCAGGAGGAGTATCGATTCCACCAGACGTCGGGCGATGAGTTTCAGGGTACTTTGCCCGAGAAGGTCGGGGAACTGCCCTATTATGCCTATTATCCTGCCATAAATCTGTGGAATAGCGAGTCTAAAGATTATAAGTATTATGACCGGGAGGGTAACTTAATGGACGCTTTCTCTGCAACCTCTGTACCGTTTGACTTTTTCGACCAAAACGGTACGTTGGATGAAAACAACACGTTGATGGTGGCCACCAGTACGGACGGAGGGAACTTTGCTTTCAAGCATCTTACGGCCATTGTCAAGTTCACCCTCTCCGGATTTCCTGCCAATGTACAGGAGGCATATTTCCAGATATCGTGGGAGGACGGTTGTCCTACAAGTGGGGATTTGGACCTGACCCAAGCGGACATTGTATCCATGTATCCGGAATGTGAAGGTGACCTTGTTCAGATTGCTACACCTATTACCGATAATACTGCTACCTTCTATGCCTATCTGCCCCCCGTGGCTAAAGGTAAGAAGCTTGAGATTACATGTTTTTATGATGATGAGGAATATGCTCATTGCTGTAGCTCATCGGTTGAGTTGACCGAGAAGGGGATTGATGCCGGGAAGTTCTACCGTGTGGCACGGACGATGGAGGTGGAAAGTCTATCCCGCCAAATGACAGCCGGCAATGTGGAGGAGTTGCAGGCGTGGGTTGATGCGTATCAAAAGTTCAACGGTAGTATAAATCTGACCCTCACAGGCGACATCGACCTGACCGATGCCGATTTGGATGGAAACCCGGACAACGGCTGCAACTGGCCCTGGTTGGATTTGTATGAAGTGACCATTGATGGTAATGGACATACCCTCAAGGGGGTGAAGAGGGTGGTTGAAGAAGAAGCCGCATCCCTGTTCACCAGTATTGATGAAAGCTCTGTGGTACGGTATCTTCATTTGAGTGATGTAATTTTCAGCAGTAGTGCATACTATGCCTCGGGTGTCGTTTCGGACAATTACGGACGTGTCGTCGGATGCAGTGTGTCGGGTAATATAGAATGTGGCAACACAGATTTCCCATGTGGCGGTATTGTCGGATTTAACCAATCGTCCGGCAGTGTGATTGCTTGCTATAGCACAGCCTCGGTAACCGGAGGATATTGTAGCGGCAGTATTGCTGGTAGTAACTACAACGTAGGAGAAGACGTTGAGCAGAGCGGCGTCAAAGCTTGTTATTACACCTCAGGCGATTATGGTATCGGTTATGATGATTTGTTCTTTAATGCAGGTGACTACGGTGCAGAAAACGTAGATGGGAACAGCGTCACCTGGGCATCTGTCATAGACAATATGAACCAGTTCCTTACGGAATATGCCGATGGCTCATACAAATACCAATTGAATGACAATGAAGCGACCAAAGAGGCTATGCCTTTGATATTGGTTGAGAAGTAAGAATCTGATTGGCGATGGCGGGTGACACACGAGACCCCGTGTCTCACCTTGCAAGGTACATTTATAAAAGGTAAAAGGACAGGAGAGCGGTTGCGATGGCTCTTCTGTCCTTTTTGTAGTTATGGTCTTTTCTTTTTCAGACAAAAGAACAAAAGAACAAAAGTTGCTTTTCTCTTTTGTCCTTATGTTCTTCTGTCTAAAAAATATATGTCTATTTAGAATGGAAATGGTCGTTGATGAGCTTTGCCATGCGGCGTTCTGATTCCTCTATGCTGATGCTGTTACGTTCCAGTGTTTTCAGGCTGATGGTATGCGTCGGCTGGGCCTTGGTCTTGGATTCGGATGAGACTGGTGCTGTTAACATAATCTGTAGGGATTTGATTTTACTCCGCAAAACTACTAATATTCCGTGATTTATACAAACAATCGGCTGGATTTGTGCCTTTCCTCTGTTTTTTTCAGACATAAGATTTATTCTTCTGTTCTTCTGTCTAAAGGAATAAATCCGTGTAATCCGTGCCTAAAATAATTACTTGTACCTTTCAATCAGCCCATCGGCCTGCGGGTCGCCCAACTCTTTGGCACGCTGGAGGGCGGCGCGTGCCTCGGCCTTCTTGCCCTGCTGGCCCAGGCAGACACCGAGGATGCGGTGAGCATCGGGGTAGTCGGGCAGGAGCTCGGTCACGCGGCGGGCGGCAAGGATGGCCTCGTCCATCAGGTTGAAGCGGGCACAGATGGAGGCCTGCTCGATGAGGTAGTCGGTGTGGTCGGGGGCCAGCTCCACGGCGCGGCGAATGTCATCCACGGCAATCTGGTTCATGCGTGCGGCCAGGGCGGCCTGACTGCGCTGGTAGTGGAAGTGGGCGCTCAGCTGGGTGGTGCCCACGAGCGACTGGTAGAGGTTGTAGTCCATCACCGCCTCGCGCGGACGGCCGTCGGCCACGAATGCCTTGGCCCGCTCCCAGATGTAGGGGGCGGCTTCGCGCGGATAGGGCTGGGCATAAGTCTCGATGGCGCGGGTTATCAGCTCCACCACCTCGGCCGTGCGGGCCGTGTCGGCGGTGAGTTGCAGGGCCTGTGCGGCGGCATACCAGGTGGCGGCCGTGGCCATGTTCGTGCGGTTCACCAGGGTGTAGGCCTCGTAGGCCTGGGCATATTGGCCGAGGGCAAAGTGGAGGTCGCCCTTTGTCTGGCGGTAGAGGGGGAGGGTGTCCAGCGCCAGGGCATCGTCGATGTGGGCCAGGGCCTTTTCCAGCGTCCAGTCCTTGTAGGGCAGAGGCTGGTGGTGGGTGGCGTGGGCATAGACCATGCGGCACAGGGTGTGGTGGGCGTCGGCCTTGTTGGGGTTCAGCTCCAGGGCGCGTGCCATGTCGTCCTCGGCCAGTTGCAGGTGGGCGCTGTCGCGGAAACTCTGCACGTAGAGGGTGGCGCGGCGCTGTAGCCCCTCGGCGCTGTGGGGGTAGGCGGCGATGAAGTCGGTGAGCAGCTCGAGGTACTCCTCGGGGGCACGTCCGCTGTTCATGTAGAGGTAAACGAGCGCCTCCTGCTCAGTGGGTGGCAGTGCCTTCTTGATGCCTATGGCCCGCAGGGCGGCATTGTTGCCCGCGAGTGCACCAATGCTGAGGCTGGCGGCAAAGTGGGCATCCACGGCGTAGCAGGTCATGTTGTCCTGTTGTCCGTAGGGCTTCTGCACGAGGGCCACCACCTGTCCGGCCTCGTTCATCACGGGGCAGCTCACCAGCTTGTCGGTCATCGGCAGGCGCAGGGTGTAGTAGTGGTATTGCCCGGCGGCAGGCACGCGCTCTTCCACCTTGCCGATGGGGCACTCCACCTGTTTGCTGGTCGAGTAGGGCAGCATCCACACGGTCTGTCCCACCTCCACGCCCGTCGTGTCGATGGGCAGGGTGGTCAGCTTCTCCCGCCCCGCGTCGATGCGGAACTTCACGAGGTCATACATCTCGTTGGCCCCCAGTATGTGGGTCACCGGCAACTGCTTGCCGCTGGTGGTGATGACCACCGCCCGCTCGGCTCCGCGGAAGAGCGAGTAGTCGGCCACGGCCTCGCCCGTGGGGCCGATGAAGAATCCGTTTCCGGTGGAGAGTATCTTGTCCTCGCCATCATAGGTGACAATGGAGAAGACCGCCGCCCGTGCCTTCTTGGCCCACTTCGGAGCGGGCTGCGCAATGGCTATCGTAGCAGCAAACAGGGTGAGGAGGAGGGAGGAAAAATGGCGGACACAACAGACCCGCCTCTGGCAGACCCACCCCCAACCCCTCCCTCTATGGAGGGGAGAAAGACCCTCCCCCTTACCCCTCCCTCTATGGAGGGGAGTAGATAGTCTTTGAGTATGTTTTGCAATCATATACCTTATATTATATATATTATAGGAACTATAGGAATTATAGATACTATAGGATTTATAGAGTTTATAGAGTTTATAGCTTCAGTATCCACTCCCCTCCCTTGTGGAGGGGCTGGGGGAGGGTCTGTTGGGTATCTCCTCTTTATTCCCACCCCCTCTGCCTGAACACCTCGTAGATGAGGATGCCGGCGGCCACGCTGACGTTGAGCGACTCGATGCGCCCCGTCATGGGAATCTTTATCCACTCGTCGCAGAGGGCCAGGTGTTCGTAGCTCACGCCCTTGTCCTCGGCACCCATGATGATGCAGACGGGGTCGGTGTACTGGCCGTCGGTGTAGTTGTAGTCGCCCTTCTCGGTGGCAGCCACCACGCGGAAGCCACACTGCTTCAGGTAGTTGATGGTGGTGGTGAGGCTCTTCTCGCGGCACACGGGCAGGGTGTGGAGCGCTCCGGCCGAGGTCTTGATGGCGTCGGCATTCACCTTGGCACTGTTGTTGGTGGGGATGATGATGGCATCCACCCCGGCACACTCACAGGTGCGGGCAATGGCGCCGAAGTTGCGCACGTCCGTCACGCCGTCAAGCATCAGGAAGACGGGGTTCTTTCCCTGCTCGAAGAGGGTGGGCACTAGGTCCTCGGTGCGCTGGTAGGTGATGCTGCTCATGTAAGCAATCACCCCCTGGTGGTTCTTCCGCGTGATGCGGTTGAGCCGCTCGATGGGCACGCGCTGAACAGGGATGAGTGTCCCCTTCAGGGCGGCAAACAGTTCGCGCGACAGTTCGCTCTGGATATCGCGCTTCACCAGTATCTTGTCAATCTCCTTTCCGGCCTCGATGGCCTCAATCACGGCGCGTACGCCGAATATCATTTCGCTTTGATCCATATCAGTCAAAGACCCTCCCTCAGCCCCTCCCTCTACGGAGGGGAGTGGATAGTCTGTCAGGTTATTATTGGTTATTTATTTTAGGTTTAATGGGCTTTATGGGTTTAATGGGCTTAATGGGTTTAATGGATTTTATGGGGCTTTATAGGTATTTACTCCCCTCCCTTGTGGAGGGTTCGGGGGAGGGTCTTCCCCCCTCCATAGAGGGAGGGGCCGGGGGTGGGTCTGCTAATTCTTTAGTAACTCCCTCGCATTCTCCATGGCCGCATCGGTCAGCGTCTCGCCACTGAGCATGTGGGCAATCTCGGTGACGCGCTCTTCTTCGTTGAGGCGGACGAGGTGCGAGGTGGTGCCCGTGTCGGTGTCCTCCTTATAGACGCGGTAGTGGGCGGTGCCTCGGGCTGCAATCTGTGGCAGGTGGGTGATGCTGATGACCTGGCGGTCGGCCTGCCCCATCTCTTGCATGATGAGGGCCATGCGTTCGGCTATCTTGCCCGACACACCGGTGTCAATCTCGTCGAAGATGATGGTGGGCAGCTTCACGGCGCCGGCTATCAGTGCCTTCAGCGAGAGCATGACGCGGGCAATCTCGCCACCCGATGCCACGTGGGCAATGTCCTGCAACTGGCCGTTCTTGTTGGCCGAGAAGAGGAAGGTGAGGCTGTCCACACCCGTGGCATCCGGCTCGCGGCGGGGGGTAAACTCGATGCGGAACTGCACGTTGGGCATCCCCAGCGGGATGAGGTGCTCGGTCAGTTGTTGCTCGATGCGCTTGGCCGCCTCTTTGCGCAGGGCGGTCAGTGCTTCGGCCTGCTTCATCAGTTGGTCGTAGGTGGCCTGCCGTTGCTTCTTCAGGTCGGCTATGCGGTCGTCGTAGGAGGTAATGGCATCGAGGCGCGTGCGGAGCTCTTCGGCCAAGGTCTGCAGCTCGGCATCTGTCTGTACATGGTGTTTCTGTTCGAGGGTGTAGAGCTGGTTCAAGCGGTCGTTCACCTGCTCCATGCGGACGGGGTTGAACTCTACTTGGTCGAGAGCCGACTCCACCTCGTCGCAGATGTCCTTCAGCTCGATGTGGCAACTCCCGATGCGCTCCTGCAACTCGTCGGCCAGGGGAAAGACGCGGGCAATGTCGCGCAGGTGGCGCTGCACCTCCTTCAAGGCATTGAGGGCACCCTCGCCATCGTCGGGACGCAGGCACTGGCCGGCGGCATAGAGGCCGCTCTTTATCTCCTCGGCATGGTTCAGCTGGTCGGCTTCGGCCTCCAGCTCCTCTTGTTCGCCCGCTTGGATGTTCAGTGCATCCAGTTGCTCCAGTTGGAAGGTGAGGTAATCCTCGTCGGCGCGGCTCTTCTCGGCCTCCTCGATGAGGGCGTTCAGCTCTGCCGTGAGCGATTTCCATTGGTTGTACGTCTCCTTATAGGCTGACAGTTCGCGGGCATCGTTAGCCAAAATGTCCACCACACTCAGTTGGAAACCCTCTTTCCCGAGCAGGAGGTTCTGGTGCTGGCTGTGCACGTCGATGAGTTGTTCGCCCAACTCCTTCATCTGGCTGAGCGAGGCAGGCACGTCGTTGATGAACGAGCGGCTTTTGCCCGAAGCAGACAGTTCGCGGCGCAGGATGCACTCGTCATCGTCGTACTCCAAGTCGTTCTCCTCGAAGTACCCTTTCATGCCATATGCCGAGAGGTCGAAATGTGCTTCGATGACACACTTGGCCGCCCCTGCCTTGATGCTCTTCGAGTCGGCGCGTTGGCCGAGCAGGAGGCCGATGGCTCCGAGGATGATGGATTTTCCCGCACCCGTCTCGCCGGTGATGACGGAGAAGCCCGACTCGAAATCAATGTCAAGTCGGTCGATGAGTGCGTAGTTCTGTATGTGGAGGGAGGTTAGCAACTTCTTTAATTATGAATTGTGAATTATGAATTATGATTGGTCACTCGTAGCTTGTCACTAGTCACTCGTAGCTAGTAGCTATTTACTATTCTTTATCTTGTTCCAACTGGTTGATTGCGAGGGGTTGATGTCGCTCATCATGGTGGAGATCTCTTCCTTCTCCTTCTGTGTGCCTTTGGAGTAGATGTTTACCAGCTCGTCCTTCTTGATGTCTGTCCAGATGACGGGCAGTGCGGAGAGTGGCTTGTTCTCCTTTGCCTCCTTCAGCTTGGCAAGGGCGGTGGTGATGTTGGTGCGTCCGCGTTCGGCATTGGTGGCCATCTCGTCCAATCCCTTGCGATAGTAGTCGTACATCAGTTGGCGTAGGGGAGCCATTCCGCCGTCCATGTAGTCGTTGATGATGGCGTGGCGGTTGCGGTCGCTATCAAAGGCTTTCCATCCCGTGGCGTTCAGCATCTCGGCATTGTTCACGATGTTTGTCACGCGGTGGAGCACGTCGTTTCCTCCTTGCGGGGCCATGGTGTCCATGTCCAAGCCGATGATGAGCAGGGCATAGTAGGCCATGACGGCAGTGAGGTTGTTGTCGATGATGTCCTCCTTGAACTCCAGTTGGTCAAACTCCTTGTAGTTGAATGCGAACTCCGTGTCCTTGAAGTTGAACACCGTGGTGTTGTACGATGAGTTGAATACCGGGCGGTTGCTCTGCACCATGATGTCGCACACGAAGTTTCCGTCGTCGCTATACTGGTTCACCGTGATGTTGAACGAGCAGACGATGCGCTCCTGTTGGGCGTATTGCTGGTTTGTCCACTTGCGGTTGTTCAGAAATTCGGTCAGTGCCGTCTCCAAGGTTTTGAACACCTCCTTGCTAGTGCCTTGAATCTTCTGGCTGTTGATGACCACCTTTGCCTCCAGCTCTTGGGCGTGGAGGTGGAGGGGCATCATCAATGCCGATGCGGCGATGATGGCAAGTGTACGGAGGTGTCGGATGAGTCTTTTCATTCGATATTCTTTATCTGTTGAGTTTCTTTTCCAGTTCGTCGATGATGTCGGTGGCCACTTCGCTCTTCGGCTTCAGGGGAAAGTCCTTCACTTCGTCCTTCGTCACGATGGCAATCTTGTTTGTGTCGTGGCGGAAACCTGCCCCTTTATCGTTGAGCGAGTTCAGCACGATGAAGTCGAAGTTTTTCCGCTCAAGCTTACCCTGTGCGTGAGCCAGTTCATCAGTTGTTTCGAGGGCAAAGCCCACGAGCAGTTGTCCGTCGCACTTCGTCTTGCCGAGTGAGGCGGCAATGTCTTTCGTCGGCTTCAGGCGGAGGACGAGGTCGTCTCCCTCGCGCTTGATTTTCTGCTCGGCTTTCACCTCGGGAGTGAAGTCGGCTACGGCGGCGCAGAGGATGCCAGCATCGCAGGTGGGGAAGTGCTCGGTGGCGGCATTGTACATCTCTTCAGCCGACTCCACGTCGATGCGGCGGATGGCCGGATGGTTGCACTCCATGTCCACGGGGCCGCTTACAAGTGTCACTTCCGCACCACGGCGGGCACACTCCTCGGCTAAGGCGTATCCCATTTTGCCCGACGAATAGTTACCTATGAAACGTACGGGGTCAATCTTTTCGTATGTGGGGCCGGCGGTGATTAACACTTTTTTTCCGCCCAACGGGGAAAAACTTTTTTCCTCGTCGGAGAAAAATTTCTGAAGGGCAATGACGATGTTTTCTGGCTCCTCCATGCGCCCTTTTCCTACGAGGTGGCTGGCAAGGAAACCTTCGCCCGGCTCGATGATGTGGTTGCCATAGGAGCGGAGGGTGTCAAGATTCTGTTGGGTGGAGGGGTGGGCATACATGTCGAGGTCCATAGCCGGTGCCACGAAGACGGGGGCTTTCATCGACAAGTAGGTGGTGATGAGCATGTTGTCGGCCACGCCGTGTGCCATTTTTCCGATGGTGGAGGCGGTGGCGGGGGCAATAATCATGGCATCCGCCCAAAGGCCGAGAGCCACGTGGCTGTGCCAAGTGCCGTCGCGTTGGGCGAAGAAGTCGCTGATGACCGGTTTGCTCGTCAATGCCGACAGGGTGATGGGAGTGATGAACTCCTTGCCCGCCGGTGTGATGACCACTTGCACTTCGGCGCCCTCTTTGATGAGGCCACGTATCAGTGTACAAGCCTTGTAGGCGGCAATGCTACCTGTGATTCCGAGTACGAATTTCTTTCCTTTTAATGACATGGAGTCAATTTTAATTTAGAAACCCACCCCATCCCTCCCAGTGAGGGAGGAGGTTTGGATTGCAAGGGCAATTTTTCAAAGCCCTCCCTCACTGGGAGGGATGGGGTGGGTTTTGTTTTTATTTCATTCCTAACTTTATTCGCGTCAACATCTGCTTGGTGTTCAGTGTGAAGTCGCCTTGAAGCATCCAACTGTAGTAGCCGGGGTCTTTGCGGAGCACCTCCTCCACGGCTTTGCCTTTGTACTTGCCAAAGTTGAAAACGGGGATGTTCTCTTCGTTGTACACCATGCGTCCGGCAAAATCCACGTTGCGCGTGAAACTGGAGTAGTCGGCCAAGAAGGCCATGTCGTTTTCTAACGCATCGGGATAGCGGTCGAGTTGCGCCTTCAGCACTTCGTAGGTGGCGCGTGTGTCGGCTTCGGCCGTGTGGGCATCCTCCAGATTCTTGTCGCAATAGAACTTGTAGGCAGCCGACAGGGTGCGTTGCTCCAGCTTGTGGTAGATGACCTGCACGTCGATGAACTTCCGTCGGCTCATGTCGATGTCCACTCCTGCGCGGAGGAATTCCTCGGCCAGCAGAGGCACGTCGAAGCGGTTGCTGTTGAAGCCCGCCAAGTCGCATCCCTCGATGTCGCGGGCAATCTGCTTGGCCACCTCCTTGAAGGTGGGGCAGTCGGCCACGTCCTCGTCATAGATGCCGTGTACGGCCGACGATTGCTCAGGGATGTGCATTTCGGGATTGATGCGCATCGTCTTCGATTCCTCGTTGCCATTGGGATAGACCTTCAGGTAGCAGATTTCCACGATGCGGTCGGCGTTTATGTTCACGCCCGTCGTCTCCAAATCGAAGAATACGAGCGGGTTTTTCAGATTCAGTTTCATTATACAGATTTTATGTAGGCACGGATTACGCGGATTACACGGATTGTTCCTTTTCCCCTTATCCGTGTTTTTCCGTGTAATCCGTGCCTATAATTATTGGACGTTAGTGTCAGTCGTTCAGCATCATCGGCATGAGCAACATCAGCAGGTCTTCGTTCTCCTCCTGCTCGGCGGGCACCAGCACACCGGCGCGTGAGGGATCGGCCAGTTCGATGATGACATCCTGTCCCGAAAGGTTGTTCAAGATGTCGATGAGGAACGTGGCCTTGAAGCCGATGCTCATGGGCGAATCGGTATAGCTGCAATTGATGCTCTCCTCAGCCGATGTAGAGAAGTCGATGTCCTGTCCCGAAAGCACCAGTTGGTTGTCCTGCAGGCGAATCTTGATGAGGCTGCTTGCCTGAGACGAGAAGACCGACACGCGCTTCAACGCGCTCAGCAGGATGGCGCGGTCGATAGTCACCTTATGCGGATTGTTTTGCGGGATTACCGAGTTGTAGTTGGGGTAACGGCCCTCAATCAGACGGCACACCATGCGGTAGTTGGGCAGGGTGAAAGTGGCGTTGCGGTCATCGAAGTCGATGCTCACGCTTCCCTGCTCTTTGCCGAGGAGGTTTTTCAGCAATGTGGCTGGTTTTTTCGGCAGGATGAAAGCCGCTTTCTCGTTGCCCTTGGTGGCAAAGTTCTTGTTGCGCACCAGTTTGTGACCATCCGAAGCCACCATGGTGATGTCCTCGGTAGTGATGTCGAAATAGATACCGTTCATCACGGGACGCAACTCATCGTCAGCCGTGGCAAAGAGGGCGCGGTTGATGCCGTTCAGCAACGTTGCAGCCTCCATTTCCACGTGTACGGCCGTTTCGCCCAACGTCACGGGGATGGGATATTCGTCGGCATTCTGAGCCACCACGCTATAGCGTCCGTTCATGTACTGGACGAGAATCTCCAGCGTGCTGGGGTTGAAGTCGAATGTCAAGGGTTGTTCGGGGATTTCCTTCAAGGCATCAAGGATAGTCTTGGCATTGATGGCAAAGCGGCAATTACCATCGCTCTCGTTCACCTCCAACGAGGTGGCCATGGTCGTCTCGTTGTCCGAAGCCGTGAGCGACAATGTCCCATCATTGAGTTCGAGCAAGAAACAATCCAAGATAGGAAGCGTGTTCTTCGAGTTGATAACTCGGCCGATAGCCTGCAAATGGCTGAAAAGCGCAGTGCTTGATATTACAAATTTCATGTGGGTTAATGCTTATTTTTTATTTTTGTACCTAATTCTTCATATAATAATGTGACAAAGGTACAAAAACTTTGTGTATCTGTTGCAAAAAGGTGGAGAAAAATTCGTTTTGTAGGAAATAAAGTTGTACTTTCGCGACCAAATTAAAAGTAAAGTCATGGAATTAAGTGGTAAAATAATTGCAGTTCTCCCCGCAAGAGAGGGAGTTTCAAGAAGTGGTAACCCCTGGAAAACTCAGGAATACGTGTTGGAGACACACGACCAGTTTCCCCGTAAAATGTGCTTCAATCTGTTCGGTGCCGACAAGATTGACCAGTTCAATATCCAGTTGGGCGAAGAACTCACCGTGTCGTTCGATATCGATTGCCGTCAGTGGCAGGATCGTTGGTTCAACGACATCCGCGCCTGGAAGGTAGAGCGCGTAGGTGCCCAAGCCTCGGTTCCCCAACCCGTAGGCGATGGCGCTGTGCCCTTCCCGCCCGCATCATCGGCTCCCGCATCATCGGCTCCGGTAGACTTCACCGCTGGCGACGAGAAGGACGACCTGCCCTTCTAAAGCACGCCTACATCATCTTAGGGACTGAAGTGACATCATTCTAGGACTGAGTTAGCATCGTTTTAGGAATGGGCTAACCTCATCTTAGGGCTAAGCTCGCATCATCCCAAGGTTAAGGTCACATCATCCCAAGGTTAAGGTCACCTTAACCCAAGGGTAAGCTACTTCCTTGTTTGGACAGAAGAGCATGAGGATATAGAGGAATGCATGATTTGCAACTTTATGTCCTTGTGCTCTTTTCTTGTCATTTGTGGTTAATAGGATTTGTGATTGTCCTATTTGTGGATAGGAAACGCTTTGTTTGCCAATCTTAAAGGAATTGGGAAGGTCGTTAGGAATCGAAGTGTTGACGGGAAATATGTGTATGAAAGTTAAGGCCTTTTACAACTCGTTTAGGGTCAACCTTAGATATTTTTATCTGTTTTCCTTGCAAAAATTTTGTGTTAACAAAAAAAGTGCTTACCTTTGCAGCCAACAAAGGGGATTGTGAAATTCCTGAATTTAGAATAGTTTAGTTAAGTCTAGTTTAGTTTTTGTGTTGGATTAGTGTTGGAGCCGCAGACGAGTGGCATCCAACACTAATTTTTATCTTTTTATGATAACAGTGCAAGAGTAACCCCCCGTCAAATATACTTTTGCTGACGGAGTTCCTCCACGGCGATTTCCAGTTCCTTGTACCACTCCTCGCCGAACTTGCGGATAAGGGGTTCGCGCAGAAACTTATAGACAGGCATATTTTTGGATTTCCCCAACACCACGGCGGCCTTGCAGACATTCCAACGGTGGTAGTTCACAGCCTTGTAGGGGCCATAGTCGCCAATGCGTATGGGATAGAGGTGACAAGACACGGGTTTGTAGAACCTGGTTTTCCCGGCCCGGTATGCCTTCTCGATGGCACAGTAGCAATTGCCATCCTCGCCGTAGCAGGTGAAGACGCAATCCTTACCGTTCACTATGGAGGTCACAAGGTCGCCCTCCTCATCGGTATAGGCCACTCCCTGCTTGTCGATTACCGCACGTGCCTCGGGCGAGAGGTCGTCCCATATCTCGGGGAGCACCTCTTCTATCTCGGCCACCTCATCGAGTTCCAACGGTGCACCGGCATCGCCCTCTATGCAACACTCTCCCTTGCAGGCCGACAGGTCGCAAAAGAACTTCTCCCTCAACACATCGAGGCTGACAACAACATCGTCTATTTGGATCATAATTACATTTACAATTTACAAGGTACAATCATAAAGAAAGGCACGGATTACACGGATGAACACGGTTTTCTCTGTTATTTCCAATCCGTGTAATCCGCGTAATCCGTGCCTAAAATTATGTGTATGGTTACTTAATCAAATTCTTTCCATCCATCTCTGCGGGTTGGGGCAATCCCATGATGTGCAGGATAGAGGGAGCCACATCGGCCAGTACGCCATTTTCGACCTTGGCATCCTTGTTCTCTGTCACATAGATGAAGGGAACGGGATTCAGAGAGTGGGCGGTGTTCACCGAGCCGTCGCTGTTCACGGCATTGTCGGCATTTCCGTGGTCAGCAATGATGATGGCCTCGTAATCGGCAGCCTTGGCAGCTTCGATGACATCCTTCACACAGGCATCCACAGCCTTGACGGCTGTCTCGATGGCGCTGTACACACCGGTGTGTCCCACCATATCGCCGTTGGCAAAGTTCACCACGATGAAGTCGAACTTCTCGGACTTGATGGCCTCTACCAGCTTGTCCTTCACTTCGAAGGCGCTCATCTCGGGCTGCAGGTCGTAGGTAGCCACCTTGGGAGAAGCCACCAGGATACGCTCCTCACCCTCGTAGGGAGTCTCGCGTCCGCCGTTGAAGAAGAAGGTCACATGAGCATACTTCTCTGTCTCGGCAATGTGGAGCTGGCTCTTGCCTTGTGCGCTCAGGTATTCACCCAAGGTGTTCTGTACGTTCTCCTTGTCGAAGAGGATGTGTACACCAGTGAACGAAGCATCGTAGGGGGTCATGCAGTAGTACTGCAATCCGGGGATAGTGTGCATACCAGCTTCGGGCATATCCTGCTGAGTGAGCACTACGGTCAGCTCCTTGGCGCGGTCGTTGCGGTAGTTGAAGAAGATCACCACGTCACCCTCCTTGATGGTGCCATCGACGGTGGCATTATGGATGGGCTTCACGAATTCGTCGGTCACACCCTCGTCGTAGCTCTCCTGCATGGCCTGTACCATATCGGTAGCCTGCTTGCCTTCGCCGCTCACGAGCAGGTCGTAAGCCACCTTCACACGCTCCCAACGCTTGTCGCGATCCATGGCATAGTAACGGCCTACGATAGAGGCCACATGTCCGGCGCTCTGGGCACAGTGGGCAGTCAGCTCCTCGATGAATCCCTTTCCGCTCTTGGGGTCGGTATCGCGACCGTCCATGAAGCAGTGGATATAGGTATTCTCGATGCCATACTCCTTGGAGATGTCGCACAACTTGTAGAGGTGTACGAGCGAACTGTGCACACCACCGTTGGAGGTGAGTCCCATCAAATGGATGTTTTTGCCATTCTCCTTAGCGTATGAGTAAGCAGCCACGATTTCCTTATTTTGCAGGATGCTGCCATCGGCACAGGCACGGTTAATTTTCACCAAATCCTGATACACGATGCGTCCGGCACCAATATTGAGGTGTCCTACCTCGGAGTTACCCATCTGTCCGTCGGGCAATCCCACGTTCTCTCCACTTGCTTGCAACTGGGAGTTTGGGTATGTCTCTGCCAGATAATCCATATACGGAGTTGCGGTGTTGAAGATTACATCTCCCTTACCATGATTACCGATTCCCCATCCGTCGAGAATCATCAAAAGCGCTTTCTTTGCCATAGTCTTTTTCTTTTTTAGTATTTCGTTTTAATATGATTCGCTTAAACACGGTGCAAAGTTAGTAATTATTCGGCGAATATACACACGGTGAGCACATTTCCTATGAAACTTCCCCTGAAGAAGATTATCCTAATGCACTGAGCAATTCGTCGGCAGTCAACAAATGCTGTTCTCCCGTGGTCATATTCTTCAACATCACTTTACCCTCAAGCATTTCGTTCTCACCTACTATTGCCACAAAAGGAACGTTTTTTGCATTGGCATAAGCCATCTGCTTTTTCATTTTGCTGCTATCGGGATAAATCTCTACAGAGACTCCTGCCGCACGCAAGCGGGCAAGCAAAGGCAAGCAGTAGGCCACCTCCTTGTCTCCAAAATTAACGAAAAGCACGCGTGTGCCCGTAACGGCCTCTTTCGGATAGAGGTCAAGCTGGTTGAGAACATCAAAAATGCGGTCGGCTCCAAATGAAATGCCAACTCCTGAAATGCCCGGCATACCAAAGATACCTGTCAAGTTATCATAGCGTCCGCCACCTGTAATACTACCAATCTGAACATCAAGAGCCTTCACTTCAAAGATGGCACCCGTGTAGTAATTGAGGCCACGAGCCAACGTAAGATCCAGCTCCACCTCGTTCTTCAATCCGAGCGTTGCTAAGGTACTCAGAATAAACTCGCTTTCCTCCACGCCCTTTAAGCCTACTTCACTGGCCGAAAGTTCTTTCTTCAGTGTCGCTAACTTCTCTTCATTGGTACCATTGAGCAAGATAATGGGTTGCAACTTGTCGATAGCCTCCTGGCTGATACCTTTCGAAGCCAATTCTGCATTCACATTGTCGAGGCCAATCTTGTCCAACTTGTCGATGGCTACGGTGATGTCAACAATCTTGTCGGCTTCACCTATAATCTCGGCGATACCACTCAATATCTTGCGGTTGTTGATTTTGATGCACACGCGGATGCCAAAACGAGTAAACACCGTGTCGACAATCTGCATCAGCTCCACCTCGTTGAGCAATGAATCACTGCCCACCACATCGGCATCACACTGATAAAATTCGCGATAACGTCCCTTTTGCGGACGGTCGGCGCGCCATACGGGCTGTATCTGATAGCGCTTGAATGGCAAAGCCAACTCCTCGCGATGCATCACAACATAGCGGGCAAAAGGCACCGTAAGGTCGTAACGCAATCCCTTCTCACAGAATTTAGACGCCAACTTGGTTGCATTGCGACTAAGCAACTCTTCATCAGAAAGCCCTTTGAAATAATCACCCGAATTTTGAATTTTGAAAAGGAGTTTGTCTCCCTCTTCACCATACTTTCCCATCAAGGTTGACAGGTTCTCCATAGCTGGAGTTTCAATCTGCTGAAAGCCATAGAGAGCATACACTTCGCGGATGGTGTTGAAGATATAGTTTCGCTTCGCCATCTCTACAGGCGAAAAGTCACGTGTCCCCTTTGGAATACCAGGTTTTGCAGCCATTGTTCTTTTATCGTTGTATTGATTATTATTTATTTATCTCCTTGAAATAAAAAAAGCACCACATTCAATATGCAGTGCTTTGCTTCGGTGGGCGTTGACGGATTCGAACCGCCGACCCTCTGCTTGTAAGGCAGATGCTCTGAACCAGCTGAGCTAAACGCCCGAAGGTTTTGCTTTGTTGAATCGAAAGAGTCAGTTTTCGTTGAGTGGGCGTTGACGGATTCGAACCGCCGACCCTCTGCTTGTAAGGCAGATGCTCTGAACCAGCTGAGCTAAACGCCCGAAGGAATACCCTTTCTTTTCAAAAGCGATGCAAAGGTAGAGGTTTTCTGCGAGGTGAGCAAATTTTTCCGCAAGTTTTTTTGCATTATTTTTCGATTAAAAAGATAACTTTCTGTATTACAGGCGAATTCAATAACCGCTTTTTTGAGGTCTTTTTTGCTAATACGCATTGGATCGCTCGCTCTTTTATAAATTTGTGTGTTAGTTTTGGATTTTCTTCAAGAGCGGGAAACTCCAAAAAAGAAAGGGGCGGATGCTTCAGTGGCTCCGCTCCTTTTCTTTGTATGGTGGTGCAAGTGGAATGCTTGCTTATGAGTTCATGCTCATCAGGAATTCTTCGTTGTCGCGCGTCTGTTCGAGGCGGCCTTTTACGAAATCCATTGCTTCGATGGGATTCATGTCGGAGAGGAACTTGCGGAGAATCCACATGCGGTCGAGCGTCTGCTTGTCGTGCAACAGGTCGTCGCGACGCGTGCTTGAGGCCACGATGTTGACGGCGGGGAAGATGCGCTTGTTCGACAGGTTGCGGTCGAGCTGGAGCTCCATGTTACCTGTGCCCTTGAATTCCTCGAAAATCACTTCGTCCATCTTTGAGCCGGTGTCGATGAGGGCGGTGGCGATGATGGTGAGCGAACCTCCGCCTTCGATGTTACGTGCGGCTCCGAAGAAGCGCTTGGGCTTGTGCAAGGCGTTGGCGTCGACACCTCCTGAGAGAACTTTTCCCGAGGCGGGCGATACGGTGTTGTAGGCGCGGGCCAGACGGGTGATGGAGTCGAGGAAGATGACCACGTCGTGGCCACACTCGACCATGCGCTTGGCTTTTTCGAGCACAATGCCGGCAATCTTCACGTGGCGTTCGGCCGGTTCGTCGAAGGTCGAGGCGATTACCTCGGCATTGACGCTACGGGCCATGTCGGTCACCTCTTCGGGACGTTCGTCGATGAGGAGCATAATCATGTAAGCCTCGGGATGGTTGGCTGCGATGGCGTTGGCGATGTCCTTCATCAGGATGGTCTTACCTGTCTTTGGCTGAGCCACGATGAGGGCACGTTGTCCCTTTCCGATGGGGGCGAACATGTCTACCACGCGGGCAGAGAGGTTGTCGCCACGTCCGGTGCAGAGCTTGAACTTCTCCTCGGGGAAGAGGGGAGTGAGGTGTTCGAAGGGCACACGGTCGCGCACCACTGCGGGGCTTTTGCCATTGATTTTTGTTGCCTTCACCAGCGGGAAGTACTTTTCGCCTTCCTTGGGCGGGCGGATGGGGCCTTCCACCACGTCGCCCGTCTTCAAACCGAAGAGTTTGATTTGTGCCTGTGACACGTATACGTCGTCGGGTGAAGAGAGGTAGTTGTAGTCGGCCGAGCGGAGGAATCCGTAGCCATCGCTCATGATTTCCAGCACACCGGTGCCTTCGAGAATGCCTTCGAAATCGTAGTTCTTCTCGGGTTGTTGTACGGGCATGGGCATCTGGTCATCGAAGTAGTCGGGGAATTGTTCGAGTCTCTGGCGTTGTTGTTGCAGGGCTTTGGCAGCCTGCATCTCCACCTTTGTTGCTTCGAATTTTCCGTAGAGTTCTTCGGGAATCTCCAGGTTGCCTTCTGAGGGCAGGTCTTCGATGGGGATGAAGTCCTCGGTGGCGTAGGGATTCTGGAAGAGGATTTCGGGCAGGTCGCTATTGACGTCTCCCGTTTTCGTGTTTTGGGGAGCCTCTTCGTTCTTTGCTTCTTCCGTGGCGCCCTCCTCTTGTGCGGGAGTTTCGGCTACAGCGGGGGCTTCGGCTTCTGCAGGTTCGTTTGCCTCGTTGGTCACCTCCTTTGCTTGGATTGCTTCGGTGGCTTCGGCGGGCTCAGTTGCAGGCTCTTCGGCGAAGGGTAGGGTGGCCTCTTGCACGTTGTTGACCGGATTCTCAACGGGAGTTTCAGCCTTCTCTTCCGCAGGTGCCGTTTCGGTGGCTACCGGCTCTTTGGGTTTGTTCTTGCTTCCCGGCTTGCGTCCGCGCTTTTTGGGTGCGGGGGCTTCTGTGGCTTCTGCTTCAGGTGCGGTGGCCACCGGTTGGGCGGGTTGCGGCTCTTCGGTTACCGCGGGGGTTATCACGGTTTTCTGAGGTTCGTCAATCTTCTTGGCTTTGTCTTGTGTGGCGGTGTACACCTTTCCTGCCGCCTGTTTGACGGTCACTCTTGAACGTTTCTTCGGAGTTTCGGAAGATTTCTTGGCGGCTTCGGCAATGGCCTGCTCGTCCAGAATCTTGTATATCAGGTCGTCTTTTTCCAATGAACTGCTCTTCTTGATGCCCAGTTCGTTGGCTATTTCTTGCAATTCGCTCAGCTCTTTCTCTCTGAGTTGGATGATGTTATACATACTCTATAATGTCTTTTTGAATTGTTTGATTTCTACTATGGTCCTTGCCTCTTGTTCCTCCTGGAGGTGTCTGCCGTAAGCATACAACACGCGCACAACCTGAGAGTGGCGGATGACGGATGTCCTTCGATGAGGAGAACGCACGTGTCTCTTGCATTTATTGCCTGACGGAGAGGCTGGGTTGAATGTGTAACTGATTGTTTTATACTATTGAAATGTACAATTGTAGGCTTATGAATAGCTACCTTTACATATTTTGATGGCGCAAAAGTAGTGATAATTTTGCACATAGCCTTACTTTTCTTCCGTTTTTTATCAGATTTACCTTATTTTTTTTGAGGCGTCGCCCCAACTTGTGATGTTAAATGAACGTAAAACTCGGGGAAATGTTCGTGTCATACCGTAGGAATTTCGTAATTTAGCACCATCATTTACATTATTTATATAATAACTAACCAAAAAAACATAGTGTAACGTTTATGAAAAAAGTGATTTCAACTCCCAATGCTCCTGCGGCTATCGGCCCTTACAGTCAGGCTATTGAGGTGGGTAACATGGTGTTCCTTTCAGGTCAGATACCCGTTAATCCCGCCACGGGCGACGTGGTTGAGGGTGGCATCAAGGAGCAGACAACCCAAGTGTTTGAAAACATCAAGGCAGTGCTTGCCGAGGCGGGCCTCACGTTGGACAATGTGGTGAAGACAACCGTCTTCCTGGCCGACATTGCCATGTTCGTGGAGATGAACGAGGTGTACGCCAGCTACTTCAGCGGTGCATATCCTGCCCGTTCGGCCTTTGCCGTGAAGCAGCTTCCCAAGGGCGCCTTGGTGGAGATTGAGAGCATCGCCGTGCGTGGCTGATTCCTCTCGTTGTAAGGCAATAAAAGCATGAGAATTTTTCTCCCCCGTCTAGAAAAAAGTTTTTTCAGGCGGGGGAGAAAAAAGTTGTAGTTATATGGAGAAAAAGAAGATTAAGAACCCTTGGCTGAATCGCGAGGGATACTATTGCTTCGGATGTGCGCCCAACAATCCTTACGGTGTGAAGATGGAGTTTTACGAAGCGGGCGACAAGGTGGTGTGCCGATGGCCCCTCCGAGCCGAGTATCAGGGATGGATTGACACGCTTCACGGCGGCATCCAAGCCACGTTGCTCGACGAAATTTGTGCGTGGGCGGTGATGCGCCAGTTGCAACGCGCCGGTGTCACTTCGAAGATGGAGACGCAATACAAGCGCTCGATTTCGACACGCGACGAGTACATCGACTTGGAGGCGCACGTGGTGGAGCAACGCCGCAATCTGGTGACCGTGGAGGCCTCTATATATAATAAGGTAGGGGAACTGTGTACCCGCGCCCAATGTCTCTACTTCACCTTCCCTCCCGAAAAGGCACGCGAGGAAATGGGCTTCGAATCGTGCGATTTGGAAGAATAAAGCGTAAAAAAGATACATTTGAAAGAAAAATCTGCTAGATTGTTTGCATTTGTCAATTAAACGATGTAATTTTGCGGCAAATTAAAAGATTGAGCAATATGAATCTGACAACCACACATCGCCATCATCATCTTCCCGTCGAATAAGTTTCGGTAGGCTGCATGTTGCGTTTGTGTCGGATAACAAAATAATGGGGAGCTTTGCCGGATGAGGGGAGCTTCCTTTTTTCATTGTTGCCGGTCAAGGGTGAACAGACAAGGAAATAGAAGAAAATAGAAGATAAAATACATAGAAGAATATTATGCTTAGAATTGCAGTACAATCCAAAGGCCGCCTCTATGAAGAGACAATGGAGCTCTTGCGCGAGTCGGACATCAAGTTGAGTTCGTCGAAAAGAACCCTGTTGGTGCAATCCACCAACTTCCCCGTTGAGGTGCTCTTCCTGCGCGACGACGACATTCCCCAGTCAGTAGCCAGCGGTGTGGCCGACTTGGGCATTGTGGGTGAAAACGAGTATCTCGAGCGCAAGGAGGATGCCGAGGTTATCCGTCGCTTGGGATTCAGCAAGTGCCGCTTGTCGTTGGCCATCCCTGCCGCCATCGAATACACGGGCTTGAAGTGGTTTCAAGGCAAGAAGATAGCCACCTCGTATCCCGAAATCCTGAAGGACTTCATGGCAAAGAACGGGGTGAAGACCGACATTCACGTCATCACCGGCTCGGTGGAGATTGCCCCCGGCATCGGGTTGGCCGACGCCATCTTCGACATCGTCAGCTCAGGTTCGACACTCGTGAGCAACAACTTGCGCGAGGTGGAGGTGGTGATGAAGTCAGAGGCACTGCTCATCGGCAACAAGAACCTTAGCCCCGAGAAGCGCGAGGTGCTGGAGGAGATGCTCTTTCGCATCGAGGCGGTGAAGATGGCCGAGGACAAGAAGTATGTGCTGATGAATGCCCCCACCGAGAAGCTGAAGGAAATCATCGACGTGCTTCCCGGCATGAAAAGCCCCACGGTGATGCCCCTTGCACAGGAGGGGTGGAGCTCGGTGCACACCGTGCTCGACCAGAAGCGTTTTTGGGAAATCATCGGCAAACTGAAGGCGTTGGGTGCCGAGGGAATACTGGTGTTGCCCATTGAGAAGATGATATTGTAAGACAGGGAGAGAGAGACATGCTTTTGGGGTTTTCAACATGTGTTTGAACGACCCCGATGCAGAATAAAATGCTCTTATGATAAAGATTCGATTATGAAGATATACAGATATCCGGCCAAGGAGACATGGAGTGAACTGCTCCGCCGTCCGACATTGGACGTGGAGGCGTTGCGTGGCACCGTCAATGAGGTGCTTCAGCGGGTGCGCACCGAGGGCGACCGCGCCGTGCTCGAGTATGAAGAGAAGTTCGACAAGGTGCAACTCGCCTCATTGACCGTCACCCAAGAAGAGATGGAGGAGGGGGCACGCCTGGTGACTCCCGAGTTGAAGGCCGCCATTGAGCTGGCACACGCCAACATCGAGAAGTTTCACACCGCCCAGCGCTTCGAGGGCAAACGGGTGGAGACGCATCCCGGTGTCACCTGTTGGCAACGGGCGGTAGCCATCGAGAAGGTGGGCCTCTACATCCCTGGCGGCACGGCTCCGCTCTTCTCCACTGTGTTGATGTTGGCCACTCCCGCACGCATTGCCGGGTGTGGCGAGATTGTGCTCTGCACTCCGCCTGCCCGCGATGGCAGCATCCATCCCGCCATCCTCTATGCCGCACGGGTGGCCGGTGTGAGCCGCATATACAAGATTGGTGGCGTGCAAGCCATCGGCGCCATGGCCTACGGCACCGAGAGTGTGCCCAAGGTGTACAAGATCTTCGGCCCTGGCAACCAGTATGTTACCGCCGCCAAGCAACAGGTGTCTCTGCGTGACGTGGCCATCGACATGCCTGCCGGCCCTTCGGAGGTGGAGGTGTTGGCCGACTCGTCGGCCAATCCGGCCTTTGTGGCCGCCGACCTGTTGTCGCAAGCCGAGCATGGGGTGGACAGTCAGGCCATCCTGGTGACCGACGACGAGCAACTGATTGCCCGTGTCGGGGAGGAGGTGGAGCGCCAGTTGGCCGCCCTTCCACGCAAGGAGATTGCCGCCCGCTCGTTGGAGCACAGCAAGCTGATACTTGTCAAGGACATGGACGAGGCGATGGAGATGACCAACAGCTATGCGCCCGAGCACCTGATTATTGAGACGCGCGACTACATGGCGCTGGCCGCCCGCGTGGTGAATGCCGGCTCGGTGTTCCTCGGCTCCCTTTCGCCCGAGAGTGCGGGCGACTATGCCTCGGGCACCAACCACACCCTGCCCACCAACGGCTACGCCAAGGCATATAGCGGGGTAAGCCTCGATAGCTTCATCCGCAAGATTACCTTCCAGGAGATTACCCCCGAGGGCATTGCCGCCATCGGCCCTGCCATCGAGGTGATGGCCGCCAGCGAGCAGTTGGATGCACACAAGAATGCCGTCACTGTGCGGTTGGAGAGCCTGCTGTAGGAGTGTAGGAGGATGTTAATCAAAAACAAGAATAGTGTATATGAAAACTCTACAAGATATCGTTCGCCCCAACATCTGGAGCTTGAAGCCCTACTCTTCGGCTCGCGATGAGTACAAGGGGTTTGATGCCAAGGTGTTTCTCGACGCCAACGAAAGTCCCTATCACGAACCCTACAACCGCTATCCCGACCCTTTGCAGACGGAGGTGAAGCGCCTGTTGGCTCCCATCAAGGGGGTGGAGGAGGAGTGCATCTTCCTGGGCAACGGAAGCGATGAGGCCATCGACCTCGTCTTCCGCATCTTCTGTGAACCGGGGGTGGACAATGTGGTGAGCATAGCCCCCACCTACGGCATGTACGAGGTGTGTGCCGACGTGAACAACGTGGCCTACCGCCCGGTGCCTTTGGCCACGGATGAGGCGGGCAACTTCCGCTTCAGTGCCGACGCCCTGCTGGCGGCCGTGGATGGGCACACCAAGGCCATCTTCCTCTGCTCGCCCAACAACCCCACGGGGCAGTGCCTCGAGCGCGACGAGCTGATGAAGGTGCTCACCCGCTTCGAAGGCATGGTGGTGGTGGACGAGGCGTATGCCGACTTCATGGACGCCCCCTCGTTTGCCCGCCTGTTGGCCGACTTCCCGAGGCTCATCGTGTTGCAGACCTTCTCGAAGGCGTGGGCTTCGGCCGGCATCCGCTTGGGCATAGCCCTTGCCTCGCCCGAGGTGATAGGGCTGTTCAACAAGGTGAAGTACCCCTACAACGTGAACGTCCTCACCCAGCGTCAGGCGCTGGAGGTGTTGGCCGACTACGGACAGATTGTGAAGTGGGTGGCGCTGCTCAAGGCCGAGCGCACCCGTCTGATAGCTTCTTTAACGGAATATCCCGATACTAGCCATGTCTTTCCCTCAGATGCCAACTTCGTGTTGGTGCGTGTGAGGGATGCTCAGGCGCTTTACGACTACCTGCTCACCCAGGGCATCATCGTGCGCAACCGCCATCGTGTGCAACTCTGTGCCAACTGCCTGCGCATCACCGTGGGCTCCCCCGAGGAGAACGATGCACTGATGGAGGCCATGCGTGCCTTCCTGCGGTAAGTGGTGGGTGTAAAGATTAATTTGCAATTCTGCTGACCCCTCCTCTTTATGCGTGTGAAACGTGTGAAAAGAGGCAAAAAGGGGGCGTTTTAAGGGTCATTATGACCCATGAGCAAGAGTCATTATGACCCGTGGTCATGAGTCATTATGACTCGCAACGGAGGGTCATTATGCCCCTTGGACAATCTCATCGGGAATTGTTGGGGAATCTCCCTATTCGAACTATGTTTGTAAATAGTATTTAATGTATATAAATAAGGTGTAAGATGCTTAGCAAGTATAAACTGAATCAGCTCTACTTCAAGGATACGTCGTTTGCCAACCTGATGACGCGGCGTATCTTCAACGTGCTTCTCATTGCCAACCCCTACGATGCCTTCATGCTGGAGGACGACGGGCGCGTGGACGAGAAGATTTTCAACGAGTACATGAACCTCAGCCTTCGCTATCCGCCACGCTTCACCCAGGCATCCACCATGGAGGAGGCACAGGAGAAACTGGCTACCACCACCTTTGACCTCGTCATCTGTATGCCGGGCACCGACAACAACGATGCCTTCGACATTGCCCGCAGCGTCAAGCAACAGTATGCCGACACGCCCATCGTGGTGCTCACCCCCTTTTCCCACGGCATCACCCGGCGCATGCAGAACGAGGACTTGAGCATCTTTGAATACGTCTTCTGCTGGTTGGGAAACACCGACCTGCTGCTCTCCATCATCAAACTCATCGAGGACAAGATGAACCTCGAGCACGACATCAACGAGGTGGGTGTGCAGATGATCCTCTTGGTGGAGGACTCCATCCGCTTCTACTCCTCGGTGCTCCCCAATCTCTATAAGTTCGTGCTCCGCCAAAGCCAGGTGTTCGCCACCGAGGCCCTGAACGCCCACCAGCGCACCCTGCGCATGCGCGGCCGTCCGAAAATCGTGTTGGCCCGCAGCTACGAGGAGGCGATGGCACTCTACAACAAGTATTCGTCCAACATGCTGGGCGTCATCACCGACGCCCGCTTCCCCAAGGATGGCAAGGTCGACCCGCGGGCCGGCATACAGCTCATCGAAGAGATTCACCGGCGCGACGAATACCTGCCCCTCATCCTGCAATCGGCCGAGAGCGAAAACAAGCTCGAAGCCTTCCGTTTGGGCGTGAGCTTCGTTGACAAGAACTCCAAGAAGATGGACGTCGACCTGCGCGAAACCGTGTCGGACAACTTCGGCTTCGGCGACTTCGTCTTCCGCAACCCCCACACGGGCGAGGAGGTGGTGCGCATCCACAACCTGAAGGAGCTGCAGGAGAACATCTTCACCATCCCCCACGAACTGCTGCTCTATCACATCAGCCGCAACCACGTGAGCCGCTGGCTCTACTCCCGCGCCATGTTCCCCGTGGCCGAGTTCCTGAAGGAGATTACCTGGAAGTCGCTCGACGACGTGGATGCCCACCGCCAAATCATCTTCGAGGCCATCGTGAAGTACCGCAAGATGAAGAACCAGGGCGTGGTGGCCGTCTTCCAACGCGACCGCTTCGACCGCTACTCCAACTTTGCCCGCATCGGCGAAGGCTCCCTCGGAGGCAAGGGCCGTGGCCTCGCCTTCATCGACAACATGGTGATGCGCCACCAGGAGTTCGAGGAACTGGAGAATGCCCGCGTGGCCATCCCCAAGACCGTCGTCCTCTGCACCGACATCTTCGACGAGTTCATGGACATGAACAACCTCTACCAAATCGCCCTCAGCGATGCCAGCGACGAGGAAATCCTGCGCCACTTCCTGCGTGCCAAGTTGCCCGACCGCCTGGTGGAGGACTTCTTCGCCTTCTTCGACGTGGTGAAGTCGCCCGTCGCCATCCGCTCGTCCAGCCTCTTGGAAGATTCTCACTATCAGCCCTTTGCAGGCATTTACTCCACCTACATGATTCCCTATCTGGAGGACAAGTACGAGATGCTGCGCATGCTCAGCGACGCCATCAAGGGCGTCTACGCCTCCGTCTACTATCGCGACAGCAAAGCCTACATGCAGGCCACCAGCAACGTCATCGACCAGGAGAAGATGGCCGTCATCCTGCAAGAGGTGGTGGGCACACGCTATGGCGACCACTTCTACCCCAACATCAGCGGCGTGGCCCGCTCGCTCAACTACTATCCCATCGGCGACGAGAAGGCCGAGGAAGGCACCGTCAGCCTCGCCCTCGGACTGGGCAAATACATCGTGGATGGCGGACTCACCCTGCGCATGTGTCCCTATCACCCCCACCAGGTGTTGCAGACCAGCGAGATGGAGATTGCCCTGCGCGAGACACAGACCCACTTCTATGCCCTCGACATGAAGAACGCCGGCAGCAACTTCTCCATCGACGACGGCTTCAACCTGCTCAAGCTCCACGTCAGGGACGCCGAGGCCGAAGGCTCGCTTGCCCTCATCGCCTCCACCTACGACCCCTACGACATGGTCATCCGCGACGGCATCTGGCCCGGCGGACGCAAGCTGGTGACCTTTGCCAACATCCTGCAACACGACGCCTTCCCCCTGGCCAAAATCCTCCAACTGGTGCAGACCTACGGGCAGGGCGAGATGCGCCGCCCCGTTGAGATAGAGTTTGCCGTGAAGCTCAACCCCGACAACACCGGCACCTTCTACCTCCTGCAAATCCGCCCCATCGTGGACAGCAAGGAGATGCTCGACGAAGACCTCACCCTCGTGAAGGACGAGGAGACCATCCTGCGCTCCTCCAACTCCCTGGGCCACGGCATCGTCAGCGACATTCAGGACGTCATCTACGTCAAGACCGAAGGCTACTCGGCCTCGAACAACCAACTGATAGCCTACGACATCGAGCAACTCAACCGCCGTTTCCTCGACGAGGGCAAGAACTACATCCTCGTAGGCCCCGGCCGTTGGGGCAGCAGCGACACGTGGCTCGGCATCCCCGTCAAGTGGCCCCACATCTCGGCAGCCCGCGTCATCGTCGAAGCCGGCCTCACCAACTATCGCGTCGACCCCAGTCAGGGCACCCACTTCTTCCAGAACCTCACCTCCTTTGGCGTAGGTTACTTCACCATCAACGCCTACTGCGGCGACGGAGTCTACGACCAAGCCTTCCTCGACTCCCTGCCCGCCGTTGAAGAGACCCGCTTCCTCCGCCACGTCCGCTTCGACAAACCCCTGACGGTGAAGATGGATGGCAAGCGCAACCTGGGAGTCGTGTTGAAGCCTTAAGAGAGTTTTGTCTCCCTTATCTCCTTTATCTGGGCCAGTCCGAAAAGTCGGTTGTATATAATTGGTTTACATGATGTCTCTGTCATTCTGAGCGAAGCGAAGAATCTGTAAACGCAAGCAGAACACTATAATGCTGACGTATTCAGATTTTTCGGACAGAGTCCTCAACAACCCGTCTTCACTGCGTTCAGAATGAACTGTGTTAAAAACCAAATTAAATAGCATAAATTTCACTATACGCCTGATTATTTTTCACGATGGCAAAAATTTGCTTCAAAAGTTTGTTCGCAACCGCAATCATTGCCACTTTTACCGGTTTCCCTTT
>JAFTYI010000033.1 GCA_017464815.1 Bacteroidaceae bacterium | reverse complement strand
GGGGGGCTTGTAAATTGTTGATATACAGAGTTAAGGGAGGTTTTGTTTGGTTCGCAAAGTGCTAAATAAAGTTGCGGTTTTGAGGCTCTTTTCAATGCGTTTTCTTTCGTTATAAGGACTTTCGTAAGTGTCTTTTGTAAATGCTAATTTGGGTATTTCAAGAAATATACGTTACTTTGTGGCATAGAAAACGACGTAACGACATGAAACAAATGATGAAAATAGGATTGTTAGTAGCTATATGTTTGCTGACAATCTCATGTGGAACTGACCCTGTGGAGGAGTGGCTCGTTCGTGCAGAGGCGTGCATGGAAGCCAATTCGGATAGTGCCCGTCGATGTTTGCAATATATAGAAGGTACGGGCGCGTGTAGCGACGAACAGCGTGCACGTTATGCCTTGTTGCGGACGCAGGCCATGCACAAATGCCGCATTCCCTTGGAAAGCGATTCGCTTATCAATGTGGCGGTGGCATATTATGCCAATAGTAACGACCGCCATCGGTTGGCCTTATCCTTGCTATATAAAGGACTTGTTCATAAACAGAACCATCAGGTGGAGCAGGCCGTGGAGGCATTTGTGGCCAGTGAACGGGCATTTGAAGGGGTGGAGGATAACCAATACAAGGCGTTGCTGTTCAATCACTATGGTGCATTATTGATGAAACAGGGTGTGTATGAAGAGGCATTGGTCTATTATAAAGAGTCGTATAAATATAAGTTATTGGGTGATTCCATCCATTATGTAGTGTCTGCCTGTGGACAGATTGCTAATATGTATGAAATAATAAATATTCTAGACAGTGCTGTGGCTTATTTTGAACTAGGTTTGTCGTATGCGGATAGACTGAGTAAGGAAAAAAGGGGGGCTTATTATTTGTTGTTGCATGATTATGCGGCATTTTGGATAAATTGTAAAAACTATACTGAAGCAGAACGTTTGTTACAAGATTGTATTGGCAATTTAGAGAATTCAGAGTATAGTTATACCTTATATTCCGCCTTAACAACCCTCTATTACGAGAAAAAAGAGTTGGATAAGGCTCTTTACTATGGACGGCAGATATTGGCAAGCGACGACAGTCTTACGGTGTGCGGCGGATATTTGCGACTGTACAAAATATATAAGGATATGGGGCAAATGGATTCGGCACTCCACTATCACAATCTGTATCGCCAATATGACAGTGACATTACCCTGCGACGCCAGACTGCCAAGGTGGCCGCCATCCCCCATCGGATAAAGAGCGAGACATTGATGGAGGAGAACCGTGCGTTGACAGGATGGCGGCTGTGGCTGGTGGTAACTCTTGTGACGGGGGCATTGGTGGCGACGGTAATCTATGTCAGCATCAAACGCAAACATCGCCTTGAACAGACGGAGAAGGAGCGGGAATTGGCCGAATCACAGACGTCGTTGCACGAAACACAGACGTCGTTGGCTGATACGCAAAACCTGTTGACCCAAACAAAAGTGGATTTGGGACAGATGAAGGGGGTGCTGACTCATCGGAGCCATGCCTTCGACAGGATGAAACAAAGCCTGGAAGAGATGAAGAAGAAGCATCAGGAGGAGATAAGGCAGTTAAAGGAGGACATCCAAAAGTTAAAAGCCGACATCCGGGACTTGAAGTCGAACGACCGTAAAAGGAACCACACGGAAACGGAATTGGTGCAGAACATAAAATCGCTGGATAAACAACTGGCTACGCAGAGCAGAAAACTGAAACAGGTGGAACACCAGCGGGAGATTGACCGACGGATAGAGTATTTCATGGCAAGTGGATGGGACTCTGTGGCGGTGGACCTGCTGTTGCAGTTGAGACTGAACAAAAAGGGGACGTTCAAGTACGACATCCGTGCAACGGAGCATCTGCCTCTGCTGAAAGAGTTGTTACAGCGGGAAAATCCCGAATTGCTTGCCCGATTGGTGCAATGTGAGTTGGAAGAGAACAGAATGATTCTTTGTTGCCTGATGGCTCTCGGCCTGGACGATGTGGAGATGATGGCTTGTGCCGCCTGCCTGGCGCCCAACTCGGTGAAGACCTATCGGAAAGAGTGCCGCGAACTGCTCGATTCCTTCTCATGCAACAAATCATAAGTTGCTGTAAAAAATGGCGGATAATTGTTGTGTTTTCAATGATTTTGTATACCTTTGCTGCCAATTAGTGATAAGAGATTTGAATTCAAGAGGCTTTATGCAGAACACATCGGTCGCCGTGTTGATGATTAATTCTCAGGGGATGATGTTGTCCGTCCAAGGACAGGATTATTTCGTTTCGTATAACCGTGTGCCATGGTTGCGCGATGCACGGGTCGGCAGTGTGCTGAATGTGCAGATGTGTGGCCGGAATGCCATAGAGTGGCCGGAGTTGGATGTGGATCTTGAGATTGACAGTTTGCGACATCCCGAACGTTATCCGTTGGTGATGAAACGTAATATGCTGGATGTGATCGGTTGATCACATCCTTTTTTTGTTATCTCTTACCTCTTCATTGTACCTTTCGTCTTCGCTCATGATGGATGAGCAAGTAAAACTTGGGGGAGGAGTTGGAATTTCCCCTCTCATGCAACAAATCATACATATAAAAATCGGGCGATGCAACATTTTATACATATAAATTTCTGAAAAGATGACAAAGTGGGGCATTTGTGAAGCCTGTGAATGGTGGTGAATGGGCTTGCGTTCACAGAAAGCAGGTGGGGGTCAGTGGGTTACGAGGCTGTGAAGGCTGTGAATGAAGGTTTAGGGATGATGGTTTAGGGTGTAGGGAGGTGGTTTTGGGGCTATGGCTGTTGGCGATAGCTGTTTGACATACGGTCGATGAGGCTTGAAGATACGGTCGATGAGGCCGGAAGATACGGATGTTAAGCGGTGAAGATTTAAATCTTTCGGGCGTTTCGAACCTTTCTGCAAACAAAATGCGTTTTTTTTTCTGCATCGGGGGCTTTTTTCAGATTCTTTTCAGATTCAGGCCGCATCTTTGCAACAGAAAATTTGTTTAAGAGAGTACTAACCCTAAAAAAAAATGTGTTATGAAAAAGTTTTTTGTTTATTCGAGTTATTATCTGAGTGTGGCGTTGGTGAGCTTGGTGCTCATGAGTAGTTGTGAGAAGGATGACGACATCCGTTGGTCGGATGTGCCGCAGGCCGTGGTGAGCGCCTTTGAGGCAAAGTTCCCCGACGCTGGCAGAACGGAGTGGGAAAAGAAGCGCGGATACTATGTGGTGGAACTGTGGTACCAACAGGTGGAGACGCAGGCGTGGTTTGAGAAGGACGGCACGTGGCGCATGACGGAAACTGACCTGGGGCGCACCGTCGCCAATCTGCCCGAGGCGGTGCAGCAGGCATTGGCCGACAGCAAGTATGCATCCTGGGGAGTGGATGACCTAGACAAGTATGAGCGTCCGACGGACACCTTCTACCTGGTTGAGGTGGAGACGAACGGACAGCGCGACCGCGACCTCTTCTTCTCGCCCGATGGCACCCTCTTGTCGGATGAAATGGACAGGGATGGCAATGAGGTGACTCCGGATAAGGAGTTTTAATGGTCAGTGTGACAGGAATTGAGACATATTGAAAAACAAATGTTACCGGATAAGGGGGATGCGTCCCCCTTTTTTTGTATATTTGCACCCTCATATTTACTGATACCGGACAAAACTTGATATGCTGATGATTGAAAGAGTGAAAATATTCCGTTGGTTGACAACTGCTGTGCTTGCCCTGATGGTTGTGGCGTCGGCGTGGGCACAGGTGAGTTTCGACCAGCCGCATGGCTTGTATGAAGTGGATGAACTGACTGTGGCAATCTCTCCCTCGGAGACGGGATTGCCTGTTTACTATACGACCGACGGCTCGGTGCCCACCAGGCAGAGTGCCCTGTATGCCGAGCCGCTGAAGCTGACGGCGACGACCCTCCTGCGTGCTTGTGAGGCATGGGATGAGGAGACGCTCTCGCCGGTCACGACGGCTTCGTACATCTTCATGGAGTCGGTGATGAACCAGTCGAACACCCCCGAAGGCTATCCTTCGGAGTGGGGGGAGTATACCCAGATTTCGGGTAGGGCCAAGGCCGACTATGAAATGGACCCCGAGATGACGGGCGACGAACTTCTGCGCCCCAAGATTGTGCAGGGGCTGAAGCAGATTCCCATCCTCTCCATCGTGACGGACAAGGAGCACCTGTTCAACCCCACTAACGATGAACTGACGGGAGGAATCTACATCTACACCGGGCCTCCCGTAGGGGATGCTACCGGACACGGATGGACACGGCCGGCCAGTGTGGAGCTGATGGGAGGTCCGGCCGGCCACGACATGCAAGTGGATTGTGGCCTCCGCCTGCATGGCGGACATGGCAGATTGGCCGAGAAGAATCCCAAACACTCCTTCCGCCTGGTGTTCAAGAGCGAATATGGTCCCGGCACACTGGAATATCCCATCTATGGCGAGGAGGCACCCTCGAAGTTCAACCAGCTGGTGCTGCGATGCCACTTTGGCAACTCGTGGCAGCATTGGGGAGGAAGTGGGAACCTGAAGGCACAGTATACCCGCGACTTGTGGGCACGCAAGATGCAGAAGCGCATGGGGCATCCGGCGGTGGACGGTGTTCACGTACACCTGTTCCTCAACGGCATGTATTGGGGACTCTACAACATTGCCGAGCGGGTGGACGACGTGTATGGCAAGCAGCATCTTGGCGGAAAGAAGAGCGACTATGACGTCATCAAGATTGAGGAGTCGGGCGGCAACCACCACGAGGCGGCCGAGGGCGACATGGAGGCTTGGAACGAGCTGGTGTCCACCGTGGCAAAGGCGGCAGATGAGGCCTCTTACAACCGCCTACAGGGGTTGGATGCCAATGGCGAGCCGGACACGTTGGGGGCATTGCTCGACGTGGATGCCTTCATCGACTACATGCTCATCAACCAGTATGGCGGAAACACCGATTGGGACCACCACAACTGGTATGCCATACGCAAGCGGGGGGCCGACTCCCGCGGCTTCTACTTCCTCTGTTGGGACACGGAGCAGATATTTGAATCTTCCTCGGACAATGTGATGAAGGAGAACAACTATGCCTGTCCCTCGTGGATGTTCCAGACACTGTTGCAGAACACCGATTTCGTAAACCGTTACCTGAAGCGGGCGGCTCACCTCCTGTCTGAAGACGGACTCTTGGGCGAGGCCTCTGTGGTGGAGTTGTGGGACAGCCTCTACAACACCATCTCCTATGCCGTGTATGCCGAGTCGGCACGCTGGGGCGACTACCGGCGCGACGTGCATCCCTATCAGTCGAAACGCCCCCTCTACACCGTGGACGAACATTACATGAACGAGCGCAACCGCTTGCTTGACACCTATTTCCCCGGTCGGACGGAGACGGCCCTGTCGCAGGTGACCACTTATGTGCAGACCAAGACGGGCATCTACTACGATGATTGGGAGGTGCCCGACCATTGGGTGGCAATGACTCCCTCGATGTTCCGCGAGTGGGACGGAACGGGGATTGATGCCCGGCCGAAGGAGAAGCAGATACAGGTGGACTGGAACCTGAACACGGCCGTCGGTGGTGGCGGAGTGGTGATGATGAGTTCCAGTGTGACGTACAACCAGTTTGCCGACCTCACCCCCTATGACACCCTGGTGCTGCGGGGCACGGGGGATAACCTGCGCATCATTGCCAACCGCCTGGTGGACCACGGACCTTACAAGCAGATTGTGCTCAACTTCAACGAGAACGACCCCTACTGGAATGCTGAGTGGGGGGCACTGTTCGTCCCGCTCTCCGACGTGACCCGTGTGCTCACCAACGAGGGCAACGAGCGGGTGGACGAGTTCGTTCACGTGAATGCCCTGAAAGTGGCCTACGGAGGTGGCGGTTGCAACCTGCGCAAGGCATACCTGGTGCCTGCCGCACCTGCCGACAGGGTTCCTGCGGTGATGGAAGAGCGGGTGCCGACGGACGGCATCTACTACAACCTCATGGGGCAGCCTGTGCTCCGACCCACCAAGGGCCTCTACATCAGGAATGGGAAGAAGGTGGTTGTGAGGTAGTGAGTGAGTTTGTGAGTTGTTGAGTTTGTGATTGGATGAGTCGGTGGGATAGAGAGAAAGACGAATGAATAACTATTATAAATAAATGTCAATAGCATGAAAAAAGGATTCTTGACGGCCCTGCTTCTGATGGTGGTGGGTGTCGTGTTGCAAGCACAAGACCATCGACTGTGGTACGGCAAGCCTGCCGCGCACTGGCTGGAAGCTTTGCCCGTGGGTAACTCCAAGCTGGGTGCCATGGTGTATGGAGGCACTGATACGGAGGTGATTCAGTTGAACGAAGAGACCTTCTGGTCGGGAGGACCTCACGAGAACAACAGCAGCGAGTCGTTGGCTGCTCTTCCCGAGGTGCGCCGCCTGATATTTGAGGGACGCGAGCGTGAGGCGGCCGGCTTGATAGACAAGCACTTCATCAAGGGGCCTCACGGTATGCGCTACCTGCCCGTGGGAAACATCCGGCTGGACTTCGGCCACCAGCAGGTGGAGGACTATGAACGCGCCCTGCACTTGGGGGATGCCTTGGCCACGACCTCCTATATATATAAAGGTATAAAGTATGTCCGCACGGTCTTTGCCTCGCAGGCCGATGATGCCATCATCGTGCGCATCGAGGCCGACAAGAAGGGGGCGCTGGCCTTCACCGTGGACTTCGACAGTCAGTTGCCGGCCGAGAAGCGGGTGGGCGACGGACAGCTCATCGCCCGCGTGAAGAACGTGGAGCAGGAGGGCATACCGGGTGCACTGACGGCTGAATGCCGCACCCGCGTGGTCACCGACGGACGGGTGGAGGAGGGCAGTGCCTCCCTTGCCGTGAAGGATGCCACCGCGGCTACCCTCTACGTGGTGGCTGCCACCAACTTTGCCAACTATCGCAACGTGAGCCACGACCCCGCCCTTGACAACGAGGCTGCCCTGGTTTCGCTCGAGGGAAAGAAGTATGACCGGCTGCTGAAGGCCCACATTGCCCGCTACCGCCAGCAGTATGACCGCGTGTCGCTCACGCTCCCCAAGTCGGAGAACTCATCGTTGGAGACCGACAAGCGCCTGGCTGCCTTTGCCGGCGGGCAGGACATGGACATGGTGTCGCTGATGATGCAATACGGCCGTTACCTGCTCATCTCCAGTTCGCAGCCCGGCGGACAGCCGGCCAACCTGCAGGGGGTATGGAACGACAAGATGAATGCCCCTTGGGACTCGAAATACACCATCAACATCAATGCCGAGATGAACTACTGGCCTGCCTTGGTGGGCAACCTGTTTGAGACGCAGGAGCCGCTCTTTGCCATGATTCGCGACCTCAGCGTGACGGGCAGTGTGACGGCGCAACAGATGTATGGCTGCCGCGGATGGATGGCCCACCACAACACCGACCTGTGGCGCATTGCCGGCCCTGTGGACGGCACTCCTTGGGGCATGTTCCCCACGGGTGGAGCCTGGCTGAGCACCCACTTGTGGCAACACTATCTCTACACGGGCGACAAGCGGTTCCTTGCCGCCAACTACGACGTGTTGAAGGGGGCTGCCGACTTCCTGCTCGACTACATGCAGGTGCATCCCCAGTATGGATGGCTGATGACCCTGCCTACCGTGTCGCCCGAGCATGGGCCGAGGGGCAAGGGCACCAACGTGACGGCCGGCTCGACGATGGACAACCAGATTGTGTTCGACGTGCTCAGTACCGCCTTGCAGGCCACCGAGGTGTTGGGTAAGGAGGACGAGGCCTACACAGCCCGCCTGCGCCAGGCCATCAACCAGCTGCCTCCCATGCAGATTGGCCGCCACGGCCAGTTGCAGGAGTGGCTCATCGACGCTGACAACCCCACCGACCAGCACCGCCACATCTCCCACCTCTATGGGCTTTATCCCTCGAACCAGATTTCGCCCTATGCCCATCCCGACCTCTTCACCGCCTCGGCCAACACACTGAAGCAGCGTGGCGACATGGCCACAGGGTGGAGCCTGGGATGGAAAATCAACTTTTGGGCACGCATGCTCGACGGCAACCATGCCTTCCAGATTATCACCAACATGTTGCACCTGCTGCCCGACGATGCCCAGGCACGCCGCTACCCCGACGGGCGCACCTATCCCAACCTCTTTGATGCCCACCCACCTTTCCAGATTGACGGAAACTTCGGCTGCTCGGCCGGCGTGTGCGAGATGCTGTTGCAGAGCCACGACGGTGCCGTACACCTGCTGCCCGCCCTGCCCGATGCATGGGCCGAGGGCGAGGTGAAGGGCTTGCGTGCCCGCGGCGGATTCGAGGTGGACATGGCATGGAGTGGGGGAGCCGTCGCCTCGGCCACCATCCGCTCGACTATCGGCGGCACGCTGCGCATCCGCTCCTACGTCCCCCTGAAAGGCAAGGGACTGCAACCCGCCAGCGGCGAGTGCCCCAACGCCCTGCTTGCCCCCGCCCAAGTGAAGCAACCCCTCCGCTCGGCCGAGCTGAAGGAGCTCCCCTTGCTGCCCCTTCGTCAGGTGTATGAGTACGACCTCTCTACCGATGTTGGAAAGACTTATCGCCTCGTGGCGATGTAAAACCACGTCGGTGCGGAGGTGGAAACGACATCCCCGATATCCCCTCTAATGAGCCCCTGGTGTCACCGCTTGTGAGACTAGGGGCTCACTATATATGAAACTAGGGGTGTCACTATGCATGAGACTAGGGGTCTCATAGGTGGTGAGACCCCTAGTCTCATTTCAGCCCCCATCAGGACGTCTTTGGCGGAATGATGGGGTTGTTGTTTAATAGGCTGAACAGTAGTGAATTATGAGGCTCTCTGTTGCAAATGTCTCTACCTGCCTGATGGTGGACGAGACATCTTTTAGCCATTATCCCACCGAAAACCTGTCCTGTGAAACAAATACGAAAGCATGCGACACGTGTACGGAAGCGGATGTGTGCATTTTGTAATACATTTGCAAACGAAAATCGGAATACCGACGAAACATTAATCCATAAAAAAACAGTTTGTATAATGAAACATGTAAAGACCATTGCCCTCGCGGCTTTAATGACGATGAGTGGCGCATCCCTGTGGGCACAAGGCCTGAAGGATGCTTACAAGAACTACTTTGACGTGGGTGTTGCTATCAATTCGCGCAACCTTAGTGAAGACCAGCAGAAGATTATCCTCGACAACTTCAGCAGTGTGACCGCCGAGAACGAGATGAAGCCGGGCGAGGTGCATCCCCAGGAGGGAGTGTGGAGATGGGAGCGTGCCGACGCCATCGCCAACTTCTGCCGCAAGAACAACATCAAGATGCGTGGTCACTGCCTTGTGTGGCACAGCCAGTTCTGCGACTGGATGTTCACCGATGCCAAGGGCAAGGAGGTGACCAAGGAGGTGTTCTACAAGCGCCTGCGCGAACACATCCACACCGTGGTGAACCGCTATAAGGACATCATCTACTGCTGGGATGTGGTGAACGAAGCCATGGCCGACGGCAACGGACGCGGATGGGGCAACCGCCGCCCGAGCGACTATCGCCAGTCGCGCCTCTACAACCTGTGTGGCGACGAGTTCATCGCCAAAGCATTCGAGTTTGCCCGCGAGGCCGACCCCAATGCGTTGCTCTTCTACAACGACTACAATGCGGCCGACCCCGCCAAGCGCGACCGCATCTATAATATGGTAAAGAAGATGAAGGACGCCGGCGTGCCCATCGACGGAATCGGCATGCAGGGCCACTACAACATCTATGGCCCCTCGATGGAAGACGTTGAGGCCGCCATCGAGAAGTATGCCACCCTCGTGGACCACATCCACTTCACCGAGCTCGACATCCGCGCCAACGAAGAGATGGGCGGACAGCTCCAGTTCTCACGCCAGGGCGTGCAGATCAGCGACCACGTGAAGGCCATGCACACCGACCAGTATACCAGCCTCTTCCGCGTACTGCGTAAGCATAAGGACGTAGTGAAGGTGGTGACCTTCTGGAACCTGAGCGACAAGGACTCATGGGTGGGAACAGCCAACTATCCGTTGCTCATCGACGGCAACCTCAAGTACAAGCAGGTCTACTACGCCGTGCGCGATTTCGACCCCGCGCTGGACAACGTTGTCATCAAGGAAGACTTCGTTCCCTCAGTGAAGAACCAGCCCGGACAGCAGTATCCGATGGTGAACTCACAGGGGTATGCCCGCTTCCAGGTGAAGGCTCCCGAAGCCAAGTCAGTGGTTGTCAGCCTGGGCCTTGGCGGACGTGGCGGCACCGTGCTCCGCAAGAATAAGGAAGGCCTGTGGGAAGGCACCACTGCCGGCCCCATGGACGAAGGTTTCCACTACTATCACCTGACCATCGACGGTGGCGTGGTGAACGACCCGGGTGCACTGAACTACTACGGCTCATGCCGTTGGGAGAGCGGTATCGAAATTCCGGCTCACGACCAGGACTTCTATGCCATGAAGAACGTGCCTCATGGCAACGTGCAGCAAGTGCTCTTCTGGAGCGAAAGCACCCAGCAGAACCGCCGCGCATTCGTCTACACCCCGCCCATGTATGGCAAGAACAAGAAGGAGAAATACCCCGTCCTCTACCTGCAACACGGCTGGGGAGAAGACGAGACAGCATGGAGCAACCAGGGACATGCCAACCTCATCATGGACAACCTGATTGCTGAGGGCAAAATCAAACCCTTCATCATCGTCATGACCTACGGCATGACCAACGAAGTGAAGTTTGGCGGCTTGCGTAACTTCACAGCCGAGGAGTTTGAAAAGGTGTTGGTTGATGAATTGGTTCCCTACATCGATGCCAACTTCCAGACCCGTGCCGACAAGAATCATCGCGCCATGGCCGGCCTCTCTATGGGTGGTATGGAGACCAAGACCATCACCCTCCGTCGTCCCGAAGTGTTCGGTTACTACGGCCTGATGAGTGGTGGAACGTATGCCCCCGCTGACATCAAGGATGCCAAGCAGGTGAAACTCATCTTCATGAGCTGTGGTAGCAAGGAGAATCCCGACGGTATCAAGAAGGCAACCGAAGACTTGAAGGCTGCCGGCCACAACGCTGTCGGCTATGTATCTGAAGGTACAGCTCACGAATTCCTCACCTGGCGTCGCAGCCTCAAGGAATTGGCACAATTGTTGTTCAAGTAATAAGTCTAGTTAAAAGTCACGAGTTGGTTTGGAAGGTGATTATGTGCCTCCATGCCAGCTCGTCACTTTATACACATCAAATAAAACCGTTATGAAAAAAAGAATTCTGCAACTGTTGCTCCTTTTGGCAGCAACTTCTGTGAATGCACAGAATCCTTATTTGCCCTTGTGGGAACATCTTCCCGATGGCGAACCCCGTGTGTTTGAAGACCCCGACAATCCGGGCAAGTACCGTGCCTACATCATCGGTTCGCACGACATCACCTATTCAGCCTATTGCGGTAGCGACATCCGCATGTGGTCGGCTCCCGTGGAAGACCTCAGCCAGTGGCGCGACGAAGGCCCCATCTTCACCCACTTTGTCGATGGCCAATGGGACACCATGTATGCCCCCGACCTCGTGGAGGTGAAGGACCGCGAGACAGGAAAGAAGACCTACTACCTCTATCCCCACTCACGCGGATGGCGTCGTGTGGCAATGGTGTGCAAGGGCGACCGCCCCGACGGCCCCTTCACTCCCATCAACCTCACCCCCGACGGCCGCCAGTGTCTGCCCGGTTCGCTGATTGATTTCGACCCCTCGGTGTACATTGAATATGTTACAGATAAGAAGGACCCCGACTACGACAAGGGCTTCCGCGCTTACGTCTTCTATGGCTTCCAGCACTCTACGGCCTGTGAGCTTGACCAGAACACGATGTACTCCATGCGTCCCGGCACCGAGTTGCGCGACTATTTCATCCCTGCCAGCAGTCGCTATGGTGAGGTGCGCGACCCCGAAGGTACTCAGTATCCCGCCCTCTATAAGGGACAGAATCCCGGTGAGTTCAACTTCTTTGAGGCCTCTTCTATCCGCAAGGTGGGCAACAAGTATGTGATGGTCTTCTCGGGCTATTCAGGCCCCGACTACGGATTGGGCTCCACCAACTCGGCTCTCCGCTATGCCTTCGGTGACTCTCCCCTCGGCCCGTGGCGTTCGGGTGGTGTGTTGGTCGACTCTCGTGGTGTGGTTCCCAATGAGGATGGCACTCACCTCACCACCGCCAACTTTGCCCACAACACACACGGCTCTATCGAGGAAATCAACGGTCAGTGGTACGTCTTCTATCACCGTCCGCCCCGTGGGTTCGGCAATGCCCGTCAGGCAATGGTTGCTCCCGTGAAGATTACGTGGGACAAGAAGAAGGTAGCCGATGGCGGCACCGTGAAGATTACGGGTTACGATCCCTACGTGAAGGGCAACGAATGGACAGCCAAGGCCTCCGATGGCACTGAATACACCGGTGCCGAGGTTACCAGCGAAGGCTTCCAGATTTTCGGTCTCCCCCCCTACGCCTACTATTCAGCCGGATATGCCTGCTACGTGACAGGCAACAACTGGATGCAGGACAACCACGACGTGTGGGACAACAATATGGACCTTGCCGGCATCACCAACCGTGGCATTGTCGGCTTCAAGTACTTCGGCTTCGGAGGATTGGAGAAAGACACCAAGGGCGTGAAAGCCTTCACCGGTGTCCAAAAGGGCGACGGTACCATGCTCAACCTGAACCTCACACCGGGCGGACATGGCGCATTCAAGATTCATGTCATGCTCGATGGCCCCTATGCCAACGACACATGGAAGGGCAAGGAGATTGCCGTTGTTGAAGTTCCCGCCGATGCTCCCCGCGTAGCCAAGAACTATCAGGTGGCCGTTCCCGCCGTTGAGGGATTGAAGGGCAAACACGCCATCTACTTGGTAGTGGAAGGCCCCGAGGTGCAACAGCCCCAGCAAGGCAACCGTCCGGGATGGGGTGGCCGTCAGCCTCAGCAGCCTCAGCGCCCCGTCGGTTTGATGGATCTCCACGGAATCGGTTTCTCTAAGAATGGTACCGTTTGCGAGCGTCCGGCCGTTCCTCAAGTTACTATTACAGCTGATGGTCAGAAGTTGAATCTCGCTACAACCCCCATCCGTTGCACCAACGCCAACGGCTTGACCGATGCTATCCGCTATCAGGCTTACGGCCCGTTGAAGAAGGGTACAGTGTTGAAGGCCACTGCCGACAAACCCGGTGTGACCTTCGAAATCAGCCCCATCGTCGAGGGTCGTGCCACCGTCAAGTGTACCTACAACGGTCTTGAGAAGATTTATCTGATTAACTAAGTTTTTAATCTGGATTATTATTGACATAAGAACAAAAGTACATAAGAAGTCGTCTCTCTTCTGTCCTTTTGTTCTTATGTCTAAAAAATATTTTTGAATCATGAAACAAAACCTTATTCTATCCATCCTGTCCATTTTCTCCTTTACAATGGCAACTTCATGCAGCGCCGGACTCTCTTCCCCCAGTTCAAAGGGAGGCTTTGAAACCCGCCACTACCGCAATGTCTTTGTAGAGGCAGGCTATAGCCCCGCCGAGGTGGATGCCAAGCTGAACGAAGTCTTCAACGATGTCTTCTACGGCCCCAACAAATGCTACTTCGAAGTAGGCGATTCGATGGGCTACATTTCCGACATCAAGAACAACGACGTGCGCACCGAAGGCATGAGCTATGGCATGATGATAGCCGTACAGCTCGACAAGAAGGATGTCTTCGACCGCCTGTGGCGTTGGAGCCAGCGCTATATGCAGCACCCCGACGGCCCTCGTGAAGGATACTTTGCCTGGAGTTGCCGGACGGACGGCAGCCGCAACAGCTGGGGTTCTGCCAGCGATGGCGAACTCTACTACATCACCGCCCTGCTCTTCGCCTCCAACCGTTGGGGCGATGACACCGGCATCGACTACAAGGCCGAGGCCCAACACATCCTCAACTGCTCGGTGGAAAAGACCGGTGAAGGCGGAGCCATGCCGCTCATCAACCCCGAGAACAAACTCATCACCTTCACCCCCGACCGCGGAGGTTCGCGCTTCACCGACCCCTCGTACCACCTCCCTGCCTTCTACGAAGTGTGGGCCAAGTGGGCCGACGACGGACGCGCCGACTATTGGAGCGAATGTGCCCGTGCATCTCGCGAATATCTCCACAAGACCACACACCCCGTCACAGGCTTGAGCCCCGACTACAGCAACTACGACGGTTCGCCCATGGACAGCCGTGGATGGATGCGCGGTTCACAGAACTTCCGCTACGACTCATGGCGTGTGCCCATGAACATTGCCCTCGACTACTCCTGGAGCTGTGCCGACCGCGAGTGGCAACAGCTGTATGGCCAGAAGATTCAAAACTTCTTCTACTCCCAAGGAGTCAACGACTTTGTCGACCAGTACCGCATCGACGGCACCCAACCCGCCGATGACGAGATACTGCGTGCCGGTCGTGCCGAGAAAGCCCTGCGCCACAGCATCGGCCTTGTAGGAGCCGTAGCCTCCACCTCGTTGCTCCACACCGATGGCCACACCAAGGAGTTTGTCGATGCCCTGTGGAATGCCAAGCACGAGCCCTTTGCCGACGGCTATTTCGATGCCTATTACGACGCCCTTCTCCGCCTCTTTGCCTTCATGCACTTGAGCGGAAACTATCAGGTGATATTCCCGCAATAAGCAACCTGAGCTCGTCTCTATACCCACGGATTACATGGATAAACAGGCCCCTCCCAATCCATGTAATCCGTGCTTGTTTTTTTAGTGTACCCTCCCTGCTCGCAAATGCAACTTTCATAAGAACGGTTCGAAACGCCCGGAAGATTTAGATCTTCACCGCTTAACATCCGTATCTTCCAGCCTCATCGACCGTATGTCAAACAGCCATAGCCAACAGCTATAGCCATAACCATCGCCTAAAAACCACCTCCCTACACCCTAAACCATAATCCTTAAACCTTCATTCACAGCCTTCACGCCTTGTAACCCACTGTCCTTCACTCGCTTTCTGTGAAGGCACGCCCGTTCACAGCCCTTCACAGGCTTCACAGATTATCCACTTTGTCATCTTTTCAGAAAATCATATGTATGAAATGTTGCATCGGGCATTTTTTATATGTATGATTTGTTGCATAGAGGGGGGATGAATTCATTTTCCCCTTTTTCACTCTTCATTTGGAGCTTCATTTTATGTTCTTCAACATAATCTGTGAAATAATTCAGCATTCATAATTAAAAGGTTTACACTCGAAATACCTTGTTGCAAATATTTGCCAATATCGACAATCAAGAGTGACTCGAACACATGTTACGTCAGTTCGGGATAAGAAAGTGATGTAAAAAGTTGGTAATCTAGCAGGAATTTTGTATCTTTACATGTGATTACTAGTTACTTATAAAGTAAAACAAAAGATCCGACTATGATTACCGATGACAAAGTTACAGAAAT
>JAFTYI010000003.1 GCA_017464815.1 Bacteroidaceae bacterium | reverse complement strand
TATAAATATATAATATAAGTTTCTACCCCGACCTATTTTATTATCCGTTTTACCTAACTGTTATCTGTAATAACTGTAATCTGTAATAACTGTAATCTGTAATAGCGGGGTGTGTCTTTCCCTGAATAAGGTTGACTCCTTTTTCACACAGTTTAGTTCTACTCTGAATTATCCTTACAAACTACATTTTTACAATTGTTAAAATATGCACTTTTTTACTTTTGTCAAAACAACCGTCAAACACCGATGAACAGTTTGTTTGATGCTGATTGGCGAACTGTTAATTTTCCGCTAAAACGGAAGTGCCTCTTGACATCCCTGGGCACGATTTTGTATCTTTGTAATATGAATCGGGGGAAAAGGGGAAGAAAAGCAAGGGGAGTAAGCAATGGAGGGGCAATCCCAGTCGAGGACTAAAGGGGGCATAGTCGAGGACTAAAGGGGGCATAGTCCAAGGCTAAGGCGGGCTTATCCTAGGGCTAAGGCAGGCTCATCCCAAGGCTAAGGTTTGTTAACAGAAAAAACACGGGGGGATTAGGCGCGGATTTTTCGCTTTGCTCAAGGGAACTCCGCGGATTACACGGACAAATCAACTATGGCGCTACGCTTCGCTACTATGGTTATGGCCATCGCAAACAGCCATAGTTAATTTATCCGTGTTAATCCGTGCAATCCGTGCCTAAAAAGAAAATAACTGATGAGGGGGGAGTGCGGCTCATCAATCCTCCATCAGCTTGCGGTAGCGGGTGCGCTTGGGCTCTTCCTGACCGAGGCGCTTGAGCTTGTTCTCTTCGTACTCGCTGTAGGAGCCTTCGAAGTAGAAGACCTCGCCATCGCCTTCGAACGCAAGGATGTGGGTGCAGATGCGGTCGAGGAACCAGCGGTCGTGGCTGATGATGACGGCGCATCCGGCAAACTCGTCGAGACCCTCTTCAAGGGCACGCAGGGTGTTCACGTCGATGTCGTTGGTAGGCTCGTCGAGCAGGAGCACGTTGCCCTCTTCCTTCAAGGCCATGGCCAGGTGGAGGCGGTTGCGCTCACCACCGGAGAGCATGCCGCAGAGCTTCGTCTGGTCGGCACCGGCAAAGTTGAACCGGCTCAGGTAGGCACGGGCATTCACGTCGCGTCCGCCCATGCGAATGAGTTCGCTTCCACCGCTCACCACGTCGTAGACGCTCTTCTCGGGGTCGATGTCCTTGTGTTGCTGGTCGACGTAGGCCAGTTTCACCGTTTCGCCCACGTCGAAGGTGCCACCGTCCACGGTTTCGAGTCCCATAATGAGGCGGAAAAGGGTGGTCTTGCCCGCACCGTTGGGGCCGATGACGCCCACGATGCCGTTGGGGGGAAGCATGAAGTTGAGGTCGCGGAAGAGCACCTTGTCGCCAAACGCCTTGCTCACGCCCACGGCTTCGATGACCTTGTTGCCCAGGCGCGGTCCGTTGGGGATGTAGATTTCGAGCTTCTCCTCCTTCTGCTTCTGGTCTTCGTTGAGCAGTTTGTCGTAGGAGTTCAAGCGGGCCTTACCCTTTGCCTGGCGGGCCTTGGGCGACATGTTGATCCACTCAAGCTCGCGTTGCAGGGTCTTGCGGCGCTTGCTGGCGGTCTTCTCCTCCATCTCCATGCGCTTGGTCTTCTGGTCGAGCCAGCTGCTGTAGTTGCCCTTCCAGGGGATTCCCTCGCCACGGTCGAGTTCGAGAATCCATCCGGCCACGTGGTCGAGGAAGTAGCGGTCGTGGGTGACGGCAATGACCGTGCCCTCGTACTGCTGGAGGTGTTGCTCGAGCCAGTCGATACTCTCGGCATCGAGGTGGTTGGTAGGCTCGTCAAGGAGCAGGATGTCGGGCTTCTGCAGGAGCAACCGGCACAGGGCTACACGACGGCGCTCGCCACCCGAGAGGTGCTTCACCACCTGGTCGTCGGGCGGACAACGCAGGGCGTCCATGGCACGCTCGAGCTTCGAGTCGAGGTTCCAGGCGTCGGTGCTGTCAATCACGTCCTGAAGCTCGGCCTGACGGGCAAAGAGGGCATCCATCTTGTCGGGGTCCTCGTAGTACTCGGGCAGACCGAATTTATTATTGATTTCTTCGTACTCGGCCAGTGCATCCACGATGGGTTGCACGCCCTCCATCACGATTTCCTTCACCGTCTTCTCGGGGTCGAGCTGGGGCTCCTGAGGCAGGTAGCCCACGCTGTAGCCGGGCGAGAACACGACCTCGCCCTGATAGCTCTTTTCAATGCCTGCAATGATTTTCAGCAGGGTACTCTTTCCCGATCCGTTGAGACCGATGATGCCGATTTTGGCACCATAGAAGAACGAGAGGTAGATGTCTTTCAACACTTGTTTGTTGGCTTGGAAGGCTTTCGATACGCCCACCATCGAGAAGATTATTTTCTTGTCGTCAACGCTCATGATTATATTTTGGGGAGTTAAAGGAGTTAAAGGAGTTATCGGCTCTTCGAGCCTAAGGAGTTAGAGCCAATAGTAAAAAAACTACGACATAAACTATGAGCGAGCAAAACTATCGGCTTTAACTCCTTTAACTCCTAACGAGCAAAGCGAGTGATAACTCCTTTAACTCCAATAAAAAGAATTAGAACAACTTCGCAGGATATTCACCGGCATCGATGAGTGCCTGAATCTTGTCAACCACGCCCTGACGGTCGGCGGCATAGGTCACACCGAACCACTTGCTGGTGGTGTCGAGCACCTCCACGGTAGCGGTCTGCTCGTTGATGAGCTTGTTCACCATGAGGGGGATGAAGAACTCGGCCTTCAGGTTCTCCATGTTCTTCGGGTCGCTGAGGAACTCGATGAAGTACTCCTCGGAGTGCTTGAAGTAGTCGGGTGTGAATCCCCACATGTTCATGGACACGGGTGTGTTGTCCTCAACGGCAATCCACTGACCCTCCTCATCCTTGTAGCAGATGGGGCCATCCACACGCATAATCTCGGTGCGCTCGACCACGGTGGTGAGGTGGCCCTGCTCGTTCTTCTCGCAGATGCCGCGAGCCACGGAGCCATTCTCGGAAAGGGTGTTGCCTACGCGGAAGCCCACCATGCAATATTTGTTCTCCTGTCCCTCGGGAAGCTCGCTGAGCCACTTGCCGATAACGGCAAAAGCATCGCGGCTATAGAAGTCGTCGGCATTGATGACGGCAAAGGGCTCTTTGATAACGTCCTTACCCATCAGCACGGCGTGGTTGGTTCCCCAAGGTTTCACGCGCTCGGCGGGACAAGTGAAGCCCTCGGGCAGGTCGTCGATGGCTTGGAAGACAAGCTCCACGGGGATGTGGTTTTCATACTTGCTGATAATCTTCTCGCGGAAGTCCTGCTCGAAGTCCTTGCGGATGACGAACACAATCTTGCCGAATCCGCCACGGATGGCGTCGAAGATTGAGTAATCCATGATGGTTTCACCATTGGGACCAAGGCCGTCAAGCTGCTTCAGGCCTCCGTAGCGGCTACCCATACCGGCCGCTAATACAAACAACGTAGGTTTCATTTTTTTACGAAAGATGTTTTTTATAGTTGTTAATTAAAGGATGTTTCCACCTCTTATTTTTCAATTCACCCTGCAAATATAGTGCTTATTTTCCTAATTTCAACAAAAAAAGTCACGAATTCATTCATTTCTTCTCCATGATGCAGGTTTCTACCAAATATTATGCGTAATTTTACGCGGTTTTTTTCCAACCTCACTTTGCGAGAGCTATGAACTTTGAACTGATTTCTGACTACAAACCCACGGGCGACCAGCCCGAAGCCATCGGCCAACTGACCGAGGGAATCAAGCAGGGGATGCCGGCACAGACCCTGCTGGGAGTGACCGGCTCGGGCAAGACGTTCACCATTGCCAACGTCATCAAGAACGTGAACAAGCCCACCCTCATCCTGAGTCACAACAAGACGCTGGCTGCCCAGCTCTATGGCGAGTTCAAGAGCTTCTTCCCCAACAATGCGGTGGAGTACTACGTCTCCTACTACGACTACTACCAGCCGGAGGCATACCTGCCCAGCAGCGACACCTACATCGAGAAGGACCTCGCCATCAACGACGAGATTGACAAGCTTCGCCTGGCAGCCACCTCTTCCCTACTCTCGGGACGGAAGGATGTGATTGTCGTCTCCTCCGTGTCGTGCATCTACGGCATGGGAAACCCTGCCGACTTCTACGAGAATGTGATTGAAATCAAGCGTGGCAAGTTGCTCGACCGCAACGTGTTCCTCCGCCGGCTGGTTGACATGCAATACAGCCGCAACGACATCGCCTTCCAACGTGGCAACTTCCGCGTGAAGGGCGACACGGTGGACATCTATCTGGCTTATGCCGACAACCTCCTGCGTGTGATGTTTTGGGACGACGAGATTGACGCCATCGAGGAGGTGGATGCCGTCTCGGGCATGCGCCTCGGCTCGTTCGACGAGTATAAGATTTACCCCGCCAACCTCTTCATGACCACCAAGGAGAGCACCATCCGCGCCATTCATCAGATTGAGGACGACCTGTGGAAGCAGGAGGAGTTTTTCCGCGAAATCGGCAAGGAGTTTGAGGCCAAGCGCCTCCACGAGCGGGTGACGTATGACATGGAGATGATTCGCGAACTGGGCCATTGCTCGGGCATCGAGAACTACTCGCGCTACTTCGACGGACGCGAGGCGGGCACACGCCCCTATTGCCTGCTCGACTTCTTCCCCAAGGACTTCCTGCTGGTGATTGACGAGAGCCACGTCAGTGTGCCTCAGATACGCGCCATGTATGGTGGCGACCGTGCGCGCAAGGTCAACCTCGTGGAGTATGGCTTCCGCCTGCCTGCCGCGCTGGACAACCGCCCGCTGAAGTTCGAGGAGTTTGAGGCCATGACACCGCAAACCATCTATGTGAGCGCCACACCTGCCGACTACGAACTCATCCGTAGCGAGGGCATCGTGGTGGAGCAGGTCATCCGACCCACGGGATTGCTTGACCCCATCATCGACGTGCGCCCGAGCCTCAATCAGATTGACGACCTCATGGAGGAAATCCAGCAACGCGTCGAGCGCGAAGAGCGGGTGCTCGTGACCACCCTCACCAAGCGCATGGCCGAGGAGCTGACGGAATACCTGCTCGACCACAACGTCAGGTGCAACTACATCCATAGCGAGGTGGACACGCTCGAGCGGGTGAAAATTATGGACGACCTGCGCGCGGGCATCTACGACGTGCTCATCGGAGTGAACCTCCTGCGCGAGGGATTGGACTTGCCCGAGGTCTCCCTAGTGGCCATCCTCGATGCCGACAAGGAGGGATTCCTGCGTAGCCATCGCTCGCTCACGCAAACGGCGGGACGCGCGGCACGAAACATCAACGGACGCGTCATCATGTATGCCGACAAGGTGACCGACAGTATGCAACAGACCATCGACGAAACGAATCGCCGGCGCGAAAAACAGCTTGCCTACAACCAGGCAAACGGCATTGTGCCCCAACAAATCAGGAAGGAGCGCAAGATGGGCGACCTCATCAATGCCCAACCTCAGGCCATGGATGAGCAGGCTTCATCCCAAGGCTATGGCAAGCCGAAGAGTGAGGTGCTCACCTCCATTGCTGCCGACCCGATTATCGAATACATGAGCCGTCCGCAACTGGAGAAGAGCATCGAGCGCACGCGCAAGCTGATGACCGAAGCTGCCAAGCGCCTCGACTTCATCGAAGCTGCCCAATACCGCGACGAGTTGCTGAAATTGGAAGATATATTAAAAGGTAAGGCATAAGGCAATCCTTTGCCCGAGGAATTTTGTTAGTGTACCTGAGAAAAATATTTCTCGCGTAGTGAAAAAAAAGTGAAGGAGACAAAGTGAGAAGATGAAAAAGATTCTATATATAGCCCTGCTCGCATGGGCAAACATACACTTGGCGATGGCGCAAACCACCTGTGTGAACGTGCCTCACATCAAGACCCTCCAAGTCGTGGCCAACGACAACTGGATGGCTCCGCCCATCATCCACCTGAACACGGCGGACAGGGTGGAAATCTCGTTCGACGAACTCACCCACGAGTATCACCGCTACACCTACAAAATCACCCATTGCAATGCCGACTGGACACCCAGCGACCTCTTCGACACCGATTATCTGCAAGGGTTCAACGACAACGTGATTGAGGATTGGGAAAACTCGCTCAACACCACCATGCTCTACACCCACTATCGCTTCACCCTCCCCAACGACGAGGTGCAACTGCTCCTCTCGGGCAACTATCGGGTGGACATCTTTGGCGAGGACAACGAGGAGACACCCGTGGCACAAGCCTCCTTCTCGGTTATCGAACCACGCGTGGGCGTCTCTGCCGAGGTGAGTAGCAACACCGACATCGACACCAACGAGAGCCACCAACAGGTGAGCTTCACGGTCAACTATCCGGGCATGAACGTCACCTCGCCACAAGCCGAGTTCAAGACACGCGTCTATCAGAACCTGCGCACCGACAATTGCGTCACCAACCTGCAACCCACCTATCTGCAACCCGGCCAAATGCAATTCGTCCACAATCGCCGGCTCATCTTCCCCGCTGGAAACGAATACCGTCGCTTCGAAATCTTCAACCTCCACTACGGTTATCAGGATGTCGAGCAGGTGCAATACTTCAACCCCTACTACCACGCCACCCTCTACCCCGATCAGCCACGCACCAACTACAGCTACGACCAGGATCAGGACGGACGCTTCTTCATCCGCTACGACATGGCTGATGACACCGACACCGAGGCCGACTACCTCTTCGTACACTTCACCCTCGAAGGCTTCGACAACCCCCTTCCGAACGGCCGATTCTACTTGAACGGAAACTTCACCTACGGACAGTTTACTCCCTCATGCGCACTGACTTATAACGAGCAGACACGCGCCTACGAAGGTGTCCAGCTCCTGAAGATGGGCGTCTACAACTGGCTCTATCTGTTTGTGCCCGAAGGCTCCACCGTGGGACAGACGGCACCCGCCTCGGGCAACTTCTACGAGACGGAGAACGAGTACCTCATCCTCGTCTACCACCGCCCCTTTGGTGGGCGCTACGACAAGCTCGTAGGACTCAGCTCGGTGAAGTTTGAGCAGGAGTAAGGGAAGGCTCACTCCTGTGCTTAACTTCCACAAGTCGAATTGCATCTGTTTGAGTGAGTAATTGATTCGCTTTGCTCATCAAAAACCTTTTTTTGATTCATTCATTAAGGTGTGGCCAGTGTGCTGACGGACATTTTTCCCCTCCCCCCTTTCGTACTTCACCATATTTTTCGTACCTTTGCGCGCTGAAAGCAGTTGGACGGCTTGTCGCTGACCCTTCGGGGGAAGAGGAAAGTCCGGGCAACACAGGGCATCCCACTTGTTAATGGCAAGCAATCCGCGAGGGTTGAGCAGTGGAGAAGAAAATAACCGCCCCTCCCCCCTTTTCGGGTGGTGGGGTAAGGGTGAGAAGGTGAGGCAAGAGCTCACCAGCCGTGTGGTGACACACGGGCTGTCCGCCTTGGGAGTTGTAAGGTCATGTAAACCGGCGCTATGAGGGTAGCCCGCCCAAGCCGGAGGGTAGACCGCTAGAGCCACACGGTGACGGGTGGCGCAGATAAATGACAGGCACCTTTCCCTCATACGGAGAGGCACAGAACCCGGCTTATAGGCCGACTGCTTTCACCTTTTCCCATATCGCTTATGAAACTGATAATGACCCTGAAAGACCTGCGCAACTTCCTCGATGAAGAGATTTGGCGCGTGACAAAGGAGGATGTCAATCCCCTCACCTACCGGTGGTACAACGTACTGAAGGTGTTGATGCTGACGGTGCAACGCTTCGTGCGCGACCGCATAGTGAATCGTGCATCGGCACTGACCTACAGCACATTGCTCTCCATTGTGCCCATCTTTGCCATCCTGTTTGCCATTGCCCGTGGCTTCGGCTTTGCCAACCTGATGGAGATGCAGATTCGCCAGGGATTCGAAGGGCAAAGTCTTGTTGTGGAGACGTTGCTCGGTTGGATTGACTCCTATCTCGAACATGCTCAAAGCGGAGTCTTCATCGGAGTGGGCCTCGTGATGTTGCTCTGGACGGTGCTGACGCTGACCGACAACATCGAGCGCAACTTCAACCAGATATGGCAGGTGAAGAAGCCACGGAGCCTCTTCCGCAAGATTACTGACTACTTCTCCATCTTCCTCCTCTTGCCGATACTGATTGTGGTGTCGGGCGGTCTTTCGGTGTTCATGACCACGATGTTGAAAGACCTCGAACAATTCGAGCTGATGGCTCCCTTCGTGAAGTTCCTCATCCGCTCCATCCCCTTTGCCTTCACCTCCATGATGCTGATTGCCCTCTACGTCTTCATGCCCAACACGAAGGTGAAGCTCAAGAATGCCCTGTTGCCCGGTATCGCTTCGGGTATAGCCTTCCAGTTCCTCCAGTATTTCTACATCAACAGTCAGATATGGGTGGCCAACTACAACGCCATCTACGGCTCCTTTGCTGCCATCCCCCTCTTCCTCCTTTGGACACAGATTTCGTGGTGCATCTGCCTCTTTGGTGCCCAACTCACATATGCCAGCCAAAACGTGGAGACCTACAACTTCGAGAAGGATGCACGCAACATCAGCCGGCGCTATCACGACTTCCTCTGCATCCTCCTGATGAGCGCCGTGTGCAAGCGCTTTGCCAATGGCGAACACCCCTACACGGCCGACGAACTTTCGCGTATGCACCGCATCCCCATCCGCATTGTGAACGAAATCATCTATGAACTCCAAGACCTCGAGCTGCTCTATCCCGTGGCGGATGACGAAAAGAGCGACAACACCATCTACCTGCCCGCCGAAGACCTCACCCGCCTGACGGTGAGGGAGGTGCTCAAGCGCATCGACACCGACGGGTCGGAGAACTTCAAGATTGACCACACGGGCGAATACAGCCACGAGTGGCAAGCCCTTGCCCGCGCCAAAGAGGCTTACTATAGGGAGAGTGATGTGCTTTTGAAGGAGTTGTAATTCAATATTTATTATACGCCACCACCTTCTCCTTCGCCTTGCGCACCTTTTGTTTCTTCGGTTTCAGCGAATATCCGATGGTGATGTCGAGCAGGAGGCGTTTCTTCTGAGGGATGCCCACCAACTCCTTGATGCCCTTCTCGTCGAACCATCCGAGGATGCACGAGCCAAGTCCTTCGGCTTCAGCGGCAAGGGTGATGTGGCTGGCGGCAATGCCTATATCTACGAGGGGGAAATATTTGTCCTTGATTTTGCTACCGAGCAGGGAGGTGATGTTCATGCTCTCCTCCACGATGAGGATGTGCACGGGTGCATCCTTGGCAAACTTGTTCATGCCAAGGCCGGCAGATGCCTTGCCCACCTTTATGGCAAGCTCGGGGTCGGTCACCACCACAAACTTCCACGGTTGGGCGTTGCAAGCCGAGGGAGCCAGACGGGCGGCTTCGAGGATGCGCTCCAACTTCTCCGGCTCAACGAGACGGTTCTTGTCATACGCCCGGTCGCTCTGACGGGCTTTGACCAATTCTAAGAAATCCATATAAAATAGTGAACCCTCCCCTTGCCCCTCCCTCTATGGAGGGGAGTAAAATGTATAACCAAAACTATTTATTCCCCTCCATAGAGGGAGGGGCAAAGGGGAGGGTCTCTCTTTTCCTCTTAATACTGATTAATCCTGCTTATATACTTTCCGATGATGTCAAACTCGATGTTCACACGGCTTCCCACGCGGAAGGCATGGAAGTTGGTGTGCTCATAGGTATAGGGGATGATGGCCACCTGGAAGGTGTCGTCCGTGGGGTTGCACACGGTGAGGCTCACCCCGTTCACCGTCACCGAGCCTTTGTCAACGGTCAGGTATCCGCGACGCGCCATCTCTCGGTCAAAGGTATATCGGAAGGTGAAGTACCAACTTCCCTCGGCATCGTCGATGGCGATGCACTCAGCCGTCTGGTCAACATGTCCCTGCACGATGTGTCCGTCCAACCGTCCGTTCATCATCATCGAGCGCTCCACGTTCACCTCGTCGCCCACGCTGAGTAATCCTAGGTTTGAGCGTTCGATGGTCTCCTTCATGGCCGTCACCGTATAGGTGCCGTTCTCAATCTTCACCACCGTCAGGCACACGCCGTTGTGCGCCACGCTCTGGTCAATCTTCAGCTCGTCGACAAACGAGCAAGTCATTGTCAGGTGCAGATTCTCCTGCTCCTTCTCCAAGGCTACGACCTTGGCCGTTTCTTCTACTATTCCTGAAAACATGTCTTTTTTTTCTATGTGCTAAGTTTTATTCCGTAATTGGTGGCAAAGATAGCGAATAAATGACAATTTCATCCCCTTTGCCTTGAATCTTTTCTGTTTCTTTTCACTCCGTCAGTGTCTCCCAAAGTTCCTTCACCCCTTCCGAAGCGCCCTTTTGGATGATGTTGATGGGTCGGTCGGCATTCACGCGCACCTCGTTCGGGTCGATGAGGAACACCTCGCATCGCGGTGAAGCATAGTGGAGCAATCCGGCTGCGGGATAGACGTTCATCGATGTGCCGATGATGACCAGTATGTCGGCCTTCATCACATAATCCACCGCCACCTCGATGGCCGGCACTGCCTCGCCAAACCACACGATGAAGGGGCGCAACTGAGAGCCGTCCTTGGCCAAGTCGCCTATCTTCACCTCCCACTCCTCGGGCTTCAGTTCGCGGATGAAGTTGGGGTTGTTAGGCTGAAGGCTCGAAGTCACCTTCGTCAGTTCCCCATGCAGGTGGATGACGTGTGAACTGCCCGCCCGTTCGTGCAGGTTGTCCACGTTTTGGGTAATCACGGTGATGTCGAAGTCCCTCTCCATCTCCGCCAGCAGGCGGTGTCCCTGGTTAGGCTCCACGTGTTGCAATTGGCGTCGGCGCTCATTGTAGAAGCGCGTCACCAGCTCCGGGTCGCGTGCATATCCCTCGGGCGTAGCCACCGCCTCCACGGGGTATTGTTCCCACAGTCCGCCCGCGTCGCGAAACGTACTGATTCCACTCTCGGCACTCATGCCGGCACCTGATAAAACGACTAATTTCTTCATGGCTCTATACCTTATATTTATTATTTACGCACAAAGATAAACATTTCCATCGGATAAATGACATTTCGAGGCAGAAAGTTTGCATTTGGGATAAAAATGTTGTATATTTGTGGTCGTTAGAAACTGATAAAATAGAGGCTTTATGAACGAACAAACAACAGTACCTTCCTTCTACGACATGTGCGTCGTGAGCGAATGCCCCAAGGCATCCACCTGCCTGCGCCACGTAGCTTTGCAATCGGCAGACAATGTGAGATTCAGCATTCTCAATCCCCGTATGCTCGACACATCGGGCAGTTGTCCGCACTATGACAAGGCGGAGAAAGTCCTCTATGCCAAAGGGTTCAAGAGTGTGATGGGCAAGTTGCCCTTCAATGTGCACGAGCGTGTAGCTGCCACCTTGCGTGCTCATTTCAGCGAGCGCACCTATTACCGTATCCGTAAGGGTGAGCGCTTGCTCTCGCCCGACGAGCAAAAGGCCGTTCGCCGTATCCTTACCCGCTTCGGGTACACCGAGCCGTGGGAGTTCGATGCTTATGTAGAGGATTATTTGTGGTGACTTCTCTCCTTACCTTCTCCTTCTTTCTCTCTGCCAAACTACGTTGGCAGTCGTCTGCCATCACCGAGGCAGTGTACTGCCAACATAGAGGCAGCGAACTGCCAGTACTGAGGCAGTAATGTAAAGTCGGTATGTGTAACACCCTTTCTCGCATATCCTTTCCGTCTTTTCCCTGTATCTGTTCCTGTTCTTTTGGTTTTCTCTTGCATAAAGGCATTGTCCCCAGAATTTGTCTGCATCTCTAAATACACCGATACTTAGACATCCATAACATTTTTCAGGGGAATGTTTGCAACTTATTCCGATGAGAGTGCTATATTCTCATAATTTGTTATTAAATTTGCCACAATTTTGTTTACTTAAACACATGATAATTCATGAAAAAGATGATTCTCTCGTCGCTTCTGCTCATGCTTACGATGGGTTGTGCGACACAAAACGAAACGATTAAAGATGATTTTGTAAAAGGTGCCGACGTTGGTTTCCTTACCGGACAAGAGGCACGTGGACAGAAGTTCTTCGATACGAAAGGCAATGAGCGCGAGTGCCTAGAGCTGCTGAAGAATGACTATGGGATTTCGGCCGTGCGCCTCCGTGTGTGGGTCAATCCAAAGAATGGCTCGTGCGGCAAGGAAGAGGTGCTTGCCATGGCCCTGCGTGCGAAGGAGTTGGGCATGGACGTGATGATAAACTTCCACTACAGCGACTGGTGGGCCGACCCTGCCAAGCAACCTATTCCCAAGGCATGGATGGGGCATTCGTTTGAGGAGATGAAGCAAGATCTTCGCAACCACACCATTGAGGTGCTCAGCCTGCTGAAAGAAAACGGTGTGGAGCCCCGTTGGGTACAGGTGGGAAACGAAACGGCAAACGGTATGCTGTGGAGTGTGAAGACCGACGAACGCGGATGGGAGATAAAGGACGAGAAGGGCAACACCACTGTTACCTATTCGATGGGACACATCGAGACTCATCCCGAGCAGTATGCCGGCTTCATTGGTGCGGGATACGATGCGGTGAAGGAGGTCTTCCCCGATGCCATCGTCATTGTCCATCTCGATCGCGGACATCTGCCCGAACTCTATGACCACAACCTGGGTATCGTGCTCAAGCATGGCGGAAAGTTCGACATGATAGGCATGTCGCTCTACCCCTATTGGGCTATGCAAAGTGACTCTACATTGCAGGCCGACCAGATAATCACCGATTGTATGGCCAACATACGCCGCGTGAGCGAGAAGTTTGGATGCGATGTGATGATTGTGGAAACGGGTTTCGAGGTGAATGAACGCCATCCCGAGGTGATGGAAGAAGGACGTCGCCTGCTTACACGCGTCATTCGCGAAGCACGCACGGAGACGAACGGACGGTGTCGAGGGGTCTTCTATTGGGAACCCCAGTGTCATCCGCGGCAATACAAGTTGGGGGCCTTTGACAGTAAGGGCGCACCCACAGTGATTATGGACGGATTTGTGGAGAAATAAACAAGTGAAGGACGAAGAGTAAAGAATGAAAAAAGAGTAAAGAGTGAAGAATCATAATATTCAGAATATCAGATTCTTCACTCTTTACTTATCTACTGTTTAATTATGAGCGCTGAGCCCTGTTCGTTTAAGGTACCACCACCTTGCTTACACGCTTCTTTCCGTTGTCAAGAATATCCACACGGATGAAGATGCCTTGCGATGGTGCTTCGACATGCATACCCTGCAAGTTGAAGTAGCGGGTTTCGATAACCTGACCTGTGAACATCTCTGCAATGCCGTCGGCCTTACTGTTGATTGCAGGCACGTATGTGCCGTCGGCTTTGGTGTAGGCTGGGTAGTACTCCTTGACGGCATTCAGGGCATCGGCATTACCAGCCAGCATAATGTCCTGCACCAAACTGTTCATATACACCTCGAGGTTGGTGTAGATTCCCTCCGTATCGACGGTGTATTGCTTGCTGTCGTCGAGCTTGGGGTTCAATCCGTTGGCCGTTTCCCAATCGTCGGGCATTCCGTCCTTGTCCGAGTCGGTCAGCTTGGTGCCCTTGTCGAGAGTGGGCCATCCGCCCACGTCATTCTGTGTGTCGATGATTCCTTTCTTTTTGGTCACGCTACCGGTGTAAGTGGCTGTACCTGTTTCGGCTTCCATGGCGTAGCGTGCATCAACGGCATCCCTCTTGTAAGATGCTCCGGCATAAGCCAACACCTTTTCAAAGGCCACGGTGGCACTGTGTGTGGTGACCTCGCCTGCATCAATGGGTTCGTCCAGCTTGATGGGGATGTTGCCTGCACCTTCGCCATAGTAGTTCTTGGAGTCGTTCACACACTTGACACCGTTGACAGAGGGGATTCCGCTATCGTAAACAACCCCTTTCCAGTCATAGTTCTCGGCGTCATTACCTGCTGCGGTGACGTAGTTGCCATTGATGTAGTACCGGCTGGTGTAATTGGGGAAGGGATTGTCGCCACCATTGCTGCTGTCCGACTTGGAGATTTGCGTCACGCGTGTCTTGTTGGTCGTGGCAGGTCCGGCTTTGTAGTAGTTGTTGACCATGTTGACGTACCCTCCTCCGGGGCCTCCATAGCATCCGCCTGTTCCCCAGTTATACATGACGCAGTTGCGGAAATCTACGCGTTCGGCCTGAATGGTATTGGGATATTTGGATGTGTCATATCCGCTCCAATTATATCGGGCACCATTGAATCGGGGGACACGGTTTTGCAGGTGTAGCAGGAAGTTATGATGGAATGAAGCATTTTTTCCTCCCCAGATGCCACCGTATCCGTGTGCTCCCTTGTCGTGTCCGGCATTGGTCAATGCCTCGGCTATGGTACACCACTGCATGGTGAACGTACGGTTGTCATAGAAGGATGCCACCTCGTCGATGCTCCAGCTGAACGAACAGTGGTCGAGCATGATGTTCTTCCTGTTGCGTCCCCAGATGGCATCAGCACCATCGTTGATGTTGACGGCATTTCCACGGCGGAAGCGGATGAAGCGGATGATGACATTGTCTGCCGCTACCGTAACGGTGTAGTTGGCCAACGTGATGCCGTCGCCCGGAGCTGTCTGTCCGGCAATAGTGACGTCTCCCTTTGAAATCTTCAAGTCGGACTTCAGGTTGATGACGCCACTGACGTCGAACACAATCGTTCGTTTTCCACTCTTTCCCAATGCTTCGCGCAACGAGCCTACGCCGTTGTCATTGAGATTAGTGACGTGATAGACGCTTCCTGCACGTCCTCCGGTAATGTATCTTGCATGTCCCTCAGCTCCGGGAAATGCAGGAGATTGTGCCAATACCATGGCCGAAAAGAGCATTGCAAATGCTGTAGTCAGTTGCTTTTTCATGTCAATAAATGTATTTGTTTTTAGTTCCTTTTCTGCTAAGAGCCTGCAAATATAAGCATTAATCCACGAAAACAAGCTTTTTTGTCTATACTTTTTGTCTCTATCCCAATATTTTTCCCTTAATTTTGCAAGATATAAAAATAACTTTTACCTTTGCATGACCATGTTTTCAAAAACATTATAACGCAAATGACAAGGTATCAAGCCATGAAGAAAAAGATAATTCCAGTCCTTCTCTTGACCGCCTCGCTCAGCGGTATGGCGCAGGACAATGCCGACACACGCCCCATACTCACCACATGGGGCGATCAGGGAAATGGCACGTATGTGAACCCTATTCTGAATGCCGACTACTCCGACCCCGACGCTATCCGCGTGGGCGACAAGTATTATATGGTGGCATCGGACTTCCATTTTATGGGAATGCAAGTGCTGGAGTCTGATGATTTGGTGAACTGGACACTGATTGCCCAACTCTATGACCGGCTGGATTTCCCCAAATGGGAGACCAACGAACGCTATGCCGGAGGCTCGTGGGCACCGGCCATACGATACCACGACGGGAAGTTCTGGGTCTTCTTCTGCACACCGCACGAGGGGCTCTTCATGACACAAGCCACCGACCCGCGAGGCCCATGGACACCGCTTCACCTGGTGGAGAAGGTGGAGAAGTGGGAAGACCCTTGCCCCTTTTGGGACGAAGACGGAAAGGCCTACCTCGGACGTAGCAAGCATGGGGCAGGCCCCATCATCATCCATCGGATGTCGCCCGACGGGAAACGTCTGCTCGACGAAGGACGTACGGTGTACACAGGCCCCGTGGCCGAAGGCACAAAGATTCACAAGCGCGACGGTTACTACTACCTCTCAATCCCCGAAGGGGGTGTGGAGAGTGGTTGGCAGACGGTGCTCCGCTCGCGCAACATCTATGGCCCTTACGAGAAGAAGGTGGTGCTCGAGCAAGGCATAACCCCCGTCAACGGTCCTCATCAGGGAGCAATGGTGGATACTCCCGAGGGCGAATGGTGGTTTCTCCACTTCCAACAGTTCAACCCCATCGGTCGCGTGGTGCACCTGCAACCCATGCATTGGCGCGACGGATGGCCCGTCATCGGTGTCGACCAGAACATGAATGGCATTGGCGAACCGGTGCCCAGTTGGCGTATGCCCGGTTGGACCTTGGCAAAGAGTGAAACACTTGATACAGATAATTCTAGAGATCCCAGATTGTCCAGCGTTTCTGGTTTTTCTAGATTGGCTAGAAATTCTAAAACATCTATATTATCTAGCTCATCTGGCGATTCTAGTTCATCTAGTTCGTCATCTGATTCTTCAAGTTCATCTATAACTTCCCCTTCTCCTAAAAACCTCCCTGCCACCAGCGATGAGTTCAACTCCCCTGACCTCGGCCTCCAGTGGCAATTCAACCACAATCCCGTGGACGAGGCATGGTCGCTGACCGAGCATAAGGGGCACTTGACCCTTCATGCCCTGCCCAGCGAATCGTTCAAGAAGGCACGCAACACCCTCACCCAGAAGTCGATGGGATACACGGGGCAGTTCACCATCAAGTTGGATGCGTCGGCACTGAAGGATGGCGACCATGCGGGATTGGCCTGTATGGGCAAAGTCAACCATCAGGTGGGCGTGAAGAAGGTGGATGGGAAACTCCACCTCTATGTCGGCGAAGATGAAGCCACGGCAAGCGACAAGTTCAGAAGTGGCGCAACAAACAATCCCCCTCAAAAGGAAGACGGACGCACGGACAAGAACTCGTTGACCGTCACAAAAAAGACCATCTACCTGCGCCTCCACCTCGACGGGCTTCGCAATGTCTACAGCTTCTCCTACTCCTATGTTGACACGGACAAAGCCTTCACCCCCATTGGTGAACCCTTTGCCATGCGCTTCGGCCATTGGAAGGGAGTGCGCCCTGCCCTCTTCTGCTACACAACTGAGGGAGAAGGCGGTAAGGCCAAATTTGATTGGGTGAAATACCATATTAATGACTAACTATGTTACAAAAAACATGAAGACAGGAAAACATATCTTACTCCTCATTGTCGCGAGTGCGGTAATGGGAGCGTGCACAGGAGTTTGCACAAAGAGCAAAGGAGAACAGACGAACGGGTTGACTCCCCAAGAACAGATTGTGAACCGCATTGCCACCACGGCTTTCCCTAATCGGGTGATAGAGGTAGAGTCTCATGAAAGTGAACCACTGAAGGCGCTTCAACAAGCCATCGACTCATGCTCGTTGGCCGGTGGAGGTAAAGTGGTTGTGAAAGCGGGACATTATGCACTGAATGGCCCCTTGAAATTGAAAAGCAACGTGAACCTTCACCTGGAGGAAGGGGCTTACTTGCAATTCAGCGGACGGGCGGACGACTTCCTGCCCGTGGTGCTCACCCGTTGGGAAGGTACTGAGCTGTATGGCCACTCGCCCATGGTGTATGCTTACCATTGTACCAACATTGCCATCACGGGCAAAGGAACCATCGATGCCCAAGGTGGCAAGGAGTTTGCCCCATGGTCAACACAAGAGGCCCCCGACCGTGACCGTCTGCGCGAGATGGGCGACAAGCTCACTCCGGTAAACGAGCGAGTCTTCGGCAAAGGCACCATCCTGCGTCCCTCGTGCATGCAATTCCTCGGTTGCTCGCGCATCCTGTTGGAGGACATCACCATCAAGGATTCGCCCTTCTGGACGATTCACCCGGTGTATTGCGACAACGTCATCGTGCGTGGGGTGACCATCGACAGTCATTTCCCCAACAACGACGGGTGTGACCCCGAATCGACCTCCAACGTGTTGATTGAGAACTGTACCTTCCGCACGGGAGACGATGCAATAGCCATCAAAGCCGGACGCGACACAGACGGACGAAGCATCGGACGCCCGTCAGAAAACATCGTCATCCGCAACTGCCTCTTCTACTCGGAGTGCAACGGCCTCTGCATCGGTAGCGAGATGTCGGGCGGAGTGGCCAACGTGTATATGGACAACATCGAGATTGGTACGGTAAAAAATGCATTGTACTTCAAGTCGAACCGCGACCGTGGCGGATACATCCGCAATGTGCACGTGAACAACATCACCATTGAACGTGCCCTTGGTGCCATCCTCCGTTTCGAAACGAACTACTTCGGCTTCCGTGGAGGCAACTATCAGGCACGCTACGAGGACTTCAAGATAAGCAACGTGCATGCACGCACGGCCGACCACTACGCCATCTTCATGGATGGCAACGAGGAGAAACCCATCCGCAACATCGAAGTGACCAACTTCCACGTGGATAAGGCCGAGCGCCCCTATTACCTCATCTACACGGAAAACATCTCCTTCAAGGAATCAACGGTCAACGGAGAGGCCGTGCCCGAATATCCCGAAGAGAGCAAAGAGCGTCAGAGTTGCGACGTGTGGTAAATGGTCTTTTCCACTATCCGGCAAAGTTCTTCCAGGTATTGCCGGTCAACATCATCAAAGGTGGCCAGGTGTTCACTGTCAATGTCAAGGACGGCGCACACGTGGCCATCCTTATTATAAAGAGGCACAACGATTTCCGAGCGCGAAAGGCTGCTACAGGCTATGTGTCCGGGGAAGCGCTCGACATCGGGCACCACTTGAGTGCACCCTTCACTCCAAGCCGTGCCACACACTCCCCTGCCCTTGCGGATGCGATAGCAGGCCGTGCTCCCTTGGAAAGGGCCAAGCACCAACTGTTCGCCACGCACCAGGTAGAAGCCTATCCAAAACCATCCGAAACACTCCTTGAGAGCGGCACTGACGTTGGCAAGCACGCTCACCTCCTCGTGCTCGTCCTCAATCAACAGAGCCAGTTGGGGGATAAATTCTTTATATTTGCTGGCCTTGTCCAAGTCGGGAGAAAAGGTGAATGTCACTTCCATATACTGAATAATGCTTTATTATAAGAAGACAATGCGATACAGAAAACAACAATGAAATTATCCGAAAATAAGGCGGAAAGCCTCTTCCACTTTGCGCACGGGAGTGATTTCAATCTTGTACTTTGACTTGTCAATCCCCTGCATGTTGTAGCGGGGGATGATGATGGAGGTGAAGCCCAATTTCTCAGCTTCGGCAATGCGTTGTTCGATGCGGCTCACAGGACGTATTTCTCCAGATAGGCCTACCTCACCCGTCATACACACACCGTGTTCGACGGGTGCATCCATGTTGCTGCTGAGTATCGAGGTGATAACGGCCAGGTCGATGGCCGGGTCGTTTACCCGCAATCCTCCGGCAATGTTAAGGAATACGTCCTTCTGTGCCAACTTGAAGCCGACACGTTTCTCCAACACGGCCAGCAACATATTCATCCGTCGGTTGTCGAATCCCGTGGCCGAGCGTTGCGGAGTGCCGTATGCGGCGGTGCTCACCAAGGCTTGTGTCTCGATGAGGAAGGGGCGCACACCCTCGATGGTGCAAGCCACGGCCACACCACTCATCCCCTCGTGTTCGCTACTGAGAAGCAGTTCACTGGGGTTGCTCACTTGACGCAATCCGTCCTGACGCATTTCGTATATGCCCAGTTCAGCAGTGCTTCCAAAACGGTTCTTGATGCTGCGCAGGATGCGGTACATATAGTGTTGGTCGCCCTCGAACTGAAGCACGGTGTCAACAATGTGCTCAAGCACCTTGGGGCCTGCAATCGAACCCTCCTTGTTGATGTGGCCGATGAGGATGACGGGAGTACCTGTCTCCTTGGCAAACTTCAGGATGGAGGCGGCACATTCGCGCACTTGGGTGATGCTGCCGGGTGATGACTCAACCACCTCGGTCGCAATGGTTTGGATAGAGTCAATCACCACCAACTCGGGCTTCACGTTCTTAATGTGGGTATAGATTTGTTCGAGCGAGGTCTCACACACGACCTGGCAATCGTCAGAGGGTGTGTGGTCGATGCGCTCGGCTCGCAACTTCAATTGGCGCGAGCTCTCCTCACCACTGACGTATAGGATGCGTTTGCCAGTCATTCGCAAAACCGTCTGCAGGACAAGGGTCGACTTACCGATGCCCGGCTCGCCACCCAACAACACCAATGAGCCTGGCACCAACCCTCCGCCCAACACGCGGTTCAACTCCGCATCGTTCATGTCGATGCGCACCTCGACACCCGTCTCGATGGAGCGGAAAGGCAAAGGAGTGGGTTTGTTTGCATAAAGGGCACCCACCTGGGCTGCCCGTGCCTGACTGGCGGGTGACTCTTTGCGGACAACCTGCTCGACATAGGCATTCCAAGCGCCACATGCCGGACACTTTCCCACCCACTTGGGCGAGTCGTTTCCGCACTTCGAGCATACATACACGGTTTTGTCTTTAGCCATACGTTCAAGGTGTTTGGTAGAGTTTTTATGTATAAATAAGAAGAGAGGAGGCAATGCCTTTCACCCAAGCAGAGGGTGAAAGACCTATTTCTCGACGCGACTGACGCTCTTGATTTGCTCAATCTTCTTCAAGTTGCGACTGATGGTTGTCACGTCCTCCACATCGTGTACGTAGAGTTGGATATCTCCGTTGAAGATGCCATCGTTGGTTTCGAATGAAAGGCGATGGATGTTCACGTTCATCTGTCGCGAAATGATTTCGGTGATGGAGTTGAGCACGCCCACTCCGTCGATACCCTCGAGATGCAGATTTACGGGGAAATAGAGTTTCTTGTGGGTATTCCATTTGGCAGCCAGAATGCGGTTTCCATAACTGCTCTTCAGACGGGCGGCTACGGGGCATTGGCGCTTGTGGATGACGATGCGGTTGTCATCATCAATGAATCCGAGCACGTGGTCACCAGGGATGGGCTTGCAACAATCGGCAATGATGTAGCTTTCCTGAATGTCATCTTCGGTCAGTTCGATTGTCTTCTTGCGGTCAATTTCCTTGGTTGCAGGCTTTTTATTCTTCTCGGCCTTTTTCTCCTCCTTCTTGCTCTTTCCTCCGGCGAAGGGGAAGGTGAGGTAGCGTTTCCAGTTGGCACCGCTTTGGGCCTTTTCGCGCAACATGTCCAAGTCGGCTTCACCCAAGACAATCTTCTTGTTGCCGATGGCCATGTAGAGTTCTTCCTTGGTTTGCAGTTCGTGAAACTTGCAGATTTTCTCCACGTTGATTGTCGACACTTCAAGGTCGGCCTCCGTCAAGAATTCGTTGACCATCTCTTCACCCGCCTTTTGTGCCAGGCGTTGCTCCTTGCGGAGGATGGCCGTGATTTTTGATTTGGCCTTGGCTGTGGTGGCAAAGTTGAGCCACGACTCGGTCACGTGCTGATTCTTCGATGTGATGATTTCCACCTGGTCGCCACTCTGCAACGTGTGGCTCAAGGGCACCAGTTTGTGGTTCACCTTGGCACCGATGCAATGGCTTCCAAGGAAGGTGTGGATGGTGAAGGCAAAGTCAAGTGCCGTGCTGTTTTGTGGCATGGTCTTGATTTCTCCCTTCGGGGTGAAGACGAATATTTCCGAGGCAAACAGGTTCAGTTTGATGGTGTCGAGGAAGTCCATGGCATCGGGTTGCGGGTCGTCCAGAATCTCTTTGATGGTGTGGAGCCATTTGTCCAGCTCGCCCTCGTCCTCGCTTCCGCCACCATCCTTGTATTTCCAATGGGCGGCAAAGCCATGTTCGGCCACGTCGTTCATGCGCTCGCTACGGATTTGCACCTCAATCCACTCGCCATGATTGCTCATCAGCGTGGTGTGCAGTGCCTGGTAGCCATTGGCCTTAGGATGGCTTATCCAATCGCGCAGGCGATCGGGGTGTGATTTGTAGATTTTACACATCGACACGTAGATGTCGAAGCATTCGTTCAACTCCTCTTGTGGCACAATGGGGGTAAAGATGATGCGCACGGCCAAGATGTCGTAGATTTCCTCAAAAGTCACATGCTTGGTTTGCATCTTGTTCCATATTGAGTAGGGAGTCTTGATGCGGTCTTCGATGCGGTATTTGAATCCCATCTCGTCCAATCGCTCTTTGATGGGAGTGATGAAGTCCTCAAACACACTCCGTCGCTCGAGATGGGTAGCTTGCAACTTGTCCGTTATCTCCTTGTAGGTCTCGGGGTGTTCGTATTTGAAGCTGAGGTCCTCCAACTCGCTCTTGATGCGGTTCAATCCCAGTCGGTTGGCAAGCGGAGCATAGATGTAGAGCGTCTCTCCGGCAATCTTGTACTGCTTGTTGGGAAGCATCGAACCGAGGGTGCGCATGTTGTGCAACCGGTCGGCCATTTTGATGAGGATGACGCGGATGTCCTCGCTCATGGTGAGCAACAGTTTCTTGAAGTTTTCGGCCTGACTCGAGGCTCGGTCGCCGAAGATACCTCCCGAAATCTTTGTCAATCCGTCAACAATCTGGGCAATCTTGGGGCCAAAGATGTTGGAGATGTCCTCCACCGTGTAGTCGGTGTCCTCCACCACATCGTGCAACAAGGCCGAGCAGATGGAGGTGGAGCCGAGCCCTATCTCCTGACACACGATTTGTGCCACGGCCAACGGGTGCATGATGTAAGGCTCTCCCGAGCGTCGGCGCACTCCCTTGTGGGCCTGCTTGGCAAAGTTGAATGCTTTGGTTATGATTTCGATTTTCTTCCGATGCTTGGAGGCCAAATAGGTGTCGAGCAGCTTTTGGAAAGCGTCGTTCACCATTTTTTCTTCTTCCAATTCCTTTTGTTTATGTTGCTCATCCATAATGAATCATGAATTGTCAATGGTTGATTGTGATTGGCGAGTTCTCTGTTTCTTTTTTTTGTCACACTTTTGTCATTGGGGAATGCGCAAGCGTTTTCCGGCTCGTATGTTGTTGTTCCTCATGTCGTTTTCCTCGCGGAGGGCTTTCACCGTTGTGCCATACTTGCGGGCAATGCTTCCCAGTGTCTCACCGTTCTTGATGGTGTGGTAGAAGAATCCTCCACCACCCTTCCGCGAAGTCTTCAGGTCGACATACTTGCGTCGGCTCAGCAATTCTTTCGCCTTGTGGTTGTAGACGGAGTCGCCATTCTCGATGAACATGGCCACGGCGTCAAACGGCAGGCGCAGGATGCAATGCATGCTTTCGCCCGGCACCACGTCTTTCCGATATTGCGGATTCAGTGCGCGCATGGCCTCCATGTCCACGTGACAAAGGTCAACCACCTGTTGGAAGTGGAGGTTACGGCTGACGTGCAACGTGTCGGTACCATGGGGTAATTGTGCGTTCATGGGTGCGATGTTATGCATGCAATAGTAGTTCATGATGTAGTTAGCCGCAATGAAGGCCGGCACATATCCGCGTGTCTCGCGTGGCAGATAGGGATAGATTTCCCAATAGTCGCCACTTCCGTTTGCCCGATGGATGGCTTTGTTGACGTTGCCAGGGCCACAATTGTAGGCCGCAATCACCAGAATCCAGTCGTGGTAAATGCCATACAAGTCCTTCAGATAGCGGGCTGCGGCAAAGCTCGACTTCACGGGATCCATCCGCTCGTCCACCAGACTGTTGTACTTCAGGTTGTAGAGCTTGCCCGTCTTCACCATGAATTGCCAGAGGCCGGCAGCTCCGGCTCGCGACACGGCTTTGGGATTCAGCGACGATTCAATGACGGGCAGGTACTTCAGTTCATTGGGCAGGTCGTACATGGCCAGTGCCTCTTCAAAGATGGGTGTGTAGAAGTTCATGGCACCCAACAGGTAGGACACCTTTGAGCGCATAGGGCCGGTGTATTGGTCGATGTACTTCCTCACCACGTCGTTGTAAGGCATGTCCATCACCGAGGGGATGCGTGCGAGGCGGTCGGCATACACCGAGTCGCTGGCCACCTCCACCGTGTCCATTATCAATCCGCTCGATGCGGGCGAAAGGAGGTGCTTGGCGTGCCAATCCATCAGCAACGTGTCCACGTGGAAGAGCATGGCTTCGGGCATTTCCATGGGGTCGATGCCCTCAGCCAATGGCCCCGTCGCGGGGGTGCTTTCTTGAGCTTTTGTGCCAATGGCGGATATAAAAATAGATATAACAAACGTCAGTATTTTCTTCATTCTTATAGGTTTATCAGTTTTTGATGTTTTACGTCTTTTCGGTTAAAACTTGAGGCTGCATTGCAAGCCGTAGGAGTTTCCTTGTCTCATGTCGTACTGGTTGTTCTGTATCATGGTGGGCTTCACCTTCATCGACAGGTCTTTCGATATGTCGAAGCTGGCCAGCTCGGCGTCCACATAGGCGTCAATGATGGAGATGGCATAGACGCCGATGAAGACGAAGATGCTCATGTCGCGATAGCGTCGGTAGGTGTCCTTCTTGCGCTTGATGACGCGCTTCAGGTAATCCATGTTTGCCTCTACGGGATAACCCGGTGGGAGCAGGTCGAGGAAACTGTCTGTGGCGGGATTGTCGTCCATGATGTCGAGGTAGGCTTGCGAATAGTCGTCGTACATCTGTCCATTCCACGTGAGGGCGTAGGCACATCCCACAAATCCGCCATAGATGATGGGCAGTTTCCAATATTTGCGGTTGTAGATTTGTCCGCCTCCAGGGAAGATGACGGCCAGCCACGTAGCTTTGGTGGGGTCAGGGATGAACTCCATTTTCTCCTCCTCGACGGGCATCTCCTCCGGCTCGATGGCGGGCATCTGTGCCGTCAGTTCGGCCGAGTCGATGGGTGCCTCCAGTGCCTCCATGTTGGCTCGGTTGGCGCGGGCAATGGTGTCGGCCCTTTGAAGGCCGGCCGAAAGGGTGTCGCCCGTTGCCTCGGCCACCTCCATGCGTTCGCGTCGTTGTTGCGAGCGTGGGAGAGGTTGTTGGGCAAATGCCTCAACGGCCCCGGCCAAGGCCATCAGCATGGCCAATGTCCATACCTTATATATATTATAGTCACATTTCATACATTTCACAGTTGTTCACTATTCGTTGTTTTCTCTCCTACCTGAGAAATTGTTTTTCCCTACCTGGGAGATTTTTTTCTCTCACCTGAGAGATTTTTGCCAACTTGCTCACTTCAACTTATCCAATATGCCCACAATGCGCTCGAGCTCTTCTTCGCTATTGAAGGGGATGCTGATCTTGCCTTTTCCCTTGGTTGAGCACGAGAGTTGCACTTTGCTATGGAAGAAGTCCGAGAGTTGCCTCTTCAGCATATCGTATTCCTCGGGCAATTTGGCGGGTGCAATCTTCTTGCCACTGGGGGCTTTCACCGTTTCGCCTTCGTTCAGCGCCTTCACCATCTGCTCGACACGGCGCACCGAGTATCCTTCGCGCATCAGCTCCTCAAAGAGGCGTATCTGCATCGTGGGGTTGTCCAGTGTCAACAGGGCGCGTGCGTGTCCCATGTCAATCTCCTTGTTTTGGAGGGCCACCTGTATCTGTGCGGGCAATTTCAACAGGCGCAGGTAGTTGGCAATGGTGGTGCGCTTCTTCCCCACCCTTTCGCTCAGGCGCTCTTGTGTGAGGCCGTATTGCTCGATAAGGTGCTGGTAGGCCAAGGCAATCTCCAGCGAGTTGAGGTCTTCGCGCTGGATGTTTTCGATGAGGGCCATCTCCATCACGTTTTCGTCGTCGGCCGTGCGGATGTAGGCGGGCACACTGGAGAGTCCTGCCAGTTGCGAGGCACGGAAGCGTCGTTCGCCGGCGATAATCTGGTAGGTGTCGTCGTCCATCTTGCGAAGGGTGATAGGTTGGATGATGCCTATCTCGGCTATCGAGTCGGCCAGCTCTTGCAGAGCCGTCTGGTCAAACTCCCGACGCGGTTGGTTGGGGTTTGCCTTTATCTGTGCCACGGGCACTTCGTGAATTGATGAAGAGCCTTGTGTCTTCACCTCTTCGGTCGAAATCAGTGCATCCAATCCTCGGCCGAGCGAGGCATATTTCTTCTTTATTGCCATATTTCTTTTTTTTAATTGACAAGTTGACAAGGCCATGCGGCACTTGTTTTTTTTCATTTTGATGACGCATCAGCGTCTCCTGCTTCGCCCACCCTTAGCCTTGGGATGAGCCTGCCTTAGCCTTGGGTTAAGGCAACCTTAACCCTGGGGTAAGGTCACTTCATCCTTGGGATGATGTCGGCGGGGTTTTATCCTTGATTCTTCTTCACTATCTCCTGCGCCAAGGCCAAGTGGTTGCGTGCGCCGGTCGAGTCGGCGTCGTACAGTATCACGGGTATGCCGTGGCTGGGCGCTTCGCTCAACTTCACGTTGCGTTGGATGACGGTGCGGAAGACCAACTCCTGGAAGTGGCGCTTCACCTCGTCGTACACCTGGTTGTGGAGGCGCAGACGCGAGTCGTACATCGTCAGCAGGAATCCCTCAATCTCCAGTGCGGGATTCAGCTTCGACTTGATTATCTTGATGGTGTTCAGCAACTTGCTGATACCTTCGAGGGCGAAGTATTCACACTGGACGGGTATGATCACCGAGTTTGCCGCCGTCAGCGAGTTGATGGTTATCAATCCCAGCGAGGGCGAACAATCGATGAGGATGTAGTCGTAGTCATCGGCCACCGTGGCCAACAACTTCTTCATCACCTTCTCGCGGGCGGGCATGTTCAGCATCTCTATCTCGGCGCCCACCAGGTCGATGTGCGAGGGCACGATGTCAAGCCCCTCAATGTCGGTGGTGTAGATGGCTTCGCGAATGTCCGTCTGGTTAATCAGACACTCGTAAATCGAACTTTCTATCACCTTGATGTCTACGCCCAACCCCGACGATGCGTTTGCCTGCGGGTCGGCGTCAATCACCAGCACTTTTTTCTCCAGTGTGGCCAGCGAGGCGGCCAGGTTGATGGTGGTGGTGGTTTTGCCCACACCGCCCTTCTGATTGGCTAAAGCTATTATCTTTCCCATAAAAACAGTTTTTTACGGCTGCGAAGTAACTGATAATTTCACAAACGGCCTACATTTTTCGGCAAAGATTGCCCAAACTGTTGATAACTTCCCCTTTCGGTGAATAACTCGCGGGGAGAAGCCTCGTTTCAGCTTCTGCTACGCAGACGGCCACAAAGATACTGTTTTTTCAATAAATATCGGCCATTCGCCTTTGTTCATTACACTTTTTTGGCTATTTTTGCACCTAATCTTGAAGAAACAGATAAAAAACAGGTAAAAAAACTATGGATTCACAACGTCCTCTCATACTCATCTCCAACGACGACGGCCACTTGGCCAAGGGCATCAACCAACTTGTCAGCTTCCTGAAGGACATGGCCGACATCATCGTGGTGGCTCCCGATGGCCCCCGCTCGGGTATGGCCGCTGCCATCACGTCGCAACTTTCCGTCACCGTCTCACTCGTCAGCCAAGCCGAGGGTGTGACCATCTACAAGTGTTCGGGCACCCCCGTCGATTGTGTCAAACTGGCTTTGGAAACCGTTGTCAATCGCCAACCCGACCTTGTTATCGGAGGCATCAACCATGGCGACAACTCAGCCGTCAACGTCCACTACTCAGGCACCATGGGCGTGGTGCTCGAGGGGTGCATGAAGGGCATTCCCTCCATCGGCTTCTCGGTGTGCGACCACGACCCCGACCTCGACTTCACCCCTACCCGCCCCTACATCCGACGCATCGTCGGCCAAGTGCTCGAGAAGGGGCTTCCCAAGGAGACTTGCCTGAACGTCAACTTTCCCCAACATGCCCCCTACAAGGGCGTGAAAGCATGTCGTCAGACACGTGGCCGATGGGGCAACGAGTGGGCCTCCATCCCCCATCCACGTGGCGGAGGCAACCTCTATTGGCTCACCGGAAACTTTGCCAACCACGAGCCTGAATCCACCGACACCGACCGCTGGGCACTCGACCACGGCTATGTCTCCATCACCCCCACGCAGATTGACATGACCGCCTACCCCCTGTTGGAGGAACTGAAGGGATGGGAGTTCTAAAAAAAATGCCCCCCTATCCCCTATAACCCTAATAGGAACTATAGTTACTATAGTCACTATAGCTACTAAAAAAAACTATAGCCACTATAAAAAAACATAAAACAATGAAATACTACCTCATAGCTGGCGAAGCCTCGGGCGACCTTCACGCCTCGAACCTGATGAAGGCATTGAAAAACGAAGACACCGAAGCCGACTTCCGTTTCTTTGGAGGCGACCTCATGAGTGCCGTTGGAGGCACGCGGGTGAAGCACTACCGCGAGTTGGCCTACATGGGCTTCATCCCTGTGCTCATGCACCTGCCCACCATCCTTGCCAACATGCGCCTGTGCAAGCGCGACATTGTCGAGTGGCAACCCGATGTGGTTATCCTCATCGACTATCCCGGCTTCAACCTCGACATTGCCAAGTTCCTACGCGCCAACACCCGCATCCCCGTCTACTACTACATCTCACCTAAAATATGGGCATGGAAGGAGTATCGCATCAAGAACATCAAGCGCGACGTCGACGCCCTCTTCTCCATCCTCCCCTTTGAGGTAGACTTTTTTGAGAAGAAACACCATTATCCCATCCACTACGTAGGCAACCCCTGCGTGGATGCCGTGGCCACCTTCCAAGCCACCTATGCCGAATCGAAGGAGGAGTTCATCGCCCGCCACAACCTTCAGGCGGAAAAGCCCATCATCGCCCTGTTAGCCGGTAGCCGCCGACAGGAGATTAAGGACAACCTGCCACAGATGCTCGAAGCCGCCTCACCCTTCACCACCACCCATCAGCTGGTGTTGGCCGGTGCACCAGGCATCGAGCCGGATTACTACGCCCGCTACACGGGCAACCATCCCGTAAAGATTGTCTTTGGTGAAACCTATCCCTTGCTCACCCACTCACGTGCCGCATTGGTGACTTCGGGCACCGCCACGTTGGAGACAGCCCTTTTCCGTGTGCCTCAAGTCGTGTGCTACTACGTTGCCATGGGACGAGCCGTCAGTTTCCTCCGTCGCCACCTCTTGAAGGTGCGCTACATCTCCCTTGTCAACCTCGTGGCCGGGCGTGGTGTGGTAAAGGAACTCGTTGCCCACTTGATGACCGTTGATAACGTGCGTGCCGAACTTGCCGACCTCATCCGCGACACGCCCGAACGCGCCATCATGCTCAATGGCTACGACGAGTGTCTCCGCATCCTGGGTCCCTCAGGAGCCAGCCGGCAAGCCGCCCGACTGATGGTGCAGAAGTTAAAAGAAAAAACCATGTAAATCAAGAAAAGAAAACACCATGCATATCATTGACCTGATAGTCTTTTTTATCTTTACGGGCGGCATCGTGTTGTTCGGCTGTTCGTTCTTCAACAAAAGAGTCTCTTCGGACGAGTTCACCTCTGGAGGGCGCAGTTTGCCCGGATGGGTGGTGGGTATGTCCATCTTTGCCACCTACGTGAGCAGCATCAGCTACTTGGGCAATCCGGGCAAAGCCTACGCCGGCGATTGGAATCCGTTTGTATTCAGCCTCTCCATCCCCATTGCCTCCTATTTTGCAGCCAAGTATTTTGTCCCCTTTTACCGCAGTCAGGGCAGTGTGTCGGCCTACACGTTTCTCGAGGAGCGCTTTGGTGTGTGGGCACGGCTGTACGCTTCGGCCTGTTATCTGCTCACTCAGATAGCGCGCATGGGCTCCATCCTCTATCTGTTGGCTGTGCCGATGAACGTGTTGATGGGATGGGACATCCAGCTTGTCATCATCGTCACCAGTGTGGCCATCATCCTCTATTCGATGTTGGGTGGTGTGAAGGCGGTGATATGGACCGAGGCCATTCAGGGATTTATCCTCATCGGTGGCGCACTGGTCAGCTTGGCGGTGTTGATGTTCAGCATGCCTGAGGGGCCGTTGCAGACGTTTGAGATAGGCATCCGCGACCACAAGTTCGACCTCGGAAGTTTCGATTTGGGAATTGACTCCTCCACCTTCTGGGTGTGCCTGATATACGGCATCTTCATCAACTTGCAGAACTATGGCATCGACCAGAACTATGTGCAGCGCTATCATGCGGCTAAGAATGAGAAGGAGGCAAAGTTCTCGGCTCTTTTCGGAGGATACCTCTACATCCCCATGTCGGCCGTTTTCTTTCTGATAGGCACCGCGCTGTATGCCTACTATCAGGTTTACCCCGACCTCTTGCCTGCTGAAGGGGTGAAGGCCGACTATGTGTTCCCCTACTTCATTGCCAACCAGTTGCCGGTGGGACTGACAGGCTTGCTCATTGCCTCCATCTTTGCGGCAGGCATGAGCACGGTGGCCACCAGTGTCACCAGTTCGTCGACCATCATCCTGACCGACTACTACAAGCGGGTGCGCAAGCAGGCAGGTGAACGCGAAGTCATGTATGTGTTGAAGTTTTCCAGTCTGGTAGTGGGTGTGTTGGGCATCGTTGTGGCGTTAGCCTTGTTGAATGTCGACAGCATACTGGATGCGTGGTGGAAACTCTCGAGCATCTTCAGTGGCGGCATGTTGGGCCTCTTCCTATTGGGCTACATAGCACGCAAGGCACGCAACGTGGATGCCGTGATAGGCACCGTGTGTGGCGTCATCGTCATTGCTTGGATTTCAGCGTCGGAGTTTCTGCACTTACCCGATCCGGGCATTCATGAATACATGGCCATTGTGTTGGGCACCATCGTCATCTTCCTCGTCGGCTTCTTGGTAGCAAAGGGAAGGAGAAGGAAGTGACATTCGTGTCAACAAATATAATTAGGCACGGATTACACGGATTAACACGGTTATTATACTTCATTTGTATATAATTAATCCGTGAAATCTGTGTAATCCGTGCCTAAATTATTATAGTCGCCTTAATTCAGACTTTTAAAACTCAAACTTAAGAACTTCCCCGTATACGACTCAGGGCAAGCTGCCACCTCTTCGGGAGTGCCACACACCACGACGTTGCCTCCGCGGTTTCCACCTTCGGGGCCAAGGTCAATGATGTGGTCGGCACACTTGATGATGTCCATGTTGTGCTCGATGATGACCACCGTGTGTCCGCGATTGATAAGGGCGTCGAACGATTCCATCAACTTGCGTATGTCGTGGAAGTGGAGTCCTGTGGTGGGTTCGTCGAACACAAAGATGGTGGGCGACGTCTTCTCGATGCTCAGATAGTAAGCCAACTTCACACGCTGGTTTTCACCACCTGAGAGGGTGGATGAGGATTGTCCCAACTTGATGTATCCCAAGCCCACGTCCTGCAGAGGCTTCAGTTTGCGGGCAATCTTTGGTTGGCCATGTTCGGTGAAGAACTCGATGGCTTGGTTCACCGTCATGTCCAGTATGTCGTAGATGCTCTTTTCCTTGAACTTCACATCCAGGATTTCCTTTTTGAACCGCTTGCCGTGGCACGATTCACACTCCAACACCAGGTCGGCCATGAATTGCATCTCCACCGTCACGGTGCCCTCGCCCTTACACTCTTCGCATCGTCCGCCTTCGGAGTTGAATGAGAAGTGTCCCGCCGTGTGCCCCATCTGCTTGGCCAGTGGTTGGTCGGCGTAGAGTTTGCGTATGTCGTCGTACGCCTTCAGGTAAGTCACGGGGTTGCTTCGCGAGGATTTTCCGATGGGATTCTGGTCAACAAACTCGATGTTCGTCATCATCCGAATGTCGCCTTCGATGCCGGTGTGTTCGCCCGGCCGTTCAGTGGTTTCGCCATACTCGCGCTTCAAGGCACGGTAGAAGATGTCGCGCACAAGCGTGCTCTTTCCCGAACCGCTCACGCCCGTCACCACGGTCATCACGTTCAGGGGGAAGCGCACGTCGATGCCCTTCAGGTTGTTCTCCCTTGCCCCCTTCACCTCTATATAATTATTCCACGGGCGATGCGTCAAGGGAGGCGTTATCACCTCCTCGCCCAACAGGTATTTCACCGTGTAGCTGCTGCTTCCCGGTTGCAGGTCGTGCATGTCGCCTTCGTAGACCACCTGTCCGCCCAATCGTCCGGCCTGCGGGCCAATGTCGATGATGTAGTCGGCCGCGCGGATAATCTCTTCGTCGTGTTCAACGACAACCACCGTGTTGCCCAACTCCTGAAGCTGACGAAGCACACGGATGAGTTTTTCCGTGTCGCGGCTATGTAGGCCGATGCTCGGCTCGTCCAAAATGTAGAGCGACCCCACCAGGCTGCTGCCCAATGAAGTAGCCAGGTTGATGCGCTGGCTCTCACCCCCCGACAGGGTGTTGCTCAGTCGGCTCAGGGTGAGGTAGCCAAGTCCCACGTCCACAAGGAAGCGAAGTCGGTTGTTTATCTCCACCATCAGGCGCTTGGCCACGGCAGCATCATGTACGTCGAGCTGGAGGTTGAGGAAGAATGTCTGCAACTCAGTGATGGGCATCTCCACCAGTTCGGCTATCGAGCGTCCGCCCACCTTCACGTAGAGGGCCTCCTTCTTCAGTCGTGCTCCCCGGCAAGTGGGGCAAACCGTCTTTCCCCTGTATCGGGCCAACATCACCCGATACTGAATCTTGTACTGATTCTCGTGCAACATCTGGAAGAACGAGTCGATGCACGCCTCCGTGCGCTTGCCGTGCCACAGGAAATCCTTCTGCTCCTGAGTCAGGTTATAGTAAGGTTCAAAGATGGGGAAGTCATGCTTTGCCGCACGGCGGATAAACTCCTTCAGCCACTCGCCCATCTTTTCGCCTCGCCAGCAGACCACCGCACCGTCGTACACACTCAATGCCGTGTTGGGCACCACCAGCGATTCGTCGATGCCAATCACCCGTCCGAAACCCTCGCATTCAGGACAAGCCCCTATGGGCGAGTTGAACGAGAAGAGTTGGTCGGTAGGCTCTTCGAACTGGATGCCGTCGGCCTCAAATGTCTTGCTGAAGGTGTAGAGCAATCCCGCCGGATAGAAACGGAGCATACAGGTGCCGTCGCCCTCGTAGAAAGCCGTTTCGGCCGAGTCGATAAGACGGCTGATGGTGCCAGCGTCGTCGCTGACCGAGAGTCGGTCGATAAGCAGGTAAGGCGACTCGCCCCCCTCCTTCGTCAGATACTCCTCGATGCTCATCACCTCGCCCCCCACCTCCACGCGGGTGAAGCCCTGTTGCATGTCAATGGCAAGCTGCTCCTTCACCGTGCGTCCGGCACGTGGCACAATGGGGCAAAGCACTGTGAATCGGGTGCCCGGTGTGAAGGAAAGCATACGCTCCACAAGGTCATCCGTCGAATGCTTCTTCACCAGTTCGCCACTGATGGGCGAAAAGGTCTTTCCCACACGGGCAAAGAGGAGGCGCAGGTATTCATACACCTCCGTCGACGTGCCCACCGTCGAGCGCGGATTGCGGCTGTTCACCCGTTGTTCGATGGCAATGGCGGGCGGGATGCCCTTGATGAAGTCACACTCGGGCTTTCCCATACGCCCAAGAAACTGGCGGGCGTATGACGACAGACTCTCTACATAGCGGCGTTGCCCCTCGGCATACAGTGTGTCAAAGGCCAACGACGACTTTCCCGAGCCCGAAAGGCCGGTGATGACTACAAACTTTCCGCGCGGGATGTTCACCGTGATGTTCTTCAGGTTATTCACCCGTGCACCTTGGATGGTGATGTATTTGGTTTCTGACATGGTTCTTTCTTTTCTTCTACTCCTACACTCCTTTGGAATTATCTCCATTGAGTTATCATCCTGCAAAAGTACTGCTTTTTTCCCACAAATCCCCCACCCGAATGGAAATACATATTTAATTCTTGTTAATGTTTGAAGCAATCTATGCAAGTTTGGGTTATTTTTGCATGGTCAATCCGTTTGTTTACGAATTAAGCACTCTTGTTATGTTCGATTGGTCAAATCCGTTAAGCATCAGTCTCAACATCATCTACTTGACATTGACACTGGGCACCGTGGCCGTGGTGATACTCGACAATCGCCATCCGGTGAAGACCCTTGCGTGGATAATGGTGCTCACGTTTTTGCCCGTCATCGGACTGGTGTTCTACCTCATCTTCGGTCAAAGCGTCCGTAAGGAACGGCTCATCAGCAAGCGCAACTTCAAGCACATTGCCCGCAAGCCCCTGCGCGGCTATTGGCGCAAGCCCCCCTCTGACCTGCCCGACGAGTGCCAGTCGCTGGTAACCCTCTTCCGACGGATGAACCGCTCGATGCCCTTCGGCGGCAACCGTGTGGACATCTTCACCCGTGGTGCCGACAAGATACAAGCCCTGCTATACGCCATCTCCCAAGCCCGTCACCACATCCACCTGGAGTACTACATCTGGGAAGACGATGCACTGGGCCGTCTCCTCAGCGATGCCCTCATCGACAAAGCACGTCAGGGAGTCGAGGTGCGCGTGATGTACGACGATGTAGGCTGTTGGCGAGTCAAGTCCACCTTCTTCGACCGCATGCGCCAAGCAGGCATCGAGGTACACCCCTTCCTGAAGGTACACTTCCCCATCTTCAGCCGGCGCGTCAACTATCGCAACCACCGCAAGATAGCCATCATCGACGGACGCGTAGGCTTCATTGGAGGCATGAACATTGCCGACCGCTACCTGCGCGGAGTATCATGGGGAGCATGGCGCGACACCTCGCTCAGCATCACCGGCATGGCCGTGCAAGGCCTCCAGACGGTGTTCCTCATGGACTGGTGTTTCGTCACCGGTGAACAGATAAGCGACCCCGCCTACTTCCCCCTCCAAGAGTTGTCACAAGGCGATTCGCAGATACAAATCGTCACCTCCAAGCCCATCGGGCGTTGGCGCGAAATCATGCAAGGCTATCTCCACGCCATCAGCAATGCCCGCCACTACATCTACATCCAGACCCCCTACTTCATGCCCACCGAGCAAATACTCACCGCCCTGCAGACGGCCGCCCTTTCAGGAGTCGACGTGCGCATCATGCTCCCATGGAAGAGCGATAGCCGCGTCGTTCAGATGTGTTCGCGCTCCTACTTGCGCGAGGTGATGGAGGCCGGCGTAAAAGTCCTCTTCTACCACCCCGGCTTCCTCCATGCCAAGACCCTCGTCATCGACGACCAAGTCTCCTCCGTAGGCTCCACCAACATCGATTTCCGCAGCTTCGAGCACAATTTCGAGGTCAACGCCTTTATGTACGACCCCTCCACCGCCCTTCGCCTTCGTCACATCTTCGAAACCGACGAGCAGCAATGCGCCCACATCTCCTCACAACGCTGGGCACGCCGCTCCCCTTGGCGCAAGGTCGAAGAGTCCTTCTTCCGATTGCTTGCGCCGTTGATGTAAAGAATTTCTTTTGGATAGTAATTTTGCTCTTTTGGATAGTCTTTTGGGTAGTAGTCTTATCCTTTGAGCGAACCGACAAGAAATCCTTCATGAGTTCAATTTACCCCATTGAAGGATAGCAGCAATTTTAGATTATCCAGTCACCGATTGGAACTTTCTTTCCCTTCTTTCAAGACCTCATCCCATGTTCGCAATCTCTCCACCACTTGTACATCCGCAGGCAACCATTGGACGGTGTTCAGTTCATCCAACTTCAACCATCGTGCAGAAAGGTGTTCACTCAGTTGCACCGTGCCTTGTGCAATGTAGCACAGGGCGCAATGCATCGTCAGGTGAAACGTCGGGTAGTCATGCTCCACCGTGCACAGCCACACCTCGGGGACAATCATCACACAGAGTTCCTCCCATATTTCGCGCACCAGTGCCACTTCGCGTGTCTCTCCCTGCTCCATCTTACCACCAGGAAACTCCCACCATCCCTCATACTCACCATACCCCCGTTGGGTAGCAAGCACCTTTCCTTCTTCATCATGTATGATGGCGGCGACGACTTGGATTTGTTTCATTTTTGTTCTTCTATCTTCTGCAGAAGTTCCTCTTTCGATATAGTGAATACGTGGTTCATCACTCCCACGGAAATGACATTATCCCCTGCTTTTCCTACACTAAAGAGGAAGTAATTATCCACCTTCATATTGTTTTTGATAATCATTTTTCCAAGTTCTATTGCCATAGACGAAATGGTGAGATTTAGTGCATTTTCTATCATCTCATCTCCCATTTTCTCTTCCATGACATCGGTTAATACTTCCATTAATGCTTCGGTATGTGCTTCCTTTTCAGGACAAGTCATCACACATGTGGCGCTGATGATTACCAAAATGAGCAAAGTGTAAAAGAATGCTTTCATATACTTGTATAATTTTATTACGCAAACTAATCTATAGGTAATACAAATCTAGAATCATCATCAATATTCCATTGAACCTGCCAACATCTACCATTAATATTATCAAGAAGTATAAACGTATTTCGATTTTGAGTAGGATATAACTCGAATCTCCCGCATATATATTCATCCCATTCACTCAAACGCCATTTTGTATCAAGTACATATTCAAATCTTTTATTATCATCCATACTATATTGAACTTGCCAGATTTGTCCTGTTGCCGTATTTAGCTTTAAGAAAGTCCACATATTAGTTGTTGGATATAGTTTATATCTAGGTGATTTTAACTGAGATACAAAACTTTCCATATATTCTATATAGACGCTATCCGTTTGGCTTAATGATTCTTTCGCTCGCAAAGTGTCTGATTTCTGCGCAAATGTATGGAAACAAAATATTACGAAAAACAACAAAGTTAATTCCTCTTTCTTCATAATTCAACGTATCTATTAATCTGTTCTATTTACCTTTTGCAAAACCTCTCATAATGAACCGCCAGTAAGTCCCTATCAGGATAGAATCTTTTGGGCAACATTATTTTCTTATTGTTTAATCCTACCATGTATTTCCTTAATTCTTCGTCAATGCTTTGTATCTTTGTGCCGAAGAATCTATCGGAAACAACGATGTCGTAATCGGGTGAAATACCTATCAGGTCTTCATCGTATGCCTTATGAAGAAGTACATTCAGGCATAATCCGTTTTGAGGGTTGGTTCTGTTTGTAGAATCCTTGCTCCAATCTACAATATGACAAGCGTTCAACAATGTGGGATTGCTAAGTCCTGTGATGCAACATCTCTGTTCGTACGACGACAATACCGTATCCCTAAAAAAACTTTGGTTAATACGTTTCTTTATTTCGTAGGTTCTTTCTGTACCCTCAGGAAGATTATTCAAGTCTATTGTTAAAGATTCCTCAAAATGAAGTTTCTTATATTTTGCAATCAGTATTTCCGCATCATAAGCCAATTGATCCCAATGGCCAAAGTACTTATTCCATACTATTTCATCAAGTTTTGATGTATGGCTAAGTCCATTGACACCCCTTGCTTTCATTTGTGGATCAAAACTGGCCAAGTTGCCGACTTTACGCACAACAGCTGCTGGTGAACGTCCAATCAGTTCACCTAAGTCCTTTACGAATTGTTTGCTTGCATTGAATTGTCCAAATGGATTTCTGCAATATTCATAAAGTGCAACGGTAATTTGCTCTATTGTCCAGTCGTTTCTTTCGGCCATGATATTGAATAGATTCGGTTCACTTTGCAAAGGTAAAACAATTCATTGTAAAAAGCGAATGTTTTAGAGAAATTCCTCATTCATCTTCCCCATCAGCAGCAATTGTACCAGGCTACCGCACTGGCTCTTCACGCGATAGCATACGGAGATGATGACGTCGAGGTTGTAATGCACAATGCTCCGTTGTACCTGATGGTTGCCCTTTTGGCGAACTAATAAGAAATTCTTATAAGTTCGATATTCGTCCAACTCGCCATCCGTATAGATGTTTTAATATGCAAGGCTTGTTCTGTTGCGTCGTATCATAAATATCTGCCAACTGAATCTGTGTGAGCCACACATCCTCGTCGGCAAAGCGGACGGCCACGCGCGTTATCTCATTGCAATCCTACAAAGACTTTACATTTTGTCAAAACTGTATATTCGTTTTGCGAGAATTGTGTATTTGCGCACAGGGAACGAACTGCTTGGTTTTATGCCAAGGAAATAGGACTAATTTTTGTATATTAGTCAGATAATCATTAGGATAGGTCTATTTTTCTTGTTCGTGAATTTGAGTCTAAAAAATGGGGATGAAGGGGATTTTAAGAGGAAATACGTCATTTGACTTATGGAGGGGAAGATTTTTTTGGAGGGACTGAAGAGTTATTGAATAGCTCTTAAGAGATAATCCGAAAGCTCTTAAGAGATAATCCGAAAGGTCTTAAGAGATAATTCACAACTCTTAAGAGATGCTGGATGGAGGTTAAGGGCTATTTGTCCAAAAAGACGTTCTGTTGGCTCTTTTTATATCTGGAAAGTATGTTCTTAAACCTTGATTTCTGTATAAATATACAAGATTGGACGGCCCTTGAGAGTTGAGCTGCATATTTATACAATTAAATATGCGGAAAATAAAGTTCTCTGAATGACATTATGATAGCTTAATATGCGTTATTGCTGACATAAAGTATAGAGATGTTATAAGAAAGGAATCTTCCCACCTGTCATTTTGCTGACGTCAGCAAAATGTTCACTCTCCCCCATCGGCAGCCATCATCATGCCGGTCTCTTCTTCAATGGGAGCGTATGGCTTCACCTTGTGAACAGCGTAGCTCTTCAGGCAGATTTGGTTGAGGGTGCGTTCGAGGCCCTTCAGGGTGAGGTTGCGACGGGAGGGTTTCATATCTTAAATTGCCGATAATTGACAATTCCGTCGAATGAGGAGGCTGTTTGTTCTTCGCCCGCATAGATGACGGCGGACTTGATGAGGCGGTCGCCCAAGAGTTTTCCCAGATAGTGTAGGCTACTGAGAAAGTCGCGTGTGAAGGTTTGCGAGGATTTTATTTCGTAAGCTTCGTATTGAAAACTTCTTTTGCGAAGCAAATCCACCTCGTGTTGGGAGCTGTCGCGATAGAAATAGAGGTTCGGCTCTTTGCCCTGATTGACCAATTGCTTGTATGCCTCGACCACCACGTAGTTTTCAAAGATACATCCTCTGAGGGGGTGTGTGGCCAATTGTTGTTCGGTTTCGATGCCCAGCAGATAGCAGAGCAGTCCTGTGTCGAGGAAATAGAGCTTGGGGGCTTTGATGAGGCGTTTGCCGATGTTCTCATAGAAGGGTGAAAGGGTGAAGGTGATGTAAGAGGCTGTGAGGATGGAGAGCCATGATTGGATGGTCTTGACACTGACTCCCACGGCATTGGAGAGTGCTGATGCATTGAATTCTGTGCCCACACGTCCGGCTGCCAAACGGATGAAGGTTTGGAAATCGCGCAGATTGGTGACATTGACAATGCGCCGCACATCGCGCTCTACATACGTGGTGTAATAGTTGGGATAGAGCAAGTGATGGGGTTGTATGCCTGCCCATACGGCCGGATAACAGCCTTTGAGCAACAAGGTGTCGGTAGTGACATCTGTGGTGACAAGCCCGTCCAACTCTTGCAGCGAAAGTGGCAACAAGGTGAGTACAGCCGCCCGTCCGGCCAATGACTGGCTGATGCTTTCCAACAAGCTGAAGTTGCTGCTGCCGGTGATGACGTAGCGACGGTCGGGATTCGCATCAGAGATGACCTGTATATAGGAAAACAGTTCGGGATAGTTTTGCGCCTCGTCAATGATGACACCTTGGGTGTAGGCCGACAAGAAGGCTTTAGGGTCGGCCGCCGCTTGTTCGCGCACTGCTATATCTTCCAGATTGACGTATGCGTAATCGGGAAACACCTGTTTGCACAATGTTGTCTTCCCCGATTGCCGGGGACCCGTGATGGTTATCACCTTGAAGTAGGGTGTCAATTCCCTAACTGTTTGCTCTATTTTTCTAGTAATCATTCTTGCAGTATAAAAAACGTGCAGATTTGGAGTCTGATTCCAAATCTGCACAAAAGTACATCTTCTGTTTGATATACACAAGTTTATGAATGATATTTTGCCATGAAATGGACAAATTAAATGTGTTTTCCCTGCAATGCGCACCTTTCATGTTGCCAATTTACCCTATTGCGGCTTCGGATGCTCTTCATGCATCGCCGGCGTTGTTCGGGTGTCAGTCGGTCGGGCATAGGGGGGCGTTATGCGTTGTCAGTTTCTTCGTAGTAATAAGAATACGGAGTATGTCAACCAATCAAGGAAGTGGGTGGCACGCACCTCGTGGTCGTTATAAAATCGGATGGATATCTTGCTCATTTCGCCCAACTTTTCATGTTGTTATCAATCACTCTGCAAATCTATGGCAATACCCCTAAAACTCTTAACTCTAAACCCTAAACCCTACACCTTAAACCTTAAACCTTAAACCCTAATCCCTACACCCTACACCCTACACCTTAAACCTTAAACCCTAATCCCTACACCCTACACCTTAAACCTTAAACCCTACACCTTTTCTCTCTCACCGCATCTGCCCGCCTACGATGTCGAGCAGTTCGTTGGTGATGGCTTGTTGGCGCACCTTGTTGTACTGGAGGTTGAGTTCGTGGAGGAGGGCTTCGCCGTTGTCGGTGGCCGTTTGCATGGCAAAGGTGCGGGCGGCATGTTCGGCTGCCGAGGAGTCGAGCAGGATGGCATAGAAGCGCATGGCTTGTGCCTGAGGCAAGAGGTCGGCCAAGAGCTGGGAGGCCGATGGCTCGAGGATGCATGATGCCTCCCCACCCCACGCATCCTTGTGAAGGGGGGTGGATGGGGCGTGGTGATTGTCTTGGGGGTGGTTCTCTACGACGGGCAGGTACTGTTTGCGCGTGAGGGTTTGCACGGCCATGTTCTTGTAGTGGGTGTAGAGGATTTCCACGCGGTCGACTTCGCCTGTGAGGTAGAGGTCGGTCAGGTGGGTGGCCAGGGCTGCGGCTTCGGCATAGGTGGGCTTTTCACCGATGGTGACGAAGTGGTTGTCCGCCTGTGTGCCCTCGATTGTGTCAAGGGATTGGGCCACCTTGCGACCGATGGGAATGAGGTGGAGGCCGACTCCCTGCTCCTTGTATTCACGGATGACTTGGTGGGCAAAGCGGATGAGGTTGTTGTTGAACCCGCCACAGAGGCTGGTGCTGCTGCTGATGGCAACGAGGGCAATTCGTTTCGTGGAGTCGTTGCCCGTGCGAGTCGTGCTTTCCCTGCTCAGGGGAAGGTTGGGGATGGGGCCTTGGAGGTTGTCGGTCACCCGCTTGAGTATCTCTTCGAGCCGTTGGCTATAGGGCAGCAGGCTCTCGATGGCCGATTGGGCACGATGGAGCTTGGCCGAGGCTACCAGCTTCATGGAGGAGGTAATCTTCAGCGTGTTCTTGACGGAACCGATGCGGGTCTTTATTTCTTTGAGGGAAGCCACTGGTTAATTATGAATTATAAATTATTAATTGGGGCTATGCTTGTTTGGCTATGGCCAGGGCTACCCGATGGGCCACTTGCTCGATGATGGCGGTGACTTCATCGGTGAGGTTGCCTGCGCCCAGGGGGTCGAGCACATCGGCCTGATGGGTGGCGCGGAGCTCTTCGAGGAAGAGGTCTTGGAACTGGCGCACCTGCTCGACGTCGATGTCGGCCATGAGGCCACGGGTGCCACAATAGAGGATGGCCACCTGTTCGCCCACGGGCATGGGTGAATACTGCGGTTGGATGAGGAGCTGGTTGTTCTTGCGCCCACGGTCGATGGTCTGGGCAGTGACGGGGTCCATGTCGCTGCTGAACTTCGAGAAGGCCTCCAGCTCGCGGTATTGTGCCTGGTCAATCTTCAGTGTGCCGGCCACCTTCTTCATCGACTTGATCTGAGCACTACCACCCACACGCGACACAGAGATGCCGACGTTGATGGCTGGGCGGAAGCCTTGGTTGAAGAGGCTTGTCTCCAAGAATATCTGTCCGTCGGTGATGGAGATGACGTTGGTGGGGATGTAGGCCGAGACGTCGCCTGCCTGAGTCTCGATGATGGGCAGGGCGGTGAGCGAACCTCCGCCTTTGACGATGGGGCGAAGGCTTTCGGGAAGGTCGTTCATGCGCTCGGCCACCTCCTGTTGCTTGATGACCTTAGCTGCGCGCTCGAGCAGGCGCGAATGGAGGTAGAAGATGTCGCCGGGATAGGCTTCGCGTCCCGAGGGACGACGCAGGATGAGGGAAACCTCGCGATAGGCTACGGCTTGCTTCGACAGGTCGTCGTAGACCACCAACGCATGGCGACCCGTGTCGCGGAAGTATTCGCCAATGGCGGCTCCGGCAAAGGGGGCATAGTATTGCATAGCGGCAGGGTCGGCAGCTGTGGCGGCAACAACGACGGTGTAGTCGAGTGCGCCACGTTCGCGCAGGGTGTCGACAATGTTGGCAATGGTGGAGCCCTTCTGTCCGATGGCCACATAGATGCAATAGACGGGTTCGCCCTTTTCGTAGTTGGCCCGCTGGTTGATGATGGTGTCGATGGCAATGGAGGTCTTTCCCGTCTGACGGTCGCCAATGATAAGCTCACGCTGGCCACGTCCGATGGGTATCATGGAGTCGACGGCTTTCAACCCCGTCTGCAACGGCTCGGTCACCGGCTGACGGAAGATGACACCGGGCGACTTGCGCTCAAGGGGCATTTCGTAGAGGGTGCCACCTATCTCGCCCCCTCCATCAATGGGTTGCCCGATGGGGTTGATGACACGTCCGAGCATCGCCTCGCCCACCATGATGCTGGCTATGCGACGGGTGCGCTTCACCACCATGCCCTCCTTGATGAGGTCGGTGGGGCCCAGAAGCACGGCGCCCACGTTGTCCTCCTCGAGGTTCATCACGATGGCCATCACGCCGTTTTCAAACTCAAGGAGCTCTTCGGCTTCGGCATTGTTCAATCCATAGATGCGAGCCACACCGTCGCTCACCTGAAGGACGGTGCCCACTTCATCGAATTGCAAACTGGTGTCGATGGCGCGCAACTGCTGAAGGAGCACGTCGGACACTTCGCTGGGTTTTATGCTGTTTTCTGACACGGTTGTTTTCTGTTTTTTTTATTTTTTTGATATAGGAACTATAGAAACTATAGGAACTATAGATACTATAAATACTATAAATACTATAGATACTATAGAAACTATAGGAGCTATAACTCTAAATTCTCCCTACCTCCCCAACTCCTTTTGCAAGTGGCGGAGCTGGCCTTTGACGCTGGCATCGAGGCGACGGTCGTCGAGCTGGAGGATGAAGCCGCCAAGGATGTCTTCGTCGACATGGAGGTCGAACTCGATGGTGCCCTTCACCGCTTGGGCAATCATGTCGCGCAGGTGTTGCTCAGTCGGCTTGTCCAGGGGGACGGCCGTGGTGAGCTGGCCCACATAGATGCGCTGATGACGCCGGTAGAGCCCCACAAAGGAGTGGAGGACAAAGAGCAGATGACGCTCGCGATGATGGCTGAAGAGCAGGTCGATGAAGCGGATGAATGCCTCGTGCAACGTGCCTCCTGCTGCCTCGGTGAGGAGCGAGAGCTTGGTGGCCTTGTCCAACACGGGGTTGAGCAGTGCCTTGTCCAGCTCGCGCACTTGCATCATCGTGCGGCTGAGGGCTAGTGCCTGCTGATAGACACTCTCCTCGGCTTTGCACTCCAGTGCATAGCGCAACAGTGCTTTGGCGTAGCGTGATGATATGGTTCCTATGTCCATTTTCAGTTCCTCTCCACCTCGTCCAACAAGCGCTCGACAAGATGCATCTGCTGGCGTTCGTCGGCAAGTTGTTTGCGCATAATCTTCTCGGCCACCTCAACGGCCAGTTCAGCCGTCTGACGACGGATGTCGCGCAGGGCGGCCTCCTTCTCGTGCTGAATCTGTGTGCGGGCTTCGGCCAACAGGCGGGCACCTTCGGCTTGTGCCTGCTGACGGGCCTCGCCTACGATGCGGTCGCGCGTGTCGGCAGCCTCCTTCAGTATGCGGCGTTGCTCGTTGCGAGCCTCGGCCACCAGCGCTTCACTCTCAGCTTTGATGCCCTCGAGCTTGACATTGGCCTCACGAGCTGCCTCGAGTGACTGGTCGATGTAGCGCTTGCGGTCGTCCACCATGCGGGTGATGACGGGGAAGCCCCACTTGGCCAACACCACAAAGACGACGCCAAACGACAGAATCATCCAGAAGAGCAATCCGCTATCGGGGGTAAACAGTGACATGTGCTTATACGCTTTTGTTTACGGTTTTCACTCAGTTTCTCTTGGGTTTAGAACACGGCCAACAGACACACAACGATGGCAAACAAGGCGGCACCTTCAATCAAGGCGGCAATGATAATCATGCTCGTGCGGATGTCGCCCGATGACTCGGGTTGACGGGCAATGGCCTCCATGGCCGAGCTACCAATCTTACCGATGCCCCAACTGGCACCAATGATGGCCAAACCTGCGCCGATGGCGGCTCCTAACTTTCCCAAACCAGCGGCTCCTGCGGCCGCTTGCAATGCTACTAATGACAACATAATCTTTTTTAATTATGAATTATTAATGATGAATTTTAATTTTCAACCTTTAATTTTTAACTTTTAATTTTTAATTTTTAACTTTTAATTTTAATTTTAATTCTTCCTCATCGTTCTTGCTCCTCCTCCTCCCCCCCCTTTAGGGTATTGAAGGGAGCACCTCACCCCTTATGATGCTCAACCCTCGCCATGCCTATGAACACGGCAGAGAGCATGGTGAAGACGTAGGCCTGAATGAAGGCGACGAGCAACTCCAGGCAGTTCATGAAGATGCTGAAGAGGACGGAGATGACCGTCATGCTACCTCCTAACAAACCTCCCATCGAATGGGTGACAAAGATGATGCACACCAACGCCAGGATGACCGAGTGGCCGGCCATGATGTTGGCCAACAGACGCACGGTGAGGGCAAACGGCTTGGTGAAGAGGCCGAATATCTCGATGACAGGCATCAAGGGCAAGGGGCACTTCATCCACATGGGCACATCCGGCCAAAGCACCTCGCGCCAATATTCGCGTGTACCGAAGAGGTTGACGGCAAGGAAAGTGCACACGGCCAACACCAGGGTGATGGCAATGTTGCCCGTCACGTTGGCGCCACCGGGGAAAATGGGGACAAGCCCCATCAGATTGCTGAGGAAGATGAAGAAGAAGGCGGTGAGCAGGTAGGGCGCATAGCGCTCGTAGTCCTTTCCCACACTGGGTTTGATGATGCCGTCGTACACCATCATGATGAGCATCTCCATCACTCCCACAAAGCCACGCGGTGCCTCGTCGGAAGCCTCGCGACGCTTGTACCAACGACTTACACCCAGGATAATGCCCACGAGCAGGAGGCTGTTGATGAGGATGCCCACGGCTATCTTGGTGAGCGAAATGTCAATCATCGGACGAGCCACTTCACCCGTGGAGAGCGTCTCCACCACCTTGCCTTTATAATCGCCCTCGGTAGCTATGTGGAAGCCTTCGTAAGCCTCGGTGCCATGGTGGAAGTGCGACGAAAGGAAGGTGTGCCAACCCGTCTCGCGACTATACACAATCACGGGCAGAGGGATGGACACGTGGGTGTCGCCAATGGTGGTGACGTGCCACTCGTAGGCATCGCCAATGTGGTCGAAGATGATGTCCTTCACATTGAACGACTCATCCTCGGCATGAGCCGACGATGCTTGCGTGGGCAACCACGCTCCCATCATGCAGAGCAATATGACGATGTAAGTCCGCATATCTTTTTCCCTTTAATTGTTTTCCTCCACACATGCCACCACTTCATTGTTCCTCACTTCCACGAATCCGCGGAGGATGGAGACAATGTGTTCGACTCCCTCGTTCGGCTTGTCCTCGTGACGCACCTCGGAAAAGTTTATCACCCCTTTGCCCAGTGACGAGACGAGTGCCGCATGACGGGGCAACACGGTGAACTGTCCCTTTGTGCCGGGCAGAGTCACCTTGCTCACCTGTCCGTCGAACAGGCGCTTCTCGGGGGTCAGTATTTGGAGATGTATGTTCATTTACAATAGTCTCTTCTTTTTTTTCTTTTAGACATAAGAACATGAGTCCATAAGCTTTCTTTTTCTTCTGCTCTTCTGCCCTTTTTGTCTAAACGATCACAGTCTTTTTATTTACTCTCCCATCAATCGCTTTCCCTTTTCAATGGCCTCTTCGATGGTGCCCACGTTGAGGAAAGCCTGCTCGGGCAGGTGGTCGACCTCACCGTCGAGAATCATGCGGAAGCCCCGGATGGTGTCTTCGATAGAGACCATCACACCGGGCACACCCGTGAACTTCTCGGCCACGTGGAAGGGTTGCGACAGGAAGCGTTGCACACGACGTGCGCGGTTCACCGTCAGGCGGTCTTCCTCGGAAAGTTCGTCCATGCCGAGGATGGAGATGATGTCCTGCAACTCCTGATTGCGTTGGAGAATCTGCTTCACCCGTTGCGCCGTCTCGTAGTGGTCTTCACCCACCACCAAGGGGTCGAGGATGCGCGAGGTTGACTCCAAGGGGTCAACGGCGGGATAGATGCCCAGCTCCGTAATCTTTCGGCTGAGCACCGTGGTGGCATCGAGGTGGGCAAAGGTGGTGGCCGGTGCGGGGTCGGTCAAGTCATCGGCAGGCACGTACACGGCTTGCACCGAGGTGATGGAGCCATGCTTGGTTGATGTGATGCGCTCTTGCATCTGACCCATTTCGGTGGCCAACGTCGGTTGGTAACCCACGGCTGAAGGCATGCGGCCGAGCAAGGCCGACACCTCTGAACCTGCCTGAGTGAAGCGGAAGATGTTGTCGATGAAGAAGAGGATGTCGCTCGACTTGCCCTCCTCCTTACCCTGGTCGCGGAAGGCTTCGGCAATGGTCAATCCCGACAAGGCCACGCTCTGACGGGCACCGGGAGGTTCGTTCATCTGACCATACACCAGCGTGGCTTGCGACTTGGCAAGTTCCTCGGGGTCGACCAACGAGAGGTCCCAATCGCCTCGCTCCATGGCCTCCACGAACTTGTCGCCGTAGCGGATGACGCCCGACTCAATCATTTCACGAAGGAGATCGTTGCCCTCGCGTGTGCGCTCTCCCACCCCGGCAAACACCGAGAAGCCGTTGTGGCGCTTGGCAATGTTGTTGATCATCTCCATGATGAGCACCGTCTTTCCCACGCCGGCGCCTCCGAAGAGACCAATCTTTCCGCCCTTCATGTAAGGCTCCAGCAGGTCGATGACCTTGATGCCCGTGAAGAGCACCTCTTGCTTCGTGGTGAGTTCGTCAAACTTGGGCGGCTCGCGATGGATGGGATAAGCGTCCGTGCGGTCGAGCTCGGCCATTCCGTCGATGCTGTCGCCAGTGACGTTCATCATGCGACCCTTTATCTGAGTGCCCGTAGGCATGGTGATGGCATTTCCCGTGGGGATGACCTCCATGCCTCGGCTAAGTCCGTCGGTGCGGTCCATAGCCACGGTGCGCACGGTGTCTTCGCCAATGTGTTGCTGAACCTCCAGCACCAATGTACGTCCGTCGGTGCGCACCACTTTCAACGCCTCGTGTATGCGTGGCAAGTGCAAAGGTTCGCCGGTCGGCTCCTTGTCAAAAGCCACGTCCACCACCGGGCCTATCACTTGCGATATGTGTCCTGTCAATATAGGCATATTTATTCTATAATAATATAATAAGGTGAAAGTTCTCCTTTTCCATAAAGAATGCGCAAAGATAAACAAATTTATGGATGTTTTTATCTGCTATCTGATTTTTTTCTCCATAAAACGCGAAAAAGAGAAAATAACACGTAAAAAGGAACATCGCCTCAAACTGGCATATCGGATGCATAATTCATCCCAAAAACATACGCAAACTGACAAAGTTTAAGTTTTTGGAGGAAATTTACTATCAATTTGCTTGTAATATGAATAAAATGCTTTATATTTGCAACCCCAATGAGCAACAAACCATGAATTGCCCTGCATGAAGCCATTTCTGATGTCCCATCAGCCTTGGGATGATGCAGGCTTAGCCTTGGGTTAAGGTTACCTTAAACGACGGCTAAGGTTTGTTAACACATGAGGGCCATGAAAGAGAAAAATTAATCATTCATAATTCACAATTTAAAAGATGAGCGTAAAATTTTACAAATCAGAGAATCAAGTACCCTTGGAGATGCATAAAGTGCGCGTGGTACAGAAACTGAATCTTTTGCCCGTAGACGAACGTCTGCGTGCCATCCAACAAGCTGGTAACAACACTTTCCTCCTTCAGAATAAGGACATCTATCTCGATATGCTTACCGACTCGGGCGTAAATGCCATGTCTGACCGTCAGACGGCAGCTATGCACGTGGCCGACGACGCGTATGCCGGTAGCGAGACCTTCAACCGCCTGAAAGCAGCCATGAAGGAGGTGTTCGGTGTTGACAACGTGCTTCCCGCCCACCAAGGCCGTGCGTGTGAAAACATCCTGGCCGAGCGCTTCGTAAAGCCCGGCATGGTGGCCATCATGAACTTCCACTTCACCACCACCAAGGCCCACGTGACACGTTGCGGAGGCGAGGTGCTCGAGCTGGTTCACAAGAAAGGCCTTGTTCCCCAAAGCGACGAACCCTTCAAGGGCGACTTCGACTTGCGTGAACTGAAGCGCGTCATCCGCGAAGTAGGCCCCGAGAAGGTGGCTTACGTGCGTGTGGAAGCCGGTACTAACCTCATCGGCGGACAGCCCGTCAGCTTGGAAAACATGCTGGCCGTAGCCGACATCTGCCACGACTTCGGTGTGCCCAGCATCCTCGACGCATCACTCCTTCAGGACAACATCTACTTCATGAAGACCCGCGAGGCACAGTGCAAGTACATGACTCCGAAGGAAATCTACCACCTCTTGGCCAACAAGATGGACATCATCTACTTCTCGGCCCGCAAACTTGGCTTTGCCCGCGGTGGAGCCATCATCAGCCACAACACCGAGCTTATCAAGAGCATGATGGAGTACATCCCCCTCTACGAAGGCTTCCTCACCTATGGAGGTATCGACGTGCGCTCCATCGAATCAATGGCCGAGGGTCTCTACGAATCACTCGACATGGATTACCTGAGCCATGGTCCCGAGTTCATCGCCTACCTGGTGAAGGAGCTCGACGACTACGGAGTACCCATGATTAAGCCCGCCGGTGGATTGGGTGCCCACCTCGATTGCATGGGCTTCGTACCCGACATGCCTCATGACCAATACCCTGCCGCTGCCGTAGCCGCAGCCCTCTACATTGCCGGAGGTATCCGTGGTATGGAGCGCGGTACACTCTCCGAGCAACGCGAGCCAGACGGCACCGAACGCTTTGCCGAACTTGAACTGATGCGTCTTGCCGTGCCCCGCCGCGTGTTCACTTTGTCACAAATCAAGTATGTGGCCGACCGCGTGAAGTGGCTTTGGGACAACCGCGAAATCATCGGCGGTCTCAAGTGGGTGGAAGAGCCTTCAGTGCTCCGCTTCTTCTTCGGTCGTCTGAAGGAAATCGGCCATTGGCAAGAGGAACTGGTTGCCAAGTTCAAGGATGACTTCGGCGATTCACTCTAAAAAAAATAGACACTTCATAACAGCAATCATCGCTCAAGGCGGATTACATGGATGAAATTTCGCAATTTCCTCCCTCTGTAATCCGCTTTTTTATAGGAAAAACACTATCTTTGCCCACGCATACGAAAAAAGGAGGAAATCATGAAAACTGAGATAGAACAGATACGTCGGACCTACCTGTCGTGGTACAAAGGTGAACCTGAGCTGATTACCGGCTCGGGAAGCAACCGCATCTACATGCGTCTCACCGACGACGAAGGCAACACCCTCATCGGTGTGTATGGCTCGTGTGTAGCCGAAAACAAGGCATTCGTCGAGATGTCGCGACACTTTGCTTCGAAGGCACTCCCCGTGCCTCGTGTGATAGGCGCACTGAGCACCGACGGACACTTCTACTTGCAAGAAGACCTTGGCACACGTGCCTTGTACGACGCCATTGCCGAAGGACGTAAACGGGGCGGCAACTACAGTGAAGCGGAAGAAGCCCTGCTCCACCGCACCATTGCCCAACTGCCCCGCATGCAATTCCTCGGTGGCGAAGGTCTGCAAGGCGAGTGGTGTTACCCCAAGGCGGAATTCGACAGGCAAGGCGTCCTGTTCGACTTGAACTACTTCAAATACTGCTTCCTGAAAGCCGCCGTAGACGATGTGGACGAATTGGCATTGGATAACGACTTCAACCACTTGACGGAGGCATTGCTCCGTCGCGACGAACTTCCTTGGGGATTCCTCTACCGCGATTTCCAGGCACGCAACGTCATGCTCACCCCTGATGGTGAGCCACGCTTCATCGACTTTCAAGGAGGTCGCCGGGGACCACTCTTCTACGACCTTGCCTCCTTCCTGTGGCAAGCTGCCGCACGCTATCCCCAGGCCTTGCGTGAACGGCTGATTGACACCTATCTCGAACATGCCACACCCTTCATTGGTAAGGTGGACAGGGAGAGATTTGACAAGCAGCTGCGCATGTTTGTCCTCTTCCGCCTGATGCAAGTGTTGGGCGCCTACGGCTTCCGTGGATATTTTGAGAAGAAGGCACATTTCCTCACCAGCATACCTCCCGCCATCGAAAGCATAAAGACACTGTTGGAGGATGAGAATAGTGTGATAAAAAATTTCCCCTACCTGAAAGAAATATTTTCCTCGTTGTGTAGGAATCCGCGTTTCCAATCCCGCGAAAAGGGAAAGGAATTGGTGGTGCGTGTCTTCAGTTTCAGCTACAAGCGAGGCATCCCCGATGACCTCAGCGGAAACGGAGGCGGCTACGTGTTTGATTGCCGCAGCACCCACAACCCCGGCCGATACGAGCCATACAAGAAACTCACCGGCCTCGACCAACCGGTGATTGACTTCTTGGAGAAAGATGGCGAAATCCTCACCTTCCTCAAGAGCGTCTACGCCTTGGCCGATGCCCACGTCGAACGCTACCTTGAACGCGGATTCACCGACCTCATGTTCTCCTTCGGTTGCACAGGCGGGCAACACCGCTCGGTCTACAGTGCCGAGCACCTGGCTCACCACCTCCACGACAAGTATGGCGTAACCGTGGAGCTGACCCATCGCGAACAGGGTATCTCTTCAATCTTAGCCAAAAACATAGAACTATGAAAGCACTCATCTTTGCCGCCGGACTTGGCACTCGGCTTAAACCATTGACTGATAGTCGACCAAAAGCATTGGTTGAAGTATATAATGAACCACTTCTCGCACACGTGTTGCGTAAACTCTCCAAAGCAGGATACACCGAGGTGGTCATCAATGTGCATCACTTTGGTGAGCAAATTATCGACTATGTAAACTCTCATCCCATCAATGGCATGGACATACGCATCAGCGACGAACGCGCCCAGTTGCTCGACACGGGCGGAGGCATCCGTCAGGCAGGCCATCTGTTCACCGACGACGGACACCCCTTCCTCATCCACAACGTGGACATATTCAGCAATCTCGATGTAAAGAGCTTCTATGCCGACAACCTTCGCAACGAAGGTGCCACCCTGCTCGTGAGCGAAAGGAAGACCTCGCGCTACCTGCTCTTCTCCCCCGAAGACAACCGCCTCGTGGGATGGACCAATGTACAGACGGGAGAAGTGAAGTCGCCCTACCCCGACCTGCGTGTGGAGGATTGCCGGATGTACGCCTTTGCAGGCATCCACCTCTTCAGCCCCTCCCTCCTGCCGCTGATGAACGAGTGGCCAACGCGTTTCTCCATCATCGACTTCTACCTCTCAGTGGCCGACAAAGTGCCCATCATCGGGGTGCCTAAGGCCGACCTCCAACTCATCGACGTGGGCAAACCCGACACACTTCACCAAGTGCCACGTGAACTGTTGGTGTGAAACACTCCCTCATTCATTCCTACAATGAACGACATACAGTGGCGCAATGAACGACGTACAGTCCTACAATGAATGACATACAGTCCTACAATGAATGACATACAGTCCTACAATGAATGACGTACATTCATGGAATGAACACACCCCCTACTACATTCATTTCTTAATAAATCCTAATAAAGAAAACCTATTTGATACACCTAAAAGGAATAAGTCGTAATTTTGTAAACCTATAATCTATCGCATAATAATTCATAATTTATAATTCATAATTAATATCATGACCAAGAAAATTCTTCTTTTAGGCTCAGGCGAACTCGGTAAGGAGTTTGTGATTGCCGCTCAGCGCAAGGGACAACACGTCGTTGCCTGTGATTCATACGCCGGTGCACCCGCCATGCAAGTGGCTGACGAGTGCGAAGTGTTCGACATGCTCGATGGAGACGCATTGATGGCAGCTGTTGAAAAACACAAGCCCGACCTGATTGTGCCCGAAATCGAAGCCATCCGCACCGAACGCCTCTATGATTGCGAGAAGATGGGCATACAGGTTGTACCCTCGGCCCGTGCCGTCAACTTTACCATGAACCGCAAGGCCATCCGCGACCTGGCAGCCAAGGAACTCGGATTGAAGACCGCCAAATACTTCTATGCCAAGAGCTACGAAGAACTGGTGGAAGCCAGCAAAGAGATTGGTTTCCCCTGCGTGGTGAAGCCCCTGATGTCATCGTCGGGCAAAGGCCAGTCGCTGGTGAAGACAGCCGACGACCTCCGTCACGCCTGGGACTACGGTTGCGAAGGAAGCCGTGGCGACATCAAGGAGATGATTATCGAGGAGTTCATCAACTTCGATAGCGAAATCACCCTGCTCACCGTCACTCAGAAGAACGGTCCTACCCTCTTCTGCCCGCCCATCGGACACATACAGAAAGGTGGCGACTATCAGGAGAGTTTCCAACCCGCTCCCATCAGCGACGAACACCTGAAGGCCGCTCAAGAGATGGCAGCCAAGGTGACCGAGGCCCTCACCGGAGCCGGCATCTGGGGTGTTGAGTTCTTCCTCAGCAACAAGGACGGAGTCTACTTCAGCGAACTCTCTCCGCGTCCTCATGACACAGGCATGGTGACTCTGGCCGGCACTCAGAACCTCAGCGAGTTCGAACTGCATTGCCGCGCCGTACTGGGTCTTCCCATCCCTGGTGTGACACTGGAGCGCATGGGTGCAAGTGCCGTCATCCCCTCGCCCATCGCCAGTCAGGAGCGTCCGCGCTACCGTGGCGAAGAAGAGGTGTGTGCCATGGACAACACCTACCTCCGCATCTTCGGCAAGCCCACCACCCGCCTGAAACGCCGCATGGGTGTAACCCTCTGCTACGCACCGCTCGGTAGCGACCTCGATGCCCTGCGCGACAAGTGCAAAGCTGCCGCCGCAAAGGTAGAAGTATATTGATAACGACGTCCTACCCCCCAAAGCAGTTCGGAAACGGAGTTAATCGTTTGCAATCTGTCAATTGCAAAGAAAAAGTATCCTAAGATATTTGCCCATTCATCTTAAGATGTTTGGCAATTTATCTTAGGATACTTTGCATTTGAAGGTATATTGCAGGGGAAATGCGGCCTTTTTCCGTGTCATTTTATTGACGGTTCTCCATCTCGCGGGTAAATTCATCAGCTACATAGAGGTCGCCGTACAGATAGAGTCCGGTTGCATTGTTGTGCAATTTGCGACATGTTTCGCTTTTATAGAACATTTTCAGGGTCTTCACGCAGTCAATACTCAATTGCTTGGACAGAATCATAGCTATGGCACCTATTCTGTTGCTCATAATGATTTCCTGTATCACAGGCGATTGGGTCGGTGAATTATAGTTCTTCTGTTCCATCGTAAGTCAGATAATTGTTGACAATGTCTTGATTCAAAATGCATATCTGATTGTTGGGGCTGTGTTTTGAAAGTTCCCTCAAGGCAGAAGTAGCATCTATCAGACCTGCCATGTAGAGGTTTACCGTGTCGATAACGCGGTCGTTGGCTACACCACCTTCCACATAGTCGTACTCTTTGGCCAAATCTTCTCCACTTCGGTTTCCGATAATGAATGTCAGCCACTCCTCATCGTAGGCTTTGAAGATTTTGCATTTGGCATGTTTCAGAATGGTTTCGCGGTCGATATGGTAACGGTTGAGCAGCGCGGGTTTGTTTCTGTTCCGCGCCATATTGTTTGCCCATGTGATGGCTTGTTCGCGCAAATCAGTCACATAGAATCCTTGGCCAAAATCCAAATTCTTACGTCCGAATCCACAGACAGGCGTTTCCACCTTTTCTGTACTTCCATGATATACCGTCAGCATGTTCATTGTTTTTCCTCCCAATTCTTCAGACATTCCATCAGTCGTTCAGCCAACACTTCACGGCTTTCGCTATGCAGGGTTTCGTAGTTGGGCAGTATGTAGTTGTCTATCATGCCTACCCGTTCCATGCGGTGGAAGATTTCGGCATAATCACAACCCGATTGCCTGGCAGTGGTTTCGATGCAGGTGGCAACAAAAGCCATTACGACTTGTTCCTTGGGTATTTTTCTGATTTCTTCCAACATGTCCGTATGTGTGTTATTGTGGATTAACGCCACAAAGGTAAACAATGTTTTCGGAATAGCCAAAGGTTGGACTTCTTATTTATAAGGTTGTAGGAACGAAGAGAATTCAGCATCTTGATTTTTGACTTAAAAATAGATTTTGGACTTCCATACTCCACGCATGGATTTTCATACTGCACGCGTGCACTTCCATACTATACAGCGTTCGGTTTTGTACTATATTCGTTGTGCCCTCGCACTATATAGTCTTCGGCTGAATCAAATTAACTCCGTTCGCGAACCGTGTTTGTTCGGTTCGGGAACGGAGTCAATGGATTATGGACAATACTAATTTTGTACCATAAGAGCCAGTACTACCCCTGCTATGATAATTGCCACAACAAATAACCTTCCCCAAATGAAGAATAAAAGGATGAAGAATGAAATGGGATACGAGCGTTCTTTACACCTTTCAGTAATAAATCCTGTACTTCTATTTCATTCCTATTTCGCCGAAGGGAAACGTTGCGTGAGGAACGCATAATTGCATATATATACAATATGAAGGTGAGGGGACGAGGCAAGGCATAAAGTGGTCAGCCCGTCTCCTCTCAAGTGGTCAGCGGCTAAGGTGTCCGGAGGTTAGCCCGTGTCCTCTTGAGAGGTTAGCGGCTGACCTCTCGACACCTTAGCGGCTAAAGGGTGGGATGAAGGCTATTTTTGCTTGATTTTCCTGACCGGAAAATGTATAAATATACAGTGAGCGTATATTTATGCAAAAACTGACCGCGTAAGAATCGTGTATATGGGCGGGACTTTTCTTTCAGACGAAAATACGCGAGGATTTTGAGTGATGGATAAATTGCTGAACATCAACGATTAGGTAAACAAGCAACAAGTCATGGATGGGGTTGGTTCATCCATGACTTGAGATTAGAGGGGGATAGTATTTTTTCTGTTTATTTACATTGTAAACAACAAAATGATTACAACAAGAATCATCGCTCAACACCTGCTCACCTGCTTCACCCCTTTGACGGTGCGAATTTTCTTGATAAGCTGTTCGAGCTTGGAAGTGTCGTCAACCATGACGGTGAGAGTGCCTGAGAAAAGTCCGTCGTAAGAGTCGATGGAGATGCCTCGGAGCATGAGGTGCTGCTCTTTGGAGATGATGGAGGTGATGTTGTTGACAATGCCAATGTCGTCATGACCGACGACGCGGAGGCGGATTTCGTATTGCGACCCGGCATTCTTGCCTGCCCAACGTGCCTTGACGATGCGGTAGCCAAAGCGTTCACGAAGCTGCGGAGCGTTGGGACAATCGGTGCGGTGCACCTTGATGCCGCCGCCTGAGGTGACGAAGCCAAAGACGTCGTCGCCATAGATGGGATTGCAACAACGGGCCAGGGTGAAGTCGATGCCCTTCAATCCACGATCGATAACGAGCACATCGCTGCTGAAGTTCTGACGGCTCTGCAATTCCTCATCGGGACGCAGGTTGAAGGTGTCGGCACTGCGCACGGGGCCCTCCTCGGCAGCACGTTGAAGCGGGTCGGTTTCGTATTTGAGCTGTGCGACGTAGCGTTCCACCACGTCGTTGATGTCGAGCTGCTCGTCGGCAATGGCCTGGTAGAAGGGGTTCACCTCCTTGAATCCCATCTTCTTGATGAGGTGCATCATGACGGCTTCGTCGTAGTCGAGCTTGCGGTTCTTCAGCTTGCGGTCAAAGGTCTCCTTGCCAAACTCTGCCTGCCGGCTGCTTATTTCCTTCAGGGCTTGACGAATCTTCGTCTTGGCACGTGAGGTAGCAGCAATGTCGAGCCATCCCGTCTTGGGAGTCTGTGAATTGCTGGTGAGAATCTCCACCGTGTCGCCACTGTTGAGCCGTTGGCGGATGGTGACGTTCTTTCCATTGATGCGCCCGCCCACGCATTTGCTTCCCACGTTGGTGTGGATGTGGAAGGCAAAGTCGAGCACGGTGGCCCCTTTGGCCAGTTTGAAGAGGTCGCCTTTGGGGGTGAAGACGTAGACCTCATCTTCGTAGAGATCCATCTTGAACTGGTCCATCATCTTCAAGTCGTCGCCGTCGGACTGTTCAAGGGCTTCACGGATGGAGGTGAGCCATTCGTCAAGTCCCGTTTCACCCTTCACACCCTTGTAACGCCAGTGTGCAGCCAGGCCCCGTTCGGCAATGGCATCCATCCGTTCGGTGCGTATCTGCACCTCGACCCACGTGTTGTTGGGGCCAAGCACGGTGATGTGGAGACTCTCGTAGCCATTGCTTTTGGGCACACTCAGCCAGTCGCGCAGGCGCTTCGGATTGGGTTGGTACATGTCGGTGACGATGCTGTAGACTTGCCAACACTCCATCTTCTCGCGTTCAACGGCCGAGTCGAGAATCACACGGATGGCAAAGAGGTCATAGATGCCTTCGAACGTGGTCTTCTGCTTCTTCATCTTCTGGTAGATGGAGTGTATGCTCTTCGTCCTTCCTTTGATGTGGAAGTGGAGCCCGGCCTCCCTCAGTTTCTCCTCAATGGGTCCGATGAAGGAGGCTATGTAGCGGTCGCGTGCCGCCTTGGTGGCGTTCAGTTTTTCGCGTATGTGGTAGTACATGTCGTGCTCGGTGTACTTGAGTGAAAGGTCTTCGAGCTCCGACTTCAGTTTGTACAAGCCGAGTTTGTGGGCTAGCGGTGCATAGAGGTAGGCCGCTTCGTTGGCCACGCGCAAGCGTCCTTCGTTGTCGGTGACGTCGCGAATCTGTCGCATCAGGTTCACGCGGTCGGCAATCATGATGAGCACCACGCGCATGTCTTCGGCAAAGGAGAGGAGCAGGTTGCGGAAGTTCTCCGTCTCGATGGCCGGACTTTTCTCATAGAGTTGGTTGATGCGCACCAGTCCGTTGATGATGGTGGCAACGTCGTCGCCAAACTGACTTTTCACATCGTTCATCGACAACACCCCGCCCTGCACACAACCGTGCAACATGATGGCCAGGATGGAGGCCCGGCGCATACCCATCTCATCCACCACGATGAGTGACGTCTGCATGCTTTTCACAATGGGGTTCAGTCCAAAGTTGTCGCGTGGCAATGCATTTTCAGCGATGCCGCGCATGAGATGTTGCTTCAACAAACGGCTGTCCGATGGCTGGAAACCATCGCCCAAGGCACGTAGCAAATTCCTATATATAGCCACCACCATCGCTCTTTCCGATGGGGTGAAATAAGTCAATTCTTCCATACTGCATTGAATTTTGAGGTCAAAGTTACATTTTTTCTCGCATTTATTATAAAAGGAAGAGAACTTTTTGTACTTTTGAACGCATTTTAGCAAAAAAGCGATAATTCATAATTAATAATTCATAATTAAAAAACCATGTTGACACCGCAAGACAAAGAACAACTGGCCAAGAAAGGAATTTCTGAGGCACAGATTGCTGACCAACTGGCCAGCTTTGAAAAAGGTTTCCCCTACCTGAAACTGGAGGCCGCCGCATCCATTGGCAAAGGCATCATTGCACCCGAACAGGCCGATTACCTGGCCGCTTGGGAAGCGTACAAAAAGGGAGATGCAACGATTGTGAAGTTCGTGCCCGCCTCGGGTGCTGCCAGCCGCATGTTCAAGAACCTCTTTGAATTCCTCGGTGGAGCAAGCGACGTGCCCGCCACCGACTTTGAAAAGAAGTTCTTCGACAACATCACCCGCTTTGCCTTCTACGACGATCTGAATGCCGCTTGCCTGAAGAACACAGGCAAGGACATCAAGGCATTGGTGGACGAGGGTGCATACAAGTCCGTTGTGGCAGCCTTGTTGGAAAGCGCCGGACTCAACTACGGACAGCTCCCCAAAGGTCTCTTGAAATTCCACAACTACACCGACGGCCCGCGCACCCCGCTGGAAGAGCACTTGGTGGAAGGTGCCCTCTATGCATCAGGAAAGACAGGACAGGTGAATGTCCACTTCACCGTTTCGCCCGAGCATCGTGCCTTGTTCGAAGCCCTCGTTGCCGAGAAAGCAGCCAAGTATGCCGCGAAGTATGACATCAGCTACAACATCAGTTTCTCGGAGCAGAAGCCGTCGACCGACACCGTAGCGGCCGACATGGAGAACAAGCCTTTCCGCAACGAAGACGGCTCGCTCCTCTTCCGCCCCGGCGGACATGGCGCACTCATTGAGAATCTCAACGACCTGGATGCCGACATCGTGTTCATCAAGAACATCGACAACGTGGTGCCCGACCGCTTGAAGGACGAGACCGTGACTTACAAAAACCTGCTTGCCGGCGTGCTCGTCACCCTTCAGAAGCAGGCGTTCGACTACCTGCGTATGCTCGACAGTGGCAAATACACCCAAGAACAGGTTGAGGAGATTATCCGCTTCGTGCAACAACAACTCCTTTGCCGCAAGGCCGACATCAAAGAGTTGGAAGACGCCGACCTGGTGCTCTATCTGAAACGGAAGCTCAACCGCCCCATGCGCGTGTGTGGCATGGTGAAGAATGTGGGCGAACCTGGTGGCGGCCCCTTCCTGGCATACAACCAAGATGGCACCGTGAGCCTGCAAATCCTTGAGAGTTCACAGATTGACATGAACGACCCAGAGAAGAAGGCCATGTTTGAGCAAGGCACCCACTTCAATCCCGTAGACCTCGTGTGTGCCGTGAAGAACTACAAAGGCGAAAAGTTTGACTTGACACGCTATGTCGACAAGGCCACAGGCTTCATCAGCTACAAGTCAAAGAGCGGACGCGAGTTGAAAGCACTCGAACTGCCCGGCCTTTGGAATGGCGCCATGAGCGACTGGAACACCATCTTCGTGGAAGTGAGCCTCGGCACATTCAACCCCGTGAAAACGGTGAACGACTTGCTTCGTGAGCAGCATCAATGATGGGGTCAGTCCTAAAACCCATTTGTAAATTATGCCGTCTCTGTCATTCTGAACGCAGTGAAGACGAGTTGTTGAGGACTCTGTCCGAAAAATCTGTAAACATAAGCAATGCATTTCTAAAGCACACGTTATCAGATTCTTCACTACGTTCAGAATGACAGAGACATCATGTAAACCAATTATATACAACCGACTTTTCGGACTGACCCAGTTTCCTGACGTGGTGTTTTTACTCCTTACTCTTTGCCTCCTCTGCCTTTTCGATGGCCTCTTCGAGGTTGATGTCTTTCGGACTCATGTCACCTTTTATATAAAGGCGCACGAGCTCGTTGTCGGCATTGGAGTGGATGGTTATTGTCTTGCGGAACTTGCCGGGGAAACGGCCGGCACCGTTGTAGGTCACCTTGATTTCGCCCTTAGCACCGGGCTTGATGGGTTCCTTGGTGTACTCGGGCACGGTGCATCCGCATGAGGCGATGGCCTGATGGATGACAAGCGGAGTGTCGCCCGTGTTCTTGAACTTGAAGGTGGTGGTCACAACGGGGTCCTCTTCGGAGAAGGTGCCGAAGTCGTGAGTAGTCTTTTCAAATGTCAGTTCGGCCTGTGCAAAGGCAGAGGTGAAGCCCATCATCAGCAGGGCAAGCAGGGTTACTTTTTTCATCATCTCAAAAAAAACTAATGTGTCAGATTCATTCCTTTTCGGCGACAAAGATACATGTTTCGAGGGAGAATAAGGGAGAAAATAGATAAAAATAACTTAAAATAGGTGGGAAACGATGAAAAAACATCCCAAACTCCTTGTCCGTTCCCCATTCTTTATGTACTTTTGCGGGGTGAAACCAACTTTTCTTTTGCGGCAGTAGCTCAGTTGGTAGAGCATCAGCTTCCCAAGCTGAGGGTCGCGGGTTCGAGCCCCGTTTGCCGCTCAAAAGACTTCTAAACGAATCATCTCCTCCCCCTTCCCTCTTCACAACGATTGGACGCATCAACATCATGCTTCACTGATGACGGGGGCACACACCTTTTTCAGGGTCAGTCCGAAAACCCATTTGTAAATTATGCCGTCTCTGTCATTCTGAACGCAGTGAAGACGAGTTGTTGAGGACTCTGTCCGAAAAATCTGTAAACATAAGCAATGCATTTCTAAAGCACACGTTATCAGATTTTTCGGACAGAGTCCT
>JAFTYI010000032.1 GCA_017464815.1 Bacteroidaceae bacterium | reverse complement strand
ATCTGTCCGCATTCGGGCGTTGTTCCGGCATTAGTTTCGTGGATTCCACAATGATACCGGTATGCCATAACCTGAGACGTTACACCAATAAGGTGTTCAAAGGGCTGGCGACTGACGGGAAGGGGACTATGGGCTGGTGTCTCAAGAACACCGCACAACTGGTACATTCGAGGCACAGGTCTGTCAACAATTTCATCATGAATGTGGTCGCTACTTTGGCTGCTTATTCATTCTTTGACAACAAACCACAAGCGCTACAAGGGGTTCACATTGAAAAGACTGGGCAAATTATGCTGTTTTGAGAGGGAGGGCTTATCCCGAACTGACGTATTCTTTGTTTTCATTATGCCTTCCTCTATTTGGGTTTTATTTTGCAAAGAAACAATATTCTTTTTATTTCTCCAAGAAATTATCTTTTTTCATTTGTTTTCTCCATATTTGCATCGAATAATCATCAAAACATTGGTATAAAAGCGGATAACCTCATCAAGAAGTATCCGCTTTTTATATTGTCCAAACTTCCTTCGTCTATCCACATTGTAATGTGGATGTTGTGAGCTGCGCATTTGAAACGCGCATAGTACCTCGATTAGATTAAATGTGTTACCTTGATTTTCTTGTATTTCTTTCCTAAGTCGAGGGCAAATGCCATTTGGTCTTTGATGATGAGTTCTCCTTTCTGTAGGCCTGCTATTTCCGAGCGGATTTCTTGCAATTCCTTACCACTGACACCAAACAGGTCTTTGATGACGGAGTCAGAAATCGTTTGTTGCTTCATAATCAACGGGTATTGAGCATTGGCATAAAAGTCGAAGTGCTTGCTTTGGAAACTGGCCATGTTTTGTGTGGCAAGGATAATGCTCAGTCCCTTGTTACGTCCGACGGCTATCAGATTGCGTAGCGGGCGGTTGTCAAAGTCCAACATATAGTGTGCCTCGTCTATGATGGTGAAGTGGCGTATCTGTACATATTCGTCGCTTACAGCTTGCTTTTCCAACTCCTCGTAGATAATATTCAGTTTGGATATCAGGAAATAAACAATGGCTTTGGCTATTGGACCATCTTTGGGAAAAGCATCCATTTTCACGATGAAGCAGTCTTTGATGAGATTGACTTTATCCTCCTTTTCAAAAAGTTTGTTTCGCACGAGTTGTTTCAGGATGGATGATACACTATCGTCTTTGTCTGGATTAGGAAGTTTCTGCTGATAGTTGGTCAGCATCAGGTCAAAGGAGATGGGTACTCCTTTCGTCTTCTTGTAAGAGTCCACGATGGCTTCGCTTAGTCGGTTGCTCATGTTGGCACTGATTTTTGCATTGTCCAATGCGCAGAGGGCAGAAGCCATCTCTGTAGAATAGAGGTTGATTTCATTGATGGACTTTCCTGTAAAGTCCTTGAACGGAGTGAATGGAAGTGGGCGTTCTATCGGGTCGAGAATACAAGACCGGTCTGTCTCAAAAAGACTCAGCCAGTGGTTGTTGGCCATATCTGAGAACTCTCCTTTGTAATCGAAGAGTAAGAAGTTCACAGGGTAAGCAGTTTCTACCGAGCGCGAACGTATCTGCTGAATAAGTACCGCCAACAGATTAGTCTTTCCCGAACCAGTTGCGCCTGCCACCAATATTTGCGAATTGGTGATAGCCCGACTGTTGATGTCCAGCATGGCTTCCATGTCTTCGTCATATTCGCCTATCAGCAATTCGAGGGATGGGATATTTCCGTCATTCCTGTTTCCTGTAGTTATGGCATAAAGGAAAGCATTCAGATTGTTTTCATCCATCAGGTGCTTGCATCCTCGAAGCATCTCTGAAGCAATGATTCGTGATAATAACGGATTGTTGTCTGCCCAATTTATGTCATATTCTTTGTATCGCAATTTTAGCAAAGCCGAATAAAGTGAAGACAAATTGTTCATGGTGAAAAAACTGGGGACGTAACGCGTACTTGTTTTGGAGAGTTGTATTTCCGCCACTTCTTCCAGATTACGTTTCCCGTTCAGACTCAATCCTACCATGAAGCAGATACGCATCACCTTGTTGTTGGTCAATATCACTTTTTTCTCTTTGCCGACTGTCCTATTGAGATTCAGTTTGTTTTCAATGGCTTCCTTGATGACATTCAGTTCATCAAATATTCCCTCTGATTGTCTGACGTTATAAAATGAGATTTCCATTCCTTTTATGCATTTAAAATTACACCAAAATATCCGTCGCTCACCGTGGTGCTTTGGCTTTCCACGTCTCTGTGTAGCGTATAGGTTTTCGATATGAAAGGTTCCAGTTTGATATAGTCTGAATCCTTGCGTATCTCCGAAGTTGTACAGAGCAGGATGGTCTGTTCTGCAAGTTGGGGGAAATACTCCTCCATCAGTGCATCGCGGCTTTCATTGTCCAGCACACCCATTACGGTGTCAATCATCACCGGTGGGTTGTAGTCGCCAAGGTTGCGGAGCACTTTCAGCAACACCTGTATGAATATCTGTTTCGAGGCTGCGTTCAGTTGGTTGAGCGAAATCAGGTTGCCGGCTTTGTGATACATCCTGATGTTGAAGTTCTCTATGCTGTCTGACAACTCCACCCGTGCCACGCAGCCTTTGTAGGAAATCAGCAGTTTGTTCAGTTGTTGCTGCATCTCCGTCTCTATTTGTGCTTTCTTTTTCTTCAGCAAACCGTCGGCCACCTCTTCGAAGAAGGGTTTAAGTTTCACCAAGGTATCATACTTGATGTCGGGTTCTTGCTGAATCTGTACGTCAAAGCGATGTATGATGTTTTCTAACCGTTTGATTTCTCCCCTTGTCTTTATATCTTCTGCTTTCAGTCGCTCCAACTCCTTTTGTGCCTCTTCATATTGTCTGATAAGTGCTTCATTGCCACCGATTAAAGAGGATTGCAGCGAACTTTTCTGCATTTCCCATTGTGGGATGTTGGCCATTTCTGTGTTCAGTTCAGTGCGTATTCTGTCCAGTGTCAAGAAGCGGTTGCTTCCCCTGTTTTGCAAAAGGTTGCGTAGGGCTTCCAGTTCTTCTTCATCCAAGAAATTAAATCTGTCTAATGCCTTGTTGGCCTCTTGCAGAGCCTTTATGTGTTGCACCACATTCTCCTCATCCACTTCGTGAGAGCAGAGCGAAAGTCCTTTCAAGTAAGCAATAATCTTGTTGGTAATCTCTTTCAGCGTCTCCACGGGTACTATTGCCTCGTTGCTTTTCTTCAGTTCCTCCTTGGTGCGCAGTATCTGTTCTATCTCTGCCGATATGTTCGATGCTATTTTGGGCAGGAACACACACATCTCTATCTCTTCGACAAAAGCTCTGACATCCTCCGTATAATCCTTCGCTTTCTTGGATACTCCATCCAATTTGCCTACTAATTCGTTAATCTTCTTTTGTGTATGAGCCGTGTTCTCTGCTCCGGTCTTGGCGCGTTCGTATTCTTCTTGCTGGGCAGTAATGAACTTGTACAAGTCATCTTGTTTTCGTTCACTCTCTTCCAACACTTTCTCCAAATCCTGCTTTTGGGTACAATAGTTGTTATACTCCGCAGCCTCTTTTTCAGCCGCCAGTCGTTGTTGTGCCCACTCTTGTTGCAATTTCTCTGCTGCCCGTTTCAGTTGCAGATACTTTTTGAAGCCCATCACATTTTCGATATTGTCTTTGATGATTTGCGCAAAGACATTTTTCTTTAACAGTTCGCTCGATTGCATGGCATCGAAGAGGAAATATTTGCTCAACTCCTGTGGCAGGTTGGCCTTGATTATTTTGTTCACCTGCTGTTCACATTGTGCCCGTTGGGCGGCAGGTGTGGCCGTGCCATACACAAAGGTGTTTCCCTGCATATTCAGATAGACACTCTCCACTGGTTTCTCCTGCGGATTGAGAATGTAAGTGCGGCGGAGCACATACTTCTGCTCCTGTCCAAGCACTCTTCCCACAAAGGTCACTTCCAACTGTATTTCTGGCTTCACACTATGGATGGCTCCGTTGTTCAACAGTTCTTCAAACTCCTCCTTCGTGTGTATCTTCAATCCGTATAAGGCGCCGCAGATGGCTTCAAACAAGGTTGTCTTACCACCGCCATTCATGCCGCCTATCAGGATGATGGGGCGTTCGTCGTTCACCGACAAGTCAAGGTCGAGCGACAGGTAGGTCTTGTAGTTCGTTATGCGTACTTTCTTGATTATCATATCCGTGTTCCCCTCTTCTCTTTATTTTATTTTCTGTATAGCGGCTTTGATGATGTTCTCTGTGTCAGCATCGCTCATCTCTATGACATCCACCTTCTTGCCATGATAGGCACGGAGGATGCTTTCGCTCATCCAGTCAAAGTCTATTTCGTTCTTCTCACAGATGGCGGCTATCAGTGTCAGGTCTTCCCGCCGGATGCCGTAGTGTACAAACTTCTGGTCAATTCCTTTTTGCATACTCTTCCCCTCCTCTATTTATATTGCTCGGGATAGAAAGCCGTCCAGCCGGTAGCATCATCGGTGGTCTCTATCTTGAATTCCGAATACTTCCAGTTCTCTCCTTTGTTCACGATGATGCCTCCTTTCAAACCGAGTGTCTTGTTCTCTTCGCTGTTGATATAATCTATCAAGGCATTGTGTTTGTTGGGTGCTTCGGGGTCGCTTCCTTCCGTTTTGGTGTCGAAGAGGAAAATTTGCCCGTTTTTCATTCTCACCACGAAATCGACATAGAACAATGCCTTTTCTCCGTGTCGGTTCTGATACTGGATGGAGTAGTGCTGCTTGCCCGAGTCTCCGTTCTTATACCACCAGTCAATGTATTCGGCATGACTTTCCAGATAGGCGGCAAACTCCCGTTCGGGGTTGGAGGCCACATTCAGCTCCACATAGGGCAGTAGAGCATGATCCTTTATCTCTGTCACCACCTTGTGTGTCTCTTCTTGATAGATGCGGTCTTCGGGCACTTCCCATTGGTAGTTGGCAAATCCGCGTTGGCGTGCAGCGGCTTGTCGTTCATTCAGCACTTTCTCATAGCGTTTCAGCGCTTTCTCTATCACGTCCGTAAATTTGGCCTTGTTGGTGTGGTAGAGCACCACCTTTTGTGCCTCGCTTTCATAGAGTTCAAAGAGGGTTTCCATCACCTCCATCAAGTAGTTGGCCAGCACATCTGTACCATGAGCACGCTCGAAACTACCGAGCAAGGAGCGGCAATAGGCTACGAATACCCTGTTCACCTCTCCTGCACTGCGGGCAAACTTCACTCTCTCGCCTGCATCGATGATGCCCAGTTCGTTTTGGAACTGGATGTCTGTGGGTATCTCCACATTGATGTTTTTCACGTCGAATCGGATGCCCAGTTTTTCTGCCGCCCGTCGGTTTTTGGCAAACACGCTTTCGGTGTCTGTTTCACGGTTGTTGTCAGTTTCTTCGTCAAAGCCCATCAGCGTGTAGAGTGAAAGTTGGCCATTGACTAACCACAACTCTTCAAATGTTTTGGTCAGCACCTTCTTGAAGTCTGGTCCCAATCGGTTACGGTCGGCACTGAGCTTTACTTCGTAGGCACTGGGGAGCGACACATTCTTCAGGTCGCACCGGCGCACGGCCTGTAGCATGGAGGTGTGCAGGTAGTCCATATCCTCGGCCACTATCTGTATGCGGTCTTTGCTGATGTCGGTATAGACGTAGCCTTTGTTCAGCACGGGGTTGGTGTAGAACTTCTGTTCGGGCATACGCAGGATGCGTCCCACCGTCTGCACGGTGAAGGTGTCACTTGTCAGCTTACGGAAGATGAGGAGCACGGCAGCCCGCGGACAATCCCAACCGAGTGCGATGGCCTGTTTGAAGAGCAACACCTCCGTCAGGTTGTCGGCCTCTTCCAGTCCTTGCAGGTTTTGTTTCTCTTTCGAGAGCCACACGGCCAGTTTGCCATTCTCCGTGTTGATGCCTTGGCACACATTCAGGTACTCCTTCACCTGGTTGGCAATGTCTTCATCCTCTGTCGTCATGGTTTCCGAGGTGTCGTTGGGGAGCTGTATCAGCAGCAACGGATTGATGTTTATTCCCAGTTTGTGGTAAGCCTCGGCCAGTTGTTTGCGTTTGTCGAGTGCCTTCTTTATCAGGTGTTGGTTCAGCTCCAGTTCGTTGTTGTATCCGCTGGCCACATCGGGGTTGAGGATGACTCCCTCCTTTATCATCTCCTCCTTCACCACCATCTCGCGGGGCACATTCACCACATTGTAGGTCTGTGTCTTGGGGGTGGCACTGATGCGTATCTCTATCTTGGCCTTGATGCGTTCGAGCACCTTCTTTGACTTGTCGGCGGTCTTCGACCAGAAGAGATGCTCTTCGTCGATGACTATAATAATAGGTGTACCTTGTTCCTCCTGTGTGCGGCGGGTGATTTCATAGAGCGAGCGGTTTTGTTCTCCATCGCGCACCATCACGTTGTTGTCACTATTGATGCTGGCCCAGTTGACAAAGAGTATTTCGCCGGGGCGGATAGTGCCGTCGGTATGGTCCAGCTCGTCATACATCACGGCACGCAGCTTGCGTGTCTCGGTAAAGTAGTTCTTCATCTTGAAGTAGCTCTGCTCGTGCAGTTTGTTAGGGGCAATCCAGATGAAGGCCACCTCTTGCATGGGCAGGTCAGAGCGGCTTTGCAACTCTTCGGTGAGTACGCCTAGCATTTCGCTGGCCATCACTGTCTTTCCCGCACCAGTCGGTGCCTTGAATACTAACTGTTGTCGGTTGCCGCTCAGTTTCAGCAGGTCGATGGTTTTGTCCACTAGTTCCCTTACGGCTTTTTGTTGATAGGCTATCTGTTTCATTGTGCACCTCCTTCCTCGTGGCTGAATAGGTCTGTGGGTATCTCTGTGGTGTCGGTCTTCTCAGCGGCTTGCAGTTCAAAGAGTTTTTCTCTTCTTGTGGGGAGCACCCGTTGGTAGGCATCATAGATGGCGGCAGGCAGAGCCACCAGTTGCACTTTCTCTTGCACTTCGTAGAACTCATCGTCGAAGGCATAGCGTCCCGGGGAGAATAGGTATATCTTCAGTCGTCCCTTGCCGAAGTCCATCTGCTTGATTTCTTCGGCAATCTCGGGGGCATACTCTTCGCGATAGAGCACCAGCATCTGCTTGCCTTTCCCGTCGGCAAAGTAGCGCAGGGCTTTGGGGTGTGTCTTGTATCGGCCAAACATGGGCAACTCGGTGTAGAGGTCTTCCTTGATACAGAGCAGGTCAGTAGCGGCACTCACCAAAGCACGCATGTGGCGAGGCGAACGGTCGCGGCTCAACAGTTCCGTCTTGTAGTAGCGCAGGGTGTTGCGCTTCAAGCCCTCCACCTGTTCACCCTTCGGTGTGGTGTAGCCATTGATGACCCGCTTGTTTCGTTCATAGGTCACCTCTTCGCAAATCTTATTCTCATTGTTCGTCACCAAGATGCATTGGCGGTTTCCCCCGTCTTCGGCATTGAGTTGCATAGTACTATCCAAAGTTGTTCCAGAACCTGCAAAACAATCTAATATCGTTATGTCTTTGTTTTTATCAGTAAATAGAATTAATCTCTTTATTAATTCGCAAGGTTTAGCAAAAGAGAAATCTAGTCCTAATAGAGACAATCGATTGGTTCCTAAAGAATTGATGCAGTCATCTATGTAGTTGGATGGAACATTCCCTTTTTCTTCTGCATCTTTTTGGTATCTTTTGGTATATACATTCCATTCTGCTTGAAGTCCATATTGATTGATTAAAGGGGAGCGTTTAGTTTTTTTAAAAACTAGCAAATCCCTTTTTTCTATATAACTTTGCCAAGACCATCTCCAACACTTGTCATCCAAGGAGTTTGGGATGACAAACTGAGCATCCTCTTTAATCAAAGGGAAAACATTACCTGGAGGAATGACTAAACTACCATCAGGACATTTTATGTAATATCTTTGATTAGGACGAGGGTCTAAAGAACTTTGAAATAAAGATTTAGTTGCTTCATAATATTCTCCTTTCCTGATTCCTTCTGTTTCAATTAAAGGGAAGGAAGTAGTATTAGGAACAAAAAAAGGTGTTACATAATCCTTCATTTTAGCATATGCTAAAACATAGTCAACAGAAGGCGAGAAAAAATTTCCTTTATCATTACCTTTCTTTTGTATACGGCTGACTATACCTAATTGATTATTCTCACCAAATAGTTCATTGCACAATAATGTAAGTTGAGCAACCTCTTCTTTTCCTATTGAAATAAAGAGAACTCCATCACTCGTTAATAACCTTTTTATCGTAACGAGTCTTCTTCTCATAAATGAAAGCCACTTACTATGACGAAACTCATTTTCTTTATTTACATAATCATCATTGTAAGTAAAATCTTTGTTGCCCGTGTTGTACGGCGGATCAATGTAAATCACATCAATCTTTCCCTCGTGCGTATAAGAGAGTGCGGTAAGGGCTTCCAAGTTGTCGCCCTCTATGAGGATATGATTGGGCGCATCGGCTTCGGTGGAGAGGATGGCACGTTCTTTCACTTCGGTCAGCACGGGCAGGTGGTCGCGAAGGCGCTCCTCCACCTCTTCGGGCTTCTCTTCCCACACCAATCCATACTTTTTGTGGCTACGTAACAGACCTATCAGGTCGGCCTTCTCGTCGTTAGTCAATCCCTCAAGGGTGCGTATCTTTTCTACCAGGGCATGTTTGTCCATCTTTCATGGGAGGCGCGGCTTATGCACCTCTACGTCTATGAGTTATGGACTCCTATAACCCGGTGGTTGTTATGTTTTCATTGTTTACTTGTTCTCTCTTCCTTACACATACAAAAAAAGCGTGAAGCCCAATCCTTGTTGCTCGCTTCACACCCTGTAGCTCCTAGGAACGGCCTTGCAAGTCGAAGACGAGCAACGCCGAAAGCCCCCACGCTGATATGTATAGAATGAACAACCAATGCACGCATACGCCAAGTTAAACATCCATAAAAGATGCTACACTCGCGCATGCATACAACCGTGGCTGTATAGCATACACACCAAAGGGGCATTCACCGTTGCTTTGTTTCTGACTTGCTTTGAAATTTTCCTAGGATTTCAGGGTGTCAAAACCAAAGCGTAAGTAAACGCCTTATCATATATGTCATCGCTCCTGGCGCAATGCCTTTGCATGACGCCTTTTGCGGAAGCAACGGGGCAAAGATACGTTTTAATTGTGAATTATGAATTATGAATGCTGAATTATTTCACAGAATATGTTGCAGAACATAAAATAAAGCCCCCTCCAACTCCCCCAAAGGGGGAGAGAGCAAGACTAAACATTCTTAGTTCCCTCTCCTTTGGGGGAGTCGAAGGGGGCTTTTTTCTTTACAAACTCCAGTAATAAATCCCGCACTTCTATTTTATCTCTATTTCATCAAAGGGAAACACTCCGTGAGAGGGGCATTTTTGCATATATATACAATGTGAAGGTGAGGGGATGAGGCAAGGCACAAAGTGGTCAGCCCGTCTCCTCTCAAGTGGTCAGCGGCTAAGGTGTCCGGCGGTTAGCCCGTGTCCTCTCAAGTGGTCAGCGGCTGACCTCTCGAGAGGTTAGCCGCTAAAGGGTAGGAAAAAGGCGATTTTTACTTGGTTTTCCCGACCGGAAAATGCATAAATATACAGCGAGCGTATATTTATGCAAAACTGACCGCGTGAGAATCGCGTATATGGGTGCAAGTTTTCTTCCGCACGAAAAATGGGCAAAATTCTAATTGACCCATAAATAGCTGATGCTCAGCCCATGGATAAGGCAACCTCAGCCTTGGGATAGGGTGGACTTAATCATCGGATATGGCTAATGAAGGAATGCTATTTTTCTTTTTCCTTACATCACAGATTACATAATATTTACAAACTTCAAATCTCTCTTACTCCTCCGAGAAATCCACCAGCATCTGACGATACGAGGCAAAGACCTTTGACTTGGAGACGAAGCCGAGGTATTTGCCATCGGCATCATCGACGGGGAGATTCCAAGCGCCCGTGTCGTCGAACTTGCGGATGACCACCTCCATTGAGTCGTTCACACTCAAGCGACAGGGGGCATCGGTCATCAACCGGTCGACGGTGAACCGACGGTAAAGCTCCTGACGGAACATGATGTGGCGGATGTCGTCCATCTGCACGATGCCCAACAGGCGTCCGCCATTGTCCACCACGGGGAAGAGGTTTCGCTTGGCGCGCGAGATGACGCCCACCAGCTGGCCAAGCTCCATATCGGGATAGACGGTTTCGAAGTTCTTTTCTACCACACTCTCGACCTTCATCAAGGTGAGCACGGCCTTGTCCTTGTCGTGGGTGAGCAACTCGCCCTTCTTGGCCAATCGCATGGAGTAGATGCTGTGCGGCTCGAACACCACGATAGTGAGGTAAGCCGACACGGAGGTTATCATCAGGGGAAGGAAGAGGTCGTAGCCACCCGTCAACTCGGCTATCAGGAAGATGCCCATCAAGGGGGCGTGCATGACACCCGACATCAATCCGGCCATACCGAGGAGGGCAAAGTTCTTCTCGGTGACCTCGATGCCTCCGAGAGAGAGCAGATTGCTGATGCGTGCCCACACAAAGCCGGTGATGCACCCGAGGAAAAGGCTGGGTGCGAAGATTCCACCACATCCGCCACCTCCGTTGGTGGCACTGCTGGCAAACACCTTGAAGATGATTATCAATATAAGGTATAGGAGCAACACATCGCCGAAACCATAGAAAAGGGAGTTGTTCATCAGCGTGTCCCACTCATCGGGAGTGGTGCCGTTGAGCAAGAGGGTGATGGTGTTATAACCTTCGCCATAAAGCGGAGGGAAGAGGAAGATGAGGACACTCAGCATCAGGCCTCCGATAAGCCACTTCACGTAGGGACGTTGGGCAAAATGGCGAAACATGTTTTCGCAACGGTTCATCGTGCGGGTGAAGTAGAGCGACACCAATCCGCAAAGGATGCCCAACAGGATGACGTGAGGGATGCGCTCCATGGCAAAGGGGGAATCCATGTTGAACTCGAACATGGCTTCGGTGCCCGTGTAGATGTAGGAGACGGTAGCGGCCGTGATGCACGACACCATCAGGGGCATGAGGGAGGACATGGTGAGGTCAATCATCAACACCTCGATGGTGAACACCAATCCCGCAATGGGTGCTTTGAAGATGCCGGCGATGGCTCCCGCCGCACCACATCCCACGAGCAACATCAGCTTGCGTCGCTCGATGTGAAACAGTTGTCCGAGGTTGGAGCCTATGGCCGAGCCGGTGAGCACGATGGGCGCCTCGGCTCCTACCGAACCTCCGAAGCCGATGGTGAGCGCACTGGCAATGACCGAAGAGAACATGTTGTGCCCCTTGATGCGGGCCTTCTTCTGCGAGATGGCATAGAGAATCTTGGTGACACCGTGGCTGATGTCGTCCCTCACGACATAGCGGATGAAGAGCATGGTGAGGAGGATGCCGATTGCGGGATAAATCAAGTACAAGGGGTTGGCGCTCGTGGCATCGAAGTGGTCGGTCAACAGATTCTGTATCAAGTGAATCAACCCCTTCAATAGAAGGGCGGCAATGGCCGTCAGTATGCCCACGAGGAAACTGAGAATCAGGATAAACTGCCTCTCACTGATATGCTCTTGACGCCACCGGAGGAAGCGTTGCATCCATGTCTCTCTGTCGCTTGTATGCTTTTTCATTCGCGTATCACTTTCACTTGTCCGCCCACGCCTAATTTGATGATGCTGGAAGCTTTGCCTGCCCCTTTCTCTTTCTGACGATAGCCGACGATGTAATCCACCGCCTGCTTGATGTCGTCGCTGATGTCGGCAAAGCTCTTCGGTGCCGGCTCACCACTGATGTTGGCCGATGTGGAGACAATGGCCTTACGGAAGCGGAAGCAGAGCTGGCGCGAGAATTCCTCGTCGGTCACGCGGATGCCCACACTGCCGTCTTCGCCTATCAGGTTTTCGGCCAAGTTGCGTGCGCCGTCGTAGATGATGGTCAGGGGTTTGGTGGTCAGTTCTATCAAGTCCCAAGCCATGGGCGGCACGTCCTTCACGTAGAAGTTCAACTTGGCCGGCGAGTCGATGAGAGCCAACATGGCTTTGCTATCGGTGCGTTTCTTGATTTCGTACACCCGCTTCACGGCTTCGGGGTTGGTGGCGTCGCATCCGATGCCCCAGATTGTATCGGTCGGGTAGAGTATCACACCACCTTTGTTAAGCACGTCCAGTGCCTGTCTGATGTCTTCGTTCATTGTTCGTTACTTTTATTTCTCCACCGTCAACACATACACCGGCCGTGCATCCACGGCCACACTCTGCTCGCCATCGCCCTGATAGGCGCATTGCACATAGATGTCCAGACGGTTGTGATGTTTCCACAACTCGGTATCGTGGCTCGGCTCCCAAGCTTCCACACTGAAGTTGGTGAGGTCTTCCACCTGCCAAGATTTGTTTCCGAGGTCAGTAGTATAAGCCATGGAGACACGGCTTCCGCGCTCAACATCGCGATAGATGTAGTAAGCCTCCTTGCGACCGTCCACCTCGCGGATGGCCAATCGCGGACGGGCAATGGGGATGCACTTGGTGCCTCCACCACTAAGGCTGAAGGGGGTTGTGCGCCGGCTCACCTGCTCTTGTTGCCAAGTCTTGCCATCGTGCCACACCAAGCGGTATTGGGGCACCTGGCTATCGACGCTCCGCCAATAGGTGGCTATGTAGGGACGGCCATTGGCGTCGGCCGTCATACTTGTCTGGTTGATGAGTTCGCTCCGTTGGGGAATCTGGCAAGCCACTTCGGCATTGGCCATGGTGATAGGAAGGGTGTAAGCCTCGCCGGTAGACTTCTGCCATGTGCGTCCGCCATCAGTTGAACGTGCATAGCAGAGGTCGTGGTTGGTGGCCACGTCGGGCGTCTCGCGCCACACCCAACTGACGTGTATCGTCCCCTTGGCATCGACGTAGAGTTGCCAATAGGCATTGCGCTTGCGCTCGCCATCGATGAGTACATCTTGCACACGGCTCCAGTTGCCCGTCTTCACATCGTAGCGGTTCATCACTAAGTTTCCACGCCCCGAGCCTCCCGAACGGTAGGCAAAGAGCAGGTCACCACCATCGAGGTTGTAAAACTCGGGATAGGTGACGTCGCGCTCGTCCACGCCCGTCATCGGTTGCAATTCACCTAATTGAAGCGAACCTGGCTCTGTCGCACGACAATAGCGCAAGGGATTGTTGTGGTGGTCGAAGGAGACGTGCAGATAGCCCCGCCCGTCGACACCGATGCTGATGACGTTGTGTGCATCCCGGCAATTGCCCTTATACCGGGTGCGTTGCACCGTCCAATCATCAGTGTCCACCGGGCGCTTGCCCAGCGTGAGGAAGCCATCGGCATCGTAGTAGGCGATGTATTGCATGTCGCCATGCGTGGTCAACGAATTGTTGCGAAACACGGTGGTGTTCACTGAGTTGCGACTCCATCCAAAGCCAACGGGACTTAGCTTTTGCGCATATCCCTCCTGCCCTATTCCTATGGCAAGAGCCAAGGCCACACAAAGGTGTGCTATTCTCTTTTTCATCCTCTTTGTATCTGATAAATGCATAAACGTCGCGAAGATACACTTTTATTTGCAATTACAAAACAACAACTCCCATGAATTTGAAAAAAGAGCCGTCAATATCCTACAAAAAAGTGAGCACATCATCACTGACATGCTCACTCCAACTAACACAACAATAATCTAACTCTTAAAAAACAATCTTTCCTTATCTGTGAAGCTAACGTCCTTTTCTGAGAATTTTATAAGGATAACACCCTTGTCGGACTTTTGTTCATCCACGGAGGCAAAAAAAATGCATTTTACGCCTGTGCTTACCTTAGCCCAAGGATGATGTCACTTCATCCCAAGGTTAAGGTGGCCTTAACCCTAGGATGATGCAGCCTCACGTTTTTACCCGCAAAAGGTTCAGTTACTGAAGCGCAAACCGTCGCCCGCCACATCCACGTGAATCGGACGCGAGCTGTCCACCTCCTGCGCCAACAATCTCTTCGAAAGGTCGTTGAGCAAATAGCGCTGAATGGCTCGCTTCACCGGACGTGCGCCAAACTCGGGGTCGTATCCCGTGGAGGCAATGAAGGCCACGGCCGCGTCGGTAAGCTGAAGCGTCACACCATTATCGGCCAACATGCGGCGGATGCCCTCGATTTGCAAGCGCACAATCTGCTCAATCTCCTCCTTGTCGAGGGGAAGAAACATGATGGTTTCATCGATGCGGTTGAGGAACTCCGGCCGGATGGTCTTCTTCAACATCGCCATCACCTCGTTCTTCGTTTCCTCCACAATCGTCTCGCGGTTGGCGGGCGTCAGGCGTTCAAATTGGCTTTGAATGTAGGCGCTACCAAGGTTCGACGTCATGATGATAATGGTGTTTTTGAAATTCACCACACGCCCCTTATTGTCGGTCAAGCGTCCGTCGTCGAGCACTTGCAGGAGGATGTTGAACACATCGGGATGAGCCTTCTCAATCTCATCGAAAAGCACGACCGAATAGGGCTTGCGACGCACGGCCTCGGTCAGTTGGCCACCTTCGTCGTAACCCACATATCCCGGAGGCGCACCGATAAGACGGCTCACACTGTGCTTCTCCTGATACTCGCTCATGTCGATGCGCGTCATCAATTGCTCATCATCAAAGAGGTATTCGGCAAGCGCCTTGGCCAGCTCCGTCTTTCCCACGCCCGTAGTGCCGAGGAAGATGAACGACCCGATGGGACGGCGCGGATCTTGCAATCCCGCACGACTGCGGCGCACCGCATCGCTCACGGCACGGATGGCCTCATCTTGTCCCACCACACGCAAGTGCAACTCTTCCTCCAAGTGGAGGAGCTTTTCACGTTCGCTCTGCAACATCTTGCTCACGGGGATGCCTGTCCAACGGCTCACCACATCGGCAATATCGTCGGCCGTAACCTCCTCCTTGATGAGAGCGTTTCCACTCTGCATCTGCTTCAATTCGGTTTCAACATCCTTTATCTCCTCCTCCAACGCCTGCAGGCGACCATAGCGAATCTCGGCCACACGTCCATAGTCGCCTTCGCGCTCGGCACGTTCGGCTTCAAACTTCAGTTGCTCAATCTGTTGCTTGTTTGTCTGAATCTTGTTCACCAATCCCTTTTCGCTCTCCCACTTGGCCTTGAGCGAGGTCTCCTGCTCCTTCAATTCAGCTATTTCCTTATTCAACTGAGCCAGTTTCGGTTCGTCCTTTTCTCGCTTGATGGCTTCGCGCTCAATCTCCAATTGCTTCAACCGGCGAGAGAGTTCGTCCAACTCCTCGGGCACCGAGTCACGCTCCATACGCAACTTGGCAGCAGCCTCGTCCATCAGGTCGATGGCCTTGTCAGGGAGGAAACGCTCGGTAATATATCGGTTGCTCAACTCCACGGCGGCAATGATGGCATTGTCCTGAATACGCACCTTGTGATGGTTTTCGTATCGCTCCTTCAATCCGCGCAAGATGCTGATGGTGCTCAACACATCCGGCTCGTTCACCATCACCGTCTGGAAGCGGCGTTCGAGCGCCTTGTCCTTTTCAAAGTACTTCTGATACTCGTCCAACGTGGTGGCACCAATCGAGCGCAATTCGCCACGTGCCAAAGCCGGCTTCAAGATGTTGGCCGCATCCATGGCACCTTCTCCCTTACCAGCGCCCACAAGGGTATGTATCTCGTCGATGAAGAGGATAATCTGCCCATCGGATGAGACAACCTCGTTGATGACGGCCTTCAGGCGCTCCTCAAACTCACCCTTGTACTTTGCACCGGCCACCAAGGCGCCCATGTCGAGGGAGTAGAGCAGTTTGTCCTTCAAATTCTCGGGCACATCGCCACGCAGAATGCGGTGGGCAAGCCCCTCCACGATGGCCGTCTTTCCCGTGCCCGGTTCACCTATTAATATAGGATTGTTCTTTGTGCGTCGGCTCAATATCTGAAGCACACGGCGAATCTCTTCGTCGCGCCCGATGACAGGGTCAAGCTTGCCCGAACGGGCGGCCTCATTCAGATTGATGGCATATTTGCTGAGCGACTGGTAGGTGTCTTCACTTGATTGCGAGGTCACCCGTCCACCCTTGCGGAGTTCGGCAATGGCGACACGCAACTCCTTCTCGGTCACTCCAGCATCCTTCAACATAGTGCTTACGGTGCTCTTCACCATCAACAGGGCAAGGACAAGCTCTTCAAGAGCCACATACTGGTCGCCCATCTCCTTTGCCAGCTCCACAGCACGCTGCAGCACCTCGTTACTCTCGCGGCTCAGATAGGGTTCGCCACCACTCACCTTGGGCAACGAGTCCATCTGACGCTCAACCAAAGCAGTCATCTGTCCACTGTTCACACCCAATTTCTGAAACAGGAAGTTTGTCACCGTATCTCCCACCTTCATCACAGCGGCCATCAGGTGAGCAGGGTCAATAGCCTGCTGTCCGTGGGCACGGGTCAAGTTGACGGCCTCTTGCACCGCCTCTTGCGACTTGATTGTAAAGTTGTTGAAGTTCATACGTCCTATTCTCCTTTCTTTATCTTTAGTTGTTATCACTCGATTCTTAGTTGTTCTTTACTCGACAAACACACTCAAACCCTCCTTTGTTTTTGGTAGGTGAATGCCGTTCAACACAAGTTCAACAAGCAAATTGCCAAAAGCAAAAATAAGACATATTGACATTTAGCAGACAATCATATCAGACAAAATGTCATCTCTCACAATCATACACAAGCTGATGCAGAATGAATAAGAGGCAAAAACACGAAAAGGTGCACCCTTCACTTGGAGGATGCACCTTTTCGTGTTCGTGATACGAACTTACCAAATCAATGCCAGCGTGTAGAGATAGACCACCACGGCAGGGATGGCCAGCATGGCACTATCGAAGCGATCGAGGATGCCACCGTGGCCGGGAAGGATGTTGCCCGAATCCTTAATGCCGAGCTGGCGCTTGAGGAGCGACTCTACCAAGTCACCCCATGTGCCGAAAACAACTACGATGAAGGCCATACCCATCCATTGCCAGAGGGTCATGATGGGGAAGAAGTACCACAACGCCCAAGCGGCTACCAAGGCCAACACGCCACCACCGATGGAGCCTTCCCATGATTTCTTGGGGGAGATGCGCTCGAACAAGCGGTGCTTGCCAATGAGCGAACCTACCAAATAGGCGCCCGAGTCGCTTGCCCACAGGAAGATGAACACCGAGAGGGGCAACACGGGAGTGACGGCCACCGTGAAGGCTCCTCCCTGTATCACTTGCACCGGATAGAAGTAGAGCACGCTCAACAATGCAAAGGGCAAGGCCACATAGAGTTGGCTCATCATCGTGTAAGCCCAATTGTTCAAGGGATTAGGACGACGCAGATAAAGCTCGGCCACCAACAGATAGATGAGAATCAGCAGATAGGGGACAAAGACCTCGCCTCCGTAGAGGTTTTCGCTAAAGCCCGTGAGGGCAAAGAAGAGATAGACTCCACCCAATCCGCAGATGGGACGGTTGATGACGGCTTGCCCACTCTGGTTGATGAGTGTGCCGAATTCCCACACGGCCAATCCCGTAATGATGGCAAACAAAAAGGTGTACGTGGTAGTACTATAAAGAATGCTTCCTACCAACACGGCTACGAACAAGATGCCCGTCAACGTACGTTTGATAAAGTTATTCATAATCCAACACTTATAATTCAGCACTAACTTCTCCCTCTTCCACGCGCTCGGCCTTTTCATTCGGAGCCTCTTCAGCGGCCATGATTTCCTCGGAGCGCGATGTCCAAGGACGCTTGCCGAAAATCTTTTCCACATCCTCGGCAAAGATGACTTCGCGCGTCATCAGGAGGTCGGCCAAGGCGGCGTGTCCCTCGCGATGCTCGTCGAGGAGTTGCTTGGCGCGGGCATACTGCTCGTTCACCATCAGTTTCACCTCTTCATCGATGAGCTGGGCGGTGCTTTCGCTATAGGGACGCTGGAAGGAGTATTCATTATTATTATAGTAGCAGAGGTTGGGCAGGCGGTCGCTCATGCCGGCGTAGGCAATCATGCCATAAGCCTGCTTGGTGACGCGCTCGAGGTCGTTCATGGCACCGGTGGAGATGCGTCCGACGAAGAGTTCCTCCGCCGCACGTCCGCCAAGGGTGGCACACATCTCGTCGAGCATCTGCTCCTTGGTGGTTATCTGACGTTCCTCGGGCATATACCATGCCGCACCGAGGGCACGGCCACGAGGCACAATGGTGACCTTGATGAGGGGATTGGCATATTCGAGGAACCACGAGAGTGTGGCGTGTCCCGCCTCATGAAGGGCGATGGTGCGCTTCTCGTCGGTGGTCATCACCTTGGTCTTCTTCTCAAGACCTCCGATGATGCGGTCGATGGCATCGTGGAAGTCCTGCTTGCTCACCGACTTCTTGTCGTGACGGGCGGCGATGAGGGCCGCTTCGTTGCAGACGTTGGCGATGTCGGCTCCACTGAAGCCGGGTGTCTGACGCGCCAAGAGGTCGACATCCACCGTGTCGTCCACCTTCACGGGGCGCAGGTGTACGGCAAACACCTCCTTGCGCTCGTTCAAGTCGGGCAGGTCGACGTGTATCTGACGGTCGAATCGTCCGGCGCGGAGCAATGCCTTGTCAAGTATGTCGGCACGGTTGGTTGCGGCCAGGATGATGACTCCGCTATTGGTGCCGAAGCCATCCATCTCGGTAAGCAGCTGGTTGAGGGTGCTCTCGCGCTCGTCGTTGCCGCCTCCCATGGTGGCTCCGTGGCTACGGGCACGGCCGACAGCATCAATCTCGTCGATGAAGATGATGCACGGCGCCTTCTCCTTTGCCTGACGGAAGAGGTCGCGCACACGGCTGGCTCCCACGCCCACGAACATCTCCACGAAGTCGGAGCCGGAGAGTGAGAAGAAAGGCACATCGGCTTCACCGGCCACAGCCTTGGCCAAGAGGGTTTTACCTGTACCCGGAGGGCCTACGAGCAGGGCGCCCTTGGGAATCTTTCCTCCCAACTCGGTGAACTTATTGGGGTTCTTCAAGAACTCCACGATTTCGGCCACCTCTTGCTTGGCCTCCTTTTGTCCGGCCACGTCCTTGAAGGTGATGCGGTCGGGTTGGTCCTTATCCACCAGCCGGGCCTTCGACTTGCCCACGCTGAAGACGCCACCAGGCCCCATGCCGGCTCCGCCACTCATGCGTCGCATGATGAAAATCCACACGGCTATCAGCAGGATGATGGGCAACAGGCTTCCGATGAGTGCTCCCCAGTAGTCCTCGTGCTTGTCGTATTCGATGGAGCCATCGAAGCGGCCCTCGGCCTTCTCCTTCTCAAGGAATTGCTCGAGGCTCTCCTCCGAACCGTATTGCACGGTCACGTAGGGGTGAGGCCCCATCTTGGCCGCATCGGGGCCATAGACCTCCTTCACACAGGTGGGTTTCAGATACATGTTCAGCGTGCGGTCGTCGTACACCACCACACGGCTGGCGTAGCCTTGATTGATGTACTCCTTGAACTGAGGGTCGTAAGCCACCTCCTTCACCACGGCTCCGCCATTGCCACCATTGAGCCAGAGCACCACCAGTGCCACACCGATGATGATGTACAGCCAATTCAGCTTGAACTTTGGCATGGGCGGCATCTTCGGCTCGCCCATCGGGCGTTGGCCATTTCTCTGATTGTTATTCTGATTGTTTTCGCTCATAATCCTTAGCTTTTAATCCAAATCGGGAATCCTTTCCAGTTTAGCATCCGCCCACAGGTGCTCGAGGTTGTAGAATTCGCGCACGTCGGGCAAGAAGACGTGTACAATCACGTCGGAGTAATCCATGGCTACCCACTGGGCATTGGTCTGTCCGTCGATGGCCGAGGGCTTCGAGCCCTCATGCTCGCGCACGTAATCCCACACCTCGTCCACGATGGAGCTGACGTGCGAGGGAGAGTTACCCTGGCAGATGACAAAATACTTGCATATCGTGTCGTGAATCGCCGTCAAGTCGGCCACCACGATGCCTTTTCCTTTCTTTTCTTGAATGCCTTCTACAATCTTCTGAACCAAGTTCTTTGTTTCGTTCATGTCTCTTTTTTCTATTCTTGAATTTACTTGTTTTATACAATCGACTCCTTAAAAAGGTTGCAAAGATACATTCTTTTCTCCGCACGCACGCACTTTTCACGCGCGAATCTTATTAACTTTTACTATTTTTAAGAGAAAAAGCCCAAAATCACCGCTTAGGGATAAGGCCGAACGTGTGTCATAATTCAAACTTTCTTTTACATCCTTCAGTAATAAATCACGCACCTCTATTTCGTTTCTATTTCGTCAGAGGGAAAGATGGCGTGAGGGGTGCATAATTGCATATATATACAATATGAAGGTGTGGGGGTGAGACAAGGCACAAAGTGGTTAGCCCGTCTCCTCTCAAGTGGTCAGCGGCTAAGGTGTCCGGAGGTTAGCCCGTGTCCTCTCGAGAGGTTAGCGGCTGACCTCTCGGCACCTTAGCGGCTAAAGGGTAGGAAGAAGGCGGTTTTTACTTGGTTTTCCCGACCGGAAAATGTATAAATATACAGTGGACGTATATTTATGCAAAACCGACCGCACGAGAATCGTCTGTATGCACGCAGATTTTCTTTCGTACGAAAAATGGGCAAAATCTCACTCGGCGACTAAGTGATTGATTATCAACCTTGAATCAAGCCTATCTTCGCTTTGAAACAAGGCCGACTTAGCCTTGAAATAATGCAGGCAAAAGGGGTGTTTTTTGCTAATTCCTTACACTCCGCGTGACAATATGTTTACATCATAGCGTGTAATTGGATGAAAAGGCCCTTGAACAAGGCGAAAAAACACGTACCTAAATTTATTTTTGACGCACCTTACTTTCCCTTGCCGAATTGAAAAGAGCGATAAAAAAACGGCAAATAATTTGGCACTCCACCAAGTTTGACGTATCTTCGCGACTTAAAAATGAACGAAGAATGATTGTCTGCATAGCCGAGAAGCCCAGTGTGGCAAAGGAAATAGCCGATGTGCTTGGCGCACGAAACCGACACGAAGGCTACATCGAGGGTAACGGGTATCAAGTGACCTGGACCTTCGGGCACCTGTGTACACTGAAGGAACCGCACGAATACACCCCCTCGTGGAAAAGTTGGAGCCTGGGAAGCCTGCCCATGATTCCGCCACGCTTCGGCATCAAACTGATAGCCGACCCGGGCATCGAGAAACAATTCAAGGTCATCCAACGGTTGATGGAGCAGGCCGACGAAATCATCAATTGCGGTGATGCCGGCCAGGAGGGAGAGCTGATTCAGCGATGGGTGATGCAGAAGGCGGGAGCCAAGTGCCCGGTGAAGCGCCTCTGGATATCCTCGCTCACCGAGGAGAGCATCCGCGAGGGATTCAACAACCTCATCGACCAGAGCGAGAAGCAACCCTTGTACGAAGCAGGCCTCAGCCGCGCCATCGGTGACTGGTTGCTGGGCATGAACGCCACGCGCCTCTACACGCTGAAATACGGACAAAACCGGCAGGTGCTCTCCATCGGACGTGTGCAGACCCCCACCCTCGCCCTCATCGTAAACCGACAACTGGAAATCGAGAACTTCAAGCCCGAGCCATATTGGGAGTTGAAGACGGTGTACAGAGAGACAACCTTCTCGGCCACAAAGGGTAAGTTCACCTCGAAGGAGGAGGGATTGGAATTTCTGGAAACGGTAAAGACGGCCCCCTTCACCGTCACCGACGTCTCGGCCAAGAAGGGCACCGAAGCGCCTCCGCGCCTGTTCGACCTCACCTCCCTGCAGGTAGAGTGCAATAAAAAGTTCGGATATTCGGCTGACGACACACTCCGCCTCATCCAATCGCTTTACGAAAAGAAGATAACTACCTATCCGCGCGTGGACACCACCTTCTTGAGCGACGACATCTATCCGAAATGTCCCACTATATTAAAAGGATTGCGCGACTACGCCACACTGACCGCCCCGCTCGAAGGGAAGAAGTTGGCGAAGAGCAAGAAGGTGTTCGACTCGTCGAAGGTGACCGACCACCACGCCATCATCCCCACGGGTGTGCACCCGCAAAACCTGACGGATATGGAGCGCCGCGTGTTCGACCTCGTGGCGCGGAGGTTCATCGCTGCTTTTTATCCCGATTGTAAATTCTCCACCACCACAGTGCTTGGCGAGGTGGAAAAGATAGAGTTCAAGGTGACGGGCAAGCAGATAACCGATGCCGGATGGCGCGTCGTCTTCGGCCAACCGTCGCCCGACGAGAAACCCGATGAAGAGGAACGCACACTGCCCCTCTTCACCGTGGGAGAAAGCGGCCCTCACACACCCGACTTGAACGAGAAGTGGACACAACCGCCCAAGCCCTACACCGAGGCAACCCTGCTACGAGCCATGGAGACGGCAGGCAAACTGGTGGAGAATGAAGAGCTTCGCGACGCACTGAAGGAGAACGGCATCGGACGCCCATCCACCCGCGCGGCCATCATCGAGACCCTGTTTAAGCGCCGCTACATACGCAAGGAGCGGAAGAGCCTGATAGCCACTCCCACGGGTGTGGAGCTGATACAGATTATCCACGAAGACCTGCTGAAGTCGGCCGAACTGACGGGCCTTTGGGAGAAGAAGTTGCGCGAGATTGAACGACGCAACTACGACGTGCGCACCTTCATCGACGAGTTGAAGCAGATGGTGGGCGAAATCGTGCACCAAGTGCTGAGCGACAACACCAACCGGCGCATCACCATCGAAGCACCCGTGGATGCAGCCAAGGAGATTGAAGCCAAGGCGGCACAAAAGAAGGCTCGCAAGGCGGCATCGAAACCTACCTCCAAAAAGGAGAAAACGGAGAAGAAAATTTTGCCCGACGAGGAAAAAATTTCTCCCCAACCTGAGAAAAAAAATCCCGAGGGAATGCCTTGCCCATTGTGTGGCAAAGGAGTCATCATCCGCGGACGCACCGCCTTCGGTTGCTCAGAGTGGCGAAACGGATGCACGTACAGGGTGCCGTTTGAATGAGGTTCAAAGTTTAAAGTTCAAGGTTAGGTAAAGAGGTATGAAAATAAGACTATTTTACATCGCGACACTCCTCACACTTCTTGCCTTATGGGCATTTATGCCTGGCAGCTGGTGGATGCTCTCCTGCCCCCTCTACCAATGGACAGGATGGCAATGTCCCTTCTGTGGCGCACAACGGATGATGCAGGCCTTGATGCACGGAGAGGCAAGCACTGCATTTGCTCATAACCCGTTGCTGATGTGTGCCTTACCTCTGTTGTTACTTGGAGGTTTCCGCCTGCTCTTTCCTCAAATGGCCGAACGCCATCCACACGCGACAGGAAGAGTTCTTTTCACCGACAAAGCACTTTTTTTATACCTCATTGTAAGTTTTTTATGGGGAATTGTTCGCAATATGGAAAAGTTTTTATAGCTTTGCATCCGAATAATAATAATCAACTAAAAAGATAGACATTATGAAACAGACAAACGACGTACGTCAACTCAGCATTGACAACATCACCTCACAAGCGTGGGGATTGACAAAGAAGCATTTTCTGATATTTTTGTTGCTAACAATCATAGTACAAATTATCGGCGGCATTCCCTCGGGCATCCAATACATCGATTACATGAAAGTCCTCATGTCAACTGGCGACCCGGCTATGGCCGAGCGAATCATGTTGGAGTCTGCCGCATCTGGTATGCAATTAACGGCCATCTTCGCAGGCATCCTTTGTCTCATCATCCAAATGTATCCAACCATCGTTTTCTATCGATTGGCCAACGATGCCGCAAAGGGTGAAGAACCCGATTTATCAGCTCGATTAAAAGACGGTTTTCGTGGCTTCGGATTATTCTTGATTACCGACATCGTGTACATATTCGCCATCTGGCTCGGCACGATATGTTGCCTCCTTCCTGGTATCTTCTTAGGTGTGCGCTTCGTGTTTGCCCCAATAATTGCCGCCTTACACCCCGAACGTTCGCTCAAAGAATGCTTTGCGCAATCATGGCAAATCACGAAGGGTAACTTCTGGAACCTATTCCTCTTGGGCATCATAGCCATTTTATTGAGCATCTTAGGATTGATATGTTGTTGCGTGGGTGTGTTGGTGACAAGCATCATCACCTACTTCATGCTTATCCTTGCTTACCGCACATTGTCGGGCGAAACTGAGGAAAAGGCGGAAGATTTCACATCGGAAAACTTGACCGTCGTAAGTGAATAAAACACATCGAAAGACAATAAAACTCGCTTTTTTCAGTTATCATCCAATGTAACGTTATGAAAAAAGCGGGTTTACTACATATTATATTATGCACCTTCACCGCCGTATGCCTATGGTCGTGCGGAGCCGAGAAGGCATTGCGCAAAGCTGAACAAGCCGAGGCTTTGGGCGAATACTTCGAAGCAGCCAAGCACTACAAGAAGGCCTATTCGAAGACAAAGGTGAAGGAGCGCGACAAGCGGGGCGAACGGGCTTTCAAAATGGCCGAATGCTACCGCCGCATCAACTATGCCAGCCGCGCCGTGGGAGCTTACAAGAATGCCGTGCGCTACAAATATCCCGAGGATATCGCCCTCCTCCACCTGGCCGACATGCAACGCATGACAGGCGACTACAAGGGAGCCATCAAGAACTACCAGCTCTACCTCGAGCAACACCCCGATGACGAAAAGGCGGGCAACGGATTGAAAGCATGCGAAGAGGCCACCGTATGGAAGAAAAACCCCAATCGCTACATCGTGAAGAAGTTCGCCTTGTTCAACTCACGGCGTGCAGAGTATTCACCCATGTATGCAGGCGAAGACACGGAGCAACTCTTCTTCACCTCGACACGCGAAGGGGTGAAAGGCGAAGACTTGAGCGGTATCACAGGCATGAAGGCGCCCGACATCTTCGTGGCGCGCAAGGATGACAAGGGGAAATGGCAAAAGCCAGAGCCGATTGAATCGGAAGTGAACAGCGAATTTGAAGACGGAGCATGCGCCTTCACCCCCGACGGAAAAACCATGTACTTCACCCGTTGTCAGATGGATGGCGACTACCCGCGCTATGCTGAAATCTTCAAGTCGGCCCGCTCGGACGCCGCATGGGGGGCTCCGCAAAAGTGCGAAATCATCAACGACACACTCTCCTCGGTGGCTCACCCGGCCGTATCGCCCGATGGAGCGTGGATTTACTTCACCTCCGACATGCCTGGCGGATTAGGAGGAACTGACATTTGGCGGGCACACATCGGGGATGGAGGATTTGATTGGGTGGAGAATTTAGGAGCGCCCATCAACAGTGCAGGAAATGAAATGTTTCCCACCTTCCGCCCGAATGGTGAACTCTACTTCTCCTCCAACGGACATCCGGGCATGGGAGGATTGGATTTGTTCAAAGCCACTTGGGATGAAGAGACGGAGAAGTGGAGCATTGAGAACCTGCAATTCCCCATGAACTCACAAGCCGATGACTTCGGAATGACCTTTGAAGGCCCCTATAACCGGGGATTCTTCTCGTCGAGCCGAGGCGATGCACGCGGATGGGATCACCTCTACACCTTCGAATTGCCCGAAATCATCAAGACCATCACCGGATGGGTGTACGAAAAAGAGGGATACGAACTGCCCGACGCCATTGTCCACCTGGTAGGCGAAGACGGCACGAACAAGAAATTGAGCGTAAAGATGGACGGTTCGTTCACCGAGCAGGTGGAAGCAGGGGTAAACTACGTGCTATTAGGGACCTGCGAAGGTTTCCTCAACTACAAGCAGGAGTTAAGAGTAGACACTTTGAACGAATCGACCGATCACGTGCTACAATTCCCCCTTTCATCCATGACCCACCCGGTGTTGTTGGAAAACATCTTCTACGAGTTCGACAAAGCGACACTTACTGAAGCATCCACCGCTTCGCTCGACTCGCTGATAACATTGCTGAATGACAACCCCAACGTGACCATCGAGCTGGGCGCCCATTGTGACTACAAAGGAAGCGAAAGTTATAACGAACGCCTCTCGCAACGACGGGCAGAGGCCGTAGTGGATTACCTGATTAAAGGAGGCATCTCCGCCGAGCGCCTCGTCCCCAAGGGATATGGCGAATCGGCTCCTAAAGTCTTGCGCAAGAAGCTGGCTACCCAACTGGGCTTCTTGAACGAGGGTGACATCCTTACCGAATCATTCATCTTGACGCTTAACGAAGAACAACAAGAAATCTGCAACGCACTAAACCGGCGAACTGAATTCAAGGTTTTGCGCACGACTTATAAGTTGTATGAGTGAGAAAGTCATAATCCGTCCACTCAAAAAGCCTCAAAATAGGCTCTCCGTTCGTTAAAACTTATGTCTAAATGGGGTAAAAAGATTAATTTTTGTGATTTACCCCACAAACATAGCCGATTTATGGCAAATTTTCGTTTACTTTGCAGGCGAAATCAAAGGGACTTAGGTGAATTTAGTTATCGACATAGGGAATACAGCCGCAAAAATAGCGGTGTTTGACGAGACAAAATTGGTAGAAACCATCCACGGAAATAACCAATCCCTGAGTGAGTTGCCGGAAATTACAAAGAAATATCCGCTACGAAAAGGAATCATTGCCTCCGTCATCACCTTGACCGACGCCATCCGCAACCAGTTGGATGCCTTGAATGTTGACATGTTGTGCGTCGGCGCTGACACTCCCATACCGATTGTCAATTCATACAAGACCCCGCGAACATTGGGCATGGATCGGCTGGCTGCCGTTGTTGCAGCTAATGAACTGATGCCTGGAAAGGATTTGTTGGTAATCGATGCAGGCACTTGCATCACCTACGATTTCATCGATGCGAAAGGCATCTATTGGGGTGGAAACATCTCGCCAGGTGTACGCATGAGGCTGAAGGCTTTACATGAATTCACGGACAAGTTACCCCTTGTAATGCAAGAAGGAGAAACTCCGCTCTGGGGGAATACAACAGAGACGGCTATCCGCGCAGGCGTAATTCATGGAGTCAGCAAGGAAATTGAGGGGTATATCCAACAGACAAGAGAGAAACATCCCTCCCTTTCCGTCTTTCTGACGGGAGGAGATGGTGTTGCTTTCTGCAAAAATGAGAGAAATAACATCTTTATGGACAAGAATCTTGTCCTAAGAGGATTAAATAGAATATTAAACTATAATGATACATTGTCGTAAAACGCTTATTGCGATATTATTAATCTTTCTGACATCCCCTTATTGTTGGGGACAGAATGGAGCAAACTCTCCGCTTACCCGCTATGGTTTCGGACAATTGTCTGACCAGAGTTTAGGAAGCAACAAAGCTATGGGAGGAATAGGCATCGGATTACGTTCAGGACTTCAGATTAACGTAAGCAATCCCGCCTCATATACTGCCGTAGATTCGTTGTCTTTCCTCTTTGAAACGGGATTCACTATGCAAAATGCGAATTTCAGCGACGGGACGACCAAATTGAATGCAAAGAATTCAAGTTTTGATTATCTGGCTATGCAATTCCGTTTGTTCAAGGGAATGGGTATGACGTTGGGATTTCTCCCCTATTCTAACGTTGGATATAGTTTCAGTTCAACAGAAGAGTTGCCTTCACAAAGCATTTGGGACGACCCGACAACTGTAAGCCGTTCGTACAACGGAACTGGAGGTTTGCATCAGGCTTTCGTCGGAGTAGGTTATGAGGTGCTTCCCAAACTATCAGTCGGGGCCAATGTATCTTACCTGTTCGGCAATTTCACCCACAAGGTATCAGCCAATTTCAGTGATGCCAATATCTATCCGTTGGCACGTACTTATTATGCAGAAATCAGCGACATCAAGTTAGACTTCGGAGCACAGTATTCCTTGAAACTGGGCAAGAAAGATCAGCTGACCTTGGGCGCCACCTATTCGTTGGGGAAAGATTTGCATGCTATCAACTCCTACATCTCACAACAGAAATTAAATGGGAGTGTGGTCATTTCTGACAGTGTGACCAAAATCAATAAAGCATTCCAACTTCCTCATGCTTTTGGATTTGGAGCCACCTATGAGCACGACGAGCGCCTTACAATCGGTGCAGACGTCTTACTGCAAAAATTCAGTGAAACCCGTTTCTTCGGAAGGGAGGGACAATTGGCCGACCGCTTGAAATGCTCAGTAGGAGCCCAATATTACCCCGACCCTACGTCAAACAACTTCTTCAAACAGATGAAATATCGTGCTGGAGCTTATTATTCCAAACCCTACGTCAAAGTGAATGGACAAGAGGCTGCACATGAATATGGAATAGGAGCAGGTATCACTTTCCCTATCAGCACATGGGGATGGATGACTCAACGCTCCATCATCAGCATCAGTGGAGAATGGGTAAAGATTGACCCAAAAATCAAAGGAGTGCTGACAGAAAACTACCTCCGTCTGAGCGTAGGCTTGACGTTCAATGAGCGTTGGTTTGTAAAACAAAAAGTGAGATAAGAAAACAAACATAACATTAAAAAACAATAATCCAAGTATGAAGAAAAAGATGACAACCTTCTTGTTCGCATTAGCAATGGGTGCAACAAGTGCTTTTGCGCAACAAATCGCAGAAGCTGACAGATTTGGTCATGGCGAAGACAGTATCAAGTGTCTTCAAAACATCAGCATGTACCAAGAACATATCAAAGCCAAGAACTATGCAGAGGCGTATGGTCCTTGGAAAGATGTATTCTACAACCACCCTGCAGCACGAATTGACATGTATTCTATCGGTGCAGACATCTTGCATGCCCTCATCAAAGCTGAAACAGATGCAACAAAAAAAGAAGCTCTGGTTCAAGAATTGTTAGGCACATATGACCGACACATCGAATATTTGGATGCTGTCAACGCTTTCCGCAAACGCCCTCTGACCAAAGCAAGCATTTTGGAAAGTAGAGCACACGATTACATTGTGTACACCAAGCCTCTTGACATGGTAAAGGCTCACGCGATGTTACTGGAAACTCTGAACATCGACCCCGCCAATGCCGGACACCAGATCATGTTGGACTTGATGCAGGTTTCGTCTGCTATTGCCAAGAAAAAAGAGACTCATAAGGAACAAGTTATCAATGACTACTTGCTAACTTCAGAATTGGCTGCAACCAACATAAAGAATGCTAAGGAAAATGCAGCTAAGGGAGGCCCCAACGCTGCAACTTATGAAAAGATCGCCGACATGTGGGATAAGGTTAAGACAAACATCGACGGTTATTTCATCAACAGTGGAGCTGCCAATTGCGAAAGTCTTCAAGCCATCTATGCACCTCTGGTAGAAGCCAACAAAGAAAATCTGGATTACCTGAAGCAGGTTATCACCGTAATGGTCAAAATTGGTTGCAAGGATCAAGAAGCCTATATGGCTGCTGCTGAATACGCTCACAATATCGAACCGACAGCAGGTTCTGCCGCAGGTTGCGCCAATCGCTATTTCAAGAGAGGCGAATCAGAAAAAGCCATTGAATTCATGAACCAAGCAATTGAGTTGGAAACTGACGACATAAAGAAAGCTGAGTATTGTTTCACTACAGCTCAGATTCTTTTCACTATCAAGCAATTGAGCAAGGCGAAAAGTTATGCAAACAAGGCTATTTCATTGAACAACAGCTATGGTGCCCCTTACATACTGATTGGACAGATGTATGCTTCAAGCCCTAAATGGAGTGACGAGCCTGCCATGAACAAATGTTCATATTTTGCAGCTATCGATAAGTTCCAACGCGCAAAGGCCGTAGACCCCAGTGTAACAGAAGAAGCCAACAAACTCATCGGAGCCTATTCTGCATATACTCCGAAGCCTGAAGACTTGTTCTTCCTCGGCTTGAAGAAGGGCGACAATGTCACCATCGGTGGATGGATTGGCGAAACCACTACTATCAGATAAGTCAATCTTACCTATATTATTTATGATAATCCAACAGCGGATAAATTTATTCAGAATATGCTTAAACATAACAGTGGCCACATGGGTCACTGTTATGTTTCTTTTATTTCCCGCATGCAGCGGAATGGAATCTCACAAAAAAGCGCCTGCCACTAACCGCGATTCGCTGCCAGTCATGCGAACGGTGGGAGTAGAGAGCTTTATTTCCGATTCGGGTGTAATCCGTTACAAGATTATTGCCGAAGAATGGATTATCTACGACAAATTGGATCCTCCTTTTTGGGCTTTTGAAAAAGGAATCTATCTTGAGCAATTTGATGAAGAATTCACGGCAGAAGCCACCATTAAAGCCGACACAGCATATTATTACGACAAAAAGAAGCTATGGGAATTGCGCAGTAATGTGCACATAGAGAATCAGAAACAAGAAAAATTCGACACCGACCTCTTGTTTTGGGACGAATACAAACAAGAGGTTTACTCCGACAAGAAAATACGCATCGAGCAAGCTGACAAAGTTATTATCGGTTACGGTTTTGAATCAAATCAGCAATTGACCGATTACACCATACACAACACAGAGGGTATCTTTTATATTGAAGAGGATTCCCCTGAAAAGACAAAAGACACTCTAAGGAATGACACTATTTAGGATTTGCACATGGGAGACATCATCATACAAGTCATCATCACATTAGCATTTTCAGCCTTCTTTTCAGGTATGGAAATTGCATTTGTTTCATCCAACAAGCTGCGGTTTGAATTGGAGAAAACCAATAGTAATATCACCTCACAGATTCTTTCCATATTCTATCGACGCCCCAACGATTTCATCTCCACACAGTTGGTAGGCAACAACATTGCTCTCGTCATCTATGGAATTCTGATGGCTGAACTTATTGAACAAAATTTGCTGAAAGGCATCATCGAGAACGAATTTTTATTGGTATTGAGCCAAACAATTATATCCACCCTCATTGTTCTGCTAACGGGCGAGTTCATGCCTAAGACCTTATTCAAAATCAATCCCAACAAGACATTACAATTGTTTGCTATACCTGCATTCATCTGCTACATTGTGCTGTTCCCCATTTCCCGATTTGCCTCATTACTTTCCAATGGGATCTTACGCATTGTAGGGGTACGCGTAAATAAAGACACCTCAAACATTGCTTTCACAAAAGTAGACCTTGACTATTTCATACAATCAAGCATAGAAAGCAAAAGCGAAGAAGATATAGAGACAGAGGTGAAAATCTTTCAGAATGCGCTCGATTTCTCCAGCATCAAAATACGAGACTGTATTGTCCCTCGCACCGAAATTATTGCTGTAGACATCGAAGCCTCATTGGATGAGTTGACATCTCACTTCATCGAGTCAGGCATCTCCAAAATCATCGTATATAAAGAAAGCATAGACAATATCATTGGATATATCCATTCGTCAGAGATGTTTCGCCATGCAGAAAATTGGAAGGAGCACATCAGCCAAATTCCTTTCGTGCCTGAGACCATGGCAGCCCAAAAGTTGATGAAGCTCTTCATGCAACAGAAAAAGACATTGGCCGTCGTAGTTGATGAATTTGGAGGTACTTCCGGAATCGTAGCTTTGGAAGATTTAGTAGAGGAGATTTTAGGTGAAATAGAAGACGAGCATGACACATCCAACTATATCGCCAAAAAATTGGGAGAGGAGGAGTATGTTCTTTCCGCCCGGTTAGAGATTGAGAAGATCAACGAAATGTTCGATTTGGAACTTCCCGAGAGCGACGATTACCTCACACTTGGCGGTCTCATTCTTCACCACGAGCAAAGTTTTCCCAAACTGCACGAATTGGTAAAAATTGACCGCTTCCATTTCAAAATTATCAAAATGTCAGCCACAAAAATAGAACTTGTACGCCTTAAAGTGGCCAATTAGTGCATTTTTTCTTCAAAAATGTAGGTTACATGAATGGTTTTTTGTACCTTCGTGCGCTAATTGCAGAAATAGAGAAAACAATAACAATAAAAACATTAAAATCAAAATGGCAACATTACAAAAGATTAGAAGCAAAGGCCCCCTGTTGGTCATTATCATTGGTCTTGCACTCTTTGCCTTCGTAGCAGGAGATGCATGGAAAGCATTGCAGCCTCACACAGGCAAACAGGACGTTGGTGAAATCGACGGTGAAAAGATTTCAGCTCAGGATTACCAAAAATTGGTAGACGAGTACACCGAGGTGTATAAGTTTACTCGCCAAACTAGCGCTGTCAGCGATGCAGAGCTCACCCAAATTAAAGACGAGGTGTGGAACACTCTGGTTTCCTCAAGAATCATCGAAAAAGCAGCCGCTGAACTTGGTTTGAAAGTGACCGATGCTGAAATGAAAGCAGTTCTCGCAACAGGAAACCATCCGTTGTTACAGCAGACACCCTTCCAGAATCCTCAGACAGGAGCTTTTGACGTTGATATGTTGAAAAGATTCTTGAACGAGGTTGCAACCATGGACATGAGCCAATTGCCTCAACAGTATGCTGAGTACTATTTGTCAATGAGCAACTATTGGAACTTCATTGAAAAGACACTTCGTCAAAGCCTGTTGATGGAAAAGTACCAAGCGCTCATCAGCAACTCTATGATTTCCAACCCTGTGGCAGCTAAGGAATCTTACAACAGCACAAACAACAGCATGAATTTGCTCGTTGCAGCCATTCCTTATAGCGCTGTTGCCGATTCTACTGTCAGCGTTAGCGACAGCGACATCAAGAGCCTCTACAAAGAGAAGAAGGAAATGTACAAGCAATATGCCGAAACACGTGACATCAAGTACATCGATGTATTGGTAACAGCCAGCCAAGAGGACCGCAACCAATTAGAAAGCGAAGTTGCTGAATACGCCCAACAATTGGCCGCTGCCGATATTGAACTGGCTCCATTCATCCGCAGTACAGGTTCTACAGTTCTCTTTTCGGAGGTTCCTGTGAAGAGCAGCGCTTATCCTCGCGACATTGCAAACAAACTCGACACTGCAAAGATTGGCGTAGTGTCTGCACCCTATTATAACCGTGCAGACGATTCATTCAATGCATTCAAGGTCATTGCAAAAGTCAACGAACCCGATTCTGTTCAATACCGTATAATCCAAGTTGCTGCTGCTGACGAAGCTGCAACTAACACTTTGGCTGACAGCATCTACACTGCCATCAAGGGAGGAGCTGATTTTGCAGAATTAGCAAAGAAATATGGTCAGGAAGGACAGAGCATGTGGGTTTCTGGAGCACAGTATGAAGGTGTACCTGTGGAAGCAGAAAATGCTACACTCATCAACACCTTGAACAACATGAGCAAGAACGAATTGAAGAATCTCGACCTCGGTCAAGTAAACCTCATACTCCAAGTTCTCGACCGCAAAGCCATGACTGACAAGTATCAGGTAGCAGTAGTTAAGCGTCCTGTTGATTTCAGCAAAGAGACCTACAACAAGGCATACAACAATTTCAGTCAGTTCGTTGCTGCAAACAAAACATTGGCCGACCTTGAAGCCAATGCAGAAGAGAATGGTTACCGTCTGCTCGAGCGCAAGAACTTCATGAGCAACGAACATAATGTAAGCAATATTGCTGGCACTCGTGAAGCGTTGAAGTGGGTATTCGAAGCCGAAGAAGGTGAAGTATCTCCTCTTTATGAGTGTGGCGAAAACAACCACATGCTCGTCGTTGCAGTTACCAACATCAATAAAGTGGGATATCCCTCTATCGAAAAGGTTAAGAATGAATTAAGAGCAGAGGTTCTCCGCAACAAGAAAGCCGAGAAACTGATGGCTGAGTTGAAGAATGTGAAGAGCATCAACGATGCCAAGGCCATTGCGAACGTTGTCACTGACACTATCAAGCATGTAACATTCTCAGCTCCCGCTTACGTATCCATCACTCGCGGTAGCGAACCTGTACTTGGAGCTTATGCAGCCAATGCTGAGTTGAACGAGGTGAGTGCCCCCATCAAGGGTAATGCAGGTGTTTATGTTGTACAGGTCATCAGCAAGGAAGATCACGCACATACAGGAAAATTCGATGTTGCAACCGAAGAAGGCAAGCTGAATGCTGTTGCAGCCCGTGCTGCCACACGTTTCATGAATGACCTGTACATGGGTGCCAATGTTACAGATGAGCGTTATCTGTTCTTCTAAATTCAATTAAAGGACAGACATCATTAAAAATAAAAGAATGAGGGTGTGTCAAGTAAAGATACACCCTCTTTTTTTCAAGACAAACAGAACAGAAAGAACTATACCATAAACATTAAACATATATCCATCATGAAGAGATTAATGCTATTTATACTAACCATTCTACTGGTATGTCCCATGGGATTTGCTGCAAAAAAAGCAAAGAAAAATATCGACGTATTCCCTGATGGAACAGAAATTCCAGAATGGTTTCGACAAAACGATCCGGTGAATATTGAAAAATTAGGGAAAAAGTACGTATTGACCGACTATGAGATATTTGCCGACGGACGTCTCCACACAGAAGAAATACAGGCATTGATAGATAAAGCTGCAGCTAATGGCGGTGGTGTCATTGTCATCCCCCGCGGTACATATATGACAGGCGGTCTGATGTTCAAACAAGGCACCCACCTTTATTTGGAAGATGGTGCCACCTTGATGGGCTCCGACTTCATTGGTGATTATCCTTTGGGAAAAACCCGCATTGAAGGCGAAACCTGCACCTACTTTGGTGCTCTCATCAATGCTGACGGATTAGATGGCTTTACCATTTCAGGCAAAGGCACTATCGACGGAAACGGTTTGCGCTATCACAAACAATTCTGGTTGCGTCGCAAATGGAATCCTAAGTGCACCAATAAAGATGAACAGCGTCCACGCTTGGTGTATATTTCCAATTGTAAGAATGTACAGATTGAGGGTGTCAAGCTCCAAAATTCAGCATTCTGGACCACTCATATCTACAATAGCGAGAATGTAAAATTGCTGAATCTCTCCATCTATTCATTGTCAAAGCCCAACCATGCCAAGGGGCCCAGCACCGACGCCATCGACCTTGATGTGGTAAAGAATGTGTTGGTGAAGGGATGTTACATGTCAGTCAACGACGACGCCATCGCCATGAAGGGTGGTAAAGGTCCTTGGGCCGACGACCCCACCAAAAGTGAAGGTAATGGAGGCAACGAGAACGTCATCATTGAAGATTGCACATATGGTTTCTGTCACGGATGTCTCACTTGTGGCTCTGAATCCATCTACAACCACAACATCATCCTGCGCCGCATTCATGTGGACGAAGCTGCCCGATTGTTGTGGTTAAAGATGCGCCCCGACACTCCACAACGCTATGAATACATCACCGTAGAGAACATCACTGGCAGCGTCGGACAATTCATCTACATCCAACCTTGGACACAGTTCTACGATTTGAAAGACCGCAAGGATCCCCCCATGTCATACAGCGACCACATCACCATGCGCAACTGCCAAATGGAGGTAGGAACCTTCTTCAACGTCAAGCGTCAGGACGACCAGTACAAGCTCTCCAACTTCCACTTCGAGAACTTGGACATCAAAGTCAAGAAAAACGCCGCCTTCAACCAGGAATACGTAGAAGGATTCGTTGTAAAGAATGTCAACCTGCAAAAGTAAATTCATAAAATAACCATTATAATTAATAAGGTATATGGATATCCAAACCAACAAATACATCACCGTAGCTTACAAGCTCTATGTGATGAACGAAGGAAAAAAAGAGTTGGTAGAAGAGGCACCCAAAGCCCACCCCTACCAATTCATCTCAGGCATGGGCATCTCATTGGATGCTTTCGAAGCCCAAGTACAAGATTTGAATCCCGGCGACCCGTTCGATTTCGTCATCCCTTGCGCTCAAGCATACGGCGAATACGAGCAAGAGCGTGTTGTCAAGCTCGACAAGCAGGTATTTTGTCGCGACGGGAAGTTCCAATCAGAGTATATCTACCCTGGAGCTTACGTCCCTTTGGTGAACGAAGACGGCAACCATTTTCAAGGATTGGTGGTCGAAGTAAAAGAGACCGAAGTCATCATCGACCTCAACGACCGTTTGGCAGGTAAAGACTTGATGTTTGTAGGCGAGGTAGTAGAAAACCGTCCCGCCACAAACGAAGAGATTCAAAGCATAATCAACATGCTTACCAGTGGAGGATGCGGTTGTGGATGCGACAGCTGCGGCGGTGATTGCGACGGCCACGATGGAGGCTGTGGCGGTTGCGGCGGACACTGCCATTGATTAAAAAGTTGACAAGGTATTCAAAGACCTTGTCAACTCATCAACTTTATCAACCATATTATATGTTCAACAACACATTCGGCAACATCTTCCGCCTCACCACATTCGGAGAGTCACATGGTGCAGGCATCGGGGGAGTCATCGACGGTTTCCCCGCAGGCATCGAGTTGGATATGACCTTCATTCAAGGTGAACTCAACCGACGCAAACCCGGCCAGTCCCGGATTACGACCGACCGCAAAGAGGCCGATCAAGTAGAGTTTCTCTCAGGCATATTCGAAGGGAAAAGCACCGGATGCCCCATCGGTTTCCTCGTACGCAATACCAATCAGCACTCTAACGACTACGAAAACCTGCGCCATCTTTACCGCCCCTCGCATGCCGACTACTGCTACACACAGAAGTATGGTCTGCGCGATCATCGTGGCGGCGGCCGTTCATCAGCTCGCGAAACCATTGCCCGTTGCGTAGGTGGAGCCTTGGCCAAACTGGCACTGAATCAATTAGGAATTACCGTACAGGCCTACACCTCCCAAGTTGGAGCCATTGCATTAGAGAACGACTACCACAAGTATGATCTTTCCCTAACCGAAAGCAATGCCGTGCGTTGCCCTGACAACACCAAAGCAGCCGAAATGGAGCAACTTATTGCCGACGTAAAAGCCGCAGGCGACACCATCGGTGGCATCATCACCTGTGTCATCAAGGGCTGCCCCGTCGGATTAGGACAACCCGCCTTTGGGAAGCTACATGCCGCATTGGGAAGTGCCATGCTCAGCATCAATGCCGTCAAAGGCTTTGAATATGGAGAAGGATTTGCTGGTGTCACGGCCCGAGGTTCAGAGCAGAATGACATATTCTTCAACAATCATGGTCGTATCGACACCCACACCAACCATTCTGGAGGCATACAAGGTGGCATCAGCAACGGGCAGGACATCTACTTCCGTGTAGCCTTCAAACCCGTAGCCACCCTGTTGATGGAACAATCCACCGTCGACATGCAAGGCAACGACACCATTGTCAAAGCCCGTGGCCGTCACGACCCTTGCGTACTTCCCCGTGCCGTCCCCATTGTCGAGGCAATGGCCGCCATGGTGTTGTTAGACCACTATTTGCTCAACAAAACTACCCTGTTATAATCACAAAGGCAAATAATTATGGTATGCAAATACCTAATCAGCGTCTCTGTTTGAAAAAATCCTTCATCAATGCAGCGGCTTCGTCGGCCATCACACCATGCTCCACCACGGTCTTGGGGTGCAGGGCATCGGGGGCATAACGGCGATAGCCACGCTTGTCGTCGGCCGCGCCGAAGACTACACGGCTCACTTGTGCCCAAGCTATAGCGCCGGCACACATCACACAGGGTTCTACGGTGACATAGAGCGTACAATCTACCAGGTATTTGCCGCCCAAGGCATTGGCAGCAGCGGTGATGGCTTGCATCTCGGCATGAGCTGTCACGTCGTTCAAGGTCTCAGTCAAGTTGTGTGCACGGGCAATCACCCGGTCCTTGCACACCACTATGGCTCCTACGGGCACTTCGCCTTCATCAAAGGCACGCCGGGCTTCGTGCAAAGCCATCTGCATGTATTGGTTATCGGTCATCTTCGCATCTCATGTTCGTTGAAGAGTGTGGGATAGTCCTCCTCCACCATGTTGCGACGGATAAAGGAGAGCAGGGTCTCGCGCATCCAGCGGCCCTTGTTGGTTATCTTGTATTTCTTCAGATAATTGTCTACAATCATCGCCTCTTCCTCGCTCACCAGACAAACCATCCGTTGGTGGCGCTTAGGCTCTGTTGAAGAAACCAACACCCGTTTTTTTCCACTCTTTCTCATATCAACTGCAAAAATAATGCGAAAAAGTTGAATAACAAGAAAAAAGTTCTTATTTTTGCGATTATTACATAATAGTGTCTCGATAAAAGAGGCCGAAGCTGCATTTTGAAGCCATGAGTGAACATTACGATTTAGGGAAAAGAGGCGAAGACGAGGCCGTCAAGTTTCTGGAAGCAAAGGGTTACTACATCATGCACCGCAACTGGCGGTGTGGGAAGAAAGAATTGGACATTGTGGCACGCGATGGTGAAGAAATTGCCTTTGTGGAGGTGAAGACGCGCCAAAACACCCTTTACGGTCGCCCTGAGGACGCCGTCGATGACTCAAAGATACGCCGCATCGTGTCATCAGCCAATGCGTATGTTCACCGATATATGATAGACTTGCCTATCCGTTTCGACATCATCACCGTGATAGGGGTCGAGCCTCCTTACGAAATTGAACACATCCCCGACGCCTTTTTCCCTCCGCTGTGGCGATAGGGGGAGCAAGACATATCAAACCTACGAACTATGAACATTGAAGAGATAAGAGAATACTGCATCAGCAAGAAGGCAACAACAGAGGAGTTTCCTTTCGACGAGACCACCCTTGTTTTCAAGGTGATGGGAAAGATGTTTGCCTGCATTGACATAAACAATCCCGAGTGGCTCGACTTGAAGTGCGACCCCGAATACGCCCTGGAGTTACGCGAACGCTACATGGGCATTGAAGGAGCCTTTCACTTCAACAAGAAGTATTGGAACCAAGTGGCCACCGAGGGGGATGTCCCTGACCACCTCATCCGGCAACTGATTGACCATTCTTACGACGAAGTGGTGAAGAAATTCACCCGCAAGATGAAAGAAGAACTGGAAATTCACCCGCAAGATGAAAGAAGAACTGGAGAAGGATTAAAGGACCGACAGACAACCTTTTAAAAAACCGCATATGAAAAAGAAGAATCATCCCCTGCACGGCCACGGATACGATGGTGCCAACTTGGACAACGTGCAAATCATCACCCTCAAGGAGGTGGATTCTACGAACAACTACCTGCGCAGCTTGCCAGCTGACGAAGTGAAAAACGAAATTGTGGTGGCCGTGGCAAAAAGCCAAACGGCCGGACGAGGCCAACGAGGCAACTCATGGGAAAGCGAGCCGGGCAAGAACCTGACGTTCAGTATCCTCATTCGCCCCACCTTCATAGAAGCCCGTCAACAATTCATTCTTTCGCAAGCCATCGCGCTGAGCATCAAGGAGGTGCTGGACGACTACGTGCGTGCCCCTCACCCACGCATCAAGTGGCCCAACGACATCTATTGGAACAAGAAGAAGCTGGGAGGCATCCTCATCGAAAACGACCTGACGGGGAAAAACATCGACCGCTGCATCATTGGTGTGGGAGTAAACTTGAACCAGGAGCACTTCACCAGCAATGCGCCCAATCCCGTGAGTGTGTGGCAGATAACGGGTCACACCACCGAGCCGCTCACCATCCTGCAAAAAATCATGCAACGCTTCTCCTTCTACTACGAACAAATCAAGCAAGGCGACACGCATGACCTCATCGACTATTACGAAAAGTCGCTGTTCCGCCGCGTGGGTTTCCACAAGTTCCGTCTGCCTGGCGGCGAAGAGTTTGACGCGCGCATCCGCTGCATTGAGCCTGACGGCCATCTGGTGCTCGAAGACACTCAGAGCCAGATGCACACCTTCGGATTCAAAGAGGTAGAGTTTGTGTTGGATTAAGACAAATGAGAGAAATAAAAAAAAGAATAAACGAAGAAAAGAAAGACAAGCAATGAATCACAAAATCCTTAATCTATGCCTCCTCTGCATGGCACTTATGTGGGGAGGAGAGACTGTGAAAGCACAGGTATCCTTCGGCCAAGCCGAAAAGTTCAACAACGATTGGCTCTTTGCCTTGGACGACGACGCCAAAGCGGCCGGTCCGACCTTCGACGACAGCAAGTGGCGGAAGCTCGACCTTCCACACGACTGGAGCATCGAGGGACAGATGTCTCCCACGCTGGCCAGCTGTACGGGTTATCTGCCCGGCGGCATCGGATGGTATCGCAAGACATTTGAAGTGAGCGACACTGACCAACGCCACTACATCTATTTCGAGGGAGTATACAACCGTAGCGAAGTCTACCTGAACGGCGAACTGCTGGGCAAGCGCCCCAACGGATACATCTCCTTCATGTACGACATGACACCACACCTGAAGAAGGGGAAAAACGTACTGGCCGTGCGAGTGGACCACAGCCGCTATGCCGACAGCCGTTGGTACACCGGGTCGGGCATCTACCGCGACGTGTGGATGATAAAGGCCGGCGACATCCACTTTGCCCAGTGGGGCGTGGGTTGGCAGGCTACCAAGATAAGCCATTCACAGGCAACGGTGCAGGTGGACATGGAGGTGGTGAATGACGGCTCCTCCCCTACCCCCTCCCAAGGGAGGAGCATAGATAGCCCTGCAAACAAGAATATGTCAGTACGCGCCACCATGTACGATGCTAGCGGAAAACTGGTGGCCAGTGGCACCAAGCCCTTGTCAACTCGTCAACTCACCAACTCGCCAACTATCAAGCAGACCATCAACTTAAAGGTCAACAAGCCCAAGCGTTGGGAGCTGGACAACCCCTACCTCTATACACTGAAGACCGAGATTGTGGCCGACGGCAAAGTGGTCGACAGTTCGACATGCCGTGTAGGCCTTCGCACCCTGCAGTTCGATGCCAATAAGGGATTTGCCCTGAACGGACGGTGGATGAAGGTGAAGGGCGTCTGTCTGCACCACGATGCCGGCGTGTTGGGCAGCGTGGTGCCCCGCGACGTGTGGGAACGTCGCCTGCGCAATCTGAAGGAGATGGGCGCCAACGCCATCCGCATGAGCCACAATCCGCAAGCACCCGACGTGTACGACCTGTGCGACGAACTGGGACTGATGGTGATGGACGAGGCGAGCGACGAATGGGAATTTCCCAAGCGCAAGTGGATGCAAGGCTGGAACGTGGGCACACCCAGCTTCGACGGCTCCTTTGACTTCTTTGAAGAGTGGATTGAGCAAGACGTGACCGACATGGTGCGCCGCGACCGCAACCACCCCTGCATCATCCTGTGGAGCATCGGCAACGAGGTGGACTACCCCAACGACCCCTACTCACACCCCGTGCTCGATGGGACGACCATCAACCAACCCATGTTTGGCGGCTACAAGCCCGATGCCCCCGATGCCATGCGCATCGGCGAGATTGCCAAGCGGCTGACAGCCCGTGTGAAGGAGGTCGACACCAGCCGTCCCGTGACAGGAGCACTGGCCGGTGTGGTGATGTCGAACCAGACGGCTTACCCTGGCGCGGTGGATGTGGTGGGATACAACTACACCGAGAACCGCTACGACGAAGACCATGCGACCTACCCCGACCGCATCATCTATGGCAGCGAGACACACTCGTCCTACGAAGCATGGAAGGCTGTGCGCGACCGCGAACACATCTTCGGCCAATTCATCTGGACGGGCACCGACTACTTGGGCGAATCGGGCCGTTGGCCTTCACGTGGTCTCCACACAGGACTGCTCGACTTCGGCAGCTTCAAGAAACCCCGCGGATGGTTCCGCGCCTCGCTGTGGAGCGAAAAGCCACTGACCTACATCGGCACCTACCCCATGCGCCGACAGGGAACCGGCCGACGTGGCGGAGGCAACCACTTGTCCATCGATGCGAACGACCTGTGGAATTATCGCGACGGACAGACCATCCGCGTGGTGTGCTACACCAATTCACCCCAAGCACGCCTCCTGCTCAACGGTGAAGTGGTGGGCGAAATGAAGCCCTACGACGATGCAACGGGCATCATCCATTGGGACATTCCCTACAAACCGGGCAAGCTGGTTGCCGAGGGATGCAATACCGAAGGTCAAGTGGAATCGGCCTACACGATAGAGACATCGGGCCGTCCCTATGCCATCCGTGCACAGGTGGAAGAGAAGGTGTTGGGCAACGAACAGAACATTGCCCACGTCCTCATCGAAGTTGTAGATGAAAACGGCGTCGTCGTGAAACTGGCCGACAACATGATAACCTGCACGGTGCAGGGTCCCGGCCGCCTGTTGGGATTGGAGAACTCTGACAACACCGACATGACCAACCACCGCGACCGCCAGCAGCGCGTCTACCAAGGCCGCCTGTTAGCCTATGTGCAGAGTACGGGTGAAGAAGGCACCATACGCATACACTGCTCGTCGCCCCTGCTGAAAGAGGCTGTGGCCGAAGTGGAGATGACCCTGCCACGCGAGCAGGGCACCATCGCCCCAGGCAAACTGTGGCCCGACACCGATGGCACCCACATCAATGCCCACGGCGGCGGCGTGCTCTACCACAACGGCACCTACTATTGGTACGGCGAGCACAAGAGCGAACACACCAGCAAAGCCCTGGTGGGCGTGATGTGCTACTCATCGAAGAACCTGACCGATTGGAAAAACGAAGGTCCCGTGCTGCGAGTGAGCGACAACCCCGAAAGCGACATCACCGCCGGATGTGTGATGGAGCGTCCGAAGGTCATCTACAACAAGAAGACAGGAAAATTCGTCCTGTGGTTCCATCTCGAACTGAAAGACCGTGGCTATGCCGCCGCCCGTGCCGCCGTAGCCGTGAGCGACTCGCCTACAGGCCCCTTCCAGTTCATCCGCAGCGGGCGAGTGAATCCCGGCATCCTCCCCTTCAACATGACGGAGGAAGAAAAGACCGCCCTGCAAGCACTGAACCCCGACGATTACCAAGAGTGGTGGACACCCACGTGGTACAAAGCCATCGACAAGGGACTCTTTGTGAAACGCGACCTGAAGGGCGGCCAGATGTCGCGCGACATGACCCTCTACGTGGATGACGACGGCAAAGCCTACCACATCTACTCCTCGGAGGACAACCTGACCCTGCACATCGCCGAACTCACCGACGACTACCTGAGCCACACCGGCAAGTACGTTCGTCTGGCACCAGCCGGCCACAACGAAGCGCCGGCCATCTTCAAGAAGGATGGAAAATACTGGATGATAACCTCGGGCTGCACAGGATGGGATCCCAACGAAGCACGCATGTTCTCGGCCGACAACATCTACGGCCCGTGGACAAAGCACCCCAACCCCTGCGTAGGCCCAAGAGCCAACCTCACTTTTGGCGGACAGAGCACCTACATCCTGCCCGTGCAAGGCAAGAAGGACAGCTTCATCTTCATGGCTGACCAGTGGCGTCCCCAGCGCCACATCGACGGCCGCTACATCTGGTTACCCATCCAATTCCGCACCGACGGCACCCCCTTCATCGAATGGATGGATGCGTGGAAACCCGCGGAACATTTCAACAAGGAAAGGTAACTGGTTTCAAGGAACAAGCAGAAGCAAAATAAAGAATGGTTCGAAACGCGCTGAAGATTTAAATCTTCAGCGCTTAACATCCGTATCTTCAAGCCTCATCGACCGTATGTTAAATAGCCATTGTCTAAAAACCAGCTCCCTACCCCCTACACCATAATCCCCAAACCACCCTTCACAGCCTTCACACCCTCGTAACCCACTGACCCACACCTGCTTTCTGTGAACGCAAGCCCATTCACCACCATTCATAGGCTTCACAAATGCCCCACTTTGTCATCTTTTCAGAAAATCATATGTATGAAATGTTGCATCGCACGATTTTTATATGTATGATTTGTTGCATGGAGGAAACTCGATGAAACTGTAATAAAGTCACACTTAGATAATAAAATTCATTGAAAATATTGCAAAGGTAAGCGTTTTTTGTTTACCTTTGCAACAAATAAACCGAATATGAGTTTGAATGATTGGATAAAAGAGCAAGAACAAAGAGGAATTACCGCATTCTCTTTTCAACAAATCCGATGTGTGTTTGATGAACGTTCTGAGAAGACGCTGAAAACAGATATCAACAGACTTACATTGTCTAAGAGGATTCAAAACGTATATAAAGGTTTTTATGTAATCATCCCTACCCAATATCAGTTAAAGGGAGTAGTGCCACCGACTTATTACATCAATGAACTGATGGAGTATCTTGGTAAGCCTTACTATGTGGGATTGCTTTCTGCTGCTGCCATATATGGTGCTTCTCACCAAAGAGCTATGAAGACTCAAATTGTAACTACAGGGCCAAGACCAAGAACCTCAAATAAGCACTCACTTTTGGACTGGAATTACCGTCAGCAGATACCAAATGAACTGATTGAAAGTCGGAATGCAGAAATGGGACGAATAAACTATTCATCGGCAGAGTTGACAGCAGTGGATATTGTTCAGTTTGCATCAAACATTGGAGGTTATCAAAGGGCAGCCACCGTTCTTGCCGAATTGGCAGATGTACTTGATATATCAAAAATGGAAAGGATTCTTCCATATACCACAACAACCGCAATGCAACGGTTGGGATACTTGTTGGAGTTTGTCTTATTTGAGCAAGATAAGGCAGACCAATTATACGACATAATGAAAAAGCGGAATGGTTATTTTAATGCCGTGCTTATGAGTTCCGAACACCCGGCATCGGATGATACAGAGAGTAACCGATGGAGAGTAAACATGAATATTGACATTGAAATTGATGAATTATGATAGATACCTCCGGTACAACCTATACGATTAAAGGTAGAGATAAACTGTAAGGAGCATTTTAGCGTAATGGGATTCCACAAAGTTCCGTTCGAGGTAAACAACAAGTGGTTCAGCGGCAAATGTGAGATAACAACCTATGCCCTTGACGAATTGATGGGTACGAAACTGAGAGCTTTATATCAGCGAAAGAAGGGGCGTGACCTTTTTGATATGCAGGTAGCGTTGGATCATGGAAACATAAATGTCGAAAAAACGCTTGAATGCTACAGCATGTATATGGATTTTGTGGTAGAGAAAGCACCGACCTATAAGCAATTTGTGCAGAACATGGAGCTGAAACTTCAAGACCCCGAATTTCTTGATGACACGGATATTCTTCTTCGTGCAGGTACAGATAAATTTGACCCACAAAGAGCTTATGCCATGGTAAAGGAGGCTTTTATCGATAAATTGCCAGGAAAAAGAGATTAAAAAAACAGAACCCGTCAGCATAAGGGTGGTATTCTTATCCAACTGGAAAATGAACGTGATATATCAGAATAAACACTATCCTTTTCTACTCCAAGCTGAAACATTGATGTAAAAATCGTTATAGTCTTCATCTCCTTGCTTTCAGCTTCAATGCGTTGACTTTGTCTTCCTCCTTCGCACCTCGGCATAGATTAAGCAAGCTTATCTCCTTGCTCTCGGCTTCAATACGTTCAAGCTCTCGCCATTCATGCAGGTAGATAAAGACAATTCCGCCTATCAGCAGAGCGATTATCGCATAGCCGATGGCGATGTACTTGCGTAAAGGAGTTATGTTGTCATTATGGGGTTGCTTCATAGGCTGTTTGAGTATAATTTCGCCCGTAAGTCAGGAAGGCTTGCGGGCGGGATGTATTTGATGAAAGTCTCAAAAATT
>JAFTYI010000031.1 GCA_017464815.1 Bacteroidaceae bacterium | reverse complement strand
TACGCGCGAGGGAAAAGGGAAGGGGAAGGAGGAGGGTCGCGATGGACTCGCGACTTGGGGGACAAGGGGACAGAGGATGGGGTCTTATCTAACGGGGGTGATGGGGGACTAATGGGGATTTTTTGGGGGAGGGGGTGATGGAGGGGAAGGGCCCGCGATGGGAATCGCGGGGCGGGACTTTTGCACAGGACGGGGGAAGGGGTTTTATCTGACGGGGGAGGATGGTTTTGCAGGTAGGGGAGAATACTCTCAGGTAAGAGAAGAAAAAAAAGGAGAAGCAAGGATTCTTCTGGAGGGGATCGGGCGGGCACTGAGGTTGAGAAAATTGGCACTGAGGTTATCTGATAATTGAAGGGAGTGGGAGAAGGAGGAGCGGAGGAGATATATTCTCTTTTGCTTCGGATTTTCATCTTTTGGCTTTTGTATGCGGTCAAACCGAAAAATATGAGTACCTTTGCGGCAATATAAACTTTAATGTTGTGATGAAAGATTTTCTTAAATTCACACTGGCAACGATTACCGGACTTGTGGTAGCTGGTGGAATACTTTTTGTGTTTGGTTTCATTTTCCTTATTGGCATTATTGCCGCATCGTCGGCGCAAACTGTTCAGGTACAGCCTAATTCCGTTCTTATCCTGAAGTTAAACAAGCCGATTGAAGAGCGGACGGTGGAAGACCCGTTTGCTCTGCTGATGGGAGAAGAGTATGCCACCATCGGCCTGGACGACATCATCACCTCCATCAAAGAGGCCAAAGAGAATGACAACATAAAGGGCATCTACATTGAGGCGGGATACTACGCCGAATTGCCCATTGCCGCCCTTGACGAGATACGCAGGGCCTTGATTGACTTCAAGGATAGCGGGAAGTTCATTGTTGCCTATGGCGACAACTATACCCAAAACGAATACTACCTGTGTAGCGTGGCCGACAAGGTGATGCTTAACCCACAGGGGATTATCGAATGGACGGGATTGAGCGAAAGTCCGATGTTCTTCAAAGGGTTGCTGGAGAAGACGGGGATAGACGTGCAGATATTCAAAGTGGGCACTTATAAATCGGCCGTAGAGCCGTTTGTCGCCACGGAGATGAGCTCTGCCAGCCGTGAACAGACGGGCGCCTACCTGCAATCCATCTGGGGACACATGACGGGCAATGTGGCCATTGCCAGAGGCATAAGCGCCGAACGACTGAACGAATATGCCGACCGGATGTTGTACATGGAAGCGGCCGAAAATCTTGTAAACTTCCGTATGGCTGACACATTGGCTTACAGGGAAGGCGCCATCAGCTACCTGAAGCAATTGACCGGCACTGCCCCTGGCAAGGAGTTACGCACACTGAGCGCCAGTGAATTGGCAAGCGTGCAACAAACCCAAAGGATTGATAACAGTAACAATAGCACCATTGCCGTCTACTACGCCGTGGGCGACATCGTGGACAACACCATGGCCATGCCTTTAGGAGCATCGGGCGGGATTGACGGCAACAAGGTCATCAAGGATTTGGTGCGCCTCCGCAACGACAACAATGTGAAGGCCGTGGTGCTCCGCGTGAATTCACCGGGTGGAAGCGCCTTTGCTTCGGAGCAGATATGGCACGAAGTGGTGAAGATGAAGGCCCGGAAGCCCGTCATCGTATCGATGGGAAGTTCAGCCGCTTCGGGCGGATACTACATCTCATGTGCGGCGGACAGCATCTTTGCCGAGGCCACAACGCTGACCGGCTCTATCGGCATTTTCGGTTTGGTGCCCAACATCAAGAAGCTCTTCTCGGACAAATTGGGAATTGATTTTGACGTCGTAAAGACCAACCAACATAGCGACATGAACTTCCCCATACGCCCCTTGAGCGAGAGCGAGAAAGCCGTCATGCAGAGAAATGTCGAACGTGGCTACGCCTTGTTTGTCAAGCGATGCGCCGAAGGCCGGGGGATGAGCGAAGAGGCCATCCGCCAAGTGGCAGAGGGACGCGTGTGGACGGGCATCATGGCCAAAGAATTGGGCCTTGTTGACCAATTGGGCGGCATAGAGGAGGCCATCAAGGCGGCTTCGGAAAAGGCCGGTGTGGAGAGCTACACGATTGCGCATTATCCCGAAGAGGAGGACCCTTTTAGCAGTTTGTTGCAACAAGGGAAGGCCTCCTACCTCAAACACGAATTGCAAAAGGCCGTTGGCGGACACTATAACCACCTGAATCTCATACATCGCCTGCAACACGCCAATCCGCTACAGGCACACATGGGATTCTATCCTACAAATTAAAACCGAATCAACATGGAAGGCGACTTTATCAAAATAAACAAATGGTTCTACCCCTTCTCGTTTCTGTATGGGATGGGGGTCAATCTGCGCAACCAATTGTTTGACTGGAGCATACTCCCGTCCAAAAGTTTCAACGTGCCGGTCATCTGCATCGGCAACATCACCGTGGGCGGCACAGGCAAGACCCCACACACCGAGTACCTGATAAAGTTGCTTCAAAAGGAGTTTCAAGTGGCGGTGCTCAGCCGAGGCTACAAGCGCAAGTCGAAGGGATTCGTGCTGGCAACTCCCGACACCCCCATGACGGCCATCGGAGACGAGCCTTACCAGATGAAACAGAAGTTTCCCAACGTGCATGTGGCCGTAGATGCCGACCGCCGCAATGGCATAGAGCAATTGTGCTCCCCTCACATCACCCCCGAAGTGGAGGTGGTGCTTTTGGACGATGCCTACCAACACCGCTACGTCAAGCCGGGCATTAACATTCTGCTCGTCGATTATCATCGGATGATTGGCGAAGATGTCCTCCTCCCCGCTGGACGCCTGCGCGAGCCGGAAAGAGGGAAAAACCGCGCCAACATCGTCATCGTCACCAAGTGCCCACACGACATGAAGCCGATGGACTACCGCATCATCAGCAAACAGATGGGACTGTACCCCTATCAGAAACTATACTTCTCCACCCTCGTCTATGGCAAACTGACCCCGCTCGGCCACAAGGGTGAAGAGCCCGCCACCCGCCAACTGGCGTCGTTGGAAAAGGACGAGAAGGTGCTCCTTCTGACAGGAATCGCCTCCCCAAAACAACTTTTGCAGGACTTGGCACTATACACCCAACACATCGAGACCGCCACCTTCCCCGACCATCACGCATTCACGGCCAAAGACATGGCCAACATCAAAAGACGTTTTGAGCAGATGGGCGAAGGAAAGAAAATCATTATCACCACGGAAAAAGATGCCACCCGCCTCAATGGCCACCCCCATCTGGACGAGACGCTCAAAGCCGCCATCTACACGCTGCCCGTGGAAATAGAGTTTCTGCAAAACCAACAAGAATCATTCAACAAAAACATCACTGGCTATGTTAAAGCAAATTCAAGAAACAGCATCTTACATAAGGTCACAGATAACCACCGTACCTGAAACGGCCATCATCTTGGGAAGCGGATTAGGCCAACTGGCCGAGGAGATTACCGACGCACACATGATTGCCTACGAAGGCATCCCCCACTTCCCTGTATCGACTGTTGAAGGACACTCGGGACGGCTAATCTTCGGCCGCTTGGGCAACAAGGAGATTATGGCCATGCAAGGCCGTTTCCACTACTACGAAGGATACTCGATGAAAGAAGTCACCTTCCCCATCCGCGTCATGCGCGAGTTGGGCATCAAGACTCTCTTTGTCTCCAATGCCGCCGGAGGCACAAACCCCTCCTTCGAGATTGGCGACCTGATGATTATTACCGATCACATCAACTACTTTCCCGAGCACCCCCTGCGCGGCAAAAACATCAGCTACGGCCCACGCTTCCCCGACATGAGCGAAGCGTATGACCGCCACCTCATTGCCCGTGCCAAAAAGATTGCCGCCGAGAAGGGTATCACCGTGCGCGAAGGCGTATACTTAGGCACACAAGGTCCCACCTACGAGACCCCTGCAGAATACCGCATGTTTGCCCGCTGGGGAGCCGATGCCGTGGGCATGTCCACCGTGCCCGAGGTCATCGTGGCCAACCATTGCGGCATCCGCGTGTTCGGTGTCTCCGTCATCACCGACCTGGGCGTAGAAGGCAAGATTGTGGAGGTCACCCACGAAGAGGTGCAACAAGCCGCCAATGCCGCCCAACCACGCATGACGGCCATCATGAAGGAACTGGTCAACGAAAAATAACAAACGATAACAAGCATATAAGGAACAATGAACGAACAACAACGAACAGAAATAGCCACCCTCGGCGAATTCGGTCTTATCCGCCGACTGACAGATGATATCAAACCCGTCAACCCCTCCACCCGCTATGGCGTGGGCGACGACAGCGCCGTGCTCTCCTACCCTGCCGACCAGGAAATCCTTGTCACCACCGACATGCTGATGGAAGGCGTACACTTCGACCTCACCTACGTCCCCCTAAAGCACTTGGGTTACAAAGCCGCCATGGTGAACCTGAGCGACATCTACGCCATGAACGGCACTCCACGCCAGCTCACCGTCTCGTTGGCACTGAGCAAGCGCTTCTGTATCGAGGATGTGGAAGACCTCTACGATGGCATCCGTCTGGCATGCGAGAACCACGGCGTCGACATCGTGGGAGGCGACACCACCTCCAGCCTCACCGGCCTGGCCATCAGCATCACCTGCATCGGCGAAGCCCGCAAGGAGGATGTCGTCTACCGCCATGGCGCCAAGGAGACCAACCTCATCTGCGTCACCGGCGACCTGGGCGCCGCCTACATGGGCCTGCAACTGCTGGAGCGCGAAAAGGCCGTGTTCAAGGGACAACAGGAGGCACAACCCGACTTTGCCGGCAAAGAATACCTGCTGGAGCGCCAGTTGAAGCCCGAAGCCCGACGCGACATCATCCAACGGCTGGCCGAAGCGGGCGTGAAGCCAACCGCCATGATGGACATCAGCGACGGACTCTCCAGCGAGCTGATGCACATCTGCACACAGAGCCACGTTGGTTGCCGCATCTACGAAGAGCACCTGCCCATTGACTATCAGACTGCCGTCATGGCCGAGGAGTTGAACATGAACGTCACCACCTGTGCCCTCAACGGCGGTGAAGACTACGAATTGCTCTTCACCGTGCCCATCGCCGACCACGAAAAGGTGTCCAAGATGGAAGGCGTGAAGCTCATCGGCCACATCACCCGCGAGGAGCTTGGCTGCGGCCTCATCACCCGCGACGGTCAGGAGTTCGAGTTGAAGGCCCAAGGGTGGAACCCACTGAAGAAGGAAGAGGAGTAAAGTCCGGCAACAATGCACGTCAAACTGGCCGTCAAGAAAGTGTGCACGGGCAGAGAACGCCGATTCCTGTAACACTTTGGACGGATTTTTACGAAATATTCCGCAAAAAGTTTGGCCGAACAAAAAAGTTTGTCTACCTTTGCAGCCGCAAACGAAAAGGTGCCATAGCTCAGTTGGTAGAGCAAAGGACTGAAAATCCTTGTGTCCCCGGTTCGATTCCTGGTGGCACCACCAAAGAACCAAGAATCTTACAAAACGTTGTAACTGTACGTCGGTTACAGCGTTTTTTTGTTTTCACCCAAGGAGAAACGGAAACTGTAACAAAACATATAGATTGTATTTTATGGCAACAAACGTAACATTCAAGTATCAGCATCCCTTCCCCATTGAGAAGGATGATACACAGTACTACCTGCTGACCAAGGACTACGTGTCTGTCGGCGAGTTCGAGGGAACCCCCGTTCTGAAGATTGAAAAAGAGGGCTTGACGGCGATGGCCAATGCCGCCTTCCGCGACGTGTCGTTCCTGCTCCGCCGCGAGCACAACGAGCAGGTAGCCAAGATTCTGACCGACCCCGAAGCAAGCGACAACGATAAATATGTGGCGCTCACCTTCCTGCGCAACGCCGAGGTGGCCTGCAAGGGCAAACTGCCTCTGTGTCAAGACACTGGTACAGCTATCATCCATGGTGAAAAGGGCCAGCAGGTGTGGACTGGTTACTGCGACGAAGAGGCTCTGTCGTTGGGCGTCTTCAAAACCTACACCGAAGAGAACCTGCGCTACTCGCAGAATGCTCCGCTGAACATGTATGATGAGGTGAACACCAAGTGCAACCTGCCCGCACAGATTGACCTGGAAGCAACCGAGGGCATGGAATACAAGTTTCTGTGTGTGACTAAAGGTGGTGGTTCTGCCAACAAGACTTATCTGTTTCAGGAAACCAAGGCTCTGTTGAATCCTGCCACACTTGTTCCTTTCCTGGTGGAGAAGATGAAGACATTGGGCACTGCAGCTTGTCCTCCCTACCACATCGCATTCGTCATCGGTGGAACATCGGCTGAGAAGAACCTCTTGACCGTGAAGTTGGCTTCTACTCATTACTACGATAACTTGCCCACCACAGGTAACGAGGGTGGTCGCGCCTTCCGCGACATCGAACTGGAGAAACAGGTGTTGGCCGAAGCCCACAAGATTGGCCTCGGCGCACAGTTCGGCGGCAAGTACTTTGCCCACGACGTGCGCATCGTGCGCCTGCCCCGTCACGGAGCCTCTTGTCCCGTCGGTATGGGCGTAAGCTGTTCGGCCGACCGCAACATCAAATGTAAAATCAATAAGGATGGTATCTGGATTGAAAAGCTTGACGACAATCCGGGCAGCCTCATCCCCGAAGAACTGCGTCAGGCAGGCGAAGGCGAAGCCGTTCGCATCAACCTGAACCAACCCATGAGCGAAGTGCTGAAGGAACTGAGCAAATACCCCGTTTCTACCCGCCTGTCACTGAACGGCACCATCATCGTAGGTCGCGACATTGCTCACGCCAAACTGAAAGAGCGTCTCGACCGTGGCGAAGAGATGCCCCAGTATATGAAGGACCACCCCATTTATTACGCCGGTCCGGCCAAGACTCCCGCCGGCATGGCCTGTGGTTCGATGGGTCCCACTACTGCCGGACGTATGGACTCTTACGTGGACCTCTTCCAAAGCCACGGCGGCGGCATGGTGATGCTGGCCAAGGGCAACCGTGCCCAGTGTGTGACCGATGCTTGCCAGAAACACGGTGGATTCTACCTCGGCTCTATCGGTGGTCCTGCCGCCATCTTGGCACAGAACAACATCAAGAGTATCGAGTGCGTGGAATATCCCGAACTGGGCATGGAAGCCATCTGGAAGATTGAGGTGGAAGACTTCCCCGCCTTCATCCTCGTAGACGACAAGGGCAACGACTTCTTCAAGCAAATCAAGCCCACTTGCGGTTGCAAGTAATTGAATAGAAGCGTCCGGAACACGCTTCTCCCGGCACGAACCACGTGGATCAAACGGCCTTTTACACCGAAAGCCGTCGTATCCGCGCCGTTCGTGCCTTTTTTATGCAAAAAATTGACAAACAGTCCTCTCGTTTACCACTTTTTCCCTATATTTGCACCTTTAAAACAAACTTTATTGTGTATGAAAGGGAAAAAACTACTTACCATTTTGTGGATGTGTATCTTTATCGGCATGGGCATGAGCGCTCGGGCACAGGTAGAGATATACGGATTCTCGACCAACATCGACGATGAGAAGCTGTCGGGCCTCATCAAATTCAGCAGCACCGACCCGGCCAATACCATGCAGCGAATCAAGACGGCTGAAGAGTGGGCTACTGCCGGTGCGTGGGGTGGCGATGCCTACTATGCCATCCTCTCCTATGCCACCTACCCCAAGGGGCTTTACACCATCGACATAGAGACGGGTGAAAGCAAGCAGGTGGCCGACTATATGTACAACGAACAGGTGCGTGCCGCCATCGAGATGAGCTACGACTTCACTTCCGAGACGATGTACATGATAACCGTGTCGGACGAGGATGAATACTGCACCGCCTTCGGCACCATCAACCTGCGCACGGGTGAACAGAAGATTATCAACCCCAACATGGGGCAGTACGTGGTGGCCATGGCCATCAACAAAAGTGGCAAGGTGTATGGCATCAACGATGCCGGTTTCTTAGTTTCCATTAACAAAACCACAGGCAAATGCACCAACCGCTACAGCTTGGAAGTGTACCCCTGGCGCAAACAGTCGATGGAGTTCGACCGCAAGTCGGGCGAACTGTATTGGGCCTATTGCGACACCGATGACTTCGGCTATCTGAAGAAGATTAAGGTGAACACAGGCACGGTGACCGACCTTGGCTACATCGGTGGCACAAACAAGGAGCAGGTGCAGGGTCTGTACATTCCCTATAGCCAATGTGAGGACGGTGCACCGCACAAGGTGACGGAGCTGACGCTGACACCCGATGCCGACGGCAAACCGACGGCCACGCTCAGCTGGACCTGCCCCACCACCACATACGCCGGTGGTGAACTGACGGCCATCGGAAAGATTGAGGTATACCGCAACGAATCGTTGGTGGCCACACTGACCGAGGGGATAGCTCCTGGCGCAGCCGTGACGTGGACCGACAGTGTGGGGAGCAACCAAGAGTGTGTCTACAAGATTGTGCCCTGCAACACGGTCGGTGCGGGACTTCCTGCCACCATCTCGGCCTTTGTCGGACGCGACGTGCCTTCAGCAGTGAAACTGGCCAGCGTGACGCGGCAAGGGAACAACGCAGTCCGCCTGACGTGGCACCCCATCACCACCGGAGCCAACAAGGGGTATCTGGACACGGCCAGCATTGTCTACAAGGTGACACGCACCAACGACGGCACCGTATTGGCCGAGAACCTGACTGACACCACCTTCACCGATGCCACCATCACGGAGTTGGGCCGCTACCAGTATGCCGTGACCGCATCCAATGCCGAGGGAGAGGGCGAGGCGGCACAGACGGCCTACATCGTAAACGGTCCGGCACGCGACCTGCCCCTGACCATCGACTTCACCAACGAGGCGGAGAGCCAGCTGTGGACCATTGCCGATGCCGATGCTGACGGACAGACCTATTTCTGGCAATACAACCCCAACTTCAAGGACCAAGGATTCTTCTACTACCAATGTGAGTATGCCCCCACGGGCCATGCCGACGACTGGCTGCTTTCACCCAAATACAAGTTCGATGCCGGCAAGGCTTACAAGGTGCTCGTCACTGCCCGTCCCTGCAACATCTATCGTCCCGAGAAAATGATGCTTTATCTGGTGAAGGACTATGACCTGAGTACGGCCATCAGCCTAGGCGACACCATCCACGTCGATGGTGAGGAGGATGCCACGGGCGAGACCATTATGAGCCGGTTCCGCGTGAACATCAGCCCCTTGGACGAGGCGGGCGAATACTCGGTGGCCATCCGCTGTGTGAGCGACTTCACTGAGGCCTATTGGCTGGCATTGTCGCACGTGGAGGTGTCAGAGAATCTGGAGGGACACATCCGCGGCGACGTGTATGACAACGAGTTGAACCCCGTGGAGGGTGTCACCGTCGGCCTTGAAGGAACCGACTACAAGGCGGTGACCGATGCCCGCGGACAGTTTGAAATCAAGAACGTGGCTGAGGGCACCTACACCAGTGTGCAGACCAAGTTGGGCTACTTCACCATTCCGCAAAGCATCACTGTCAACGGATTGCAGACCACAAACGTGGAGCTGGACGTGAAGAAGCGCATGGAGTACAGCTACAACGGCCAGATAAAGAACGAGTATGGCGAGGCGCTGCCCAATGCCACCATCGCCCTCAGCGGTTACCACAGCTACGTGACCACGACGGATGCCGAAGGCCGATTTGCCATCCAAGGAGTCTATGAACTGGGTGAAGGCGAGGAACGCTACCACGTGGAGGCACGGAAGGACTTCTATGAGACGGACACCACCACCTTCGATCCGGCGCTGGCAAACGGGTTCTCCATCGCACATGACTTTACACTGAACGACCTCATCCTGCCACCGGCCTTCATCGACGCATCCGTTGCCGAGGACGATAGCGAGGCCCTCATCAGCTGGAGCTCCCCCGCCGTGGAGAGACACGTGAAGCTGCACAGCGAGAACGTCTCCTACACCTTCGGCACCGAGGAGGGCGAGGCGGGCACATTCATCGGACTGGTGTGCCGCGAGGCGATGATTATCGACAGCCTTCAGTGGTGGACCTTCTGCGACTCGACGACACTGAACGTGGTCATTCTGGCCCTGAACAAGCGGGGACGCCTCACCAATCAGGAGCTTTATCGCGATGATGAGGCACCCAACAAAGCCTATGACCGCACGACTTACCGCCTGAAGACTCCGGCCTATGCCCCCAACGGATGCTTCATCGGCATCAGTGTGGACAAGGGCAACCTGTCGCTGCTGACCACGAGCAACACCGAGGAGCACCCCTTCGTGAGCCAGACCAATGCCTACATCGAGGACCTTGCCACGGCTGTCAGTCTGGAGTATGTGGAGGACTTGGGCAGCGACTACGAGGAGAACTACTACATGAACTATAGCGGCCGCAGCTTGGCCGATGCAGAAGCCCCGGCCATCGAGTACCTGATAACACCGGCTGCCAATGCAGGCCAGGAGTTGGAGATGATACCAGTGAACGACCTGTTCTACACCGATGCACACTGGAAGCACCTCGACGAGGGTGAACACACCTACACGGTGGAGGCCGTTTACCGCAACGGGCAGAGTGCCGGACAGACGGTGACGATTACCAAGACTACCCCGTCGGCCATCCTCGCCACCGGAGCCGGAAACACGCTGCAACTGGCGGGTAACACACTGCTCATCCGGGCCGAGGCCGTGCAGGTCATCGCTGCCAACGGCGGATGCATTGCCGGTGGTGAAGGCATCAGCAGCCTCAGCACCGAGGGATGGAGCAAGGGCATCTACATTGTTCGCACATTGGAGAACGGAGACTGGAATACTCATAAGATTGTAATCAAATAAAAGATAACTCATCATGAAGAAATCACATATCATCAGTGGCCTGTTCCTATGGGCCACCCTTGCTGTTCAGGCACAGGACACACTGTTTGTCTGCAACTTTGAGAACGGCATCCCCGAGACCTTCAGCTGCCATGACCGCGACGGGAACGAACCCTCGCGCAGCATGAGGCGCTACGGACTGGAGAAGGGCACCGCCTGGGCGGCACACGCCGAGGAGGGGGCACAGAACACGGCGGCCTACAGCGGCTCGTGGTACAAGGAGGTGGCACAGTCGGACGACTGGATGGTGACGCCCGCCATCCTTGTGACCGACGCACGGGCCATCCTCTCGTGGCGGGCTTGTGCGGTGGATGCCGAACATCCTGACGGATACAGCGTGTATGTATCGGACAAGGGCAACCGCCCCGAGGACTTTGCGGATGCCCCCGTCCTGACCATCACGGCCGAGGCGGCCACGTGGCAAGAACACTTCCTCCCGTTGGAGGCTTATGCCGGCAAGGAGGTACACATCGCCTTTGTGAACAACAGCACCAACTGCAACCTGCTGATGGTGGACGACATCGTGGTGCAGACCCACGAGCACACCTTCCGGTTCACCAACCTGACACCCGAGGCGGTGACAACGGCCGGTGGGGTGAAGGTGACGGGAACACTGACTTCGTCGGGCTTCCTGCCCGTGGAGGGATACAAGCTGGAGCTGACCCACGGAGAAAAGACTTACATCATCGACCGCAGCACCGAGAGCATTGCGCCCGACTCCACAGTGACCATCGCCTTCGACGAGGAGATTGACGTGGCCCTCAACACCACCGAGGACTACACCCTCATCGTCAGCAGCCAGGAAGGCACCGATGCCGACACCCTCCGGGGGAGCATCACCTGCTTCGAGCGCACGGTGCTCATCGAAGAGGGCACGGGCACGTGGTGCATGTGGTGTCCGCGCGGACAGTACTACTTGAAGGAGTTGCATAAGAAACGTCCGGGTGAGTTCGTTGATATTGCCGTGCATGTGAGCGACCCCATGATGGTGGCCGACTATGCCATGAGCCTCTATGCCCCCTTCTTCTATACGTACGGTCTGCCCTCGTGTGTGATGGACAGACAGGCAAATCAGATGAATGGCCTCGGCACCCTTGAAGAGATTGAGGCTACACTTGACAAAGCACGTGCCCAAGGGGCGATAGGACGTTTTATCAGTTTGGAGGCCAGAGCCCATAATGACATACCGATAGGCAGAAGTGGTGGAAGACCAGATATCTTTGAAGTTTCAGGTTCCTTTGAATTCGGTAAGGCCATAGAAGAGGGTGAATTTCGCCTTTCCTTCATCATTGTGGAGGACAGTGTGACCGGCTACACCCAGGCCAACGGTTATTCGGGCAGCAGCGGCGCAATGGGAGGGCTCGACCTCCTGCCAGATCCCATTCCTGCGGGTGAATACTACTTCGCCAATGTGGGACGTGCTGTGTATGACAGCACCCACTATGGCACTCCATTACTTATTGAAGCACAGTCCGAGCGACATACTCCGATAACCTTCTATGAAAGTACTTACCCTTACCCCCAAGGTATCACCGATTTTAATAAGGTGAAGCTCGTGGTACTGATTATCGACGTTGAGAGCGGTAATATTGTAAATGCAGCAGAAACACCTCTTCCATTTATCTATGTGGAAAGCATCGACGAAACGGAAGTCTCCCCCATCCGCCTGCAGGGAAGCACGATAGTTGCCACTGCCCCCTTGCGTCAAGTGGAGGTGTGGAGCCTCAGCGGACAACTGCTTCACCAGGCCGCGCCGAATGCCGAGAGCTATACCCTGCCACTGATGGCCGGAAAGGGAGAGGCCGTCATCATCCGGACAGTGACCGATGACGAAACCGCTACGCTGAAGCATGTAGCCAATTAAAATGTAAACAAAATGCACCAATCAGTTTTCCTGCATGCGAAATCACCCTTTCCCCTGCCCAAAAAGGCAAAAAGGGGGCTTTTCAAGGGTCACTGTGACCCATGGGCAAGAGTCACTGTGACCCACGACCAAGAGTCACTGTGACCCTTAACGACAGGTCACCATGACCCTCAATCGCCACCGAAGAGGCTCTGCAACGAAACTGAAAGAACTTGTATAATCGTAAATAATTATGAAAAAGATACTGACCACACTGACTGCCTTGGCTTGCACCGTCAACCTCGTTGCACAGACTCCCCTCGCAGGGAGCACCCAAGAGGCTCCCGTGGAAATCAAGGCGGGCGAATGCTACCTGCTGCCGCAGGACTTCTCCAACGCCTACTTCACCTTCCAGTCCGAGAAAGACGGACTGCTCTACCTCTCGCTCTCCAAGCCGCTGAAGATATTCGGGCAGGGCAATCCGCTCCCCCTCTACGACAAGCAGTGTGTGCAGGGCATCGAGGGCGGACAGCCCTACGCCTTCTACAGCAACACCACGTGGGGCGACAGCATCACCATGACCGTCTCCTTCGTGGAAGGCAAGCCCTACCTGCCCGTGGAACTGACCTCGACCTCGCTGGCCGAAGGGAGCACCTACCGCACGACTGAGCACGACGGCGACATCACCTTTGCCTTCAACGTGGCCATCAATGCCACTGCCGTGAAGGCCACGGTGGAACTGGGGAGTGGCGAGACAATCGACGTCAGCAACTACCGCACGAGCGAGGACTACAACACCCAGGGGACAAACTACGTGCTGCAACTGGCCGACACCTACAACGCCCTGACCGGGAGCGGCAAGCTGGAGGCAGGCGAACCGTTCAAAGTGACACTCAGCAACATCGCCTCGACGACCAATGCCGAAAACGTGTATGAGGGCGAAGTGACGCTGACGCTGAAGGCATCGGGCGAATCCGTCAGACTGCAGAGCGTGAGCAATCAGGACAAGCTGCAGAGCTACTACATGCCGGGCGACGACGACGGCCTCATCACCCTCACCTTCACCGCCCCCGTCACCTGCGAGGCCGCCAACGCCACCCTAGCCTACGGCGACCGCGAGGCCGGCACGTGGACCGAGGTGAAGGTGCCCTACACCATCGAGGGCAACACCATCACGTGGAACGTCCAAGGCATCCACCTGACCAACGTCCCCGCCGACGACGAAGGCAACCGCTACGTCAGCATCAGCCTCAAGGGCATCTGCGACAAGGAGGGATTCCCCGTCGAGAGCAACACCATAGGCACCACGGGCACCATCCTCTTCTCCTACCTCGTGGAGACGATGGACATCAACATCTACCCCGACTTCCTGCCCGCAGCAGGCAGTTACATCGACGACACCAAAGAGGTGGAGATATGGATATCGGCCGGCAAATACCTCACCTTCGACGGGGCACAAGTGACCTACCAACACGGAGAAGAACAGGTGACCGATACCATCCCATCGGACCAGCTCCGCCAGGAGGACGACCCCTATTCCGACACCGACCTGCTGGTGTATGTCCCCATTGGAGAATACCCGTTCTGTAAAGGTGAAGTGACCGTGGCACTGACCGGCACACTGGCCGCCAACGGCACGACTCCCGAAATCAAGGTGGTCTATCAGTCAGAGGGCGCACGCGTCGACGGCATTCACTCTCCGACAGGAACTCCCACAAGCGTGACAGCCACATGGAGGCTGGACGGCACTCCCGTCCCCACCCCCTCAGGTAAGGGCATCTACATACAACGGATGACCGACGGACAAATCAGAAAGTTGAATATAAACCATTAAATCATATCACCTTCTATGAAAAAGACGCTTATCTGTAGCACACTTGCCCTGCTGACCACCGTGGCAGCAACGTCGCAAGAGGAGATAACCACAAGCAGCCAACAGCTGACCGTAGACAACACCACAGCCACCACCGTCCCCTACTCGATAGCCGACGAGGGCAAGCAACTGCCCATCATCTGGGGACTGGACACCGCCTGGCCCGACGAATGGAACATGCGCCGTGGCACCGCCTTCATCGGAGCCGAGAATCTGGGCACGGCACGCGGCTCGTTCCAACCCAACGACTTGATTGTCAACGGCGAACTGTCGGCCTCACAAAAGGCCGCACTCGACAAGCGCCTCAACCTCATCCGCCTCAGCGGCGTCACCAGCATCGCGCTGAACTGCGACCACGAGGTGCTGAACAAGGCCAACTACGTGGGCAAGCCCGCCGAATGGGCCAACCTCATCGAGGCCACCGCACGCTATTGCCAGGCCAAGGGATTCACCGTGGTCTCCGTAGCCCCCTTCAACGAACCCGACTACAGCAGCTGGGGACAAGGCTCGCAAGCCGACATGACGGCTGTGGCCAAACTGCTGAGCGAGAACCCCTACTTCCAAAACATACGCATCTGTGGTGCCAACACACTCAACTGCGACCAGGCCCTGCCGTGGTACAACGCCATGAAGGACTATCTCGACGAGGGTAACACCCACCAGCTGGCCGGCGAGTTCGCCACCTATGCCAAGTTCTTCGAGACCGTCCGTGCCGATGGCAAACACGCCACAGCCGACGAGCTCCACAATGTGATGGAGGCCATGGTGGGCGTGGAATACGGCATGCAGACGGGCATCTGGTGGGGATTCGACGGACTGGCCCGTGGCGAGTTCTGCCGCGCCAGCAACAACGGCGACCGCCTGGCCTACGCCGAGGACCGCTCGACATGGACAGCCGCCTCGGTCTACCGCAACAACAAGGAGGGCAAGGTGCAAGCCTTCCTCGGCACCTCTGAACGCCAGGCCAACAATGCCAGCTACCGCTTCATCAGCCGCGACCGCGACGTGTTCTACGACGGCTACGGCCCCGTGCGCGACTTCGTGGTGGACATGCCCGGCGGCACAGGCTACCAGGTCGGACAGACCAATGCCGAACGCGTGGTGAACATCACGTGGGGCGAAGATGTGCAGCCCTATGTCAACGGCAACTATGTGATACAGAACAAGAAGACGGGCAACATCCTCTCCCTGCCGCTGGCCACGTCGGGCGCCGGTGCCAACGTGGTGCAGAAGGGCCAAATCCAGAAAGCCCTCTACCAGCAGTGGAGCGTGCAACCCGTTGACAGCCGCATCGGTGGCGACTTCAGCTACTACAGCATCCGCCCGCTCACCAACACCAACATCTGCCTGGACGTTCTCAACAGCTCCCTGGAACACGATGCCAACATCATCCTCTACCACAGCAACAACGGCGCCCAACAGCAGTGGTATCTGCAATATGCCGGCAACGGATACTTCTACATCCGCAGCCGCCAGAGCACCCACTGCCTGAAGGCCGGACTCGGGACAGGCACCCCCGTCAAACAGGCCACCTTCACGGGCGACGACAGCCAGCAATGGCGCTTCGTCCCTGCCGACCTGAAGGCCGAGACCACCGCCCCCGCCGCCCCCACAGGACTGAAGGCCACAAAGGGACTGGCACACATCCGCCTGGATTGGGCAGCCAACAGCGAGACCGACCTGGCCGGATACACCATCCTGCGTGCCGAAGCGCCACAAGCGGCAGGCGAAGACACCCTCTTCAACACCATTGCACGCTGCATCCCGGGCAACGCCTTCATCGACAACAAGGTGCTGCAAGGCACCGACTACCTCTATAAGATAAAGGCACAAGACCAAGTGGGCAACAGCTCGCCGGCCTCAGAGGCAGTCCTCACCGCCACCACCGGCGAAAAGGGACTGGTTGGCAAATGGCAGTTCGACGGCAACCTCTCCGACGAGAGCGGCAACCAACTGCACGGAGCCACCGACGGCACCACCTTCATCTACCTGCCTTCACTGAAGGTTTCGGGCGAAAGCACCGCCATGCTCAACGGCACCTCACACTTCGTGCAACTGCCCCATGAGGTGGCATCCATGCGTGAAATGACCATCTGCACATGGCTCAGATGGCGCACCGACAGCCCCTGGCAACGCATCTTCGACTTCGGAAACGGCACCGGCCACTACATGTTCCTCACCCCCAACGGCGGAGGACAGATGCGCTTCGTCATGAAGAACGGTGGCGACGAAGAGATACTGGCCGCCACCAAACCTGCCGTCAACGCATGGACACACGTGGCCGTCACCATCGCCGACGACGCAGTCACCCTCTATGTCGACGGACAACAGGTGGCACAATCAACCGACATGAAGATACGCCCCATCGACATACGCCCCACGATGAACTACATCGGACGCAGCCAGTTTGCAAGCGACCCGTTGCTGAAGGCCTACATCGACGACTTCCGCATCTATAACCATGCCCTCAGTGCCGACGAGGTGAAGGCCGTCACCGAAGACACCGCCGCCAACTCCATACAGGCCGAAGCGGCAACACCCTCGCCCGTGGTAGCCACCGAGTACTACAGCCCGAGCGGCCTCCGCCTGAGCCATCCCGCCCAAGGCATCAACCTGGTGAAGCGCATCCATGCCGACGGCACCGTGCGAGTGGAGAAAGAGATGCGTTGAACCCATCGGCGCACAATATCCCCGACGGTTTTCCGTTTATAGTCCAAGGATGAAACGTTCGTTGCTCATACTCCTAAGCCTGCTCCTCTGTCTGGCCACTGCCGCACAGAAGCGCAAAGTGCAGAACCGCCCGTACATCGACCAGCGGCTTCTGCACTATGGCTTCTTCATCGGCGTACACGCACAGGATTTGGAGTTCGAGAACAACGGCTTCATCACCCCCGAAGGCGAAACATGGTTTGCCGACGTGGCCGACTACAGCCCCGGCTTCAGCGTGGGCGTGCTGGCCGAAACGTACATCACCCCCCACCTGGCCCTGCGCGTCATCCCCTCGCTCTATTTCGGCCAACGGAACGTCACCTTCCACGAGCAACACACCCATGCCGAGTATCGCCAGGTGATGAAGTCCACCCTGCTGGCCTTCCCCGTCAACCTGAAGTTCAGCGCCCCCCGCTTCAACAACCACCGCCCCTTCCTGGTAGCAGGCCTCAACCCCACCCTGTCGCTCACCAACAAAGACCAACAGGCCCTGTTGATGAAGAAGTGGGACTGCTACGTGGAAGTCGGCTTGGGATGCGACCTCTATCTCCCCTTCTTCAAGCTGATTCCTGAGCTGAAGTTCTGCTTCGGCCTGCGCGACCTGTTGGAAAAGGAGCGCCCCGACCTCATCGACAAAAGCCTCTTGAAGTACACCCAATCGCTCGATGCCGCCACCGGCAAAATGGTGATGCTCACATTCTACTTTGAGTAACCCGGTGACACCCTACTGAAATCAGGAAAAGACAGAAACGCTCGGAAGATACGGATGTTAAGGCCGAAAGATTTAAATCTTCAGCGCTTAACATCCGTATCTTCCGGCCCCATCGACCGTACGTCAAACAGCCATCGCCAACAGCCATTGCCATCGCTATCGCCAACAGCCATAGCCCCAAAACCACCTCCCTACACCCTAAACCATCATCCCTAAACCTTCATTCACAGCCTTCACAGCCTCGTAACCCACTGTCCTTCACTTGCTTTCTGTGAAGGCAAGCCCATTCACCACCATTCACAGGCTTCACAAATGCCCCACTTTGTCATCTTTTCAGAAATTTATATGTATAAAATGTTGCATCGCCCGATTTTTATATGTATGATTTGTTGCATGAGAGGGAATCGAGGCCATCAATCCTGCAAAATATCCTTTAATGCAGCTCTCACCTGTGTGCAATATGTCCTCACACTGTTCGGTTTCAAGTTAGTGGCCATGCGCAGCATTTCCATGTCATCGAAACCAAGAGCCAGCAGACAGGCCAATTCCTGTTTGTCCTTCAGCGCCTCGTCGGTCTCAATCCGTTGGCGGATGCCGGGATGGACATACTCGGCCAGCTGCTTCAGCAGTTCAGCGTAATCAGTCCGTTTGATGGAGTAGCGCAGATTGTGGCGTCCACTCTTCAATTCCAGAATCAGCAACACACAGCGCACGCTTCCCCCATCAAGCAGGAAACGCTGCAACAGTTCGTACTGCCCCATCTGTTCCGCCAGTTCCTTCACCTCATTGCTCCATCGGCTCTGCTCCTTTTCCGATTGGTTAAGCCGCTTGGTCAGTTCGCCGACCTGTGCCTTCACCGCCTTCTGTTCACTCCTGTATTCCTCATCTTTTTCTCTCAGGCTCTTCTTGAACTCCTTCACCGACTCATTGTAGGCAGCCCTGTCCTTCCTCCTGTCCTCTTTCAAGTTGGCCATGGTCTTCGACTGATTGGCCAGTGTCCCCTTCAGGCGACCCAGTTCAAGCCTCAAGTCATACAGTTTCTGTTCTATCTCCTGCACAAGCGACTGTTTCAAGGCCAGCATCCGCTCCTTCTCGTCCAGCAATGAATCCTTTTCTGTCATTTGCCTGCCATGTCTCTTTTTCAGGTATCCCACCGTCCAAACGGCTATGCCCAAAACAACTTTAACATTTCCTACCTATTGGCTCACAACATTTGTACCTTACGACAGTGCAATAAAATAGCACCACAATTTTCCCGCCACCTACCTCTACATCGTGACCTATCCCTATGGACGACACGAGAGTGGAAAGGTGATGGTAAATGAGTAACCGACAACCAACAGTCCTACAAACTCCGTCCACCAACTGACAACACGGTAGGTGGACGGAATACCGTTCGACGTTAATTGTCCGCCCCATACTCGAGACATTCGCTCCTAAGCTTTTTGGGTACTCCACAAACGAAGGAAAGATCATTTCAGCTTATATGCCAACAACTTAACATCTCCCATAAAAACCTTCATCACAAAGCAGCCCCTTTTACAAAAACAAAAAACTATTGACCACTTCAAAAAGCCTCCTTACCTTTGTATCGTCAAAACTGCGCAGCAAGAAACAATAACTTTAAAAACAAAGAATGATTCTGATAAAATAACGGCATACAGAACTAAACCGAATGAAAATGTATGTACCACAACTGGACTACCTGAAGAGTTTATTCATCGTCCTGATGATACTCTTTCATCTGGTATACATAGGCGATTCCTATCCCTATGCGAAGGAGGTGGTATATACATTTCACATGCCCATCTTCTTGATTCTTTCGGGCTATCTGTCATCGGAGAAAAAGGCCGGAAAACAATTCATCGGCTCCATCTGGTGGTTGTTTGTGCCTTATGCCATCATGGAGACAGGATACGTATTGGGAGCATCATTCTTGCCTGTGCGCGAAGACATCGGCGAATTGAGCCTGTGGATGATACTGAAAAGGGTTTTCATCGACCCGGTCGGTCCTTATTGGTATCTGCACACATTGCTCGTTTGCAGAATCGTCCACTACGCCATCGCAAAATCTGTTGGAGACAAGTCATCACCCCTCTCTTTCCTCATCGCCTTGGGAATATGTCTTTGGGGGATATCTGAAGGGATGAATCTGGTGAATTTCGGCTATGCCATGTATTTCCTCATCGGCATAGGCATCAAAAAATGTAAGGTGGAATTCCTGTCAATCTTCCAACCATCCCCGTGGAGCATCATACCGCTTGTTATCCTGTGCAGCAGGCAAGAGAACTTGTTAGGATTGAAACTGTCGGGAATCGTCATCACCTATCTGGCCATCAGCCTGTCATTATGGGCATATCCCAAATTGTCGGAAAGGATAAAGCGCACGACCTACGTCATTGGGCGCAATACTCTAATCCTTTTGCTTTTTTCGCCTTTGTTCACAATGCTTTCACGCATATACCTACCTCTCTTTATGTTTGACCCTTCGGGATGTTGTTTTGCATTATTCACCGTCACACTCACAATTTCAGGAAGTTTTGCCATCGCATGGGGAATGGACAAATGCGGCATTTCCCAATGGTTCTTCGGAAAAGAGAAGGTTCTCAGTTTTTAGTCCCCCTGCCGAGAGGATTATTACCTCTACGCCTATGGCGACAGCAAAGGGGACATCCCATTACTGAAACTTGCAAATGAAGGGAAAATGACAAAAGATTTATAGCTCCGTCCCCTTCGTGCCGCAAATGACAGCCCGTCCTTCCTCGTTTGCAACGAGGAAGGCATGAGCATCAGCATCTGTGATGCAATAAACAGCTCGCAATCAAACACATAAAAGCGCATCACAGATGCTGATACGCAAGACATCCGAGTTGCAAAATTAAAACAAATCTTTATTAAACGCCTCAATTATATACGGGGTTTCACAATAGGAGGAAGCATATCTACCTCTTTGTTTATCAGCAGCTTAAAAGGCCCATCCCATATCAGCAAAAGAACAGAGCACAATAGAGGAAAGCTTTTTTAACTATAAATTATCACGTTTCCATATAAAATGATGTATATTTGCAACGGTAAAGAAAAAAGAACTTATTAGTATTACACAGTTTTTGATTGAATGCGGCTCGCCCTCCACCAAAGAGGGCGGGCTGCATCCGACCGGAACAACTCAAGCATTAACCGACATGAAAAAGAGATTTATCTGGTGTATGCTCGGCCTGCTGATGGCGGGAGGCATACGGGCACAAGAGACGGGCAATCCGGCAATAAGCACTAAGTATGAGGCGGATTTGGGAATCCAACAAATGACAACAGATGAAGATGGGGTGTATATGCCCACCGTCAAACGCTCGGCCAGAAAGTTGAATTGGCTGACAAACCGCGTGATGGATGTGTCGCCCGATGGAAAGCAACTGGCATTCCTCTCGGACAAAGATGGAACAACAAACATTTTCGTAAAGGATATGGAGCACGGCATAAACAGCCCTACCCTGCAACGCACAAACCGCACGCAAGTGTTGGACTTCACCTACTCACCCGATGGGAAAAAGTTGCTGTTCACCGATGTGAAGGGGGACGACTGTCAGGTGTGTCGCACAGATGCCCACGAAGGATATGCCTGTGAAATCTTAACGGTGAAACAGGTGGACTATTCACCCATCTGTTGCAAGGATGGAGAAGACATACTCTTTGCCCGACAACAGAATGAGGCATTCAAAATCTACCGCTACCACACACGCAATCATAACATGACGGTTCATGCCACGGGATTCAACCCAAGCCCCATTCCAGGGGAGAATGCCTATGTATGCTGCCGATTAAACCAGGAGGGGAGGAGTGAAATATGGAAGGTAGACATGACTACGGGGAGAGAGGTCTGCCTGGTGAGTGCCCCCAATCAACGGTTCAGCACCCCTGTCGTGTCACCCGACGGGGAATGGATCGCCTTTGCGGGAGAAACGAAAGGAAAAGCCAGCAACAAGCAGACACCCAACACTGACATCTTCGTCTGTCGCACAAACGGCACGGCAATGATGCAATTGACCGACCACGTAGCGGATGACCTGAGTCCGGCATGGAGCCCCGACGGAAAGCACCTCTACTTCGTGTCGAAACGAGGAAACCGGAACGGAACTGCCAACGTGTGGAGAATGAATCTGAAAAACTAACCGAATAAAACACAGGTAAAAAAAATGAAGAAGACCTTATCAATATGCCTGCTGATTGCGGGCTTTGCACTGAACGCAACCGCACAATACGTAGATGGAACAGCTGCAACAAAAGCATCACAAGAATCGTTCACCCAAACCATGGAAGATTGGGACGGAGTGAGGATTGCCATCGAAAGTAACGCTTACCACATGCCCGACATAGAACTCCCTGATGGCAAAACGTATGAAAACATCCCCGCTTCCACTTCTATCGCCGTGAGCTATCTGCATGGATTTGCCCTCAACAAGAAGAAACCCATCTTTCTGGAAACAGGTTTTGGCATAAAATGGGGAATGTACGACGTCGATATTGAGAAGAAAATCAGTATATACACGGGAGTTGCACGAGAAAAACTGAACTTGTTCACTTTTGAAATACCCGTGAACATAGGATACAGATTCGACACAAAGAATCCTGATTGGAAAATAATCCCCTATACAGGGCTGTATCTGCGAATGCACATAACGGGAAAATTGGAGGCTTATGACAACTCCGACTACAAGGATGAAGCCAACATTTTCGACAGTGATGAGTTTTACCCCACCTTCGAGCGATTCCAATGCGGATGGCAATTGGGATGCGATTTCCAATATCGCCAGTTCGTGTTTGGCCTGTCTTACGGCATCGACCTCAACAAGATATGGATCGACACCCGCGCATTTACCAGCTCTCTCAACTTTGGATACAGATTCTGACAGTAACCCCATATCAGACAAACATTCGCAATGCTCATCAAATGAAGGTTGATGGGGCACAGGCGTGAGCCGACATTATACCTTAATATATACATGTACGCGCGAGACTTGCGTAAACATCCATAGCGCTCCCAAGCCCGACTCTCAAACTTGGGAAGCCTTTTATTGTCCCCAAATGCGTCAACGATTCTTCTTACGGGACAGTCCAAAAATCCAGTTGCAAATTATGCCGTCTCTGTCATTCTGAACGCAGTGAAGAATCTGAATACGTCAGCATTATAGTGTTCTGCTTGCGTCTACAGATTCTTCACTGCGTTCAGAATGACAAAGACATCATGTAAACCAATTATATACAACCGACTTTTCGGACTGCCCCCTTCTTATCCGCTTACCTCGAAAGGGAGGTGTGTCGGCATGAAATGTATGCTCCCAAGAAACTTTTTCCATCTTTCCCCTCACAGAAGGGCGAAGAATTGGAAAAATCTGTGTAACTTAGCGGCGAAATAGGAAATTCATACCAAACCATAAAAACAAATAGCAGAAAGAGATGAAAGCAAAAGCGACATTACTGATGTTGATGGCAGCCCTTTGCTGCCAAGCTCAAGAGTTCAGTTTCGACCTGACAGGCAACCGACGTGCAGCCGAAGGATGCACGGCCATCACCGAAACAAGTGTGTACACCGACGAGACAGGCTACGGATACGACCTGCAACCGGCTCCTGGGAAAAAGAGCACGGCGCCCTACTTCTTTTCAGTGAAAGTGCCCGACGGGAATTATCATGTAACCGTGACCCTAGGCAGTAAAAAGCGGGCTGCAAACACCAGTGTGAGAGGCGAATCACGCCGCCTGTTTGTGGAAAACGTGGCTACCAAGAAGGGAGAATTGAAGGAATACACCTTCACCATCAACAAGCGCAACCCGGTCATCAACGAAAAGGAGAGCGTGAAAATCAAACCCCGCGAAAAGAGCAAACTGAACTGGGACAACAAGTTGACGCTGGAGTTCAACGGCGATGCTCCGGCATGTGCGCGCATCGACATCAAGCGGGTGGAGGACGTGCCCACCATTTTCCTCTGTGGAAACTCCACGGTAGTTGACCAGGACAACGAACCTTGGGCCAGCTGGGGACAGATGATTCCGCGCTTCTTCACAGACAAGGTGTGCTTTGCCAACTATGCCGAGAGCGGCGAATCGAGCAACACGTTCATCGGTGCCGGCCGACTGAAGAAGGCGCTGTCGCAGATGAAAGCGGGCGATTACATCTTCATGGAATTCGGCCACAACGACGAGAAACAGAAGCGTCCAGGATGTGGCGCATGGGGACACTTCATCTACAACCTGAAGATATACATCGACGAAGCACGCGCACGCGGCGCACATCCGGTGTTGGTGACTCCGACACAGCGACGTAACTTCAAGAATGGCAAGCTGGTAGACACTCACGGAGAATTCCCGGATGCAGTGAAGTTCCTGGCTGAAAAGACGGGTACGCCCCTTATCGACCTGCAACAGATGACAACCGTCCTGTATGAGGCTTTAGGCGTAGAGGATTCGAAAAAAGCCCTGGTACACTACCCTGCCGGAACCTGGCCGGGACAGACAAAGGACTTTGCCGACAACACCCACTTCAACCCCTATGGCGCTTATCAGATTGCCAAATGCGTGATTGAAGGACTGAAGAAACTGGAGCATCCATTGGTGCAATATCTGCGCGAAGACTATCCCGGATATGACCCTGCCAAACCTGACAGTTTCGACTCGTTCAAATGGAACAACAGTCCGTTCACCGAGATTGAAAAGCCCGATGGAAACTAAAGGGAGGTTCCACAAACTTGTTTTCACAATAAATAACACACGATACTTGGCCAGCTCAAAATAAAGGATTACCTTAGCGGAAGATTAACAAAAAAAACGCTCATATTCATGAAAGGCAATATATATTGTGTAATTATGGCCGGTGGCATAGGCAGCCGCTTCTGGCCACTGAGCCGCAAGAAATTACCCAAGCAGTTCCTTGACTTCTACGGCACAGGACGCACCTTGTTGCAACAGACTTTTGACCGCTACTGCAAGGTGGTGGACAAGGAGAACATCTACGTGGTGACCAACAGTGAATACACCGAATTGGTGAAAGAACAGTTGCCCGAAGTGACGGCTGAACGCATCTTGTCGGAACCGACACGACGGAACACGGCTCCCTGCATGGCATGGGCCACTTATCACATCCATGCCATCAATGCCGACGCAAGCGTCATCTTCACCCCATCGGACCACCTGATAATCAACGAAGAAGAGTTTGTGAGAGACATTGACAAGGGATTCCGGTTTGTGGAAAAGTGCAACGGCCTGCTCTGCATCGGCATACGCCCCCATCGGGCCGAAACCCGATATGGCTATATCCAAGTGGGGGACAACGACGGAGAAAATTTCTACCACGTGAAAACCTTCACAGAGAAACCCGAACAGGAACTGGCTGAAATGTTCCTCGAGAGTGGTGAATTCTATTGGAATGCCGGCATTTTCCAAGCTAAGACACACACCATCATCGACGCATTCCGCCGCCATGCCCCTGAATTGTCCGCCAGCTTTGAAGCCAACGGAGGATGCGCCCTCTATGGCACCGAGGAGGAACAGGGATTCATCGACAAACACTTCCCCGTCTGCCCCAATATTTCCATCGAATACGGAATATTGGAAAAGGCTGAAAACGTGTACGTTATGACCTGCGATTTCGGATGGAGCGACTTGGGTACATGGAGCACCTATTACGACACGTTGCCCAAAGACGAGCAGGGCAATGCACGGCAGCGGAAAAAGGTCGTCCTATATGATTGCAACAACTGTTTTGTGGGGACCCGAAAGGCAAACAAAGTGGTGGTTGTGCAAGGATTGGAGAACTTCCTGGTCGCCGACACTGAAGAGATTCTGCTGATATGCCCCAAGGATGACACGAACATGCTGCGAAAAATGATTAACGACACTCGGATAAAAATGGGAGAAGACTTCGTCTGACCACACATCTGCAAACAACTATAGGCGGATTGACACCTGACTTGAATGAGAAAAGGGGGTGCCAATCCGCCTGTTTTTTGACCCTTTTCAGATTTTATCCCCCACTTTAACTATGCCTTTTCAGGTTGTTAAAAACCAACGTTTTGTGTGCAGAAAAAGACTAAATGCAATCTTTTCTGAACTTTTTTCATAAAAAGTGTGGGGAATTGTGGGGAATTGTGTAATTTTACAGCCGAAAACTCATTTTAAGTAAGGTGAACAACATTCAATTCATAGGAAGTAGCGATGCAAAGGCCGATTCAAAGGGACGTGTGTTCCTGCCGGCCAACTTTCGTCATGTGATGCAAGAAGCTGGCGAAGAGAGCATGGTCATGCGCAAGGACGTGTTCCAAGAGTGCCTGGTCATCTACCCCGAAACGGTGTGGAAAGAGCAGTTGGCCACCCTGCGTTCCAAACTGAGCCGCTGGAACCGTCAGGAACAGCAAATTTTCCGTCAGTTTGCGGCCGATGCCGAAATATTGACCATGGACACCAACGGACGTATTCTGCTTCCACGCCGCTACCGTGAGTTGGCAGGCATCAACATGGACGTGCGCTTCATCGGCATGGATGACACCATCGAGATATGGGCACGCGAAAAGGTGGATGTCCCCTTCGTCAACCCCGAAGAATTCGGTGCAAAACTGGAGGAATTGATGGAAATGGGTCAAGAAACGACTCTATAAGTTAAAAACCGACGTATACTGACACACCAAAAGACAAGGAAACCAATGGATGCCAAAGTGAACATAACAACAGCCGAGACGTACCACGTGCCCGTAATGCTGCACGAAACGGTGGATGGAATGAACATCCGCCCCGGTGGCATCTATGTGGACTTGACATTGGGTGGCGCCGGACACTCCAAGGAGATACTGGCACGCATGGATGAAAACGCCCGCCTTTTCGGTTTCGATCAGGATGAGGATGCCGAACAGAACATCCCGACTGACGAACGTTTCACCTTCGTGCGCAGCAACTTCCGTTACTTGAGCAATTTTATGCGCTATCATGGAGTAGACGGTGAGGTGGATGCCATATTGGCCGACTTGGGAGTGTCATCACACCATTTCGACGACTCAGAGCGCGGGTTCTCCTTCCGCTTCGACGGCAAGCTGGACATGCGCATGAACAAGCGTGCCGGACACACGGCAGCAGAGTTGGTAAACACCTTGAGCGAGGAAAAGTTGGCCGATATCTTCTATCTGTACGGCGAACTCAAGAACAGCCGCAAACTGGCTTCGGCCATCGTGAAGGCACGGGCAAGCAAGCGGATAGAGACCATCGGCGATTTTCTCGACATCGTGAAGCCCATGTTCGGCCGCGAACGCGAAAAGAAGGAACTCGCCAAAGTGTTTCAAGCCCTGCGCATCGAAGTAAACCAAGAGATGGAGGCGCTGCGCGAAATGTTGGAGTCGGTTATCCGAGTGCTGAAGCCTGGGGGACGCCTGGTAATCATCACCTACCACTCACTGGAGGACCGCATGGTGAAGAACATCATGAAGACCGGCAATGTGGAGGGACGCGCCGAACAAGATTTCTTCGGACGCACACAAGCTCCCTTGCGCCCCGTGAACAACAGGGTTGTCACTCCCGAGGAGGAGGAGCTGAAACGGAATCCGCGCTCACGAAGCGCCAAATTGAGAATAGCAGAGAAGATCGAACGGTAAACGACGCATCAACATGAAGGAGGAAATGAAACAGACGGAACAAACGGGTGCAATGCCTCTCTCCAAAGAAGAGGCAGCAGAAGGCACACCCGCCGCTACGGGAAAGAAACTGACCTTGAAGAACATCTTCTTGGGCGATTTCCTTATCAACGACTTCTTGCGCCGACAGGCCAAGTTGCTGTTGCTGATTACCATCTACACGGTCATCTACATCAGCAACCGCTACTCAGTCCAACAGGAGATGATAGAGATTGACCGACTGAGGAAAGAACTGATGGACATCAAATACGATGCACTGACCCGCTCGAGCGAACTGACCGAACGCACCCGACAATCGCGCATCGAGGAATATGTGTCTGCCGAGCATAGTGACCTGCAGACATCCACCGCGCCACCATACGTGATTGAGTAAAGACAGAAGAATAAAAACAGAAAAAAGAAAAAAACAAGGAGATACATTCATGGATTTCAAGAAAAGCACTTCCATACGTTACTTAGCCATTGTCGCCCTGCTGGTGATAGTGGCCATCTCCATTGTTGTGCGTGCCGGTTTCTTGATGTTTGTCAAACGTGGGTATTGGGAGCAGGTGGCCAATCGCTTTGTAAAAGAGAATGTGGTCATAAAACCCAATAGAGGAAACATTCTCTCTGCCGATGGACAACTGATGGCCAGCAGTCTGCCCGAATACCGCATCTATCTGGACTTCATGACTTCAGAGTCAAAGAACTTCCCTGAACGTCGGGAGAAAGACCAATATCGCCGCGACACATTGTTGAAAAACAACATTGACGAGATATGCGAAGGGTTGCACCGTATCTTCCCCGACCGCACGGCAGCTGAATTCAAGGCCCATCTGTTAAAGGGACGAAAAGAAAAAAGCCGTAACTGGCTGATTTATCCTAAACGCATCTCATATATCCAATACAAGGAGGTGAAGAAATTGCCCATGTTCCGTCTGAACCAATATAGGGGCGGATTCATCGGACAAAGCTTCAACCGACGCAAGAAGCCATTCGGCTCATTGGCCATGCGCACGTTGGGCGACACATTCATCGGCTATCCCGACTCTGCCAAGAATGGTTTGGAGTTGGCATACGACTCTATCCTGAAGGGGAAAACCGGCCTCACCCACCGACAGAAGGTGATGAACAAATACCTGAACATCGTGGATGTGCCGGCCGTGGATGGTTGTGACATTGTGAGCACCATCAACGTGAACATGCAGGACATCGCCGAAAAGGCTCTGGTGGACAAGATGAAGGAGCTGAACGCCGACATGGGAGTCGTCATCCTGATGGAAGTAGCCACGGGCGAGGTGCGTGCCATCGTGAACATGAGCAAGGCCGGAGACGGGAAATACTACGAAATGAACAACCACGCCATCTCAACCCGCATGGAGCCGGGGTCGACATTCAAGACCGCCTCCATATTGGTGGCACTTGATGACGGAGTGGTGGACACAACCGAGATTGTGGACACAGGCACAGGAGTGTACATGATGCACGGTAGCCCCATGAAGGACCACAACTGGTACAGAGGCGGATACCAGAAGATATCCCTGCCACGCATATTGGGTGTTTCATCCAACATCGGAGTGTCACGCATCATTGACGAGAAATATGCCAACAACCCCACCAAGTTTGTGGAGGGATTGTACCGCATCGGCATAGGAGAGCCATTGAATCTGGAGATTCCCGGCTACCAACCGCCCATCATCCGATACCCGAACAAACAGAATTGGTGGAAAACGACATTGGCATGGATGTCTATCGGATATGAAACACAGATTGCCCCCATCAACACACTCGCTTTCTACAACGCGATAGCCAATAATGGAAAAATGGTGAAGCCACGCTTCGTGAAAGCCATCATGCGCGATGGCAAGATGGTGGAAGAGTTTGAACCCATTGTGCTGAAAGAGTCGATTTGTTCACCCGAAGCCCTGAAAAAGATGCAGGACATGTTGGAAGGTGTGGTAAGCAAAGGACTGGGCAAACAGGCCGGCTCGAAACAATTCCACGTGTCAGGCAAAACCGGCACGGCCCAAGTGGCACAGGGAGCCGGCGGTTACAAGGGAGGAACCATGCAATACTTGGTCAGTTTCTGTGGATACTTCCCTTCGGAGAATCCGAAATACAGTTGCATCGTAGCCATCAGGAAACCCGGTTATCCGGCATCAGGAGGCGGAATGGCCGGTCCCGTATTCAGCCGGATAGCAGAGCGGGTGATGGCAGGAAGCCTGAAGCGGAACATTGCTGAAGCTATGGACACAAACTCGGTGGTGATTCCTGACGTGAAAAACGGCAATCTGAACGAAGCACGCTACATCCTGCGCGAATTGGACGTGGACAATGAATGGGAAGGCCACTACGACAAGGAGGATGCCTTCGGACAGGCCGACATGATTCCCGATGGAGTGAGGCTGACACGCATGGAGTTGAAAAACGGCGTAGTGCCCAACGTCAGAGGCATGGGAGCCAAAGACGCCGTATACTTGATGGAAAAGAGCGGTTTGAAAGTGCAACTGAGCGGCGTAGGCAAGGTGCGTAGCCAAAGTATTCCCGCCGGTAACCGCCTGGTGAAGGGACAAACCGTAAGACTTGTATTGAGATAATATTCTGTATATATAATAAGGTATAGCATAATAAGAGCATCAGATGAAACTGCAAGATATTGTTCAAGGGTTAGAGACAACCGGAATATTCGGTTCGACTTCTGTTGAGATAAACGGTGTCCACATCGACTCACGCAAAGTGACGGAAGGCGACCTCTTTATCGCCATGAGAGGGACGCAATCCGATGGGCATGCATTTATCCCCAAAGCCATAGAGGCTGGAGCTGCCGCCATTGTGTGCGAAGAGATTCCCGAAATGAAGAAGGAAGACTCGGGCACCGTATTCATCTGTGTGCCAAACACTGAAATGATTGCGGGCGAAGTGGCTACGCGCTTTTATGGGAATCCCACAAGCCAACTGAAGTTGGTGGGTGTGACGGGAACCAACGGGAAAACCACCATTGCCACACTGCTGTATCAGATGTTCCGCCAGATGGGACATAAAGTCGGCCTGTTGTCCACCGTGTGCAATTATATAAATGACAAGGCTGTGCCATCGACCCACACAACCCCCGACCCCATCAGCTTGAATCACCTGTTGAGCCAGATGGTGGCAGAGGGATGTGAATATGCCTTCATGGAGGTGAGCTCACACTCAGTGGCACAACACCGCATTGCAGGATTGGAATTTGCAGGAGGAGTGTTTACGAACCTGACACGCGACCATCTGGACTACCATAAAACCGTAGAAAATTATTTGAAGGCGAAGAAAACTTTTTTCGACAACCTGAAAAAAAATGCGTTCGTGGTAACCAACCTGGATGACAAGAACGGATTGGTGATGACACAAAACACATCGGCCAAAGTGGCAACCTACTCGTTGCGTAGCCTCAGCGACTTCAAAGGGCGCATCCTGGAAGATCACTTCGAGGGCATGCTCATCGACTTTAACGGACGGGAGACAGCGGTGCAATTTGTGGGCAAGTTCAATGCCTGCAACCTGTTGGCCGTGATGGGTACGGCCGTGATGCTGGGGAAGGATACGGATGAAGTACTGCGTGTACTGAGCATGTTGAAACCCGTCTCCGGACGATTTGAAACAGTGCGTTCACCCAAAGGCTACACGGCAATCGTCGACTATGCACACACACCCGACGCCATTGCCAACGTATTGAGCGCCATCAGAGAGGTGCTCGGTTCACGCGGCAAAGTCATCACCGTGGTGGGAGCCGGAGGTAACCGCGACAAAGGAAAACGCCCCCTGATGGCTCAAGAGGCGGTTAAAGGGAGTGACAGGGTTATCATCACTTCGGACAATCCCCGATTCGAAGAGCCGACAGACATCATCAATGACATGTTAGCCGGACTTTCAGACGAAGAACGCCAAAATGTGTTGAGCATCACCGACCGGCGCGAGGCCATACGCACGGCTTGCATGTTGGCCGGACAGGGTGATGTGATACTGATTGCAGGAAAGGGACACGAGGATTATCAGGACATCAAGGGGGTGAAACACCACTTTGATGACAAGGAAGAGGCCAAGAAGGCCATGGGAATTGACAAGTAAGGAAATAAGAACCTCATAATTCATAGTAAAAAAATGCTGTATTATCTGTTCAAATATCTGGAGCAAATGGATATGCCCGGAGCGCGCATAATGGGATATGTCTCGTTCCGTTCGCTGATGGCAGTGATTCTGGCTCTGCTCATTTCTGCCATATTTGGAGAATACTTCATCAAGTTGCTGAAGCGGAAACAAATCACAGAAACCCAACGCGACGCCAGCATAGACCCCTTTGGTGTGGAGAAAAAGGGAGTGCCGTCAATGGGCGGTGTCATCATCATCGTAGCCATTCTGGTGCCCTGTCTGCTTTTGGGCAGATTAGAAAACATCTATATGCAACTGATGCTGATTACCACCGTGTGGTTGGGCATGTTGGGGTTTGCTGATGACTACATCAAGATTTTCCACCACAACAAAGAGGGGCTACATGGACGATTCAAAATTATCGGCCAAGTGGGATTGGGACTGATTGTGGGATTGACACTGTACCTAAGCCCCGACGTGGTGATAAGAGAAAACATGGAAGTAAACCGCCAAGGGGCACAAACCGAGGTGATACACAAAAGTGAACCTCAGAAATCAACAAAGACAACCATCCCATTCTTCAAGAACAACAACTTGGATTATGCGGATTTTGTAGCTTTTGCGGGTGAACATGCACAGACCGCCGGATGGATTCTGTTTGTCATTGTCACCATATTTGTGGTGACGGCCGTATCAAACGGAGCCAACCTGAACGACGGCATGGATGGAATGGCGGCAGGAAACAGTGCCATCATCGGAGTGACATTGGGAATCTTGGCATACGTGTCGAGCCACACGGGATATGCGTCGTACCTGAACATCATGTACATACCGGGAAGCGAAGAGCTGGTAATCTTCATCTGTGCATTCATCGGAGCACTCATCGGATTCCTGTGGTACAATGCCTTTCCCGCACAGGTATTCATGGGAGACACGGGTAGTCTGACAATCGGTGGAATCATTGCCGTGTTTGCCATCATCATTCACAAAGAGCTGTTGATTCCCATCTTGTGCGGTGTATTCCTGGTTGAAAACCTGAGCGTAATTATGCAGGTAAGATATTTCAAGAAATGGAAAAAGCGTGGAGAGAAACGGCGCATCTTCAAACGTACGCCGATACACGACCACTTCCGCACATTGCCCACGATGTTGGATCAAGAGTGTAAATACTTGATTACACGACCGACAGCCGTTTTCCATGAGTCAAAAATTACAGTCAGATTCTGGATTGTCACCATCGTGTTGGCAGCCATTACAATCATTACATTGAAGATCAGATAAAAAATGAAAAGAATCGTCATATTAGGAGCAGGAGAAAGTGGAGCGGGCGCAGCCGTGCTGGCCAAGAAACAGGGTCTGGACACGTTTGTGACAGACATGGGCAGCATCAAGCCCGAATACAAGGAACTGATGGATCAGTATGGGATATCCTGGGAAGAGGGCAAACATACTGAGGAACTGGTGCTGACGGCTGATGAAGTGATAAAGAGTCCTGGAATACCCGACCATGCCCCGATGGTGAAAAAGATAAAAGAAAAGGGCATCCCCGTCATCTCAGAAATTGAGTTCGCAGGACGATACACGGACGCCAAGATGGTGTGCATCACAGGAAGCAATGGAAAGACAACCACCACGTCGCTCATCTATCACATCTTCAAACAAGCCGGGTTGAACGTGGGCTTAGCCGGCAACATAGGCAAAAGTCTGGCACTGCAGGTGGCACTGGAGAATCATGACTACTACGTCATAGAACTGAGCAGCTTCCAGTTGGACAACATGTATGACTTCAGAGCACACATCGCCATTCTGATGAATATCACTCCCGACCATCTGGACAGATACGGAAACGAGATGCAAAACTATGTTGATGCCAAATTCCGCATTCTGCAAAACCAGACGGAGGATGATGCATTTGTGTTCTGGAACGACGACCCCATCATCCGACGCGAATTAAAGCGATATGGCATACATGCCCGCCTATACCCCTTCGCACAAGCCAAGGAGGAGGGACTGGTGGCATATACCGAGGAAGAAAAGGTGTACTTCACACAACCAATGGCCTTCAACATGGAACAGGAAGAGCTGGCACTGACAGGCGTACACAACCTGTACAACTCAATGGCAGCGGGCATCTCGGCCAACTTGGCAGGCATACGCAAGGAAGACATCCGCCATGCCTTGGGCACGTTCCAAGGCGTGGAGCACCGTCTGGAGCATGTATGCAGAGTAAGAGGCGTGGAATACATCAACGACTCAAAGGCGACAAACGTCAATTCATGTTGGTATGCCCTGCAAAGCATGACGACGCCCACCGTGTTGATTTTGGGCGGAAAGGATAAAGGAAACGATTATAGCGAAATAAAGGAACTTGTGTCACAAAAGTGCAAGGGACTCATCTACATGGGGCTGCACAACGAGAAGTTGCATGACTTCTTCGACGGAATGGGTCTGCCCGTAGCCGATGTGCAAAGCATGAAAGATGCCGTAGCCGCAGCCTATCGGATGACCGAGCCGGGCGACACGGTGCTACTGAGCCCTTGCTGTGCCAGCTTCGACCTTTTCACCAGTTACGAAGATCGTGGCCGACAGTTCAAGGAATGCGTGAGAAATTTATAATTCAGAAGAAAGTATATGGATCTGCTGAGAAGTCTTTTTAAGGGAGACAAGGTTATCTGGGTCGTATTTTTGATGCTGTGCCTGATATCCATCATTGAAGTGTTCAGTGCCGCCAGTACGCTGACATACAAGAGTGGCGACTATTGGGCACCCATCTCGCAACACTTGCTATACATGATGTTGGGAGCCGGGGTCGTGTTGCTGGTACACAAGATGCCGTGCAAACTATTCCGCCTGATACCGGTGCTGACACTGCCGACCGCAGCCGTACTACTGCTGGTGACCATGCTGTTTGGTGAAAAGGTAAACGGTGCCGGACGATGGTTGGCCATCGGAGGCATCAATTTCCAACCTTCAGAGCTGGGAAAACTGGCGGTCATCACCTCTACGGCACTCATCTTGGCCATGATGCAAGAGGAAAAAGGGGCCAATCCACGTGCTTTCAAATACATCATGTGCATTGCCGGTCTGACCTGCCTGTTGATTGCTCCTGAGAATGCCTCCACGGCAGGCATGCTGTTCGGAGTCACCATACTGATGATGTTCATCGGACGAGTTCCCTTCAGACAATTGGGTAAGATGTTAGGAACCATTGCATTGGTACTGGGCATTGCTGTTGGAGGTTTGTTTGCCACGCCCAATAAGGTGTTGGACGAAGTTCCGGGTCTTCACCGCGCCGTTACGTGGAAGGGACGATTGGCCGGTTTCTTTGTCGGAGACGGAGAGGTGGCTCCCGAGGACTACGACATCAACAAGAATGCCCAAGTGGCACATGCCAACATCGCTATAGCCACCAGCCACCTCGTAGGCAAAATGCCTGGAAACTCGGTGGAACGTGACTTCCTGTCGCAAGCATTCTCGGACTTCATCTATGCCATCATCATAGAGGAGCTGGGACTGTTGGGAGGGGCTTTCGTCGCCTTCCTCTACATCATCCTGCTCCTGCGAGCGGGACGGATAGCGGGGCAATGCGACAAGAAATACCTGTCGCTGATGGTGATGGGACTGGCCCTGCTGCTTGTGTGCCAGGCTATGCTTAACATGATGGTGGCCGTAGGGTTGTTCCCCGTCACGGGACAGCCATTGCCCCTCATCAGCAAGGGAGGAACATCCACGCTCATCAACTGTGCCTACATCGGCATCATCCTGAGCGTAAGCCGGTATGTCGAGAAGAAAAAGCAAGAAGAGGCCATGGAGGCTGCCATGCAGGTGCAGAATGTGACAAATGAAGGACCACTGATGTCGGCCGACGCGAGGAGTCTGTCAGAGGACGAATACGAAGAGCTGAATCAAGAAGGCTGACATGGACAAATAAATCAATCGTACACACAGTAAATACATCGAATTATGGACAGAGAAAACATCAGAGTCATCATCAGTGGAGGGGGAACAGGAGGACACATCTTCCCCGCGGTGTCGATAGCCGATGCCTTGAAAAAGAGATATCCCGAGGTGGAAATTCTGTTTGTCGGCGCTGAAGGACGCATGGAGATGCAACGCGTGCCAGCAGTCGGTTACCGCATTGTAGGGCTTCCTATCTGCGGACTCGACCGCAAGAATCTGCTGAAGAACTTCTCTGTCATCCTCAAATTCATCAAAAGCGGATGGATGGCTCGCAAAATCATTAAAGAGTTCCGTCCTCATGCAGCCGTAGGAGTCGGAGGTTATGCCAGCGGCCCCACCCTGAAGACCGCCTCCCTGATGGGAATACCCACCCTGATACAGGAGCAGAACTCCTACGCCGGTGTCACCAACAAGATGTTGGCAAAAGGGGCGAAACGCATCTGCGTTGCTTACGAGGGAATGGAACGTTTCTTCCCCAAAGAGAAAATTATGCTCACCGGCAATCCCATCCGTCAAGGACTGACCGACACACACACCACACGGGAAGAGGGCATACGGGCCTTTGGGCTTGACCCATCCAAGCGTACGGTTCTCATCGTAGGTGGAAGTTTGGGCGCACGCACCATGAACGAAAGTGTCCTCAAGCACTTGGAGCTGGTGAGACAATCGGGCGTTCAGTTCATTTGGCAGACAGGGAAGTACTACTATAAGGACATTCTGGAGCAACTGAACCGCCACGAGCAACTGCCCATGCTGTACGTGACCGACTTCATTTCCAAGATGGAAGAGGCATACGCCGCTGCCGACCTGGTCATTTCCCGTGCCGGAGCCGGTTCCATCTCAGAATTCTGTGTACTGAAAAAGCCTGTTATTCTGGTTCCCTCACCCAATGTTGCCGAGGATCATCAGACACAGAACGCATTGGCACTGGTAAAGAATGGCGCTGCCCTCTACGTGAAAGATGCCGATGCCCCCGACACGTTACTGGACAAAGCCATCGCGACCGTAACAGACACCGAGCAACTGAAAGAGCTCAGCAAGAACATCGCCACATTGGCCTACACCGATTCTGCCGAAGTGATAGCAGACGAGGTGTACAAGTTGGCAAAGACATACCAAGAAACAACGCATAAAGCATAAAGGAGTTACAGACAATCATGGATGTGAGCAATATCAAATCAGTATATTTCATAGGTGCAGGTGGAATAGGCATGAGTGCAATAGCCCGCTACTTCCTTTCACAGGGAAAGAGAGTGGCAGGATATGACCGCACCCCAAGTGAACTGACAAACCGCCTCATTCAAGAGGGCGCACAAATTCACTACGAAGAAGATGTGGACTTGATTCCTCCGTTCTGCCGGACAAAGGATGACACACTTGTCGTATACACACCTGCCATCCCCTCGGAACACCAGGAACTGGTGTGGTTCAAGGAACAAGGATTCGAGATACAGAAGCGGGCACAAGTATTGGGCACCATCACCCGCTCGGCCAAAGCATTGTGTGTGGCCGGCACGCATGGAAAGACCACGACCTCAACCATGTTGGCCCATCTGATGAGTGGCACCTCTGAAGGATGCAATGCCTTCCTCGGAGGTATAGCCAAGAATTACGGCACCAACTACATCCTGTCAGAAGAGAGTCCGTGGGTTGTCATTGAAGCCGACGAGTTCGACCGTTCGTTCCACCATCTGTCGCCCCACATCACTGCCATCACCTCCACCGACCCCGACCACTTGGACATCTATGGCACCAAGGAGGCCTATCTGGAAAGCTTCAGCCACTACACCTCACTCATCCAACCCGGCGGAGCCTTAATCGTCCACGAGGGATTGGAGATGAAGCCACGCCTGCAAAGCGGTGTCGCCCTCTACACCTACGGACGCCACACGGGCGACTTCCACGCCGAAAACATCCGCATCGGAGGAGGTGAAATCCATTTCGACTTCATCTCGCCGCAGGGATGTATCAAGGACATTGAGTTGGGAGTGCCCCTCAGCATCAACATCGACAACAGCATTGCAGCCATGGCCATTGCCCAACTGACGGGGGCGAAGGCTGAGGTCATCAAGCAAGGCATAGCCTCGTTCCGCGGTGTCGACCGCCGCTTCGACTTTCATCTGAAGAGCGCCGACCGGGCTTTCATCTGCGACTATGCCCATCATCCTGCTGAAATCAAGCAAAGTGCGCTCTCGATTCGTGAGTTGTACAGCGACAAACGGATTACGGCCATCTTCCAGCCCCACCTCTACACACGCACACGCGATTTCTATCAAGAGTTTGCCGACAGCCTCTCGCTCTTCGACGATGTCATTCTCACCGACATCTATCCCGCCCGCGAGCTGCCCATCCCTGGAGTGACAAGCCAATTGATTGCCGACCATCTGAAAGCGGGCATCCCCTGCACCCTTTGTTGCAAAGAGGAGGTTGCCGACATCATCAGGCAACGCCGCGACGACATCGAAATACTGGTTCTGTTAGGAGCCGGCGACCTGGAAAATCAGGCAAGCGGAATAACGGAGATAATGAAGGGGTGACCTCTCCGCTGATGACCAACGAAAGAAGTGCATATTTATCATATACATATATATATTATATAAAGAAAAAGAATGAAACGAATCCTGTTGCTACTCGTCATGTTAACCGTGTCGGCCTATCTGGCCATCGCATTCACGTGGCTGAACCACACCCCGCCGGGCCAACTGGTCAAGCAGGTGAAGATTGTGGTGGAGGACAGTGCGCGCACCTGCTTCATCACCCCCGAAGAAGCCACAGCCCTGCTCAAGCGCAACCGCCTCTACCCCATGGGGAAGAATACCGACAGCATCCGGTGCAAGGCCATTGAAGAGACATTGGAGAAAAATGCCTTCATCGAGAATGCAGAGTGCTACAAAACCCCGTCGGGCAACTTGTGCATCTACATCAAGCAACGCCTGCCCATCCTGCGTGTCATGTCAGCCAGCGGTCTCGACTACTACATCGATGACAAGGGACACTCTATGCCTGGAGGCAGCCATGCAGCCCACCTCCCCGTAGCCACAGGAACCATCGACAAGAAGATGGCCGAGGGGCCGCTCTACCAATTGGCCCAATTGCTCAACGACGACGACTTCTGGAAGCGCCAGGTGGAACAGATACACGTCACCTCTGAAGGAGAAATCGAACTTGTGCCACAGGTGGGAAACCACATCTTGTTCCTGGGGAAGCCCGTTTACATCGAAGAAAAGCTCGACCGCATACGCACCTTCTACACCAAGGGGTTGAGCCGTGTGGGTTGGAACAAGTACTCGCGCATCAGCGTAGAGTTCGACAATCAAGTCATCTGCAAGAGACATTCGACTAACAAGTGAATAGTATAAAAAACGCATCAACGAATAAACAAATCATATATGGGACAGACAACAGATTTCATGGTAGCCATCGAGCTGGGCTCCACTAGGATTACAGGTATTGCCGGGCAAAAGGACACTGACGGCAAACTCTCCATCCTGGCCTACGCCAGCGAAGATGCCTCAGCCTGCATCCGCAAAGGAAACGTCTTCAACATTGACAGGACGGCGGGAGCCATCACCTCCATCATCAACAAATTGGAGGCAGCCTTGGAAGCCACCATCGCAAAAGTGTATGTGGGCATCAGCGGACAATCCGTGCGCACAGTAAAGAACACCGTCATCCGCCAATTCGAGGAAGAGACCCGCATCACAACCAACATTGTAGACGAATTGATTGCCACAAGCCGCAGCACCCACACGGATGGGTATGAAATATTGGAAGTTGTCCCCCAGGAGTACAAGGTCGGCACAGGTTTGCAGACCGACCCCGTCGGAGTCATCACCTCACACATCGAGGGACGTTTCCTCCACATCATAGCCCGCCAAGGAGTGCGCCGCAAGATTGAGGAGAGTTTCCAACTGGCTGCCACCCGCATTGCCGGCTACCTCATCACCCCCCTGGAGATGGCCAAGGTCACTGCCACCGACACCGAGTTACGCTCGGGCTGTGCCCTCATCGACTTTGGAGCCGAGACGACCACCGTGCAGGTCTACAAAGACCATCTGTTGCGCCACCTGGCGGTGCTCCCCCTTGGCAGCAACAACATCACCAAGGACATCTGCACCCAAGGAATCGAAGAGACCGATGCCGAAGACCTGAAAATCAAGTACGCGTCGGCCTACACCGAACCGTTTGAAGCCGACAGCAAACCTGTCACCTACACGTTCGGCACCGACGACTCCACCATCACCGACCGGGTGTTGAACGAAATCACCGAAGCCCGCATGGAGGAAATCATCACCAACGTGTGGAACCAGATAGGACTCTCAGGCTATGACGACAAACTCATGGCCGGCATCATCGTCACCGGTGGCGGTTCACACTTGGGACAGCTCCAGACAGCCATCCAGAAGAAGACCCGCATCGAGAAGTTCCGCCATGCCACCTACATCATCCCTCCCGTAGAGAGCGTCACCCCCGAGCTGTTGGCCAAGAACAGCCGCCAAGGCTCCCTGCTGGGACTGCTCTCCAGCGCACGCCAGAACTGCTGTGAGCAGGAGGTGCCGCGCGACCTCTTCGACACCGACACAACCGAGGCCGAGGCCGCACGCCAGGCACAACAGGAGGAGATTGAACGCCAGAAGGCCGAGGCCGCACGCATCGCCCAAGAGGAAGAGGCAGCCCGCGCAGCCGAAGCACAACGCATCGCCCAAGAGAAGGCCGAACAGGAGGCCGCCATCCGCCGCGAAGAGGAGGAGCGCCTTGAAGCCGAACGCCAAGCCAAAGCAGCAGAGGAACGCCGTCGCAAACGCGAGAACTCCATGCTGGGCCGCCTGCAAAAATGGGCTGAAGAACTATTGAATGGAGAAGAATAAATATGCGTTGAGACGTTGAACTTGTATATGAACAAACGAAAAAAACGAATTTATGGAAGAAACTAACATACTCCCCATTAACCTGCCAACAGCAGACCCCCACATCATCAAAGTGATAGGCGTGGGCGGCGGTGGCAGCAACGCTGTCAAGAACATGTATCGCGAAGGCATCCGCGACGTCACCTTCGTACTCTGTAACACCGACCGTCAGGCCCTCGTGTCGTCCGACATCCCCATCAAGATACAGTTGGGAAAGGGACTCGGAGCCGGCAACGACCCCGAAGTGGCCCGTCAGGCTGCCGAGGAAAGCATCGAGGACATCCGTGCCCTATTCCGCGACGACACCCAGATGGTGTTCATCACCGCCGGCATGGGTGGAGGCACCGGCACGGGTGCGGCCCCCGTCGTAGCCCGTGTGGCCAAGGAAATGGACGTCCTCACGATAGGCATCGTCACCATCCCCTTCAAGTTTGAGCGCCAACGCAAGATTGTGCAAGCCCTCAAGGGCGTAGAGGCCATAGCCCGCCACGTGGACGCCCTGCTCGTCATCAACAACGAGCGCCTGCTCGAGACCTACCCCAACCTGCCCGTCAAGGAGGGCTTCCGCATGGTGGACGAAACCCTCACCATCGCCACCAAGAGCATTGCAGAAATCATCACCGTCGAGGGAATCATGAACCTCGATTTCCGCGATGTCAGCAAGATTCTCAAGGACGGCGGCGTAGCCATCATGAGCAACGGCATCGGTTCGGGAGAAAAACGTCTCGACGCCGCCATCCGCGACGCGCTGAATTCGCCTCTGCTCAACGACAACGACATCTACAACTCCCGCAAGATACTGTTCAACATCTACCAGTCGGCCAAGAAGCCGCTTATCGTGGAAGAGTTCGAAGAGCTGAACCGTTTCATGGAGCAGTTCGAGAGCAACGACATCGAAGTCATCTGGGGAGTAGCCGACTCGGCCGAACTGGAAGAGGAGGTAAAGATTACAATCATAGCCTCAGGCTTCGGCATGAACAACATCCCCGGCATGGAGCAGGCCATCCGCGAACGCCAACAACGCGAGACAACCATCAGTGAACGCGAGCGCCTCGAACGCGAGGAGAAGGATCGCGAGATGGTAGAGAAGTTCTACGGCCGTTCCAAACTGGCCCAGAAGCGCGTGGTTCGTTCCTTCATCTTCCAAGATGCCGACCTCGACAACGATTCGCTCATCTCCTCCATCGAGTCAAGCCCCACCTACCGCCGCACCTCTACTGAGCTTACCGAGCTTGAGGCATCGGCACGCACAGCAGCCACCGAGGCACCCGACGTCGCATCCGACTCCACTCCCTCTGCCCCCGATGGCGCATCAGGGTTCATCACGTTCTGAGAATTACCGCCCGAACCTTCGACAAGGCCGGAAGATTTAAATCTTCAGCGCTTAACATCCGTATCTTCCGGCCTTGTCGACCGTATGTTAAAACAGCCATCGCCAACGCCAACAGCCATAGTATAGAAACATCACCTATTTACAATATAGCTTTCGCTTCCATACTATATTCGTTGCGCCCTCATACTATATAGGTTTTAACTCCTTAGCGAAGCGATTAACTCCTCCAACTCCTTCAATAAAAAAACAGCCTTCACAGCCTTCACACCCCATAACTCACTGGCCTTCACCCACTTTCTGTGAAGGCAAGCCCGTTCACGCCCCTTCACAGCCTTCACAGAGCATCCGCTTTGTCATCTTTTCAGAAATTTATATGTACCAAATGTTGCATCGCCCGATTTTTATATGTACGATTTGTTGCATGGAGGGGAAATTCATATTGATTTCTGTGGAATATTTTGGATTCTCATAGATTATGTTTATCTTTGTGGCAAGTATAAAACAACGAAACAATGGAAGTCAATCATAGCCAAATAGTATCTCTAATCTGGAACATTGCCGACGACGTATTGCGTGATGTGTTTCTTCGCGGACAGTATCGCGATGTGATATTGCCCATGGTGGTGTTGCGTCGGTTGGATGCTTTGTTGGAACCCACAAAGGAAGCGGTGGAAGAGGAGTTGAGACAACAGCGTGAGATGGAACTGGACGAGGTGGACGAAGATGCCTTGAAGGACATTACCAGTCTCAGTTACTTCAATACCAGCAAGTGGACATTGAAGCGGTTGAAATCAACAGCTTCCGACAATAATGACATCTTGTACGACAATTTTGTGGAGTACCTGAATGGCTATAGCGAGAATGTACGCGATGTATTGAAAAACTTCGAATACTATGCCAAAGCACGTAAGTTGGCAGACAATGACCGCTTGCTCCCCATGATTGAGCGCATTACCGACCCGCGTATCAACTTGACCGACCAAGAGCAGAAAGACCCTGATGGCCTGCCGCTTCCCGCACTTACCAACATCGGTATGGGTACGGTGTTTGAAGAATTGTTGCGCCGCTTCAACGAAGAGAACAACGAGGAGGCTGGCGAACATTTCACTCCACGCGATGCCATCTCGTTGCTTGCCCGTGTGGTGTTTGAACCCGTCAAGGACAATTTGCCCAAGATAATTTCTCTGCACGACCCAGCCGAAGGTTCGGGAGGTATGCTGACTGAAGGGCGTGAATACCTGTTGAGCATCGGTGTACGTCCGAATGCTATCCAACTTTCAGGTACAGAGATAAACCCTGAGACATACGCCATTTGTAAGTCCGACCTGATTATCAAAGGGGTTGACCCCAGCGGTATGCATTTGGGCAATACCATCACGGAAGATTATTTTCAAGGACAATCCTTTGGTTTCCAGTTGACCAATCCGCCTTATGGCAAGTCGTGGAAAACGGACAAGGAGAAGATATATCACGAAAAGACTTTGCTTGACCGTCGTTTTGAATTGCCCATCACCAACTTTGCCAGTGAAACAGAAATGTTGGATTGTACGCCACGAACGTCGGACGGGCAACTGCTCTTCATGCTCGAAGAGGTGGACAAAATGAAGCCCTTGGACTTGCAGCCGCAGGGAAGCCGTGTGGCCTCCATTCATAACGGTTCGTCGCTCTTTACAGGCGATGCCGGAAGTGGCGAGAGCAATATCCGTCGTTATGTGGTGGAAAACGACTTGGTGGATGCCATCATTCAGTTGCCCAACAACATCTTTTACAATACGGGCATTACCACATACGTTTGGGTCCTTACCAACAAGAAACCAGAAAACCGCCAAGGGAAGGTGCAACTGATAGATGCCTCGCAAGCATTTGAAAAGTTGCGAAAGAACCAAGGTTCACGCAACTGTACGATAACTCCTGCCTATCAGGATGCCATATTGAAAACCTATATGGACTTTGTAGAGAAGGAGGCTGGCGAAGACAAGGTGGCAGCAAAAGTATTTGATGGCGACGACTTCCGCTATTACAGTGTGACCATTGAGCGCCCTCTGCGTCTGCGCTGTCAGTTCAATGCATTGAAGATTGACGAACTGCTCTACGACAAGGCCAATATGGAGGTCTCCAAATGGCTTTATCAGACCTACGGCAATCGGGTGTTTGAAGGTATTGACGACGAAATCCCTGCCATCAAAGAGTACTTCAATGACAATGACATCAAGATGCCGGACAAGAAACTGCTCAAGTTGATTTCTGCCAAGGAGTGGAATGCCCGTCGCGAACTGATGCACACCGCCCACCAATTGATGAAGGTGGTGGGAACCAAGGTATATATGGATTACAATGCTTTTGTTGAAGAGATAAACAAGACAGCCAAGACGCTGAAGTTGGATGCCTCTGCCGCTGTGTTGAAGGGGATTGCCCGTGCCATGTCAGAAACCGATCCCGAAGCCATGCCAGTCATCAAGAAAGAACATAAGGCAAGCAGCAAGGAGATAGAAGTGCTTACCGAGACCTATGGTATCGACCGTTCGTTGTTGACCGACTATGGCTATTATGCCACAGCCAAGAGTGGATATGTGGAATATGAAACGGACAGCGACCTTCGCGACACAGAGAAGATTCCCGTGAAAGAGGATATCTATGAATACTTCTTGCGCGAAGTGCGTCCCTACGTGGCCGATGCTTGGATAAATCTGCCTCTCACAAAAATTGGTTGCGAAATCTCCTTCAACAAATATTTCTACAAACCCGTCCCCCTCCGCTCCCTCGAAGAGAACGAGCGTGACATTCTCGAACTCGACCGCCAAAGCCAAGGGTTTATTCAGTCACTCTTTAGTTTAATGTAATCAGGCAAGCTCTATGCAACGATATAGCGAATATAAAGATAGTGGCGTACAATGGTTGGGGGAGATTCCGAGTCATTGGGAGGTTATTAAGTCCAAATATTTATGGATGGAATCATTCTCTACTTCAATGACAGGAAATGAAGATTTATTGTCTGTGTCTCAATATGATGGTATAACACCAGCCAAAAGTGATTCTCGAAGTGAATCGTTGAAAGGTTACAAAATAGTGGCAGAAAACGATTTGGTGGTTAATATTATGCTTGCTTGGATGGGCGGATTAGGTGTGTCCAAGTATAAAGGTATTGTTAGTCCTGCTTATTGTATATACAAGCTGAAAAGACAAGCTAATCCAAAATTTTTGCACTATTTATATAAAACGCCTCTTTACTTGGCTGAGTTTGCAAGACGTTCGTCAGGTGTAATTCCTTCTCGTTGGAGGATGTATACGGATGATTTTGGACAAATCCTTTCACTCCTTCCTCCATTACACGAGCAAGATCTCATAGTAGGCTATTTAGATAAAGTCACCTCTAAGATTGATACCGCCATCGCCCAACAGCAAAAGATGATAGACTTGCTGAACGAACGTAAGCAAATCATCATCAACAATGCCGTCACCAAAGGACTCGACCCCAACGTGAAGATGAAAGATAGCGGTGTGGAATGGATTGGGGAGATTCCGGAACATTGGGAGGTAGTCCCCATAAAACGGTATGTTTCTGTAAAAACAGGAAGAACTCCAAGTACTAGTAAGGAATACTATTTTGAAAATGGGAACATTAATTGGTATACGCCAGGTGATTTGAATGGTATTAATCTTGTAGATTCTGACAGGCAAGTTACTTTTAGGGCTAAAAAAGAAGATGCCTGTTCGGTATATCCAATTGGCACAGTTTATCTTGTAGGAATAGGTAGCACTATAGGTAAAGTAGCCTATGCTGAGCATGAAGCATCTTGTAATCAACAAATAAATGCGTTGCTCCCACAAAAGAATAAAGTTTTTTACAAATATTTGGCTCATTTACTATTGTCAACGAAAATACAAATTATTCAAAATGCGAATTTCTCTACATTGCCAATTCTCAATCAAGAAAGAACAGGGGATTTATTAATGATGCTTCCTCCAATAACAGAACAAAGTAGAATTGTTGACTTTATCGAAAACTCAATAAAACCAATAGGTGATGCTATTTTAGTTACAGAAAAGCAAATTTCCCTCCTTCAAGAGCGTAAGCAAATAATTATCAACGATGTGGTAACAGGTAAAGTGAAAGTGGTATGAATCCAGAAAAACAATTATATCTCAATTTTGATGACTATAAAAAAGTCAGCGAACCTCACAAACGAGAGAGAGCAGAAGCATGGCGTGTGGCCATTGGCTTGCAGGCTGTCGATGGTTTGCAGGTCTCTGATTATCTGAAACAGACAGCCTATCGGCATATTGAAGGAGAAATCACGATAGATGAAGCTCGGGAACAGGTCAAGCAATACTATATCTCTAAGACCAAGCACGACGACGATGACGAAGATAAGTCTGAAGCAGATATGGTGTCCGGCAATATTGCCAAACTCATAGGCTCCCCGTCGTTCACGTTCAGTGCAGCTGGTGTCATGGCTATTCATCGTGCTATATTCGAAGGGGTGTTTAAACATGCAGGCACCCTCCGCACTTACGACATTACAAAAAAAGAATGGGTGTTGCAGGGGGATACCGTCATGTACGGACGATGGCAAGACCTGCGTATGGCGTTGGATTATGACATAGAGCAGGAAAAACAGTTCGATTACAGAGGACTCTCAATGGTCGAAATTGTGGAACATCTTGCCAAATTCATTTCCGGCATTTGGCAGACCCACCCCTTTATGGAAGGTAATACACGTACTACGGCACTCTTTGCCATAAAATACTTGAGGTCTATTGGTTTCGAATGCAACAACGATATGTTTGAGCAACATTCGTGGTATTTCCGCAATGCGCTTGTCAGGGCCAACTACAAGAATGTGGCAAAGGATATCAATCAGGATTACAGTTTCTTGATACGTTTTCTCCGCAATTTGCTTATGGGAGAGCATCACGAACTGAAGAACAGATTCATGTTGGTAAATCCGCCTGAAGAGTGGACAAAAAGAGCTGATTCAGGACAAGCGCAGGACAAGTACGGGACAAGTGCAGGACAAGTGCAGGATAAGTTGTACCTAGATAATCCAAATATTGTAAGACTGGTGCAAACGATAGGCGAACAGCAATTGTCTGTAAAAGATATGATGCACAGTGTAGGGCTTAAAGGACGTGACAATTTTTTGAACCTTTATCTGAACCCAGCCGTTTCAGGTGGATACCTCCGTCTGCTCTATCCTGACTCTCCCCGCCATCCCCGTCAGAAATACCTGCTCACCGTGAAGGGGCAAGCATTGTATCATGAGCTAAAGAAACTTGAAACGAAATGAAACCAAGCAACACCAACGAACAAGCTTTTGAAGCTTTGATAGAAAAAGCGCTCATAGGATTCACGCGGGAAGAACGTGAGGCTATGGGACTGACAGATGTGGAAGCACAGCAACCGGATGGTCGCCAATATTATTGGGGAATGCCCAAGGACATGGATAAGAAACTGGCGTTGGATGTGCGCCGCCTGTGGTCGTTCTTGGAGACAACCCAACAGGAAGAGTTGGCCAAGTATGTAGGTGCTGACCTGAAAGGGGAGGTGATGCGCAAGATTGCTAAGGATATAGAGACCTTTGGGGTGATATATGTGCTGAAGAATCCTATGGAAATTCAGCATCTGAAACTTACGTTGTTTTATCCAAAGCCATCAGCGGCGGACAGCAAAGTGTCGTGGGAGAAATATGGACAAAATCAGTTCTCGTTGACTCGCCAACAAACTTTCTCTGTATTGCATTCGGGAGAGGAACTGGACATGGTGTTGTTTGTAAACGGAATACCACTGTTCACCTTCGAGTTGAAAAATCCTTGGACACACCAAACGGCTCGGAAAGATGGTATTGAACAGTATAAATCAGCTAAACGGAATCCGAAAGATACATTGTTGAGTTATGGTCGTTGTCTGGCGCATTTTGTGGTAGATAAGAATGAAGTGTTTTTCACCACACGACTCAATCAGGACAAGACCTATTTCATGCCTTTCAACAAAGGATTGCCTGACGGGCAAGGAGCTGGAAATCCCGTGAATGAAGCGGGAGGCTACAAAACGGCCTACCTGTGGGAACAGGTGCTGCAAAAAGACATGGTGGCTGACATCATCATGAATTACGTACTTTTTGATTATGGAGAGGCCAAAACACAGAAGAAGGTGCCACACATTATGAGAAATGCCAAGAAACTGATATTCCCACGTTTCCACCAATTGGATGTAGTGAACAATCTGGTGGCGGATGTGGCACAAACGGGGGTTGGCAAAACTTATCTCATAGAACATTCTGCCGGGTCTGGAAAGTCCAATTCACTGACATGGCTAGCTTTTAAGTTGATAAAGACATGCCCTATTTCAAAGGATGCAACAAGGGCAAAGGCTGTGGATGAACCGCTGTTCAACTCGGTAATAGTGGTGACTGACCGCAAATTGCTTGATAAGCAGATAACGGACAACATCAAAGCCTTTGGGCAGAGCAACAAGATTGTGGCTCATGCCGATTGCGCGGACAGCGGAAACAATAAGACCCGGACAGGATTGAGACAGCATATTGAAGATGGCAAACGTATCATCATCACGACGATTCAGAAGTTTCCTTTCATGTGCGACGTAATCAGTGATGTGAGCAGCAACAACTTTGCCATTGTGATTGACGAAGCGCACAGTTCGCAATCGGGTATCGGAGCTGATAAGATGAATGCCACTGTACAGAAAAGTACGGAGCAGGAGGAAGAAACAGACGATCTGATTATGAAATTGATGAAAGAGCGAAAGATGAGTTCCAACTGCTCATACTTCGCCTTCACAGCTACGCCTAAGAAAGAGACCTTGGAACGATTCGGAACAAGACATGCGGATGGCAAGTATTATCCCTATCACCTCTACAGCATGAAACAGGCGATAGAGGAGGGATTCATACTAAATGTATTAGCCAATTATACCACTTACAAGAGCTATTATGAACTGACAAAAAGCATCGAGGAGAATCCACAATACAACAACGCAAAGGCGCAAAAGCTACTGCGCAGATTGGTGGAGCGAAACCCTAAAACGATAGCAGCCAAAGCTGAGGTGATGCTGAATCACTTTGATGCAAAGGTGTATCGTAACCGCAAGTTGAAAGGAAAAGCCAAGGCGATGGTGGTGACCAAGGACATTGAGTGTGCCATCAGCTATTACAATGCATTGCAGAGTATCGCCCAAGAGAAGAAATTGCCTTATCATATCCTGATAGCTTTCTCAGGAACGAAGAATATCATGGGCAAAGAATATACGGAAGCGGGGATAAATGGTTTCCCCGAGTCGCAAACAGCAGAAGAATTTGAAAAGGATGACAATCGCATTTTGGTAGTGGCCAATAGATATCTGACGGGATTTGACCAGCCCAAACTTTGTGCCATGTATATTGACAAACCGTTGGATGGAGTATTGGCAGTTCAAGCCTTGTCACGTCTGAACCGAGCGGCACCAGAATTGGGGAAACTGAGTGAAGACCTCTTCATTATGGACTTTTACAATAGCACGGAGAGCATGAAGGAGGCCTTTAACCCCTTCTTTACAATGACAACCCTCTCTGACGGGACAGACGTGAATGTGCTCCATCAATTGAAAACCACCCTGTTACAGATGGGGGTGTTTGAAATGGATGAGGTAGAGACGTTTATTGACCTTTACATTCATGGGACTGATGCAGACCAATGGGCACCCATCTTGGATGAGGCGGCACACAGGTTCAATCACGAAATAGAATGGGGAGAAAACGGAAAAGCCGACTTCAAAATGAAGTGCAAACAGTTTGTCCGAATCTATTCGCGTGTAGCTGCAATTCTTGAATATGAAGTGGCGGACTGGGAAAAACTCTATTGGTATTTGCGCTATCTGATACCAGACCTTCATGTGAACCCACAAGAGGACAATATCAAAGATTTGTTGGATACTGTGGATTTGAACACATACGGTTTGCGCCGTACTGCATTGAACGAGACGGTGGAACTGGATGCGGGTGAAACGACATTGGAACCAAACAAACCTGTCATGGTGAGTGGGGGAAATGATAATGGTAAAGACCCGTTGGACATTATTCTTGAAGAATTTAATGAACGATGGTTCAAAGGGTGGGATGCTGCGCCTGAAGACCAAAAAGCAAAATTCTTGAATGTTGCAAAAGTGGTGACCAATGATAAGGATTACCAAGAATTGGTAGTTGGAAACCCCGACCAACAGGCTGTAGATACAGCTTTGGCTATGATTATAGACAAAGCCGTTAGAAAAATGCGACAGAGTGACATGTCACTTTATAAGAGCTATCAACAAAATGAAGGTTTCAAGGACGGATTTCGCTCTGTCATTATAAAGATGTTGGAAGACTCCACAGAGGTGTATGCTTTCCAGAACAAGAAACTTGAGTCTGTGGAAGATGACCGCGAGGTGCGTAATCTTATCTACAATCGACTGGTTATGAATGCAAATACGTCTGATTACGAACTTCAGCGGGAAGTGATGGAACTCTTTGGTGAACGGTATCCAGGAATGTCAATGATGGATTGGCAACGCATCATAAGGGACTATACATTTATGGCTCGTGAGGCGAGTCGTCCCAAAGATTATCAAAACAATATAGGGATGGCAGCAGAATATGGTATAGATTAATGCTGCATAATCCAAACATACTTTTTAATGGCGAAAGGATTATATCATGAATTGAATAATTCGAATTAATTGTGTAAGTTTCCGTTCGCCAACCGTGCAAATACGGTTGACGAACGGAGTCATTTATTAGATGGGGAAGTATCTATTGCTTCATTTTGCTTCCCACCCCAGTGCGCTGGCACCCAGCACAGCGGCGTCGGCATCTTTCAGCTCCGAGAGGAGGATTTTGGTTTTCCCCTTGAAAATAGGCATCACATGGGCCTCCACGGCTTCGCGGATGGGGCGCATGATGTATTCGCCCGACTTGGTGAGTCCGCCAAAGAGGACAATGGCCTCGGGACTGCTGAAGGCGATGAAGTCGGCTATGGCTCGTCCCAGCGTCTCGCCCGTGCGTTGGAAAATCTCCAATGCCAGTGCGTCGCCTTTCACGGCTGCGTCGTACACATCCTTCGAGGTAATCTGTTCGGCAGGCACCTCGCGCAACAGGCTGGGGTCGGCACTGGCCACCAACACCTCGCGTGCCGTGCGTGCCACGCCCGTAGCCGAGCAGTAGGTCTCCAAGCATCCCCGTTTGCCGCAGCCACAGAGGCGTGCTTCGGCCGATTGGTCCATACACACGTGCCCCAGTTCACCGGCAAAGCCGTCGTGGCCATACACCATCTGTCCGTTGATGACGATGCCGCTGCCCACGCCCGTTCCGAGGGTTATCATGATGAAGTCCTTCATGCCACGGGCCGCACCGTAGGTCATTTCGCCCAAGGCTGCCGCGTTGGCATCGTTGGTCATGGCTACGGGCACACCGGTCTTTTGCTTGAACATGTCGGCCAAGGGCACAATACCTTTCCACGGCAGATTGGGTGCCTGTTCAATGGTGCCACGATAGTAGTTGGCATTGGGCGCACCGATACCCATACCGCGGAACTTGTCGGCTCCGCCATGCTTCTCAATCAGGGGAATGAGTTTGGCACACACGGCCTCCACGTAGTCTTCCACCCGTTCATATTGTCCGGTCTTCACCGAGTCCGTGTCGAGGATATTTCCCCGCTGGTCCACAATTCCCATCACGGTGTTCGTACCGCCTATATCCATGCCCACAACGTAGGGCTTCTGCAAATTAGCTGTTTCCATGCTGTCTTTCTTCTTTAATTGGTTAATGATTGCGCAAAGGAAGGAAAGATTTCAGAGTTTAGCAAATCTTTCCTTCCCTTTTTCCATATCCTTTGGTAAATTTAACGCTTCACTATTACTTGCGATGCTTCAAAATCCACTTCAGGTGGCCGTACTCGGTCTCTTCCGTTGTCCAATGCTCGTTGATGGGGGTGATGAGCGGCTCCTTGGGACAGGTCATCACGTTGTAGACCATCCAGCTGGTGGTGGGAGGGCAGACATTGTCGTTGTAGCCCCAGGTGATGCGCACGGGGCAGGTGATTTGGCGGGCGAAGTTGACCACGTCGAAGTATTGCAGCACCTCTAATTGGTTCTTGGTCAGGGCAATGTTGCCTCCGTTGTTGAAGTGGGGATAGCCGCCTGTGCCACCAGCGGCATAGCCGGCCATGTCGCTCAAGGCAGGATGGTTGGCCACGCAGCCCGTCACGCGCTTGTCAAGTCCGGCGGTTATCAGTGCCAAAGCTCCGCCCTGGCTGCCGCCTTGCACAAACACATTCTTTCCGTCCCACTCGGGGAGCGAAGTCAAGTAGTCGATGGCACGCACGCAAGCCAAATAGACACGCTTCATGTAGTAGGTGTCGCGCGTCTCCAGTCCGTTGGAGAGGTAGCCGTTCTCGCGGCTGTTGAAGGCGTTGCTGATTTCCTTGAAGGTGGTGGCGTCAATCTCGGGATTCAGTCCGTGAATTTCCATCTCCAAGCGGATGCATCCCTCTTCGGCGTAGTACTTGCGGCGCATAGGCTCCTTGATGGTCTTGATGCCGGCACCGGGAGGGTTGAGCACCACGGGGTAGGAACCCTTGGCCTTCGGACGGGTGAGGTAGGCATAGACGCACTGTCCGCGGCGCGTCACGTCCAGCTTCACCAGGTAGCAGTCAATCTTGTCGGTCGAGTACTCGGGCACGTATTTGGTGGTGTACTTCAAGGGAACTTTCTTCAGCTCCTCCAGCTCGGCGGCCCAAAAGTCGTTGAAGTCCTTGGGCAACTTGGTCACGGGTTGCAACTTCTCGGGCGAGAATCCTACCTTCACGTGGTGGCTATAGCGCTTGCCGTCAATCTCCACGGTGAAGTTGCAGTCGCGGAAGCCGGGCTTCTTCATGGTGCCCATGTTCACACGGGCGCGGCCGTTCTTCAGTGTGACGGTGCCGCTCTCCTCGGGCTTCAGGTTGTCCTGTCCAAGGGTGTAGGTGAGGACGGTTCCGTCCTGAGGGATTCCATAACGGTAGAGCTGCACCTCGACGGTAGCCTTCTCACCGGTCTTGTAGAGCCAGTCGGCATGGTCGGGCACAGTCACCCACAGGAGGTCACTACGATAAGGATAGTTTTCGGCCAAGGCCGACAGCAGGCACATCAGGGTCAGTGCGAGCGCAAAAAGTCTGTTCTTCATTGTTTTTCTTATTTTAATTGTGTTAATCTCTTGGCAATTCCTCTGCAAATGTACGGCAAATTCGCGAATGTTGCGTATCTTTGTACCCACCAAATGGTGGACAATTGAATCAAACATGAGGAAAATCGGCTTTTTCACCCTTCTTGCGACAGTTTTTATACTCTCGTCGTGTGCTTCGCTTTCCCGCTATCCGGGCGTGGGGCGCATCCGCCGCTATACCATCAGCAGTCCACAGGTGCCCGCCGCCTTCGACGGATTCCGCATCGCCTTTGCCAGCGACTTCCATCTGGAGAGCAAGTATAAGGAGCGCCACCTGCTGAACACCGTGCGGGCGTTGCACGACGAACGACCCGACCTGCTCCTGCTCGGCGGCGACTATCAGGAGGGATGCCAGTATGTGGAGCCGCTTTTCAAAGCCATTGGTGAAGTGAATCCGCCCCATGGCACCTACGCCGTGCTGGGTAACAACGACTACGAGCGGTGTACCGACGAAATTCGCCGCGCCATGCAGGCAAACGGCATCCGCTTGCTGGAGCACGAGCTTGACACCCTCAGCCGGGAGGGCGACCGCCTCATCCTGGCCGGCGTGGCCAACGGATTCGACCTGAAGCGCTACGCCACCTCGCCCACTGCCCCGTTGAGGGACGAGGACTACGTCATCCTGATTACCCACACACCCGACTACACCGAGGACGTGGACATTGTCCACACCGACCTCGCCCTGGCGGGACACACCCACGGCGGGCAGGTGACCTTCCTTGGCTGGATTGTGCCCGAGACGGGGTCGAAGTATGGCCGACGCTTCCTCACGGGACTCAACCACAACACACAGGGCATCCCCGTCATCACCAGCAACGGCCTTGGCACCTCGCGCAAGAACATCCGCACGGGTGCCCGCAGTGACATTATGATAGTGACGCTGAAACGGGACACGGCCCACTAATTCCCCCAAAGAGAGAAAGACAGCTATGACCGAAAGCACATTGGAGAAACTGAGGATTCTGACCGAATCGGCGAAGTACGACGTGTCGTGTTCGTCGAGCGGTACGGTGCGCTCCAATCGCAAGCGTGGTGGCGAGGCTTGCGGCGTGGGAAACACCGTGGGCGGCATCGGCATCTGCCATAGTTTTGCCGAGGACGGGCGCTGCATCTCGTTGCTCAAGGTGATGTTAACAAACTACTGCATCTATGATTGTGCCTATTGTATCAACCGGCGGACGAACGACATACCACGCGCCACCCTGTCGGTGACGGAGCTGGTGGAGCTGACGATGGAGTTCTACCGACGAAACTACATCGAGGGGCTGTTCCTCAGTTCAGGCGTGGTGCGCAACCCCGACTACACCATGGAGCGCCTCGTGCGCATCGTCAAGGACCTGCGCACCATCCATCGCTTCAACGGATACATCCACCTGAAGAGCATCCCCGGCGCCAGTCGGGAGCTGGTGAACGAGGCAGGCCTGTATGCCGACCGCATGAGCGTGAACATCGAGATACCCAACGAACAGTCGCTGAAGTTCCTCGCCCCTGAAAAGGATTTCCAGAGCGTTTTCCAACCCATGAAGTTTATCCAACAGGGCGTGCTCGAGAGTCAGGAGGAACGGAAAAAGCACCGCCACGCCCCGCGCTTTGTGCCCGCCGGACAGAGCACACAGATGATTGTGGGCGCCACGGCCGAAACCGACCGCGACATCCTGCGCCTTTCATCAGCCCTCTACGGGCGTCCCACCATGCGGCGCGTCTATTACTCGGGCTACATCCCCGTAAACACCTACGACAGCCGTCTGCCCGTGCCCCAGCAACCACCGTTGGTGCGCGAGAACCGTCTCTACCAGGCCGATTGGCTGATGCGCTTCTACCACTTTGGCGTGGAGGAGATTGTCGATGACGCCACCCCCAACCTCGACCTAGAGATTGACCCGAAGCTGGCTTGGGCGCTGCGCCACCCTGAAGCCTTCCCCGTAGATATCAACCGCGACGACTACGAGCGCATCCTGCGCGTGCCGGGCATCGGCGTGAAGTCGGCCACCCTCATTGTCCACTCGCGCCGCTTTGGCCGCGTGACCTCCTACCACCTGAAGAAGATGGGCGTGGTGCTGAAGAAGGCCCAGTACTTCATCACCTGCGGCGAGCTGGAGGCGCGTGGCATCAACGAGCTGCATCCCGCAACCGTGCGCCGCCTGCTGCTGCCCACCCCCAAGGGAAAGAGGAGGGACGACGGGCAGTTGGAGCTGAAGTTTGAATGATTCCTTGTCCAAAACCCAAAGATTGGCTATTTTTGCACACAGAATAGGATTTGTACCACAAAGAAAAGCGAAATGAAAAGAATCGTATTTACCCTGTTTATCCTCGCACTGCTCGGACAGTCACAGGCATGGGGAAAGAGAGAGAAAGAGATTGAAGTGTTGTTTGAAACCACGGCGGGCAACTTCCGCGTAGCCCTGTACAACGAGACACCGCTGCACCGCGACAACTTTGTAAAGATGGTGCGCGAGGGCTACTACGACAGCCTGTTGGTGCACCGCGCCATCTACGGATTCATGATACAGATGGGCGACCCGGACTCGCGCCACGCCAAACCGGGCGAACGGTTGGGAAGCGGCAAACCCGCGCACACCATTCCGGCCGAAATCCGCTTCCCCACCCTGTTTCACCGTCGTGGAGCACTCTCGATGGCTCGCGAAGCGGACGAGGTGAATCCCGAACGGGCATCCAGCGGCTCGCAATTCTTCATCGTCACCGGTCGCTCCTACATGCCCCAGGAGCTGAAACCCATCGAGGCAAAGGTGTATGCCGCCACAGATGGCGAAATCAGATACATCGACAGGGTGCGTCAGGTCTATGAAGATTATGGAGGCGCCCCTCATCTGGATGGCCAGTACACCGTATTCGGACGCATCGTCGATGGCATGCGCACCGTCACCGACATACAGATGATGCCCACCGACGAAAACGACCGCCCCACGGAGGACGTGCGCATCATACGTGCCACCATTGTAGAATGACGTCCATGCCTGCCACCACCATCTTCCGCTACGACCGGACGTTCGACGGCCTGCTAACGGCCGTGTTCGATGCCTTTGTGCGCAAGGAGTTTCCCACGGCCATCCTGTCCGAGGGCGAACCGTTGCCCCTATTCTACGACACGGAGCACACGGTGGTGACCGATGGCGAGAAGGCCGGCCGCGTGTGGCGGGCATTGGAGAAGAAGCTGTCGCGCCAGGCACTGACGATGCTCACCGTGAGCTATCTGGCCGAGGAGGCGGAGCTGGACCTCCACCTATTCTATTATATATGTAAAGCGGTGAAGGCGGAGAAGAGCATCGAGACCTTTTTCACCGACGAAGACGTGCGCTACGTCACCGATGCCTTCCGCCGCGTGCGCTACGAGCGGTTGCGCATGATGCAGTTCGTCCGCTTCCAAAAGGCGAAGGACGGCACCTACTTCGCCATCATCCGCCCCGACTACAACGTCATCCCCCTCATCACGCCCCATTTCGAAGACCGGTTCGCCGACCAGCCGTGGATTATCTACGACATCCGGCGCGACTATGGCTGCTACTACAACGGCAACGAGGTGACACAAATCTCCTTCTCCGACGACGGACGCACTTTCGACCCACGCACGGGAAAACTCAGTGCCGACCTGATGGCCGACGACGAACCCCTGTTTCAAGAGCTGTGGCGCACCTACTTCAAAGCCATCTGCATCAAAGAGCGCCTCAATCCGCGCAAACACCGCAAGGATATGCCCGTGCGCTACTGGGCTTACATGACCGAGAAACAATAGCCTCCCTACGACCGCCCAAGCCTGTTCATGTTTTTTTTCAGACAGGAAAAATATTTTTTCCCTACCCGTGCTTTGTCCGTTACCGATAAATGGCTACCTTTGTGGCCAGAGAATAAAAACAGCCAGAGAGAAATAAAAGCATACACCATGAAAGAAATCATCCGTTTCCTGCGCGAACTGAAACAGCATAACGACCGCGCATGGTTCAATGCCCACAAGGAGCAGTACCTGCACGCACAAGAGAAATTCCACCGCCTGGTGGACGAACTGATTGGCGAAATCGGCCAATTCGACCCCACTGTAGCGGGCCTCAAGGCCAAGGATTGCACCTACCGCATCTACCGCGACGTGCGCTTCTCATCCGACAAGAGCCCCTACAAGACTCACATGGGCGCCTTCATCAATCCCGGCGGCAAGAAGTCGGGCTTTGCAGGCTACTACTTCCACATCGGCACCGGCGGCGAAGGCTATCCCGATGCCCACATGCTGGCCACGGGCGACTATTGCTGCACACCCGATGCCCTGCGCATCCTGCGCGAGGATATCGCCTACGGACAGGGCGACTTCGAAGCGACGGTGCAACAGGCGGCTCCCCACTTCCACCTCGACCGCGACGGATGTCTGAAGCGCAATCCCAAGGGTTTCCCCGACGGAACGCCCTACGAGGAGTATATCCGCCTGAAAAACTTCTGCCTGTGCCACACGCCCGACACGGACTTCATGCTGGCCGACGACCTGCCCCGCCGTGTGGCCGAACTTTTCCGCACCACCCAACCCTTTCTGCACTACATCAATCGGGGGATAGAGTACTCAAGGACAGAGGGGTAGACGGATTACAAGCCGCATTCAATAACCTGTAGGACATTACTAACAACATAAAAAAGACTAAAAAACAACAACCGACATCATGAAACATATAGCAACTATTTTGTTCACCATCGCAGCCTTGCTGATGCAGGCCTGCACGAGTGACAACCAGTCAATTGACCTGAGCGGCACATGGAGCTTTGCGCTCGACCGTGAGGGAAGTGTGAAACCCACCGACGAGATGCCCGAGACGGTGACACTGCCAGGCACCACCGACACCAACCGCAAGGGCGACACCATCGAGTGGAAGGGCGAAACGACACACCTGTCGCGCCCCTACTCTTACAAGGGACGCGCATGGTATCGCCGCACGGTGGAGATACCGTCTGCCTGGAAAGAGAAGGCGATTTACCTCACACTCGAGCGGACCAAGCCCACAGAGGTCTATGTCGACGGAAAGTTGGTGGGCACATCGAAGCTCATCTCCGTTCCACAACGGTTTGACCTGACGGCCAGCCTCACCCCCGGCGTGCACGAGCTGGCCATCATGGTGGACAATGGCAGCGGTGTGCCCGAACAGGTGTATGACAGCAGCCACGCCTACACGGAAAACACACAGACCAACTGGAACGGCATCATTGGCCGCATCAGCCTCAGCACCACCCTGCCCGAGAAGGAGGCGATTCCCGAACATCCCGCCTTCAAAGACTTCCACATCGAAGGGCAACAGTTCTTCGCCAACGGACACCCCATCTACCTGCGTGGACGCCACGATGCCAGCGTGTGGCCGCTGACGGGACATGTGGCAATGGACGTCGATTCGTGGCGCCGTTACTTTGCCGTGTGCGAGGAATATGGCCTCAACCACGTGCGGTTCCACTCATGGTGTCCGCCCGAAGCAGCCTTTGTGGCGGCCGACGAATATGGCATTTACCTGCAACCCGAACTTCCCTTTTGGGGCAACTTCAATCCCAAGGACACCGTACTGATGGAGTTCCTCATGGCCGAGGGCGAGGCCATCATGCGCGAGTATGCCCACCACCCCTCATTCCGCATGTTTGCCCTTGGTAACGAGCTGCGAGGCAGCATTCCCAAGATGACAGAGTTTATCGAGCACTTCCGTGCCATGGCTCCCGACAAAATCTACACACTCAGCTCTAACTACTACTTAGGCTATCAGGGTGTAAAACCCGGCATGGACTTCTTCGTCACTTGCCGCGTAGGTGGCGAAGGATGGGGAGGCTACGGCACACACACGCGCGGCTCGTTCTCCTTTGCCGATGCGGCCGACGGGGGTATGATAAACCACTTCTATCCCAACACACGGATGAACTTCGAGGAGGGATGCTCGCTGGCCACCGTACCCATCATCTCGCACGAGACGGCACAGTTCCAGACTTATCCCAACTACGACGAAATCGCCAAATACACTGGTGCACTCTACCCCTACAACATGGAGATTTTTCGCGACCGCCTCGCAAAGGCAGGCATGGCCGACCAAGCCAAGGCCTTCCACCAAGCCAGCGGCCAGTGGAGCCTGCGCCTCTATAAGCAGGACATCGAGATGGACCTGCGCACGCCCAACATGGCAGGCTTCCAACTGCTCGACCTGCAGGACTACCCTGGTCAGGGTAGCGCCTACGTGGGCATTCTCGACGCCTTCCTCGACTCCAAAGGCATGTGTACCGCCGAGGAGTGGCGCGGCTTCTGTGCCCCCGTGGTGCCCCTGCTCATTGCCGACAAGTTCTGCTTCACCAACGACGAAGGCATCCATGCCCAGGTGAAAGTGGCCAACTACGGTGAAGAGAGCCTTGCCGGCAAACGCATCACCTGGACACTGGGCGAGAAGCAGGGCGAAATAGCCATCGAGAGCGACGGCTACGGACTCATCGACGCCGGAGCATTGGACATTGACCTGAGCAATTACAACAACGCCGCCAAGCTCGTCCTCACCCTTGCCATCGAGGGAAAAGCGGAGCCTAACACTTATGAACTGTGGGTATATCCTGCTGAAAACGACTTGGACAGACTTAAAAAGGAGGCAACCATCACACGCACCCTCACGACCGACGTGACAGGCCGTCTGGAAGAGGGCGAAAAGGTGTTGTTCATGCCTGGCGAGTCGGAACTGACCGTAGGCGGATTGTTCCAGACCGATTACTGGAACTACCGCATGTTCAAAACCATTTCGGAGAACAACAACCGCCACGTGTCGCCTGGTACGCTCGGCATCCTCACCGACCCCACGCACCCGCTCTTCAACAGCTTCCCAACCGACACACACACCAACTGGCAGTGGTTCCCCGTCATCAAAGCCAGCACCCCTTTCAAACTGGACAACACGGCCGCCGACTACCGTCCCATCGTGCAGGTGATTGACAACATCGAACGCAACCACAAGCTGGGTCTCGTCTTTGAGTTCGCCGTAGGAAAAGGAAAGCTGCTCGTCGTCATGGCAGACCTGGAGAAGGCTGCCGAATACACCGAAGGCAAGCACTTCTACCAGAGCGTGCTCCGCTACATGAACTCCGAGCATTTTGCCCCAAAGACCGCCATCACCACCACCGACCTGCACCGCCTGATGACCACCCCCGTCATCGAAGGACAGATTGGCACACTGAACAACATCTCGCCCTACAAGGCTGAGGAGTACGAGTAAAAAAGGAAGATTGCTCCCATAAAAGAATCGCGTATTTCCGTCCGAAAAAGAAGTTGGACGGAAATACGCGATTCCTATATTCGCCAAGTAATTGCACCCTTAAAAACTCACGCCACCTTACCCAACTCATAAAGTTTCTCAGGGGCAAAATCAACACCGTTGTACCACTCCAGTGTCCAATCGGTAAGGGCAAATTGCACAAACTTACTGTGGTCTCGCAATTGTTCGCGAAGTTTGCCAATGAGCAATGGCTCAAAGTCAACGATACGTCGTTCACCATTGCTGAACTCCAATTCCATTGTATAGTCATGCAGATATTCCACATCGACCACTCTAAGCAATTCTTGATTTTCCATATATTACTATTTTAAAGGGGCTATGGATAATGTGATGACATTCATTCGCCTATACAATTGACAGAATCCAAATCGTATATTCCGTTTACGAGAAACGTTCCCTCTCCTCATCTTACACTAAATTCTTCGATTTTGTGTATAAACAACACACTTTTTCGAACTATTTTGTGCAAAAGTAGTAATATTCCGCTGAATAAAAAAATATATAGCAGAATATTTTTGGAGGCAAAAAAGCAAGGCGTATTCTGGAGAGTTCTTAGTTGGGAATGAGTGAAAAGGAAGAGATGGGCTATGAAAGTCCACGCCTTGACTATGGAAATGCAGGGATGGACTATGGAAATCAGCGACTCTCGCTCACCATCCCCTCCGACGCCAAAGAGGGCGACACCATCCACCTGATTCTGCGCGTAACGGACAACGGGACTCCCCGATTGACCCATTACCGCCGCGCGGTGGTGGAGATTCTGTAAACATTTCATCAAGCGCCACGTAAAGAAACAGAAAAACTGCACGACTTCACCGACATCATCCCAAGGTTAAGGCCGCCTTAACCCAGGGCTAAGGGAGCCTCATCCCAAGGCTGAACATCAGGCAGTTATGGACTGATTGAAATTTTGCCCGTTTTTCGAGCGAAAGAGACTTCGCGCCCATATACGCGATTCTCGAGCCTCCATTCCTGCATAATTATGCAAATCGGGACGTATAAATATGCATTCGTAAATTTCCAGAAGAGCGACCGCCCACCCATCCGACAGGCCCTTTTCAAGGCACCTATCCTAAAATTCCGCCGAACCGCTCCTAAAATTCCGCTGAAGAGTTCCTAAATTTCCATCGGTGCGCAACTGCGCACAGGCGGAAGCACTCCTAAAGTTCCGCGGAATTTTAGGAGAGGAAGAGCGAGGACATCCATTCATCACCGTTTTTTCAAGCCATCCCCACCCTTCAAGCACTGCATATTTATGCAGAAATCCCCTTGTCACACGCCCTTTCCTTTTAATGAAATAGGAAGGAAATAGCCGTGCAGACATTATTACCAAAGAGTGTAAAGGGAAATGACATGAGTTGCATTTTCTTCAAACGTGAGTTTCTTCCTTCTAAAACAGTCCTCCTCTCCACAAAGCATGAAGAAAGTCATGAACATAGAGCAGTAGTAGAACACCAACTTCTTGATTCTGTTCAAGATAACACTCAAAAGCACTATTCTTTTTAACTGTTATACTATCACTTTTTCATTGTAAATCCTAAGTACTACTTACGATTTTCAATGTAAATCTGCGGCAAAGGTCCGTATTTTCCATCAAACAAAGGAACTTTTTGCGCTAAAAAGCAGAATGCATTTGTAAAAATAGGAAACTTTCACCTCATTCTTTTCTCTATTTCCTTTTTATTGACTATATTTGCCCCATGTTTGAAGAGAAGAATAATTACCATGAATATGAAAAGAACCATCCCCACTATTGCTCTTATAGCAGCCCTTTGTCTGCTGAACAGTTGTACCCCAAAGAAAAAGGCCTCCGAACCGTTGACCCACTACCTCTTTGCCTACTTCATCAATGACAAGACGGAGGGACAACAGGTGTGCTATGCCGTGAGTGAAAACGGGTTGGACTTCACACCGCTGAACGGCGGACGTCCTGTGATTGCCGCTGACACCATCAGCCGGTCGGGCGGTGTGCGCGACCCACACTTGCTACGCGCAGAAGATGGGCGCATACTGATGAGCCTCACAGACATGGACATGTCTAAGGGCAAATGGACATGCCGGGGCATCGTGCTGATGCAGTCGGAAGATTTAATCAATTGGACGCACGCCACCATTGATTTCCCCACCCGCTATGCGGGAGAGGATGCCGCATTGGCTGATGCCGTATGGGCACCGCAGACCATCTATGACCCCGAGGCGGAGAAGTATATGGTCTATTTTTCCCTGCACTCGCCAAAAGATGGTCCTTATCCGAAGGATGCTGTCTTCTACGCCTATGCCAATGAAGGATTCACAGACTTGGAGGACTCTCCCAAGCGGCTGTTCCGTTATGATGGTCCCAGCATCGACACCGACATTGTGCGCGATGGGAACGGAGTTTATCACATCTTTTTCAACACATGGGGAGGTGGTCTGAAAGGCACCGGTCGCAAAAAATTCACCGCCACCAGTCTGACTGACAGCACTACATGGTGCCTTGCAGACGGACTGATGAAACCTGAAGGGGTAAATCTGAAGTCGGAAGGTTCGTCGGCCTATCCGCTCAATGATGGTAGCGGTTGGGTATTGGCCTACGACTGCTATGCCGACAAAGTCTTCCACTTTTGCACGACTGCCGACCTGACCCACTTCACCCTTGTCCGCGAGACAAAGACCGAAGGGAATTTCACTCCCCGCCACGGCTCCATCCTGCCCATTACCCAAAGGGAGTACGAACAGTTAGTGAAAGCATGGTAACCCCTAGTTTTACTATCCTCACCCTTCATCTTTTTTGAGTCATAGGTTATTATTTATTAAGACAGGACATTTGAATATGAAGAAAACCCTATTTACCCTCATTGCGATTCTGCTGCCATTGTGCACCAGCGCGCAACACATCCCGACACGTAGTGAAGTGGGACCCGACGTGATGCCTCACGAAATTGCACCCATAACGGCTCCGTTTGAGATGGCGCAGTTGAAACGGCCTACTTTTCCGGACAGGGAGGTGACGGTGAAACTGAAGCGTAAGGGTATGCAGACTGAACGCATACAGAAGGCAATCGACCGCATGACTACCGATGGAGGTGGCACAGTGCACATCCCCGCAGGCGTGTGGCAGACGGGACGCATCGAGCTCAAGAGCAACGTCAACCTCCACTTGGATGAAGGGGCTGAATTGCACTTCAGCGGGCGGGTGGAAGATTACCTGCCTGTAGTCTATACACGCGACGAGGGTATTGACATTTACTCCTTGGGAGCATTCATCTATGCCAACGGAGCCGACAACATTGCCCTGACAGGACGGGGCAAGGTTGTGGGGCCGACAACTGATTGTGAAATATACCGCCTCAACTCCGAACGGGCCGGAAACATCGAGAAAGTGGTGGGCGAATTGCCACTGGAGCAACGCGTCTACGACGGCAGGGATACAATCCCCGTGTTCCTGCCCAAGACGTTTGCCCCCATCAACTGCACCCGTGTGCTTATCGAGGGAGTGACGTTGGAACAGGGACTTTATTGGAACATCGTGCCGCAATACTGCTCGCAGGTCATCGTGCGCGGAGTGACCGTGAAGAGCCACGGACATGGGCGCACCGACGGACTGGACGTTGACTCTTCGGAGGATGTGTTGGTGGAATATTGCTCGTTCGACTGTCAGGATGACTGCTACACCATCAAGTCGGGACGCGGTTGGGACGGCCTGCGGGTGAACCGCCCGACGGAGCGTGTCGTCATCCGCCATTCGCTGGCTTTGCGCGGAGCGGGCGGCATCGTGTGCGGCACGGAGACGGCAGGCGGCATCAAGAATGTCTATATGCACGACTGTGTGTTCGACGGCACCGACCGCGGATTCCGCTTCAAGGCACGTCGCACACGCGGCGGCACCATTTCAAACATCTACGTGGAGCGCGTGCGTGCCCGACTGAACTACGACGCACTGTATTGCGACCAACTCGGTTCCGTCAAATGGATGGGCGAACTGGCGGCACGCTATCCTGTGCCCAAGGTGACCCGTTTCACTCCGCGCTACCACACAATCTCCATCCACGACGTAATCATAGAGCAATGCCGCAACATGGTGGTGGTGGAGGGAATGCCGGAGAGTCCGCTGAAGCATCTGTTCTTTGGCAACGCCACGGTGAAATGCCAGAAGCTGGGTTATGTGCGCGACGCTTCGGGATTCTCGCTGAAGGATATCCGCGTGGAGTCTGCCGACTCGGTGCTCACCATCGACAATGCCCCCTATTCATCGTTTTACGGTGTCAACAGTGTCACCTATGGCAAGCCGGTCACTATACGTCCCGTAGGCAAAGAGAGCCGCTACCTGAATGTGCAAGAGGTGCCGATGAGCCCCATGAAATACACATCCGTCCGCCCGGGTGAGGTGTGGCTCGACACCGAAGGGAAACCTATCCACGCTCACGCCTTCCAACTCTTCTATAAGGACGGCACCTATTACTGGTATGGCGAGAACAAGCAGGATGCCCTGCTGGGTACCAACCGCATGTTTGGCGGATTCCGCCTCTACACCTCTACCGACTTCTACAACTGGAAGGACGAGGGGCTGATACTTGCCCCCGACACGGTAAATCCGTTATCGCCCATCCACTACAGCCAGAAGCTGGAGCGCCCACACATCATCTACAACAAGAAGACCGGGAAGTATGTCTGCTGGGCCAAAAGCCAAGACACGGCGGGCTATTTCGTCATCCTCACCGCCGACGATTTCCGTGGCCCCTACACCTTCGTGCGCAATCTGCGGCCCGAGGGTTATGGTGTGGGCGACTTCGACATGTATGTCGATGAAGCTACCGGCAAGGCGTACGTGTGGTTCGAGCGTCCCCACTGGGAGATGATCTGCGCCGACCTTACCGACGACTACACCGACGTCACGCCCCACTACACCAGCCATTTCGTCGGCATGCGTCCGCCCGTCACCCGCGAGGCACCCGCCCACTTCCTCAAGGACGGACAAATATACATGTTCACCTCGGGGACAACGGGCTACACGCCCAACCCTACGGAAACAGCCCTCCTTACTGATCCGCATGGCGATTACACAACACTGGGCGACCCTCATGTAGGCGACACGTGCGCCCACTCGTTCAATTCACAGATATGCTGCGTCATCAAGATTCCAGGCAAAGACAATCTCTATGTCGCGTTGGCCGACCGCTGGCTTCCCCATGTGACGGGCACGGACATCCCCATCCGTGAAGCCGCATCGAAGTTGAAATCATACAAAGACCATCAGCCCAACCCCAAGGACTTCAGTGTGCCGCAGGTACGGAATCGCCAATATACACTTGTCGGCCCCACGCACGATGTTTACAACGCCACCTACGTCTTCCTGCCCATAGTCTTCAAGGATGGTATCCCCACCATCGAATGGCGCGACGAGTGGCGACTGGAGGATTATGAATAACTGACCACCAATCTTACAAGAGATATGAATATGAAAAGAAAACTATTTGCCCTTGCAATAATATTGCTGCCGCTGTGCGCCAGCGCACAACAAGAGACGAACGGACACGTGTCCGACCCGTTTGAAACCAGTATCGTCAACGGTGTACCGTGGACGGATGACCAAGGACGGCCGGTGAATGCGCACGGTGCTTGTATCGTGGAAGAGAAGGGGGTGTATTACCTCTTCGGCGAGTGGAAGAGCGACACGACGAACGCCTTCCCTGGATTTGCCTGCTACAGCAGTCGCGATTTGGTGAACTGGAAGTTCGAACGCGTGGCATTGCCCTTGCAGAAGGATGGCTTGCTCGGCCCCAATCGCGTGGGCGAACGACCGAAGGTGATGCGTTGTCCACGGACAGGCGAGTACATCATGCTGGCACACACCGACAACATGCGCTACAAAGACCCGCAAGTGGGGTTGGCCGTGGCAAAGAATATTACGGGGCCTTACACCTTCATCGGGCCGTTGCTCTACAAAGGTGAGCCCATCCGCCGATGGGACATGGGCACCTTCCAAGACCACGACGGCACGGGCTATCTGCTGATGCACCACGGCGACATCTACCGCCTGAGCAAGGACTACCGCAAAGCTGTGAAGAAGGTAGCCAGCGGCATCAAGGGCGGAGGCGAATCGCCTGCCATGCTGCACAAGGACGGCGTGTACTATCTCTTCGGCTCGAACTTGACGAGCTGGGAGCGCAACGACAACTTCTACCACACCGCCACTGACATCGAAGGGCCATGGACAAAACAAGGAATTTTCTGCCCCGAGGGGACACTGACCTATAATTCGCAATCAACATTCATCCTGCCTCTGCATCGGGGCGACAGCGTTGTCTACATGTACATGGGCGACCGTTGGTCGTATCCCCATCAAGCCTCATCGGCAACCTACGTGTGGATGCCTTTGCAGATTGACGGACTCAAACTGAGCATTCCCCAATATTGGCCCGTGTGGAATCCTGCAACAATGCAGCCTGTCACCGACTTGGGTGGCGAAGTAATCAAAGTGAGCTTCAAGGCCGACCGAAAAGGAGCCAAACTGGAGTTGCCCTTCGAAGGCACGCGCATCGCCCTCATCGGCCACACATTCAACAACGGTGGCTATGGGCGCATCAGCATCCTCGACAAGTCGGGCAACACCGTACACACCAACCTCATCGACTTCTACAGCAAGGTTGATGACCACGGTTTGCGCTACGTCAGTCCCCAGCTCCCCCACGCCTCCTACACCCTCGTAGTGGAGTGTGCAGGCGAGCACCCCCAGTGGAGCGACAAGCGCAAAAGTCACTACGGCAGCCATGAAGATTGGGTGACGGTGGAGGAAGTGAGAGTGTATTGAGAGTTCTTCCCCTCTTAAATATAAAAAGAAAAAAGGAGGCAAAAGATGGTAAAACTTACGGCCAAGCAATTGGAAGCCAAACGACATTTTGCGGGCAAGGCAATTCCCTCGATGAAGCGCCGCCGTGACAATCATGATTATGAGGCACGACAGATATACCTCATTACCATGACCGTAGAGGGGCGACGTCCCTTGTTCGGAAAGTTGGCAGGGGACCCGGAGCTACCGCACGGTACGCCTGATGCCCCACGTATCATACTATCCCCCTTGGGCGAAGCCGTACAGCACGAATGGATGGCTATCAGTAGCCACCGACCAGAAATAGACATCCTTGCTCTTCAGTTGATGCCCGACCATTTGCACGGTATCCTTTTCGTTCGCGAGAGTATTCCATGCCATTTGGGGCAAGTGATAAAAGGATTCAAGATTGCCACCAACCGTGCTTACCGAAAGTTGGTACTGGGGGTACAGGCGGCGGAGACCACTGTCCCCTCGGATGCGATTGAATCGCAGCATACAAAACTGACGGATACAAAACTGACGGATACGCCGCCGACAGCCGTTCCCTCAACTGCGATTCAATCGCAGCTGATAAAACCTCCAACAGACCGCAAGCATGGTTTGCTTTGGAGCACCGGCTACACTGACGGAATTTTAGGCCGTAAAGGGCAGCTTAAGAACTGGCAGGCCTACCTCCGCGACAACCCACGCAGGTTACTGATGAAACGGCTTCATCCGGAGTTCTTCCGCATTCGTCGGGACATTAAGATTGGAGACTACACATTTTCGGCTATCGGAAATCTATTCTTGTTGAAACACCCCGTAAAGCTACAAGTACAGTGCTCACGTCGTTTGACGGATACTGATATTGAAGAACGCAAGAAGCATTTCCTCAGCCTTGCCCAACAAGGAGCCGTGTTGGCTTCTCCTTCTATCTCTCCTGGCGAAAAAGCAGTGATGCGTGCTGCCTTCGAAGAAGGATTACCCCTCATTATCCTTCAGGAAAATGGCTTCGGAGAATTGGCAAAACCTGGTGGGGCTCGTTTCGATGCTTGTGCCGAGGGACGATTGCTAATCCTTGCTCCGTGGGAACATCATAACCAACGCCTCACCATCAGCCGTACCCAATGCCTCTCGTTGAACGAGATGACGAAAGTGGTGTGTGAGAATTTACGTAACGAATTCAGAAATTAAATTAATAGTTCAAGAAACAATGAAAAAAGGAACATTCAAGACCATGTATCTGGCTCTCGCGGCTAGCATCAGCCTTGCGGGTTGCAACGCACCGCAAGTGACGTATGAGACTATTGAAGTGGAGGCTCCGTTTGAGATGGAGGCTATCCAAGTGCCAATCTTTCCGCAGCAGGACTTCTGCATAACGGAGTATGGAGCAGCGGACACGGCCGTGTGCACCGATGCCATTGCAAAGGCCATTGCCGCTTGTCATGAGGCGGGTGGCGGACGCGTGGTTATCCCCTCCGGTGAGTGGCTGACGGGGCCTATCCATTTAAAAAGCAACGTAAATTTGCATCTGAGCGAAGGAGCCGTGGTGCGCTTCACCGACAATCCGCAGGACTATCTGCCCGCCGTACACACCTCATGGGAGGGGATGGAGTGCTACAACTACTCACCGCTGGTTTATGCCTTCGAATGTGAAAACGTGGCCATCACCGGCTCGGGCAAACTCTATCCGAAGATGGGGTTGTGGCGCAAGTGGTTCAGCCGTCCGAAGGCACACATGGACGCGTTGGCTAACCTCTATCACCAGATGTCGAAGGACGTGCCCGTGGAGGAGCGACAGGTGGCGGTGGGCGACAACAACTTCCGCCCGCACCTCATCCAGCTGAACCGTTGCAAGAATGTGTTGCTCGATGGTTTCCAAATTGACGGAAGCCCCTTCTGGACAATCCACCTCTACCTGTGCGACGGTGGTGTGGCGCGTAACCTGAACGTCCGCGCCCACGGACACAACAACGACGGTATCGACCTGGAGATGAGCCGCAACTTCCTGGTGGAGGATTGCGTGTTCGACCAAGGCGACGATGCGGTGGTCATCAAGAGCGGACGCAACCACGACGCCTGGCGTCTGAACAGCCCTTGCGAAAACATCGTGGTGCGCAACTGCGTCATCAAGCAAGGTCACACCCTGTTGGGCATCGGCAGTGAGCTGGCAGGAGGCATCCGCAACATCTACATGAAGAATTGTGTGGCTCCGGGCACCGTGCACCGCCTCTTCTTCGTGAAGACCAACCATCGCCGCGGTGCTTTCGTGGAGAATATTTACATGGACAGCATTCAGACGGGCGGCACCCTGCGCGTGGCCGAAATTGACACCGACGTGCTCTACCAATGGCGCAACCTGGTGCCCACTTACAAGGACACGCTGACACGCATCAACGACATCTACCTGACCAACATACAGGTGGATTCGGCCAAGGCCATCTACGAGTTGCGTGGCGACGAGCGCCTGCCCATACGCAACATTGTGATGAAGAACATCGCGGTGGATTGCGTGGCCGACACGGCCAATGGCGTGAAGAACGTGGAGGCGCTCACCGTGGAGAACATCACCTACAACACGGTGGATGCCAGTGCTTTGCCCCAACTTGACAAGTATCTGAGCAACAAATAAAGCACACCCCTAGGAGTGCCCGACAACTGTGGGATTACACCCCTTCCGTTTTTTCCCTACGGGAGAGTTTTTTCTCCCCTACCTGGAAAAAAATTCTCTCCCGTAGGGAAAAAAACGGAGGCAACAGGCACATCTGTTCAGACAAAATCCGTACCTTTGCCGACGCATTCACTTCTACATTGTTATATAAGGTGCATCAGCGTATGAAGAAACTATCATTTTATGCCTCCATCATGGGGGTTGCCCTGACGGCTTGTGTCTCCAACGGAAACCACGGAAACGAAACCACCGAGGTTGTCATCCGCGAGTCGGACATGCAGGAGGCAACGCCATCTGCCACCATCGTCGTGAGCGACACGGTGGAGGCAAGGCCATTCTACAAACTCGCCACCTACCAGAAGCCCGACGACAATGGCGGATACGAGGAGTACAGGTTGGTGATGAACCTCTATGAGGCCACCATCCCCGACGACAACGGCTCGATGACGCATGGCAGATTGACCCTGTATGTGAAGACGCCGGAGAACACCGAGGGGATAAAGGTTGCCCAACGGACCATCGAACGGGTGACACGGCTCGATGAGGCAACTGCCGAGATTGAGATGTCGGGCACCGGAGAGAAGCCCATCCACTTCAACGGCACCATCACCTACGACACCGTAGCCCACACCTACCAACTGACGATGGCCGCACCGGCCCTGTTGGAAGATTTGATGGAGAACAACATGACATTAGAATAATCCATCCATGACACGTCGAGCACCCGATTCGACGTGTCATTTTGTAATGTCCAAATAGCAGATTGGCTTCAAAAATCTTAAAAGTTTGTTAATAAAGAAATATTTCTCTAATAAGTTTTTTGTTCCTAAAATATTTTGGTAATTTTGTACGCGCTTAACAAGGGCTTGTTCACAACTGCCCGACGAAAGCAGCCCAAAAAGTAACGAATAAACAATAAAATAATAACTTTTTTAATTTAAAGACAATGGCAAATTTAGATTTAAGCAAGTATGGCATCACCGACGTGGTTGAGGTATTGCACAACCCCTCGTACGATGTATTGTTCGCTGAAGAGACAAAGCCCGGACTCGAAGGCTTTGAAAAAGGTCAGGTAACTGAACTGGGTACTGTAAACGTGATGACAGGTGTGTACACCGGCCGTTCACCCAAAGACAAGTTCTTCGTGATGAACGAAGCCAGCAAGGATACCGTATGGTGGACTTCTGAGGAGTACAAGAACGACAACAAGCCCTGCTCTGAAGAGGCTTGGGCCGACCTGAAGAGCAAAGCTATCAAGCAGTTGAGCGGCAAGCGTCTGTTCGTAGTGGACACTTTCTGCGGTGCCAACCCTGCTACTCGCCTGAAGGTTCGTTTCATCATGGAAGTTGCATGGCAGGCTCACTTCGTGACCAACATGTTCATCCGTCCTACTGCTGAAGAGTTGGAGGCTTATGGCGAACCCGACTTCGTTTGCTACAACGCTTCTAAGGCTAAGGTTGACAACTACAAGGAGCTGGGCTTGAACTCTGAGACAGCAACCGTGTTCAACCTTAAGACCAACGAGCAGGTTATCCTCAACACTTGGTATGGTGGTGAGATGAAGAAGGGTATGTTCTCTATCATGAACTACCTCAACCCCTTGAAGGGCATCGCTTCAATGCACTGCTCTGCCAACACCAATATGGAAGGCACTGACTCTGCTATCTTCTTCGGTCTCTCTGGTACAGGTAAGACTACCCTCTCTACTGACCCGAAGCGTCTCCTCATCGGTGACGACGAGCACGGTTGGGACGACGAAGGTGTGTTCAACTACGAAGGTGGTTGCTACGCCAAGGTTATCAACCTCGACAAGGAGAGCGAGCCCGATATCTACAACGCCATCAAGCGCGACGCTCTGTTGGAGAACGTGACTGTAGCTGAGGACGGCAAGATTGACTTCGCCGACAAGAGCGTGACTGAGAACACTCGCGTTTCTTACCCCATCTACCACATCAACAACATCGTGAAGCCCGTTTCTAAGGGTCCTCACGCTCATCAGGTAATCTTCCTGTCTGCCGACGCATTCGGTGTATTGCCTCCCGTATCTATCCTGAACCCCGATCAGGCTCAGTACTACTTCCTCTCTGGTTTCACCGCCAAGTTGGCCGGTACAGAGCGTGGTATCACTGAACCCACTCCCACATTCTCAGCTTGCTTCGGTGCCGCTTTCTTGAGCTTGCACCCCACCAAGTACGCTGAAGAGTTGGTGAAGAAGATGGAGAAGGTAGGCGCCAAGGCTTACTTGGTGAACACAGGTTGGAACGGTACCGGCAAGCGTATCTCTATCAAGGATACCCGCGGTATCATCGACGCTATCCTCGACGGTTCTATCAACACCGCTCCTACCAAGACCATTCCTTACTTCGACTTCGTAGTTCCTACAGCGTTGCCCGGTGTTGACCCCAACATCCTCGATCCTCGCGACACTTACGACTGCGCTTGCAAGTGGGAAGAGAAGGCTAAAGACCTCGCCGGCCGCTTCATCAAGAACTTCGCCAAGTTCACTGGAAACGACGCTGGTAAGGCTCTCGTAGCTGCCGGTCCTCACCTCGATTAATCAATCCATTGATTATAATCGCCCAAGAAGCGGATGCTCCAAGCGGGGTGTCCGCTTCTGCTTTTTATTATTAACTCTTAAATACAACACCATTATGAGAAAAACTCTGCTTTTTGCACTCCTTTCCTTGTGCACACTCGGCACCTTTGCCCAACCCGAAGGACAACCCCAACAGTCTGACAGTCAGCAATCATCCCAACAACAAGAGCAACGCCGCCGACCGCGTCGGCCACGCTTCGATCCCCAACACCCGGGCGTACACGACCCCGTGATGGCCCGCGGCGAGGATGGACGCTACTACATCTTTGCAACAGGCATGAGGGTTGGTGTGCTCTCCAGCGCCGACATGAAGGAATGGAAACACGAGCCCGCCGCCTTGCCCGAAACTCCCGCATGGGCCACCGACACCGTGCCCGGCTATCGCGGACACACATGGGCACCCGACATCAGCTACCATCGCGGCCTGTGGCACCTCTACTACTCCTGCTCCACCTTCGGAAAGAATGGCAGCGCCATCGGCCTGGCCGTGAACAAGACACTCGACCCCACCTCACCCGACTTCCGTTGGGAGGACAAGGGGATGGTCATCGCCTCGCACCGCAACGTGGACAACTTCAACGCCATCGACCCCAACCTCATCGTGGACAAGAAGGGACAGCCCTACCTCTCCTTCGGCTCCTTCTGGGACGGCATCCAGCTGGTGAAGCTCTCGAAAGACGACTTCCAAACCCCCATCAGCAAACCCGTCACCATCTCGCGCCGCCTCAACAAAGAGGTCAACTTGAAGGAAATCAAGCACACCCAAGAAGGCAACAACACCATCGAAGCCGGCGACAACGCCGTGGAGGCCCCCTTCATCATCAAGCATGGCAAATACTACTACCTCTTTGTCAGCTTTGATTACTGCTGCCGAGGCGAAAGTTCCACCTACAAAACCGTCTACGGCCGCTCCAAAAATATCGAAGGCCCCTACCTCGACAAGGACGGCGTGCGCATGGACAAGGGTGGCGGTACTCTTCTCTATGGTCCTGATAAAGAATTCTTTGGCATAGGCCACAACTCAGCCTACCAGTTCGACGGGCAGTGGTACTTCGTCTCTCATGCCTACGAGAAAGCCGCGGGTGGCGGTGCTTTCCTCTTCATCCGTCCCATGAACTTCGACAAAAAAGGTTGGATCATCAGCGAGAAATAAAAAAATGCGGCTTGCTTTTTCAAAAATGCGACTTGCACTTGGGTAAAGTGCGGCTCGCACTTAGAAAAAAGCAAGTCACATTCGGGAAAAAGCAAGTCGCATTTTTCGACCTATAGCTCATTTTTCACTCATCCCCCTCAAAAAGAGGCAAAAAAAGAGGATACATCCCCATGGGGACATATCCTCTTTTCAATTTTCGCCCGTAAGTGAAATTACTTACGCAAGCCAAGAGCCTTAACGATAGCACGGTAGCGGTTGATATCGCGTTCCTTCAAGTAGTTGAGGAGGGCGCGGCGCTTACCTACCAACATGGTCAATGCTCTTTCAGTGCTATAATCTTTACGGTTCTTTTTCAAGTGCTCCGTCAAATGGGAAATACGGTATGAAAACAAAGCAATCTGGCTCTCAGCTGAACCAGTATCAGTGTTAGACTTTCCGTATTGTCCAAAGATTTCTTGCTTTTTAGCAGCGTCTAAATACATAATTTGATTAACTTTTAAAACGTAAAACTTTCTTTAGCGGGTGCAAAGGTACAACTTATTTTCTGATGTACAAGCCTTTTGCCCATTTTTTCTTCACTTTTTATGCAAAAAGGGGGAAGAATACCGTGTAAGGACGTAGTTGTACAGTATGGAAGTGTATGCATGGAGTATGGAGGTGTATGTCTGGAGTATGGAAATGCAGGCTTACGGTATGGAAGTGAGCAAACACAGGTTCATCAGGGCAAATAACATACGATTAAGGATGATGTTTCTTCAGCGTGAATTCAAACCGCAATCCGCCATTGGGACGGTTGGTGGCGGTGATGATGCCACCATGAAACATGACGGCATGTTTGACAATGGCAAGGCCGAGCCCTGTGCCGCCCTTCTGGCGCGAACGCCCCTTGTCCACGCGATAGAAACGGTCGAAGAGGTGGGGCAGTTGCTCCGGGCGAACCCCTCTGCCATCATCTTCGAAGCGGATACGGCAGGTGTGTTTGTTGTTTTCTATCAGCGATATGTAGATGTTCTTCCCCTCGGAATAGGCGATGGCGTTTTCCGTAAGGTTGCTGAATATGGAGCCTATCAGCGCGAGGTTGCCATCAATGACCACCTCCTCACAGAAGTCGGTGTGCAGTGTCAGGCGTTCTTCATCGGGCATAACCTCCAATTCTTTGGCTATTTCCTTTATAATGTGGTTTATCACCACTTCTTCTTTACTGATTAGTGCCCCTCCATCCTCCATGCGAGTGATGAGTGAAACATCGTTCAGCAAGCGGCGCAAGCGTTCGTTGTGGGTATAGCAACGCCCTATCAGCTCTTGCCGTTTTTCGTCGCTAAGGCTGATGCCCGAGAGCAATGTTTCGAGGCACACTTGGATGGATGCCACGGGAGTCTTCAGTTCGTGATTGATATTGTTTGTCAATTGGCGTTTGATACGGTTCTTTTCCTGCTCGGCTTCATAACGGTTGACACGCTCGATGTCTTTGCCAAGTTTGCGGGTAGTGAAGTAGGCCAACACACTCATGGCAAGGCTGATGAAAATCATGACTACGAGGAACGACCAGTCGGCTTCGAGCAAGTCGTGAAGTGTGTTTGAATAAGGGATGGCCGTGCGCACAAGACCTCGTTCGCCTCGTGTGGCCGAATAGAAATACTCCCGTCCGTCGCTGGCGGATTGTCGCCCGATGTGATACCCCATGCCGTTTCTCAAAGCATTGTCAATCTCAGGACGGTTGCGGTGATTGTCGAGTGAATCAATCGGGATGGTGTTGTCATAGACGACTGCACCCGAAAGCGCAATGATGGATATGCGCAACTCCTCAAACGGCTTGTCGTGTGTAGCGATGTAGTCTTCATACGCCAATCCCTCGTCCACGACCTCCAACAGATGGCGGTTGTAGAGTTGCAACTGGGCGTTCAGGTAGTCAGACTTGTATTGCTTCTCGCGCAGATACTGGAAGCCGATGAAGCAGAGCACAATCGTCCATGAGAAGGCAAGCAGCATCAGGAAGAGTTGCTTGTGAAAGGGTGTCTTAATCGCGGAAGCCATAGCCAAAACCTGAACGGGTTACGATATACGAGCCGTATGCACCTATCTTCTGACGGAGGCGGGTGATGTTGACATCAATCGTGCGGTCAAGCACCACCACCTCGTTGCTCCACACACGGCTGAGAATCTGTTCGCGCGAACAGATTTTACCCCGATGCCTGATAAGATAGGCCAATAACTCAAACTCCTTTCGGGCAAGTTTCACCTCCTCGCCATCCACCGTACAACGCTTGAACGCCATGTCGAGTTTCAACCCATCCACTTGCAGCACATGAGGCTTTTCTGTTGGGAGAGTTGAGGCCTTGCGCGTGGATGTCCGGCGCAACACACTCTTTACACGGGCAATGACATTACGAATGGTGTAAGGCTTCATGATGTAGTCATCCGCTCCGAGATTCAATCCCATCACCATGTCGTCCTCCGTATCGCGTGCCGTACAGAAGATGATGGGGATGTCGGCCGTCTTTACATCGGCCTTCAACATCTTGGCCATCTTGATGCCACTGATTTCACCCATCATGATGTCCAACAGGATGAGCGAATATTCCGTCAGGTCATAAGTCAGCGCCTGCTCGGCACTGAAGGCCGTATCGACATCATACCCCTCGTTTTCGAGGTTCAGTTTCAAGACTTCGCACAGGGTATCCTCGTCATCCACAATCAATATACGTTCTGTTGCCATATACCTTATATATTTGATTTAGGAGTTAAAGGAGTTATCGTTCGTTTCACTCACTAGGAGTTAAAGCCAAATGTCTTGTTTATTCGTTTGCCAAACTATTATTCACTTCGTTCATCGAAAACCTCTTTTGATTTACTCATTAAGGTATGGTGGCTTTAACTCCTTAGGCTCGAAGAGCCGATAACTCCTTATAACTCCTTCGCAAGTTTTTACTTGCGAAAATAGCATTGTTATATTAAGCCGATGCAAAATTACAGAGAATTGGCGAACGGTGAAACGTCGGAAACAAGATTTAATAGAAATGTAACAATTTGCCCCAAATGGGCATTTCACGAAAGCCTAACAGTTTTGAAACATTTATGAAGCGTGGCCCCCGTACCTTTGCAGCGTCAAAATTTAAATACTAAATGACGATGAACAAGAAAATGAAAATGGCCACAATGGTGCTGCTTATGGCAGGAATAGGCCAAGTGACTAATGCTGGGGGAAAAGCCCCTATTCCCAAAGGAGGAACCGTTTGTGGACGGGTGGTTGACAACGAACAACAACAAAGTTTGCCAGGCGCCTCGGTATATATCGAAGATTTGCGTACTGGTGTCACCAGCGACATCAATGGATTCTACACATTGCCCAATTTGCAACCCGGTGTTTACACGCTGAAGGTTTCCTACGTGGGATATGAACCTGTGGAAGCTCGCTTGACGGTGACAGAGGGCAAGACGTTGGAATATGACATTGTGATGAACGAAGGGGTTGCCCTTCAACAGGTGGAGGTAAAGAGCGCCTTCCAAGGACAAAGAAGGGCTGTGAACATGCAGAAAACCGCCATGGGAGTGAAAAATGTGGTTTCGGCCGATCAAGTGGGAAAATTCCCTGATGCCAACATCGGTGATGCGCTGAAACGCATCAATGGCATCAATGTGCAATACGACATGGGAGAGGCCCGCTTCGGACAGGTGCGTGGCACAAGTGCCGACCTTACCTCAGTGACCGTGAACGGCAACCGCTTGCCGTCGGCCGAAGGAGATACTCGCAATGTACAGCTCGACTTGATTCCTGCCGATATGGTGCAGACCATCGAGGTGAGTAAGGTGGTAACCAGCGATATGGACGGAGACGCTATCGGTGGCGCCATCAATCTGGTGACAAAGAATACACCTTATAAACGTGTGCTGAACGCTACGGCCGGAAGCGGATGGAACTGGGTGAGCGACAAGATGCAACTGAACCTCGGATTGACTTACGGAGACCGCTACTTCAATGACAAACTGGGAGTGATGCTGGCCGCTTCGTATCAAAATGCTCCCGGAGGAGCCGACAACACCGAATTTGAGTACGATGTGGATGACGACGGAAATGTATATTTGGACAAGGCCGAAATTCGCCAATACTACGTCACTCGCGAACGGCAGAGCTATTCACTGGCTGCTGACTACAAGTTCAACCCTAATCATAAACTCTCGTTTAAGGGCATGTATAATCGTCGCGGTGATTGGGAAAACCGTTACCGCATCACCTATAAGAAACTGAATGAAAAGCCCGAGAAACAATCCCTCGTGTTGCAAACCAAAGGAGGATCGGACGACAATCGGGATGCCCGATTGGAGTTGCAGCAAACGATGGATTTCACCCTCGATGGCGAACATACTTTTGGCAAGTTGAAAGCCGATTGGGCTGCCTCATTCTCCCGTGCCACAGAGGAACGTCCCAATGAACGCTATTTCGGGGTGGAGATGAAAGGAAAGAAAAACAGTGACTATTTCGAAGACCTCAGTTTCGTGGGCGCAGGCGGACGCCATCCTTATCCTAATAAGGGAGTCGGAGACATCAGTGGTTACAAGTGGAGCATCGACGAATTGACCAATTCAAATCAAGATATCAGCGAAGATGAATGGAAATTACGCATGAACTTTGAATTGCCGCTCACTACCGGAGAGTATGCAAGCAAACTACGCTTTGGTGGCAAGTACACCGACAAGTCGAAGCAGAAAGAGGTGCATTGCCATGACTACATAGCTCCCTACGAAGAGGCTGGTGAAGAGGAGTGGATGAACCACATGAATGGTCAAATACGCAGCGGTTTCATGGTCGATGGCAAGTTGCCGATCCACACGTCATTCATCACCAAAGAGTATCTGGGTGGATTGAAGATGGTATCCACACAAGAGGGTGCCTACGAACTCTACGAAGAGGCTTCAGGCAATTACGATGCCACCGAAAGAATCAGCAGTGCCTACCTGCGCCTCGACCAACGACTGGGACGCAAATGGAATGCTGTGGTGGGATTGCGTATGGAACACACCTCACTCAACTATCAGGGATTCAATTGGGTGGTTGATGACTTGGAGGACGAACAAGGACGCATGGAGAGTACCGGTCATCGCAAAAACGACTATACCAACTGGCTACCCAGCCTGCTCGTGAAGTACGATGCTACGGATGATTTGAAGTTGCGCGCTTCGTTCACCAAGACACTCTCGCGTCCCAAGTACTCGGCATTGGTCCCCTGTGTTCACTATAATATTGCCGAGGAAGAGGCCAGTTTCGGAAATGCCCGGTTGAAGCCGACCACCTCGTACAATTTCGACTTGGGTGGAGAGTATTACTTCGAGGGTGTAGGTCTTGTCAGTTTGGGATTCTTCTACAAGAACGTGCAGGATGTGATTGCTGACGAAAAGTGGAAATCAACCAGCGACCCCAATATCCCTGCCGGATTGTTGAACGAAGATGGCGAGCCTGTGAAATATGAAATCACCAAGCCCATCAATGCCTATGATGCCGACCTCTTTGGAGTAGAAGTTGCCTATCAGCGCGACTTCGGATTCATTGCCCCTGTCTTGAAATGCCTTGGTTTTTACGGCACTTACACCTATACGCACAGCAAGACGAAGAACCATCATTTCGAACACCGCAAGTTAAACGATGGTGAGGAAATCAAGATGACCGGCTCGCCCGAGCACACGGCAAATGCGTCACTCTACTACGAAAACAAAGGACTGAACGTGCGCTTGTCGTACAACTTTGCATCAGAGTTTGTCGATGAGTTCGGCACTGTGGCCGCCCTTGACCGATATTATGATAAAGTAAACTATCTGGACTTGAATGCCAGCTACACCTTGGGAAAGAAGTTCAAGACTACCTTCTATGCCGAAGCCAACAACCTGCTGAATCAACCTTTGAGATACTATCAAGGTGACAAAGAGCGTACTATGCAAGTCGAATATTATGGCATGAGACTCAATGCCGGTGTGAAATTTCAATTTTAATCAATAAAAAAAGAAAAGAAAATGAAACAGTTAAAATCAATTGTCATTGTCCTTCTTGCATCTTTGGGGACATTTGCACAGACTCCGGAAGTATGGAGCACACTGAAAAAAGATGCAAACTTCTTCATGGCCAACGACCTTGGACGAAACGGCTACTATGAACAGAAGAACATAGCTGAACTGATGGGAGTGATGGCCGAAGAGATTGGACCCGAGTGCATCATTGCAGCCGGTGACGTACACCATTTCGATGGCGTGCAAAGTGTGGACGATCCGCTATGGATGACTAATTATGAATTGATTTATTCTCATCCAGAGTTAATGATCGATTGGATGCCGATATTAGGAAATCATGAATATCGGGGAAACACCAAAGCCGTTATAGACTATTCAAACATAAGCCGCCGTTGGAATATGCCAGCAAGGTATTATACCAAGGTTTATGAAGAGGATGGTACTACTGTTCGTTTCGTCATGATAGATACGACACCTCTGATGAGCAAGTACCGGAATGAGAATAAAAAATATCCCGATGCATGTAAACAGGATATAGAACCACAAATACAATGGATGGACTCTTTGTTAGATGTATCAAAAGAGGATTGGGTTATCGTCGTAGGTCATCATCCAATCTATGCCGAAACATCAAAAGATGAAAGTGAAAGATTGGATATGCAAAATACAGTCGATAAAGTTCTTCGTGAACATAAGAATGTAGCCATGTATCTGTGTGGCCATATCCATAATTTCCAGCATTTGCAAATCAAAGGTAGTTCGATTGACTATGTCGTTAACTCTTCTGCCTCGCTCAGTCGCAAAGTATCTCCTATTCAGGGTACAGTCTTTTGTAGTTCCGAGCCAGGTTTCTCTGTGATTGCAGCCGACAAGCATGAACTTTGCCTTCACATGGTGGACAAAAAGGGAAATGTCCTGCACACGGTGAAGCGGACGAAATGAATAACCGACAGAGGCAGTGCATGTTCCATTATTTAACGAACGGTTAATCCTTTTGCAACACTCATGAAACTTTGTCACCGTACCTTTGCGGCGTAAAATTAGAAGTAAATGAAAGAAGTTTTGAAAAAGATGAAAACGAGAATTGTAATTATGATGCTGCAGTGTATTCCTTTGGCTATGAATGCTGGGGTAGTACGTGGTACGGTGATTGACAAAGCGACAAAGGAACCCCTGACAGGTGCTACCATAAGAGTAGATGGACAAACGACAGGAGCCGTGGCTGGTCTGGATGGAGACTACACGTTGAATTTGAAAAACGGCGACTACACACTATTGGTTGATTATGTAGGATATCAGCAAATCACGCACCAATTGACAGTAAAACAGAGCGAACAAATACAGAACTTCGAAATGTTGAGCGATAGTAAGCAATTGGGAGAGGTGTCGGTGGTAGCCAAACTTAATCGTGAAAGTGAAAAGGCCCTGTTAATTGATAGGCAAAAAGCTATCTTGTCTCTTGAATATATGGGATCAAAGGAGATGGAGGTAAAGGGCGTCAGTACAGTTCAAGAGGGAGTAAAAAAGGTTACAGGAATATCTATTGCAGATGCAGGGCAACTGATTGTTCGTGGATTAGGAGATCGCTATAGCATAACGACGCTGAACGGGCTTCCCATAGCATCTCCTAACCCTGATAACAAGTTGGTGCCGCTTGAATTGTTCCCATCAAGTACGGTGCAAAATATCGCAGTAAGCAAAGTGTATAATGCTGAAGCTTATGCTGACTACAGTGGGGCACATATAGGAATCACCACCAAGGAACGGGTGGATAAGGATTTTCTGAACATTGGATTGAAGGTGGGAGGCAAATTCAATACATTGGGTAAAAGTCACTATCAGATGAATCGGGATGGCTCGTTGTTTCATTCTCCATCCATTGATTCCAAAGCATTGGGATTGCCACTGATGGAGTTTGACGAATATGTAAAAAAACACAATATCTTCAATTCCACTTTTGCAGTAGAGAAGAAACATGCATTACCCGACTTGGGAACTGACCTCTCTTTTGGTAAAAAACTACCTTTGGGCGGACAGACCCTCAGCCTACTTGGCTCATTTAGCCTGAGCAACGGCTATCAACACATGGAGGATGCCTTCTACAAGACTTTGGAAGCTACAGGCAATGTACAGAATGATTTTTCCTACGATAGCTACGAACAGGCTTTGAGGATGGCTGCGCTTGGTCATGTGAACTATACGTTAAGACATAGCGACCATATAGGCTATACATTCTTTTATGCCCGTAATGCCAGTGACACCTACGAACAGCGTCAAGGTATAGACTCTGAGGGTCATCACTTGACGGGTAGTAACAATAGTACCCACATCTACTCCTTACAAAATCATCAAGTCCGCGGATTGCATAATCTCACAGCCGATACCCATTGGCGAATCAATTGGGCTACCTCTTATACAAAAACTTCCAGCGAAGAACCCGATCGCAGACAGGTGATGTTCAATAACGAAGGAGGAAAGTTGTCGCTTTTCAAACTGAATCGACAGGAGACCATGCGTTACTTTGGCGAACTCAATGAAGAAGAGTGGAATACACATCTTGCTATAAAGTGGGGATGGAACGACACAGACAACCTGAGCATGGGAATGGATTACAAGGACAAGAATCGCGACTACATGGGCACACGCTTCTATTATAATGTAAACAAATTGAATCCTGAAATCAAAAACATATTCGACACCAATGGATACCTGAATCAGGAGAATGTGGCCAATGGAAACATTACTGTTGAGCGTAAGATGCAACCCAAAGATAGTTATTTGGCAGGTAACGATATTTTTGCTGCTTACCTGCTCGCCAATCTTCATCTGTTGGACAAAGTGCAGCTCAATGCCGGAGTGCGCTATGAATCGAGTCACCAATGGGTGCGTTATGCTACTGATGGAGGCGAGAGGTATGGTCAACGTCGTGACTTGAAGAAGAACGATTTGTTTCCTGCGCTAAACATTAAATACACCTTGAACGATAAGAACAGTTTGCGTTTCTCAGCCTCACGTACAGTCACCCGTCCATCCTTCATCGAAATGGCTCCCTTCCTCTATCAGGAGTCCTATGGCTCGGCACAAATCCGTGGAAACGAAGAGTTGCAGAATGGTTATAACTATAACTTTGACTTGCGCTACGAACTCATGAACCAAGAGGGTGATATGCTCTCTGTGACTGCTTACTACAAGCGATTGGACAACCCTATCGAACGCATTCAAGCTCTTCAGGGAGGCGCCACGCTTCACAGTTTCCAAAATGCCGAAGATGGTATGGCTGCTGGATTGGAAATGGAAATCCGCAAACTGCTTGCAAAGGATTTGCGTGTAGGAGCCAATGTCAGCTATATGCACACCAATGTGGCTCTTCCCGAAGGAGGTGCCTATACAAATAAGGAACGTTCGTTGCAAGGAGCTTCGCCCATATTGGTGAATGCTGATGTCACATGGTCACCCAGTTTCGATAACAATCGTCGGCTCAATATGACTCTGTTATACAATATGCAAGGTAAACGCATCCATGCAGTGGGAGTCTCAGGATTGGGTGACATCGAACAACAGGCTGTACACACGTTGAATCTCAACGCAAGTTATGCACTGAACAAGAGGCTGACTCTGAAACTACAGGTGGACGATATACTTAATCGCGACATCGTGTTCAGGCAAGAGGTTCCGCAGACAGGTTCCGAGGTGGAAGTCGAACGGTACAAAAAAGGAGTCGGAATGGAGATTGGTATTTCTTGCCAATTGTAAACAGCTTATATGATAAATCTCCACGAAGACAAAATAGACATAGAAAAATAAAACCAAGTTATTATTAACAAACTAACAAAAAGAACAATGAAAACAAAAGTTTGGAAATTCAGTGTGATGGCTCTTGCAGCCGGTATGTCAATGCTCACAGCTTGTAGTGATGATGACGACAACAACAATGGAAGTATTGACCCTGGTATCACCCCCGATGGCACTGTTCTTAAAGGTTCAGTAACCTCAAATGTAACCCTGAAGGCAGGCAACACCTACAAGCTTAGCGGTGAATACATTGTCGAAGAGGGAGCTACCCTCAATATCGAGAAAGGTGTGAAGATTGTGGCTGTTTATGACGATATTGTAGATTACATTTTGGTAAAACAAGGCGCAAAAATCAATGCTGTAGGTACTGCAGATGCTCCCATTGTGATGACCAGCGAGAAAGAAGAGACCGGTGCTTGGGGAGGTATTCACCTCTGTGGACGTGCCCACACCAATGCTGAGGGAGGCAAGGGTAGTTCCGAAATTGGTGGTGCACAGTATGGAGGCACTGTTGAGAGCGACAACTCAGGTGTATTGAAATACGTGCGTGTAGAATATACCGGCTATGCTTTTGATGAGGAGCATGAAGCCAATGGTATGACCTTCTATGGTGTCGGTAGTGGTACTGTAGTGGAAAACTGCGAAGCTTATCACGGCTCTGATGACGGCTTTGAATTCTTTGGCGGTTCTGTCAATGTAAAGAACATGGTGGCGGTAAACTGTTCGGATGATTCGTTTGACTGGACAGAAGGCTGGAATGGAAAGGGCGAGAACCTGGTGGTATTCCAAGAAGCGGAAAGCACATTAGGTTATGATTGTGACTGCTTGATTGAAGCGGACAACAATGAAAACAATTATGCCGCCACACCTGTTTCACACCCAGTACTGCACAACCTTATTTTAGTAGGCAATGGAGGTAGCAAGCAGGGGATCCGCCTGCGTCGTGGCACTGAGGTAGAAATTACATCAGCGAAAGTATGCGGCAAAGCAAAGGCTCTGGCAGTAGAAAGTGCTGAAACGGAAAATGCCTTGCTCAATGGTACTTCTACACTTGAATCTGTGAGCATCAGCAGTACTTTGGACAGCAAGGAAGGCATTTATACAAACGAGTTGTTTGTCAGTGTGGGGAATCTGACAGAACAATCCTTTGAATATGCTTCATTGGATGATATTGAAAAGGAATGTACCTGGATGAATGGATGGACCAAATAATGCTCCTTTCTCTATGATTTCCTATTTGGAGCATTTGATTCCTCTTGTTAGAAATGATTTCTGATAAGGGGAATCCTTTTATATGAAGGATAAGCATTTCACGAAAGCCTAACAGTTTTGAAACCTTTATGTAACAATATCTCCGTTACTTTGCAGCGGAAATCAAAAATCATAGAGAATTGAAAACAAACGTAATCATGGCAGGCGTTTTAGCCTGCATCGGTATCACTGCCCAGGCGCAGGATGCCAACAGAGAGGAGCCTAAAGGTAAAGCCATTGTGCAAGCGTTCGGAAACTTCCACACGGGTTTCGGGGCAGAGAACGATGACCGCGGATTTGAGTTGGAGCGCAGCTATTTCGGTTACGAGTACAACTTCGGTAAGGGACTTTCGGCCAAGGCGGTGATGGACATCGGCAAATCGAGCGACGTGTCGGATTACCAACGCATGGCTTACATCAAGAATGCTATGGTCTCTTGGAAAAAGGACGGCCTGACATTGAACGGAGGTCTTATCTCGACCACGCAATTCAACTTTCAGGAGAAGTTCTGGGGATACCGCTACATCATGAAGTCTTTTCAGGATGAATACAAGTTCGGAAGCAGTGCCGACCTTGGTCTCTCGGTGGCCTACAAGTTTGCCGATTGGGTCTCAGCCGATGCCATCATTGTGAATGGCGAGGGCTATAAGAAGATTCAGAAAAACGATGGACTGAACTACGGTTTGGGTGTGACGCTCACCCCTGTGAAAGGTCTCCAGGTTCGTCTCTACGGAGGATTGAACGAAGGCAGCGAAGAAGGGAAAGAGGACATTACAAACGTTGCCGCATTCATAGGCTACAAGCACGAGAGGTTCACGATTGGTGCAGAATATAACCAAATGTGGAATGCTTCGAACAAGGAGGGTGCTGACCAAAGCGGTTATTCACTCTTTGCCTCGGGCAAATTGTCAAAGATGACAGACCTCTTTGTCCGCTACGATGACCTCTCTTCTAAAAACGATTGGAACATCTCCAAGGATGAGTCTGCGGCCATTCTGGGTGCTCAGTTCAAACTCGGTAAGTACGTGAAGATTGCCCCCAACTTCAGGATAAGTATGCCAAAGGCTGATGGGGCCGATGATTGTTACTCGGCATACGTCAATTGCTATTTCGGATTTTAATAGAACAAACATTAATCCATAAACAAGTATGAAAAAGATTTTTTCGTCAGTAATGACACTCGCTATCGCCTTTGCAATGGTCGCATGTGGTGGTAATGCAAACAAGGACAAGGAAAATGGGCGCGAGGCGCAAGAACTTTCAGGAGCAGGTGCCACATTCCCCCTTCCTTTCTATAATGTAGTGTTCGAACAGTTTGCCCAAGTGAATGGCGATGCCGTGGCCTACGGTGGCATCGGTTCGGGTGGTGGTGTGCGCAACTTGCGCGACAAGATTGTGGATTTCGCGGGTAGTGACGCATTCCTTTCGGATAAAGAGATGAGCGAGATGGATGCCGTCATCCATGTGCCCACTTGCATGGGAGCCGTGGTGGTGGCCTACAATCTTGACGGAGTAGGGAAACTGAATCTTTCAGGCGAACTGGTGGCCGACATCTTTGCCGGTGAGGTGAAGCGATGGAACGATGCCCGACTGGTGGAGTTGAATCCAAATGCCCAGTTGCCCGATGCAGAAATTATCCCTGTCTATCGTTCGGACGGCTCGGGTACGACATTCGTCTTCACCGACTATCTGACTAAGGTAAGCCCGATGTGGGCGTCCAAGTATGGAGCCGGCAAGTCGGTAAACTTCCCCGCAGGACAGGCCGCGAAGGGCAATCCCGGTGTGGCAGGAGTGATTGCACAAACCAAGTATTCCATCGGCTACGTGGGTTCGGAGTACGCTTTCGCCCAGAAGATTCCCTACGCCCGCATAGCCAACCAACGGGGCGAACTGGTGGAGCCTTCTTCCGCCAGCATCTCGGCTGCAGCCATGGGCGAAATCCCCACAGACACACGCACCTCTATCACCAATGCTGATGCCGAAGGGGCTTATCCCATCTCGACCTTCACTTGGATGATTATCTACAAGGAGCAACACTATGCCGACCGTACTCGCGAGCAGGCCGAGGCGACACTGGACTTGTTGAAGTACATCCTCTCTGACGAAGCGCAAAGCATCACTTCTGAGGTGCACTATGCTCCGCTGCCTGCCAAAGCCAAGAAAATCAGTTTGAAAAATCTGAAGACCGTCACTTACGACGGAGTAGCTATATCGCAATAAAAAACATGACCGACAAACTCTATAAAGTGCTTTTATTCGTTGCTGCATTGACAATGCCAATCGTGTGCGGGGGCGTAGTTTACGCCCTCGTCACCGATGCTTACGAAGCCTTCGAACATTTCGGTTTTATCCAATTCCTTACCTCGAAAGAGTGGAGCTACACCGAGGGGGCAGAGCAATACGGAGCATTGCCATTCATTACAGGCACGCTGATGACGACGGCATTGGCCCTCATCTTCTGCATACCCTTCTCGTTGCCCGTAGCCCTCTTTGTGGGCGAATACTTCAAGGGGACAAAGGTAGCTTCGGTGCTCAGCACAGTGACCGACCTTTTGGCAGGCATTCCCTCTATCATCTATGGTCTTTGGGGCTTTTACACCCTGCGTCCGCTCATCATGGCATTGGGAATCTCGCCACAAGGGTCGGGTGTGCTGACCGCCTCGTTGGTACTGGCCATCATGATTGTGCCCTACGCGGCATCGCTCAGTGCCGAGTTCATCAAGATGGTTCCTAATGACCTGAAGGAGGGCGCATACAGCCTTGGTGCCACTCGTGCCGAAGTCATCCGCAAGGTGGTGTTTCCCGTGGCCGGTTCGGGCGTATTCTCTTCCTACGTGTTGGCCATCGGTCGCGCGTTGGGCGAGACAATGACGGTGACGATGCTTATCGGCAACACCAACAACATTCCCGAGTCGATTACCTCAACAGGCAACTCCATGGCTTCCATCATTGCCAATCAGTTTGGCGAGGCTTCCGACCTTCGCTTCTCTTCCTTGATAGCCATCGGACTCGTGCTCTTCCTCATCACGGCGGTAATCAACATGATAGGTAAAATGATGATTACACGCGCAAGAATATCTTAACAGATATGACACACTTGAAAACAAAACACCGTTTGTTGGCAGACAAAGCCATGTTGTGGATAGTCTGCCTGTTTGCCACACTCACGGCAGTACCCCTGTTCGCCATCTTGGGTGAAGTGCTACTCCGTGGTTACGACCAACTCTCATGGTCGTTCTTCACCGAAACCACTCCCACTGCCTACAAGGCCATGAAAGCCATTGAGGCAGGTGAACCCATCCCTGGCGGTATTGCCAATGGCATCATCGGCACCATGATTATGCTCGGCATGGCTGCCATTGTGGCCGTCCCGACTGGTATCTTGTGCGGTGCCTTTCTGGCCGAGAATCCCAAGAACCGCTTTTCTCAAACGGTCAGTTACCTCACCGACCTTTTGCAAGGAACCCCATCGGTGATTATCGGCATTGTCACCTACATGTGGGTGGTTGTCCCGATGAAGGGCTATTCGGCCATTGCGGGCAGTGTGGCACTGTTCGTTATGATGCTCCCGCTCATTATCCGTTCGACGGAGGAGACATTGAAGATTCTGCCTGCATCGCTCAAAGAGGCCGGCTTGGCACTCGGCGGGAACCGTGCCCGTGTGATGCTGAAGGTGCAACTGCCTGCCGCATTCGGCGGCATCTTCACGGGTGTGTTGCTGGCCATCTCGCGTGTGATTGGCGAAACGGCGCCCCTCATGTTCACCGCCCTCGGTTGCTCGTTCATCCGCTTCTCCATCGACAAGCCCATATCGGCCGTGCCGTTGCTCATCTGGGAGTTTTTCAACGACCCTAATCTTCAGGAACTCATCTGGGGAGCCTCGCTCTTCCTCTTATTATTTGTTCTCACATTGAATCTTACAGCTAAATATCTTGCAAAGAAATGGAATCAGTAAAGCCTATACTTGAATTTAATAAGACTTGCGTATCCTATACCAAGCAGACGATGGCCGTGAAGTATGTATCAGCAGCCATCGACCGCAATACCATCACCGCCATCATGGGACCTTCGGGTTGTGGAAAGAGCACATTGCTACGTGCCGCCAACCTGATGCACGAACTCTATCCCAACATCCGTGTGGATGGAGAGATACTCCTGAACGGTGAAAACATTCTCTCCATGGAGCCTGTTGACGTGCGTCGCCGCATAGGTATGGTCTTCCAGCGTCCCGCCCCATTCCCCACGATGAGCATCACGGACAATGTCCTTGCCGGATATGCGCTGAACGGCATCCGCCTGTCGAAAGCCGAAAGGGAGGAAACCGTCGAGCGTTGCTTGAAAAGTGTAGCCTTGTGGGATGAGGTGAAGGACGTGCTGAATAAGAAAGGTACTTTCCTTTCGGGTGGCCAACAGCAACGCCTCTGCATTGCACGCGCCCTCGCCATGAAGCCTGACGTGCTGCTGATGGACGAGCCTACTTCGGCACTCGACCCTATTGCCACCGCCCACATCGAGAAGCTGATGCAGGAGCTTCAAAAGGAGGTCACCATCCTGATAGTAACCCACAACATGGGGCAAGCCATGCGCATTTCCTCAAAATCCATGTTCATGTACCTTGGCGAACTGGTGGAGTATGGCGACACGGCCACCATGTTCTCCACCCCCAAGGACGAGCGCACCAAAGCCTACCTGACGGGGCGGATGGGTTAAATATGAATGCCGTACTCGTGCTTGATTTCGTCCATCACGAAGGTGCTTTCCAGTGAACTGAGGTTCTCGATGGTGCCCAACACGTTGAGGACAAACTCCTGATAGTACTTCATGTTGGGGGCATGTATCTTCAGCAGGTAGTCGAAGCTGCCGGAGATGTTGTAGCACTCCACCACCTCGGGAATCCCATTGACGACGCGGGCGAAGTCTTGCGCAATCTCGCGGCTCAACCGGCTCATCTTCACGTTGCAGAAGACGATGAAGCCTTGGTTGAGTTTCTCGGCATCGAGCACGGCGATGTACTTCTTGATATACCCGTTGGCCTCCAACCGCTTCAACCGTTCGAACACGGGCGTAGATGAAAGGCTCACGCGCGAAGCCAGCTCCTTGGTGGTCAGTCGGGCGTTCGCTTGCAGGGTGCGCAGGATTTGCAAATCCACTTTGTCTAATGTCTCCATATAAAATGACCTCATTCTGTTTACAGGGCTTTTCAGCCCCTTGATTAGTAGTTTTATTCTTTTTGAAGGCGCAAAATTAGTGATATTTTCTAAAAATCCGCTACATCTTGTGGGAAATCTCCACACTTTCTACCTTTGCAGCAGAAAACGAAACAAAATGTATCACTTAAAAAAGAATAGAAATTATGGAAACAAAGAATTTGCATTTCGAGACATTGCAACTCCACGTTGGACAAGAGCAACCCGACCCCGCCACTGATGCACGCGCCGTGCCCATCTATCAGACCACTTCGTATGTGTTCCGCAATTCGCAACATGCAGCCGACCGCTTCGGGCTTCGCGATGCAGGAAACATCTATGGCCGGTTAACCAACTCCACCCAAGGGGTCTTTGAAGAGCGCGTGGCCGCACTGGAAGGTGGTGTGGCCGGATTGGCGGTGGCATCAGGGGCAGCAGCCATCACCTATGCCCTTCAGAACATCCTTCAGGCGGGCGACCATGTGGTGGCTGCGGACAATCTGTATGGCGGTTCGTACAACCTTATCACCCACACGCTGGCCACGCAAGGCATTGCAAACTCCATTGTGAAGGTGAACGATTTGGAGGCTTTGGAGCAGGCCATCCGCCCCAACACAAAAGCGGTGTTTGTGGAGACCTTCGGCAATCCGAACTCTGATGTGACCAACCTTGAAGGGGTGTCCGAAGTGGCTCACCGCCACGGTATCCCGGTGATTGTAGATAACACGTTTGCCACTCCCTTCCTCTTCCGCCCGCTGGAGCATGGTGCCGACATCGTGGTACACTCTGCCACCAAGTTCATTGGCGGACACGGCACCTCGTTGGGCGGTGTCATTGTGGATGGTGGCCGTTTCGACTGGAAAGCCAATCCCGACAAGTTCCCCACACTGGCCAAACCTGAGCCGAGCTACCACGGTGCTGTCTTTGCCGATGTGGCCGGAGCGGCAGCCTTCGTCACCCGCATCCGTGCGGTCATCCTTCGCGACACGGGTGCCACCCTTTCTCCATTCAATGCCTTCATCCTTCTGCAAGGGTTGGAGACGCTTTCTCTCCGTGTGGAGCGACACGTGTACAATGCCTTGAAGGTGGTCGATTTTCTGAGCCGTCATCCGAAAGTGACCAAGGTGAACCATCCCTCTCTGCCCACTCATCCCGACCACGCACTCTATCAGCAATACTTCCCCCATGGTGCGGCCAGCATCTTCACCTTCGAGATAAAGGGCGGACAGGAGGAGGCATGGCGGTTCATCGATTCGCTTAATATATTCTCGCTCCTCGCCAATGTGGCCGATGTGAAGAGCCTGGTCATCCACCCCTACACCACCACCCATTCGCAACTCTCGCCGGAGGAACTGGAAGCGCAACACATCACCCCCTCTACCATCCGCCTCTCCATAGGAACGGAGCATATCGACGACCTGCTGGCCGACTTGGCGCAGGCATTGGAGAAGATTTGATTAAGGTCGGAAAGATTGTTTAGAGAATGACTGTAGCAGTATTGCTTTCTGGAGGGGTGGACAGTTCGGTCGCAGTGCATTTGCTTTGCGAGCAGGGCTATCACCCCTCCTTGTTTTATATCCGTATAAGCGGTGATGAAGCGGGAACGATGGATTGCTCCATGGAAGAAGATGTGGAGATTTGCCAAAGCGTAGCGCACCGTTATGGACTCCCTTTCGAGGTGGTGGATTTGCATCATCAGTATTGGGAAGAGGTTGTGGGCTACATGATGGACAAACTGAAGCAAGGGCTGACCCCCAATTCAGATGTGATGTGCAACCGCCTCATCAAATTCGGTTGTTTCGAGCGTCAAATAGGACATCTTTTCGACAGGACAGCTACCGGGCATTATGCACAAGTGATTCATCAAGATGAAAAGATATGGCTGGGAACAGCAGTAGATGCCGTCAAGGATCAGACAGACTTCTTGGCGCAGATAGACGGCATACAACTGTCCAAGACATTGTTTCCGATAGGTGGCTTGATGAAGTCCGAAGTACGCAGCATTGCCGAGAAAGCACATCTGTCAGCTTCACAACGACGTGACAGTCAAGGAATCTGTTTCTTGGGCAAGACTCGTTATCCAGACTTAGTGCGTCGGTTCTTGGGTGTCAGACAAGGAGATGTGATAGAGAAAGAAACCGGCCGTAAGGTAGGCACTCATCAAGGATACTGGTTCTACACCATTGGGCAACGCAAGGGGTTGGGACTTGGTGGAGGCCCTTGGTTTGTCGTAGAAAAGGACATCGCACAGAATATTGTCTATGCGTCTCGTGGGTGCGACACTCCGCTGCAATATGGCCATACTTTCCGTCTGTCAGATTTCCGATTCATCACAGAGAATCCCTGGCATGACTGTACCCATTCCACAGAAATCAGTTTTAAGATAAGGCATACCCCCGAATTCTTCACTGGCCGACTGTCACCTTGCGATGATGGAACATGGCTTGTCGAAGCCGATCTTCCCATCCAAGGCATTGCCCCCGGACAATTTGGGGTGATATATGACAGAGACCATCGCTTGTGTTTGGGCAGTGGCGAGATTGGTCGTTAAATCATTATCCCTTACCCTTACTGATTCACCGCTTTCTCCAGCCGCTCCAACTCTCCTTGAAGCTGGCGGTACTGCTTGGGGGACACTCCCGCATGTTGTTTGAAATATTTGCGGAAAGTGAACTGCTCAGGGAAATGGAGCTCCGATGCGATTTCCTTGATGCTCATTTTGCTGTTCTCCAACAGGTTCTTGGCCATGGTGATGGTGAAAAAGATAATCCACTCGGTGGGAGTCTTTTGGGTGCACCCCTTCACTATGCGTGTGAAATGTCCGACGGAGAGTCCCGCCTCTTCTGCATAAAAGGCAACTGAGCGGTTGTGGGTAGGATTCATGTTCACCGAACAGATGAACTGAAAGGCAATGGCCGTGTTCTTATCGACCTCCACGGGCTTCACCTTTGCCCTGCTATGGGCCAAGGCCAACACCTCAACAGCAAGTTCCTGCACAAGCAGGTAAACCATGGATGCATACAGACGTTTTTCCCTTTCGTCTGTGGAATGTTCAAGAACAGTTCTTTTCTCGTCAATCCGTTGGCATCGTCGGGTGACGAACCGGATGAATTCCTCATCGGCACGGAATACCACATCATTATAGCGGCGCATTTCCAGGATGATGTCCATGAATTTTCTCCCCGTAGGAAAGACGTGTTCAACCTTTTCCGTCACAATCAGGAACTCACAATCGTTGCTTCGCGAGAGTATCTGTATGTGCAGAAGGGGGCTGATGGCACTGATGAAACCTCGCTCAAAGAGGAACAGCTTGCCATTTATGAGCAATTGGGCTTCTCCCTTGACACACATGTAGATGCCTGCTCTCCCTTGTGTGTTGAGTATTTCCGAATTATATATCCACTTGTCCATCCTGAATCGGGCTTGATGATGCAAAATTACATAAAAACATGAATAAAATATAGGTTTTTATGCCGCAATATCGCTTTTTGCTCAATTTAAGCCTATTATTGGCATTGTACGCCTCTGATATTGGGTATAATTTTGCATCGTGAAAACTAATAATGCCTAAAAAAGAGAAGAATTATGATGCGATTCATGTTGCTTTTATGCTCATCGTTGGTGGTCATGGCGGGTGTGGCCCAACCATCGCTTGACGAATGTCACCGCTTGGCAAGGGAGCATTATCCCGAAATCAGGCAGTACGATTTGATTTCGAAAACAGAGTCCTATACCTTATCTAATGTGGCTCGCGGATGGATACCCCAAATCGGCATTGCTGCCCAAGCCACTTGGCAGACGGATGTGCCGACTTATCCCGATGCGCTCGCTGGCATGTTGAGCAAACAGGGAGTGAATATGCCGGGGATGGAAAAGGACCAGTACAAACTGGCCCTCGAACTGAACCAGCACATTTGGGATGGTGGAAAATCGAAGGCCGAACGGGCCATTGCCCGTGGCGAGGCCAATGAGCAACGCGCTGCCACGAATGTCAGCCTGTACACCTTGGAGGGCAGGGTGAACAACATCTATTTCGGCATCCTGCTCTTGGATGAACGTATCGGGCAGACGAGTCTCACCAAGGAGCTGTTGCAGAGTAACTTGGAGAAGGTGTGCACGTTGCAACAGAATGGCATAGCCATACAGAGTGATGTGTACGTCATCGAGGCCGAACTGCTCACCGTGGGGCAACAAATCACCGCTATGGAAGCATCCCGTCAGAGCTACCGCAAAATGCTGGAATTGTTAATCGGGAAGTCTCTTGGAGATGGAAAACTGACACGTCCTGACGTGGCAGAGCCGACTACCCTTGAACCGGCACGCCCGGAGCTTGCGCTTTTTGATGCAAAGGCTGGTCGCATAGCTGCCCAAGAACGCCTCGCGAAAACCTCTGTCATGCCTCGGCTCAGCCTGTTTGCGCAAGGCTATTATGGCTATCCGGGTATGGATATGTTCGAGGGCATGATGAACGATGACTGGTCTTGGAATGCAATGGTGGGTGTGAGGATGAACTGGAGTATCGGTGCCTTCTACACGAAAAAGAACACGCTTCAGAAGTTGCGCACAGCACAGCAGCAGGTGAATGTCCAGCGCGACGTCTTCCTGTTCAACACCTCGCTTCAGGCCACTCAGGAGAATGGCGTAATCATGAGCTTGAAGAGTGCTTTGGCAGATGATGACAAGATTGTCTCCCTGCGTCGCTCGGTGCGGAAGGCTGCTGAAGCAAAACTGGAAAACGGCATTATTGACACTAATGACCTGTTGCGGAAGATTACAGAAGAGGCACAAGCTACCACGGCACGTTCGGCTCGTGAGATAGAACTGCTGAAGACCATTTATGAATTGAAACATACGGTAAACCAATAAAGACAAAGATATATGAAAAACTGTAAGTTGTTACTTGGAGCTATAGTCACAGTGCTTTTCCCTGCTTGTGGAAACGGTGAACAGGAGGCGGATGCCTCTGGAGTGTTTGAAGCTACAGAAATCATCGTGTCGGCAAAGGTGGCCGGTGAAATCAAGTGTTTGCAGATAGAGGAAGGAGTTGGACTACAGCCGGATGTGGCAGTGGGACACATTGATACTACACAATGGGTGTTGAAGAAGGAACAGCTCGTGGCTACTCTTTCGGCCACCGATAGTCGCAAGTTGGACGAGACACGCCAGCTGGCCTCCCTTCGCCAACAAATCGCCAACCTGAAGAAGGAACAGAAGCGTTTTCAGGAACTCATAAAGGCAAATGCCGCCTCGCAAAAGCAATTGGATGACATCAACTACAACCTGCAGGTGCTGGAGAAACAGTTGAGTGCCACCTCCGAACAGATCGGAAGTGCAAACACCAGCCTCAATGGCCAAAGTGCAGGGATTGTGGCACAAATCAGACAAATCGAAGACCAGTTGGCCAACTGCTTTATCAAGAGCCCTATAGAAGGTGTCGTGTTGTCCAAATATGCCCAGCAGGGAGAATTTGCCTCCATGGGACGCCCGCTCTTCAAGGTGGGAGACATCAGCAACCTCAAACTGAGAGCATACATTACCGCCAACCAACTGACCACCTTGGAGTTGGGACAACAGGTGAAGGTATATGCCGACTTGGGAGAAGACGAGCGTAAGGAATACGACGGGGTGGTTTCGTGGATAAGCAGCGAAGCCGAGTTCACTCCCAAGACCATCCAGACACGCGACGAACGCTCCAACCTTGTCTATGCCATCAAGATTGACGTGAAGAACGACGGCACCATCAAACGGGGCATGTATGGCGATGTGAAATTCTAATCAAGTATGCCATGAGTATCATTTCCGTCAGAAACATCAGCAAAGCCTACAACAAGGGGAAGACCGTGGCCTTGCAAGATGTCAGTTTCAACGTCGAGCCCGGAGAAATATTCGGGATAATAGGTCCTGACGGATCAGGCAAAACCTCCCTGTTCAGGATACTGACCACTCTCATACTGGCCGACTCGGGGAGTGCGGTTGTCGATGGATACGATGTGGTGAAGGACTACAAGTGCATCCGCCAGCACATTGGCTATATGCCCGGACGCTTCTCGCTCTATCAGGACATGACGGTGGAGGAAAACCTTTCATTCTTTGCCACCGTGTTCAACACAAGCATCGAGGAGAACTATCATCTGATAGAAGACATCTACCGACAGATAGAACCTTTCAAGAAAAGGAAGGCAGGCAAACTCTCGGGGGGGATGAAACAGAAGCTGGCCTTGTCCTGTGCACTCATCCATGCTCCGCACGTCCTGTTCTTGGATGAGCCGACCACGGGAGTTGACCCCGTAAGCCGCAAAGAGTTTTGGGAGATGCTTCAGAAACTGAAAAGGAATTTCCACCTGAGCATTGTGGTTTCCACTCCTTATATGGATGAGGCTACACAGTGCGACTGTATAGCCCTCATCCAAAACGGCAGGTTCCTGACCATCGACTCTCCACAAGGCATCATTGATGATTACACAGAGACCCTGTGGGCTGTACGTAGTGACCGGATGCACAAACTCTTGACTGACTTGCGGGACATCAAGGGCATCAAGAGCGCTTTCGCTTTCGGAGAAGAGCATCATGTCACGGTGGATGCATCCGTCATAACCATGGAGGCTTTGACACAGGTGCTTCAAGAGGAGGGACATCAAGATATTCATGTGGAGAAAGTAAAGCCTTCCATTGAGGACTGCTTCATGAATTTGCAAAAAGGATAGAGCGTATGACTGACAAGATAGTAATTAAGGCAGAAGGACTGACCAAGCAATTCGGCGATTTTGTGGCTACCGACCACGTGTCGTTCGAAGTCCGCGAAGGAGAGATATTCGGATTCCTCGGAGCCAATGGAGCGGGAAAAACTACCGCCATGCGGATGCTTTGCGGACTCTCACAACCCTCGGATGGCAAAGCATCGGTGGCAGGATATGATGTGGCTCGGGAGCACGAACAGGTAAAACGCCACATCGGGTATATGAGCCAAAAGTTCTCCCTCTACGATGACCTCACGGTGGAGGAGAATCTGAAACTTTTCGGAGGCATCTACGGCATGACTCCGGCAAAGGTGAAGGAGAAGATGGCTGACCTGCTACAAGAACTGGGGTTCGCTTCTGAACGTCGCACGATGGTGAAGTCGCTCCCCCTTGGTTGGAAACAGAAGTTGGCCTTCTCGCTGGCCATCTTCCACGACCCGAAGATTGTTTTCTTGGACGAGCCTACGGGAGGAGTTGACCCCGTCACCCGACGTCAGTTTTGGGAACTCATCTACCGAGCGTCCGACAGGGGAATCACCGTGTTTGTGACCACTCATTACATGGATGAGGCCGAATATTGTGATCGGGTCAGTATCATGGTCGATGGGAAAATCGAGGCGCTGGACACTCCTGCCAATCTGAAGCAGATGTTCGGTGTAAGCACCATGTATGATGTGTTCTACACCCTTGCCCGAAAAGCAAAACGGGGAGATGGCTGAACGCATACACCTCACTAAATGTTCGACTGGCAGATCCTTTGACTCCGCTCAGGATGACAAAAGACCGCCTGAATACAAGAAATATAAGTATTTCTACTTATGATACTTAAATAACAAAGAAAAGAAAAAAATGAAGCAATTCTTGTCCTTTGTGCGAAAGGAGTTCATACATATCTTTCGCGATTCGCGCTCGCTACTCATTCTTCTTGCCATGCCACTTGTCATGGTGGTGCTCCTCGGGGATGTCATCAAGAATGAAGTGACTGACATAAGGGTGGCCATCATTGACCAGTCGCACGACATCTATACCTCGCAGATAACGGAGCGCTTTGCAGCCAACAAATATTTCACCTATATGGGTGAGGTGCAGACTGAAGCCGATGCCGAGACACTGTTTCGTAAGGGCGACATTGACTTAGTGGTGGTATTTGGAAGTGAATTTGCCAACCGTATTCTCCATTCGCAGGATGCCACCATACAGATTCTTTCCGATGGTAGCGAGCCTAACCAAGGGAGTGTGCGCGTGGCGTATGCCCAACAAGTGATAGCCAGTTTCCAAAAGGAGTTGCTACAACAGAACTTTTCCCGCCTGGGAGTGGGGGAAGAAGCAGGAAGTTTCAACATCAAGGTGAATAGCCGGATGTTGTTCAACCCCCAACAACGCTCGGAAGTGAACTTCGTGCCGGGGGTGGTGGGCTTGATTATGTTGCTCATCTGTTGTATGATGACCTCCATTGCCATCGTTCGCGAACGGGAGATGGGCACCATGGAGATTCTGCTGGCTTCGCCCCTTCCGGCCATCTACATTGTGTTGGCCAAGTTAGTACCCTACATGGTTATCTCGTTGTTCAACTTGGCCACTATCCTTTGCATCACCAACTTCATGATGGATGTGCCGATGGTGGGGAGTCTTGCAACTTACCTGCTGACGTCCTTCATCTACATTTTTACATCGTTGATGCTGGGGTTGCTTATCTCCACTTGTGTCAACACCCAGTTGGCTGCTATGCTTATCTCGTTGTTGCTGATTGTCCCGGCCATCTACCTGTCGGGTATGGTGTTCCCCATCGAGAGTATGCCCGCACCGGCACAGGTGGTCAGCAACATCGTCCCCACCAAATGGTTCATCTCGGCTTCGCGCAAGATTATGATTCAAGGCGTAGAATTTAGGTATGTAATAAAGGAGATTGTTTGTCTGATAGTGGAGGGTGTGGCACTTCTGTTGCTATCATGGAAACTGTTTAAAACAAGATTGGAATAAAAGGAGAGGAGGAATAAAGAGATGAAAGCACTGAGATATCTTTTGGTGAAGGAGTACAAGCAGATGTTCCGCAACTATCTGTTGCCCTTCTTTTTTGTGGTGTTGCCTTTTGCCATGGTCAATGTGGTGCCCCGCATAGCCACACAAGAAATCAAGAACCTGAATCTGGCCATCATCGATTGTGACCATTCAACCCTGTCAGCCCGTTTGATGCAGAAAGTATCGGCATCGGAATACTTCAACCTCTTTGCCGTATGTGACAATTATAATCAGGCATACGACCTGCTTCAACGGGGCGATGTCGATTTCATCATAACCATTGAGAATGAGTTTGAACGCAATCTCTACCGCACAGGTGGGGCAGAGGTGATGGTAACGGTCAATGCCGTTAACGGGATGAAGGGTGGTTTAGGGAATGGCTATCTGACACAAATAGTTATGCAATATGCTGGCGAACTGTCCGCTGAGAATGGTACGTCCGTCAAACATCCGGTGAGTGTGGAGCCTCGCTACCTCTTCAATCCTGGGATTGATTACAAACCTTATATGATACCAGCCCTGATGTCCATGACCCTTGTGTTGCTCGTCGGATTCCTGCCTGCATTGAATGTGGTGGGTGAGAAGGAGCGTGGCACGATAGAGCAAATCAATGTGACACCCGTTGGCCGTATCGAGTTTATCCTATCGAAGATGATTCCCTACTGGACAGTAGGGCTGTTTATTGTGGCTTTCTCGATGATATTGGCATGGAAAATCCACGGAGTAGTTCCTGCCGGTAGTATCCCGTTGATTTTCCTGTTCAATATCGTTTATATCTTCGTCATCTCGTCATTGGGACTTACCGTCTCCAATTATTCGGAGAACATGCGTCAGGCTGCTATTGTGATGTTTTTCTTCGTCGTAATCTTTGTTCTTACAAGCGGATTGATTTCTCCCCTGTCGTCCATGCCTGATTGGGCGCAGGAAGCTACCCGGCTCAACCCGTTGCGCTACATCATTGCGGCCATGCGCGACATTTACCTGAAGGGGAGCACTTTCCCGCAACTCATAAGCCAGTTCATCCCCCTCTGTATCTACGGAATAGTGGCTGGGGTGTGGGCGGTGGTCAGTTTCCAAAAGAACAGTTGATGCAGAAAACAGTCCTCTGTGCATCAAAGTTATTCAATCCCTTCACTGATTCACCGCTTTCTCCAACCGCTCCAACGCTTCGCGAAGGATGCTTTGGGGGCATCCTACATTGAGGCGCATGAATCCTTCGCCCTCTCGTCCGAAAATGGCACCATCGTTCAATGCGAGTCCGGCTTTATCGACAAAGAGGGAGACCAACTCGCGTTGTGAAAGGCCGAGAGACCTGCAATCCAACCATACGAGGAAGGAGGCCTGCGGGCGGATGGGGCGCACCTGAGGGATGTGTTCATTGCAAAACCTCTCGACAAAGAGAATGTTCTCCTCCACGTAATGCAACATTTCTTGTCTCCACTGTTCACCCTTTTGGAATGCGGCTTGTGTGGCAATGGTGGCAAAGAGGGTCGGCCAGTTCAGTTCGTTGGCTCCCATCCAATTATAGAAACGGGTGCGAAGGTTGTCGTTGGGGACAATGGCATACGAACTGACAATTCCGGCAATGTTGAATGTCTTGGACGGAGCGCCGAATGTGATGCTGCATGCCTCGGCTTCAGGTGAAACAGTCGCAAAGGGGATATGCTTGTTACCCCAAAGTGTCATGTCGCAATGTATTTCATCAGAGATGACCACGATGTTCTTCCGATAGCAGAAATCGGCCAGCCGCACGAGTGTCTCCCTGTCCCATACGACACCACCGGGGTTATGTGGATTGGAGAGTATCAGCATGCGGCACTTCTCGTCTGCCACCTGTTCAAGATTATCAAAGTCCATCTCGTACAGCCCATCCGAAGTTTGGCGGAGCGGATTGTACACCACCTCTCGGTTGTTTCCGAAGGGCACCAAGCGGAAGGGATGATAGACGGGCGGTTGGATGATGACCTTCTCATCCTCTTTCACGAAAACATTGATGGCCATGCCAATGCCTTTCACAATGCCGGGTATGTAGGTCAGCCACTCAGGCCTGACCTTCCAGCCATGATGATGCTCAATCCATTGGCCGATAGTGGTCCAATAGTCTTCGGGGATTGTGGTATATCCGAAGACGGGATGCTCCATCCGCTCCTTCAATGCATCGACGATGAAAGGAGGAGTCTCGAAGTCCATATCAGCCACCCACAGGGGAAGAAGGTTGGCGTTGCCGTAGCGTTCTGCCAAGGCATCCCACTTCAATGAGCCCGTGCCCCGGCGTTCTGTCAGTTTGTCAAAATCGTATGTTGCCATAGTCTCTCTTCTTTAATTTGTTATTCATTAAGAATATACGAAAAAAACATGCTTTATTGTCCAATGGAAACGTTTCCCTATCAGATTGTCTGTGGCCTGTCACAGGCTGTTCTTTATGTCCTCAAACAAGTCATCCACATGCTCCAACCCGATGGAGAGGCGGATGGTGGTGTCAGACACATCCATCTGCTTGCGTTGCCGGTCGGTGAAGTTTCCGAAAATGGTGCTGGCGGGATGAATGGCCAGCGACCTGTTGTCAAACAGGTTGGTTGCACGGCGTATAAGCCCCAGTTTGTTGATGAAGCGGAAACACTCCTCGCGGCTCTCCAAGTCGATGGTCATCATAGCACCACCCGTAGGGCCGAACTGCTCTTTTGCCAATTGGTGGAAGGGATTGTCTTCCAAGCCGATGTATGTCACCCGCCTGATGGCAGGCAATGTACGGAGGCGTTTGGCCAACTCAAGTGCATTGGCCGACTGCACACGGTAGCGGGCATCCAGTGTCTCCAGCCCCAGCGTCTGCATATAGGCTGCGTGGGGCGTCATATAGGCTCCCATATTGAGCAGCATTTCCGTCTTCATCCGTTTGCCGAAGCCCGGACAAGTGCCATAGTCGATGACCAGCCCGCCAATGGAAGTGCCTCCGCCCGAGAGATACTTGGTGCTTGACACTACCTCAATGTCAACTCCCAGCTCCTTCGCACTGAATTCGGTGAAAGGAATCATCGTCGTATCTGCTATCAGGGGGATGCCTCGGACTTTTGCCATTTGCGAGAGGGCACGCAAGTCTGCCACCTCCTGTTGGGGGTTGGTGATGATTTCCAAATAGATGCAACAAGTATTCTCATCTATGGCCCGCCCGACGGCTGCAAGGTCGGTGAGGTCGCACAGCTTCGGTTTCACTCCGAAACGGAGCAGGGTTCCCGCAATCAGTGCATAGGTGTTACCGAACATGTGGCGCGAGGCGACGATGTTCCGCCCTGTTCCTGCCACAGCCAGCAATGTATTGGCGATGGCAGCCATTCCCGAGTTCATGGCGATGACATGGACTGCTCCGGTCAATGCTTTCACCTTATTCTCAAGAAAAGTCACCGTAGGGTTTGTCACCCGGCTGTAATCGGGCATTTCCGTACGTCCGCAAAAGGCGTCGGCCATGGCATTCGCCGTATCAAACTCATAGGCAGCCGTGTGATAGACAGGCATGGCGAGGGCGTGGTATGCATCCACGCTTTGGAATGCCGTATGGATGGCTCGTGTCTGTTTCTTCATCTGTTTTTCTCGTATATCCTTTTTGAAATACATTATTATATTCTATTTCTATGATTTCTCACCTTTTCCGGCTGCAAAGGTAAAGAGAAATTCTGAGATACGAACTACCTCCTCATCACTTTGGAAAATTATTCTTTCTACAGGTAAACCGACATGTCTGAGCAGAATATTATTCTATAAATCGGGTGTTTGACAGTGTGGATATTCTTCATTTTTAGAGAGACTCATTCTTTCTACCTTATGCATGGCAGGACAAATGCCTCCACTATGGGATTTTCCATTGACAGAAACGGCACTACCTTTGCACCATTGAAATTGATTGTGTATGAAAAAGGTTTCAGACAATGCAAAAGGTAAGCCAGTACTTCTTAGGAAATACTACAGTATTGCTTAATAAGTATTGCAGTACTTCTTAGGAAGTACTCGAGTATTTCTTGAGAAGTACTGGCTTGCCAGCTTTACTCTTTCTTTTTCAAGGTGTATGTTAACGATTTCCGTTGACTACTTTCTATCTTATTTGTAGCTTGGGTTGACTGAGTTAAACTTTATTTTTAGTTATCGTTGACTTGTTTTTAACTTAGTCATGAAATGGGTTTACTCTTTCTTTTTCAAGGCAAATATACTTCACCCGTCAAAGGAGGTATATTAAATTACCAACAGATATATACTGACTTTGCGGATGGAGTATATCTCCGGGAAGTTGTATAAAACATAAACTCCGCTCCCGTCCCTATATATAATAGGTTCGCGAGCGGAGTCTGTCTCTCTTTTTTGTCCGTCAGAATATCTCAGCCTACTATCTTCCTGACGGCACTGACCAAACGGTCGATTTCTTCTTTGGTGTTATAAAAGGCGAAGGAGGGACGCACACTCATTTCGTAGCCCAAGGCCCGCAGGGCGGGTTGGGCACAATGGTGACCGGCACGGACGGCTATCCCCTCTTTGTCGAGCAGCCTGCCGACTTCGGGAGTAGCAATGCCATCCAGTTCGAAAGAGACGACACTGACACGTTGCTTGGGATTGCCGATAAGTGTCAGTCCTTTAATCTGCGACAATTGTTGGCGGGCATACTCGGTCAGTTCGTGCTCATGCCGTTCGATGACGGAAATGCCTATCCGGCTGACATAGTCAAGAGCCGCCCCCAATCCGATGGCATCCGCCACATTGGGTGTGCCGGCCTCAAAACGGGCGGGAGGGGCATTGAACTGGGTTTCTTCGATCGTGACGTCCTTTATCATATTGCCTCCTCCCTGCCAAGGGGGAAGAATTTCGAGCAGACGTTGCTTGCCATACAGCACCCCTATGCCCGTAGGAGCATAAATCTTATGCCCTGAAAAGACAAAGAAATCGGCATCCAAAGCTTGCACATCGACCTTGGTGTGGGCGATACTCTGTGCACCGTCAATCAGTACGGGCACATTCAGACGATGTGCCACCTCGATAATCCGTTTCACATCGTTGATGGTCCCAAACGTATTGTTCACATGCCCCACCGATACGAATCTGGTGCGCGGTGAAATGAGCCGTTCATAGTCTTCAAGAATCAGATTGCCGTCCTTGTCAATGGGGATGACTTTCAGTTCCGCCCCACGTTCCTTGCAGACTTGTTGCCAAGGCACAATGTTTGCATGGTGGTCCAGCGTAGAAACTATCACTTCATCGCCTACCCCCAGAAACTTCCGCCCGAACGTCTGGGCTACCAGGTTGATGGCTTCGGTTGTCCCTCTGACAAATACGATTTCTTCTGTGGAAGAGGCATTGATGAAGCTGCGCACCTTTTCACGGGCTTCTTCGTAAGCGTCGGTGGCCTTTGCTGCAAGCGTATGTGCGCCCCGATGGATGTTGCTGTTGTATCGGGAATAGTAGTCGGAGATGGCCTCTATCACCTGACGGGGCTTTTGCGTGGTGGCTCCGTTGTCAAACCATACGAGTTCATGACCGTTCACCTTCTGCTGCAAAATCGGAAAATCCTTTCGGGCTTCTTCTATTGGAAGAGTATCCGAATCGGTATAGTGCAACTGTCTGAGCGATTCCGTTTCGGGGATGCCTATGCCAAAACCACTCTCTCCAATCCATTGTTGCGAGGGCGTGACGGCAGGAAAGCCGTCATCACCGTTCAACATCCGCAGAAAACCCTGTTCCAATTCCTCAAGATTAAGCTGCCCATCCGTCTTCTCCAAGACACATGGAGGCGTCTCATGTGCAAGCTCCTCGGAACAGAATCCGGAGGCTATCGACCGCAACCGGCCGATGTCACCCCATTCTGTCCCGACAAACGTATGATCAAATTCAGTTGGAATCATAATCCTTTTTTTATTTTTCTACTTTGTTGCGATGTTGATAGTCGTGATAGTAACCCACTTCCACATTTTCCAATACGGCAATGGCATCGTCCGTCAAAGCTGAAAGGCTGAAATACTTGGTCAACAAATAAGAGGCCACTCCATACTTGTCCAATCCCATGAGCCTGGCTGAAAGCGAGGGGGCAATCTCTCCGGGTATCCCTGTCTGGTGCAATCCTACAACACCTTGCTCCTTTTCTCCCGTGCGTACTAAAATGATGTCGGTTGTTCCCACTCCGCGGTTTGTCAGATATTGCCCTTTGATTTCAACCTTGTCACTTGGGATAATGGGTACCCCACGCCACAAAATCACCTTTGTTCCAAAAATGTCCGTGGTTGCAGGGGGTACACCCCTCCATGTGCATTCACGCTCAAAAGCTGCTATTGCACGCGGGTGGGCGATAAAGAAAGCCGGATTCTTCCATACCAGTGAAAGGAGTTCGTCCAAATCATCCGGTGTCGGTGCGCCATAACGGGTGGAAATGCGATAGCCGGGATCCACACTTGCCAGCAAACCAAACCTTTTGTTGTTGATGAGTTCCCATTCCTGACGTTCCTTGATACTCTCAATGCTGAGGCGCAATTGCTGCTCCAGCTGGTTGAGCGGGTTGTTGTAAAGGTCACTCACACGGGTATGTACCCGCACTACCGTCTGAAGTGTATTCAATGAGTATTCGGCCGGGTGCTCTTCATAGTCGATGTACGTTTCAGGGATTATATTGTCCTCCTCGTGTCCGCTCACCAGATCGATATGCTTTTCTCCATGGACGTTTACGGTAGCCTTCAAGCGGAGATGCTCGTCCACGGCCTTCTGGAAACGCTCCCTGAAATCAGGAACTTCCTTTATGATGTTTTCCAGTTCACTGCTTTGCAATGTGAAGAAGACACTGGGTGTGACACTTCTCACCGTCACCCCGGAAAGGCTGTCGCTCAACAGGTCTGCTTCACCAAAATATTCACCTTCACTCAAGAGAGCGATACGCAACTCTTCGCCATGAATACCTTTACTGATGACTTCTGCCTGTCCGCTGGCTACAATGAAGAACTTCTGCTTGTCCTGCCCCTCACGAATCAGGTAATTGCCCAAGTCCACCTCCTCTGTGATGAAACGTTTGGCTATACGGCGGACAACCTCTTCTTCAATGTGTGAAAATACGGGGATGCCTCGTAAGCTTTTCGCCTGAAAACTGGGAACCCCTTCAAGATATTCTACAGAGACACGTTCGGCTTTCTTTAATTCCACCTTGGTGCGGTTTACCCGATAAGTACCGCTCTCCACCTGCACCCAAGGGAGAAGCTTCAAAAGAAGACGCGGAGTAATGGACCCCATTTGAGGTGCCGTCTTGGTCGTATTCGCCAGCTTGCGGGCGGTTGCAGTTGTAACACTGCGCTGTAAATTGTTTTCTGCCATAATAATTTTGTTTTTAGTCGTTATAAATCTGATTCTTCCTGGTCCATTATTTCCAATGCCAATTTTTCCACATGACCGTTGTCGATACGGAACGCATTGAGTACAGGTTCCTTTGCTTCCAGCGAAAGGATAAAATAAATGATGTTCGGATCATACGCCAAACGAATGTCCTCTTCCGAAGGCCGGGAAGGAGAAGACGGGTGGCTGTGCCAGCTGCCTACCACTTCCAGGTGCTGTTTGCGCGCCTCTTTGATGGCTGCAAATTGCTCTTGCGGAACGAACGAAAAATGTTCAGGACTGTGATCGGCATTAGTCATGGGATAGTTTGCCGATACAGCATTCTTCTTACCGAACAGATAACCGCACGACTCATTCGGAAGTTCCCGAAGGGCCTGTGCCACTATTTGTTCCACAATCTCTCTCTTTATTTTCATAACCTGTACCTATTTTTCTATGATGACCCGATGCACAGGTCCTTCCACATGCTCTACTGCAATCACCTTGAAGCCCTGCTCTTCTGCACTTCGGGGCACATTTTCCAAAGGTTCCCCCTCACTGAGAAGCACTTCCAAGATGTCGCCCTTTTCTATTTGGGCCAATTTCAGTTTGGTACGTACAAATGTCATGGGACAATGTTCCTGAGTTATATCCAATGTATGTGTCATCTGTTTTCTGATTTTTTAAATGAATAATGTTTCTCCCCCTTCACTGATACGAAGGAAAGTGGCGACTCCCAAAACATCCTTTACCTCGTGAATGAAATCCTTCTTTTCCAAACCAAGGACAAGCATTGCCATTTCACAAGCATACAGGTTGACCCCAAGAGCATTCGCTGCCTCCATCAGTTCTTCCAATGTGGCAATGTTTTTCTTGCGCATCAGATGGCGGAAGATGCGGGGACCGGCTCCAAGGAAGTTGAAACGGCTGTTGGGGGCAACCTTTACACCTCCCATCAAGAATCCGAATAGTTTTGTCAGCCAATTACCTCCTACGAAAGCTCTTCCCCGTTTCTGCTTGATTGCATCCAATCCCCAGAAGGTGAAAAAGATATTGACCTCATAACCCACAGCAGCTGCACCTGTGGCAAGAGTAAAGACAGCCGTCAACTTGTCAAAGTCGCCGCTAAAGGCAATAATGGAGAGTTTTTTGACACTCTTTGCTTCCGATTTTGTCAGTGCATTTTCAATGATTCCCATACGCTTGTTCATTTATGTTTCTTCAGTTCACACGTTGGTTGTTCATAATCAACCAGTTCTTTCACCGTGGGATGTGTCCCGCACAACGGACAATGGTCATGTCGGCGAGTCTTTATCTTACGGAACTCCATTGTCTTGGCATTGAACGTAAGCAAACGGTCGGTCAGCAATTCGCCAACGCCCGTCAGATACTTCAATGTTTCAGCAGCCTGGATGGTTCCCAGCATTCCGGCAATGGCCCCCAACACTCCGGCTTGCGAACAGGTGGGGACAGCACCTGCTGGAGGTGGCGAATTGAACAAGCAACGGTAACAAGCAGTACCCGGAAGATGTGTGAATGTCTGCCCCTCAAAGCGGAGGATGCCTCCATGCGAAAAAGGCTTTCCGGCCATGACACAAGCATCATTTATGAGGAACTTCACCGGGAAATTATCCGTCCCATCGACTACGAAATCATACTCTTTAATGATGTCAAGGGCATTGTCGGCACTCAAGAACTGCTTGTATGTGTTTACTTTCACATTCGGATTGATCAGCTTTATCTTTTCGCGGGCCGAATCCACTTTGGGCCGGTCTGTATCGGGAGTAAAGTGGATAATCTGACGCTGCAGGTTACTGATATCTACCACATCCCCATCCACGATACCGATTGTTCCCACTCCGGCTGCTGCCAGATAGAGAGCAACAGGAGCACCAAGTCCTCCTGCCCCGACAACCAGGACTTTACCCTGCTTGATTTTTTCTTGTCCTTCCACGCCCACATCCTGCAGCAAAATGTGCCGGCTATAACGTTTCAGTTCTTCCTCTGTGAAATCATACATACACCTGTCCTCCACCCATAAAGTAAAGAAATTCCACTTCGTCACCCTCTTGTAACTGTTGTGTCGGAAATTCATTCCGCTCCAAGAACTCTTCATTCAACTGCACAGAAACCATGTCCGGTTGCTGCACGTCACTTTGCTGGAGTAACTCCGCAACTGTCAGGGGGAGTTGTACCTCCTGCACTTCACCATTCACTGTAATTTTAGCCATGTCTCATAATTTTTGATTATACAATAAAGTCGAAAGATACCGTTCGCCTGTATCGGGAAGAAGCACGACAATCGTCTTGTCCGCATTCTCCGGCCGACGGGCCAATTCAATGGCAGCATGCAGAGCTGCTCCACTTGAAATTCCCGCCAACACTCCTTCCTTCAGGGCTAACAATCGCCCTGCTTGGACAGCCTCTTCCGTCTTCACGCGGACAATTTCATCGTAAACATCCGTATTCAATACTTTAGGAACAAATCCTGCACCGATGCCCTGTATCTTGTGCGGTCCCGATTTGCCCCCACTCAATACGGGAGAGTCAGCCGGTTCTACAGCCACAACCTTAACTTTCGGATTAAGTTTCTTCAGACTTTCGCCTACTCCGGTGATTGTACCACCCGTGCCGATACCGCTCACAAAGACATCGACCTGCCCGTCAGTGTCATTCCAAATCTCAATGGCGGTAGTGGTACGATGGATATTTGCATTGGCCGGATTCTTAAACTGTTGGGGGATATAGGCATTGCCGATCTCTTCAGCCAGTTCCTCGGCACGCCGGATGGCCCCCACCATACCTTCGTGGGCAGGAGTCAATACGATTTCGCTTCCCAAGGCTTGAAGCAAGCTGCGACGTTCGATACTCATGGAGTCGGGCATGGTAAGAATCAGCCGATGGCCATATATCGCACAAGCAAAAGCAAGGCCAATACCCGTATTGCCGCTTGTCGGTTCTATAATCGTCGTCTTTTCGTCAATCTTTCCCTGCTCAATAGCAGACGTTATCAGCGCATATCCCACCCTATCCTTCACACTGCGCAAGGGGTTGAATGCTTCCAATTTGGCTATAAGCCGTGCCTTTAATCCGAGGTCCTTTCCTATTCGCGAAAGTTCCAATAGGGGAGTACGCCCTATCAAATCCGTCAAATCATGTGCTATTTTTTCCATATGCCAACTAAATTTCATTTATTTTGCTTTCATGGTGCAAAATTAGTGCAAGCCGCCACGGTGTACAATCCCATCCATGCGGCATATTGCCTACCATGTTTGTGGTAGCAGGCAATAACTCTCTGGATAACTAGGAAAGCAATATGTATCAAGAATAGTATAAAGTACGCGCGCACGAATTTTATTTATTGATTTTTGATTGGAAGCTTTCCCAAATGTAATTTATTGCAAAAATGAGGCTAAAAACATGCTTTTTTGGAAAATACCACACTCGCGGTATTGTCCGTCCCACGAAAGGGGCGTACCTTTGCAAAAAATTTTAATCGTGAATGGAATTATGGCAAAGATTCATCAAAATCTGACTTCCCTCATCGGGAACACGCCTCTCTTGGAGGTTACGAACATTGAGAAAGCTGAAGGGCTGAAAGCACGCCTCGTAGTTAAAATCGAATATTTCAATCCGGGCGGCAGTGTGAAAGACCGCATCGCGCTGGCCATGATAGAGAGTGCCGAAGCCAAGGGGTTGCTGAAACCCGGTGCTGTCATCATCGAGCCGACAAGCGGCAACACCGGCATCGGATTGGCATGGGTCGCCTCTGTGAAAGGCTATCGCCTTGTCCTGACCATGCCCGAGACGATGAGCATCGAGCGCCAAAACCTGTTGAAAGCACTTGGTGCAACCCTTGTGCTGACCCCGGGAAGCGAAGGAATGAAGGGAGCCATCCGACGGGCCAACGAGCTGAAGGAGGAGACCCCGGGAAGCATCATCCTGCAGCAGTTTGAAAACCCGGCAAACCCTGCCGTACACGTCCGCACCACGGCCGAGGAGATATGGCGCGACACTGACGGGAAGGTGGACATCTTTGTAGCAGGAGTAGGCACAGGAGGTACGCTGAGCGGTACGGCTGAAGGGCTGAAGAGCCACAATCCTGCCATCAAGGCAGTGGCCGTAGAACCTGAAAATTCGCCCGTACTGAGCGGGGGCAATCCCGGTCCGCACAAGATACAGGGCATCGGTGCAGGCTTCGTGCCCAAGAATTTTCACCCCGGTGCGGCAGATGCCATCATCCCTGTCAAAGACGACGATGCCATCCGCGCTTCGCGCCTTCTGGCACGTAGCGAGGGCTTGTTAGTGGGCATCTCTTCGGGAGCTGCATTCCATGCCGCCCTGCAATTGGCCAAACTGGAGGAGAATGCAGGAAAGACCATTGTGGCCCTGTTGCCCGACACGGGTGAACGGTATCTCTCCACGGTGCTCTATGCCTTTGAAGAGTATCCCGTGTAATTTACGTTGCAGCAGATGGAATCATTTATCTTAGCCGACAATCAGGACATAACCCGTGCGGGGGTGGAGCACTATGTCTCACACCTTACGGTCGGGGCCTCTGTCAGTCGGGCAAGCAACAAGCGCGAACTGCTGGCAGAACTGAGTAGGGAGATCGGCAGTGCTCCCGTAGTGGTGCTCGACTATACACTCTTCGACCTCAACGGGGTGGAGGATGTGCTGGTCATTGCCCGTCGTTACCCAAGGAGCCGGTGGCTGCTCTTCTCGCACGAACTGAGCGAGAGCTTCATTCGTCAGGTCGTGATGGAACGAAACATCGGTGTCCTGCTCAAGGAGTGTGCGGGCGATGAGATTGTGGCGGCACTGCGGTGCTCGCTACGTGGCGAACGCTACCTCTGCCACCAGATTGCCAACATGTTGGCCTCCAATCCGTACCGACGGGATGTGCCGACCGACCTCACGGCCACAGAGCTGGAGGTGTTGCGCCTTATCGCCCGCGGAAAGACGGTGAAGGAAATTGCCGCCATCCGCGTGTCGAGCATCCATACCATCATCACCCACAAGAAGAACATCTTCCGCAAACTGGAGGTGAACAATATCTACGAGGCTACAAAGTTTGCACTGCGTGCCGGGTTGGTAGAGATGATGGAGTACTACATCTGAAACCTTCTGTCCGCAAGAAGTCCTGAGGAGGCAGTCAAAAAAAAAGATTGAATATATTCTTTTTTTTGACTGCCTCCTCATTCCTTTTCAATTTTCCAAAGACTCCAACAGTTTCTCTATGGCGGCGGAAATATTGCCTGCCGCTTCATTCAGCAAGCTGACGAACTTACTCCCGATGATGGCCCCCGATGCATGGGCGGTAGCGGCTTCCAGCGTCTGGCGGTTGCTGATGCCGAAACCTATCATGCGGGGATGCCGCAGGTTCATGGCCGCAATGCGGCGGAAATAGGCTTGCTTCTGTCCGTCGAAGTCTTTTTGTGCTCCCGTAATGGCCGCACTCGACACCATGTAGATAAAACCGTCGGTGTGTGCGTCTATTTCACGGATACGTTCTTCTGATGTCTCGGGCGTGATGAGCATAATGACTTTGATGTCATATTTGTCGGCTATGGGCTTGTATGCCTCCACGTAATCCTTGAAGGGAAGGTCGGGAATGATAACTCCATCGACTCCCACTTCGTTGCATCTTTGGCAGAACGCTTCAAACCCGAACTGCATGATGGGATTGAGATATCCCATGAGGATAAGGGGAATGCTGACTGTACGGCGGATGTCTTCCAATTGGGAGAACAGCGTGCGGAGCGACATGCCGTTGCGCAAGGCTTGGGTAGCGGCCTGTTGGATGACAGGGCCGTCGGCCATCGGGTCACTGAATGGGATGCCTATCTCTACCATGTCGATGCCTTTGGCTTCAAGGGTCTGAATGATGGGCACGGTGCTCTCGAGGGTCGGGTGTCCGGCACAAAAATAGATGGAAAGAATGTGCTCTTTCTTCTCACTGAAAAGTTGGTTTATCCGGTTCATAATGATTCTTTTTTTAGGTTATTGACAAATTCGTTTAATAGGCTCACATCCTTCATGCCCGGCGAGGTCTCGAATCCGCTGTTGAGGTCGATGCCTGCCAGCATGGGATGATGAAAGGCAAGCACATCGTTCAGCCTTTCGGGGCGGATGCCTCCACTCAGCAGGAAAGGCGTGTCGTCGGAGTAATCTTTTAGGATTTTCCAATCGAACCGTCTGCCGGAGCCGCCATAGCTTGGGCAAGCCGTATCGAAAAGAAAGTAGTCGGCTACACCTTTATATATACAGGTGTTTTTCCAGTCGTAGTCCTGACCGATGGGAAAGGCCTTGATAACTTGCAGCCCTTCGGCTTTCAATGCAGCACATTGCTCAGGAGATTCGTCCCCATGAAGCTGTACGAAGTCCAAGTCGAAATCTTTGGTGCGATTTAGAATTTCAGCCTTTGAAGCATTGACAAAGACACCCACCCGTTGACAATGTACGGGCAGATAGTCGGGCTTTTCCTTCACATAGCGAGGCGACTTCGGATAGAAGATGAATCCCATGAAGTCAATCTTCAACGATTCGATGGCGTGAATGTTTTCGGCTTCACGCATACCACATACTTTGACTAACATAGCACACCGTTGATTAGTTCGCGTAGGGCTTTGTCCGGCTCTTCTGTCTTCATAAAGGTTTCGCCGATGAGGAATCCTCTGAATCCGACTTCCCGAAGAGTCTTGATGGTCGAGGCCTGGGAGATACCGCTTTCCGATATTTTAAGCATCCCCTTCGGGAGAAGCTCTGCCATGCGGAAGGAATTTTCCACATCCGTATGAAACGTGCCGAGGTTGCGGTTGTTTACGCCTACCATATCAATGTGTGGACAGATATAATCCAGTTCCGTTTCGCTATGTATCTCCAGCAACACTTCCAGGCCAAGGTCGTGTGCCTTGGCTGCTAAAGCGCTGCATTCATCTGTACGGAGGCAAGCAGCAATGAGCAATATGGCATTGGCTCCGACGGCTTTGGATTGATACAGCTGGTATTCGTCGATGATGAAATCCTTTCGGAGGATGGGAAGTTTCACCAACGGGCGTACGGTACGGATGTCGTCCAACGAGCCGCCGAAGAACGGTTTGTCCGTCAGGATGGAGAGAGCAGAAGCCCCGGCTTGTTCATAGCCGGGCGGAATGACTCCGGCATCTCCGTGTTCCTTTATCCAGCCCTTTGAGGGAGAGCGGCGTTTGAACTCGGCTATGATTCCTGTAGGGGACGTTGCCAATGCCCTCTTCATACTGACGGCAGGAGCCGCCGGGTCACAAAGGCGGATGAGTTGTCTTACGTCAACCGCCTCTTTCTGGCGGGCCACTTCCATTCGCTTGTGGGCGATGATTTCTTCCAATATATCTTTCATGGCTCAACTGTTTATTTCGATGAACTTCTTGAAGGTCTGCAATGCCCGCCCGCTCTCCAACGATTCGCGGGAGGCGGCCACACACTCCTCAATGGACTTGTCCGGCTCTATGGCCTGAATGGCAAACGAGGCATTGATGAGTACACAGTCCGTTTGTGCCCGGGTAGCTTCGTTCATCAGTACACGGTCGAAGATTCGGGCAGCTTCTTCGGGACTGTTCCCTCCGGACAGCTCTTCCTGACGGGCAAGCGAGAACCCCAGTTCTGATGGCTTGTAGATGGTTTCGTAACGGTTGGTCATCACCTTGAACTGGTCGGTCAGCGAAATTTCATCGTAGCCGTCAAGGTTGTTCACCACTGCAAAGCCGATGCCCAAGCGTTGGAAGACGTTGGTATATAGCCGCATTTGCGGAAGGTCTGCCACTCCCAAGAGCTGGTAGGCAGGCTTGCACGGATTGACCAGCGGACCGAGCAGGTTGAAGATGGTGCGGACTTGCAATGCCTTACGCACACCGGCTACACTCTTCATGGCCGGATTGAACAGCGGGGCGTGCATATACACCATGCCACATGCCTCCATGGATTGAACCAGTCTGTCCTGTTCGTTGGTGAACTTTACACCGTGCTGCTCCATCACATTGCTGGCACCACTGATTGAGGTGGCTCCATAGTTGCCGTGTTTGGCCACCTTGTATCCGGCACCGGCCACGACAAAGCAGGCACAAGTAGAGATGTTGAACGTGTTTTTTCCGTCGCCCCCTGTACCTACAATGTCAATCGGACGATAAGCCGACAAATCTACAGGTACACGCGTGCTGAGCAAGGCTTCGCGGAAACCAATCAGCTCATCCACCTTGATGCCGCGCATCTGGAAGACGGTCAGCAGGGAAGCGATTTGAGTCTCGTTGTATCGTCCGGTGGTGATATTCAATAACAATGTCCTGGCTTCTTCGGAAGTCAGCTCTTCGTGGTTGAAGAGGCGGGATAATATCTGTTTCATATCATTGTCTGTTTAAGAAGTTATCAATCATTTTCTTGCCGTCGGGCGTCAGTACGGATTCGGGATGAAACTGGATGCCATGAATGTCATATTCCTTGTGACGGAGGGCCATGATATGCCCCTCCTCACTCAAGGCGGTAACCTCCAGGCAAGCGGGCAAACTCTCCGAATCCACAACCCAGGAATGGTATCGTCCCACGTGGATGGTTTCGGGCAAGCCGTCAAACAGATAGTCCGTCCCTTTTAGAGTGACAGGTGTCTGTACGCCATGGAACACTTCGCAAAGATTGGTGAGTCTGCCGCCAAACACCTCTCCAATGGCTTGCTCGCCCAAGCAGACACCGAGTATCGGTTTCTTTCCGGCATACCGCCGGATGACATCAAGCAGCAATCCCGCTTCCGAGGGGATGCCCGGCCCCGGCGAGAGGATGATTTTGTCAAAAGGTCGCAACTCTTCCAAAACGAACCGGTCGTTGCGGAGGACTGTCACTTCCGCTCCGGCTTCCTTCACCAGATGACTGAGGTTGTAGGTAAAGGAATCGTAATTGTCTATAATAACCGTTTTCATTGTTTTTTTGTCTTTATAGTTTTTCTGCCAGGATGATTGCTTTCTTCAATGCACCCAGTTTGTTGTTCACTTCCTGCAGCTCCATCTCCTCGTTGCTCTTTGCCACGATGCCGCCACCGGCCTGGAACCACAGTTCATTGTTTCTGCTCACGAACGTGCGGATGGTGATGGCCTGATTCAGCGTGCCGTTCAGCCCGATGAACCCGATGCAGCCTCCGTAGGCTCCTCGGCTGTGAGGCTCGTACTCGCTGATAAGTTGCATGGCACGTACCTTGGGTGCACCGCTCAGTGTTCCGGCAGGGAAGGTGTCGATGAATGTTTTGATAGGATTGGCACCTTCGTCCAGGATTCCACTGACCCGGCTGACCAGATGGATGACGTGGCTGTAGTACTGGGGCTCTTTGTAAAACTCCACCTCCACCCCGTGGCAATTCCGGCTGAGGTCGTTGCGTGCCAAATCGACAAGCATCACATGTTCGGCATTCTCTTTCGGATCGTTCAAGAGGGCTGCGGTCAGTCGGGCATCCTCTGCCTTGTTGCCCGTACGCCGGGTGGTTCCGGCTATCGGGTCGATGGTGGCCCGTCCGTCCTCTATCTTGCAATGGGTCTCGGGCGAAGAGCCGAAGATGCGGAAACCTCCGAAGTCGAAGTAAAACAGATAGGGCGAGGGGTTGATGCTCCGCAAGGCACGATAGAGTTTGAAGTCGTCGCCCTCATAATGCTGGATGAACCGACGGGAAAGCACAATCTGAAACACGTCGCCTCTCAGACAATGGGCTATCCCTTTGCGGATGTTTGCTTTGTGTTCCTCATCGGTCAGCGTGCTGGTGGTTTCGCCTACGGCCCGAAAATCGTAGGTGGTATAGTTACGGTTGTTCACGGCCTTTTCTATCTGGTCGAGGTGACTTGTCTCTTTGTCCTGTAATATTTCCACCAACATCATTTCGTGGCGGAAGTCGTTGAACACAATCAGGTGGCGGTACAGGATATAGAGCATGTCGGGGGCATCGTTCTTGGCATCCCGGCTGTCCTTCACGTCGATGTGTTCAAAATAGCGGACAGCATTGAAAGTCGTGTATCCATAAAGGCCACAGTAGTTGCTTCCCTCTCCCGACACGTTGAAGCGGCTCAGGAAATTGTTCAGTGCATCCTCCACCCGAAAAGTGTCATCGATGGGCCGTTCTTCAGTCGTACCATCGGGATAGGTGGCGGTGGCTACACCATGGTTGATGCCGATGCTTGCCACCGGGTCGAGCCCGATGAACGAGCGGTTGTTTTCGCTTCCGTGATAGTCCGAGCTCTCCATGAGTGCGCTTTGTGGAAAAAGGTCGCGCACCTTCAGATAGGTGCTGACGGGGGTATGCAGGTCGCCAAGCACTGTCTTGCAGCGGGTTTGGTAGTTGTAAGTTTTCATCATTTGGGTCATTTGAGTTAAACATTCAAGTAAGTTTCCATATCCTTGTCGCCCCGTCCCGAAACGGTCAGCACCACCACATCGTCGGGTTTGAAACTCATCTTTTCCAGGGCACCCAATATGTGGGCACTTTCCAGGGCGGGGATGATACCCTCGAGCCGGGTCAGCTCGTAGGCGGCACGGAGGGCTTCGTCGTCATTGACAGCCAAGACGAGTGCCCGCCCCTGTCGGGCAAGATGGGCATGCATCGGTCCGATACCCGGATAATCCAAACCGGCAGAGATGCTGTATGGTTCTTCTATCTGGCCGTCTTCATTCTGCATCACCAGGGTCTTGGCTCCATGGATGATTCCCATCTTGCCCAATTGGATGGTAGCGGCAGAAAATCCGGTGCCAATCCCTTTCCCTCCGGCTTCAGCCAGGACTATCTGCACCCGTTCGTCATCAATATAATGGTAGATGGTGCCGGCGGCATTGCTTCCTCCACCCACACAAGCCATGAGATAGTCGGGATAGTCGCGACCCTCCTGCCGGTCCAATTGCTTTTTGATTTCTTCGCTGATGACCGATTGCAGACGGGCTACCATGTCGGGATAAGGATGGGGACCGACGGTGGAGCCGATGACATAATAGGTGTCTGCCGGATGACAGCACCAGTCTCGGATAGCTTCGTTGGTGGCATCTTTCAACGTCATGTTTCCACATGTCACGGGGACGACGGTGGCACCGAGCATCTTCATCTTCTCCACATTCACGCGTTGGCGCTCTACATCCGTCTTGCCCATATAGACATGACAGGGCATGTTCATCAAGGCACAGACCGTAGCCGTGGCCACTCCGTGTTGTCCGGCCCCCGTTTCGGCAATGATGCGTGTCTTTCCCATCCGCTTGGCCAGGAGCACCTGACCGATGGCGTTGTTGATTTTGTGTGCACCCGTATGGTTCAGGTCTTCCCGCTTCAGGTAGATGCGGCACCCATACTTCCGGCTCAGCCGGTGTGCCAAGTACAGGGGAGAGGGACGACCCACATAATCGCGCAACAGTTGGTGATATTCCTGTTTGAAACTCTCGTCTTCCAACACTTGCAGATAGGCATTCCGCAGTTCCTCTACACACCGGTGAAGGATTTCGGGGATGTAGGCTCCGCCAAACTCTCCGTAGTAGCCTTCGTTGTTCACTTGATACGTTTTCATCTTTTTCCTATGTTTAAAAGTTCTTGAATCGGGATATACGAAAAAAGGCCCGTCGTAAAGTACGACAGGCCTTCTGCTTGAATTCTCTTACCTATATTTATATATTAAGGTATAATCTATGAGATGGATATACACGGCTTGCTTCCCTTACGACTCGTGGAGTAGTAAGAGCGCCACCAACATGTATTTGCCATCATTGTCTTCATTTGTCTTTTTTCTTGTTTTCTGGGCGCAAAGTTATGTGTTATTTTTTATTGTACAAAACATTTGCCCTATTTTTTCTACACCAACACCCAAATTCATTGATTTTCTGACGGAATCCTATCTCCCGAGGACGATGAAGAAAGCCGACAAAGGGGAGGAACCGTTCAAGAACCGCTTCACTGCGCCAACATGGCATCGGCCAAGGCTTCCATGGCGGGAAGGTCGGCCTGCTTCATGCGCGAACGGATGGTGACGGTGGGGCCTACTATTTCTATCCCCTTCATCTGCTCGAGCATGGCAGTCATCACCTTGGCAGCCGTGGGTGCCCACGAGCCGTTTTCGATGATGCCCACGCGACGCTTCTGGTAAGCCTTGAGTTTGAGGTGATGCAGGAAGTCGTGCATGGGCGGGAACACGTCGGCATCGTAGGAGGCTGCAGCCACAATCAGCTTGCCCATTCGGAAGGCGTCTTCTACGGCTTCGGCCATGTCGTCGCGGCTCAAGTCGGCCACCGACACCTTGGGTGCCCCCTTCTGACGCAATATCTCGGCCATCTTGCGGGCAGCTTCAGCCGTACCACCGTGGATGGAGGCGTAGGCAATGAAGATGCCTTCGGTCTCCACTTCGTACTTGCTCCACGTGTCGTAAAGGCCGATGTAGTAGCTCAGGTTTTCCTTCAGGATGGGGCCATGCAGAGGGCAGATGCAAGCCACGTCGAGGGTGGCCAGCTTCTTCAGCAATGCCTGCACCTGCATGCCGTACTTTCCACAGATGTTGAAATAGTATCTGCGTGCCTCGCAAGCCCACTCCTCGTCGTGCGCCAAGACGCCGAACTTGCCGAATCCGTCGGCCGAGAAGACCACCTTGTCCGCCTGATCGTAGCTGACCATCACTTCCGGCCAATGCACCATGGGAGCCATAAGGAACTGCAACGTGTGACTGCCCAAACAGAGGGTGTCGCCCTCCTTGACGGCAATGGTACGCCCCTCGAAATCGGTGCCCTCGAAAAACTGGGGCATCATCTGTATGGCACGGGCAGAGGCCACCACCTTCAGCGCGGGGTATTTCCGGAGTGCTTCAGCCATGTTGCCGGCGTGGTCAGGCTCCATGTGGTGAACGACCAGGTAGTCGGGTATGCGCCCTTCCAAGGCCGTGACAAGGTTGTCCCACCATTCGTCGCTCTTACGCAAATCCACGGTATCCATAATGGCCACCTTCTCGTCCGTAATCAGGTAGGAGTTGTAGGAAATTCCGTTAGGCACAATGTACTGACTCTCAAAGAGGTCTATATTGGTGTCGTCAACACCGATGTATCTGATTTTCTCTGTTACATTACATATCATATTGCTTCTGCTTTTGATTTTCGGATGCAAATATCGCACTTTTTGGCAAGAAAGACAACATCTTCAACAAAAAATAACTTCCGTATAAACATCATTAGCAAAAGGAGCACAAGGGATAAATACGCACCTTTCTTCCGCTTTCCGTTGAATATTTCGTTGTTTTTCTGTAACTTTGCCGCGTTTTTAGGTAAAAAGACAATAAGAACGATATGCAAAACATAAGAAACATTGCAATTATTGCACACGTTGACCACGGAAAAACGACGCTGGTTGACAAGATGATGCTGGCCGGGCACCTGTTTCGTGGCGACCAGACGAACGGTGAACTGGTGCTGGATAACAACGACTTGGAACGCGAACGAGGTATAACCATCCTGTCGAAGAACGTCTCCATCCTATATAAAGACACGAAAATCAACATTATCGACACCCCGGGACACAGCGACTTCGGTGGCGAGGTGGAGCGCGTGCTCAACATGGCCGACGGATGCATCCTGCTCGTGGATGCTTTCGAAGGACCGATGCCACAGACGCGCTTTGTGCTCCAGAAGGCCCTGCAGATAGGGCTGAAGCCCATCGTGGTGGTGAACAAGGTGGACAAGCCCAATTGCCGCCCCGAGGAGGTGTACGAGATGGTGTTCGACCTGATGTTCAGCCTCAACGCTACGGAGGACCAGCTGGACTTCCCCGTTGTCTACGGCTCGGCCAAGAACTATTGGATGGGCGAAGACTGGAAGACTCCGACCGAGGACATCAACTACCTGCTCGACCAAATCATCGAACATATCCCCGCCCCCAAGCGGTTGGAGGGCACACCGCAGATGCTCATCACCTCGCTCGACTACTCGTCGTACACGGGCCGTATCGCCGTGGGACGCGTACACCGTGGCACACTCACCGAGGGGATGAACATCACCCTCAGCCACCGCGACGGAAGCCAGACACGCGCGAAAATCAAGGAGCTGCACACCTTCGAAGGACTGGGACGCAAGCGCGTGGAGAGCGTCAGTTCGGGCGACATCTGCGCCATCGTAGGACTGGAAGCCTTTGAAATCGGCGACACCATCTGCGACTTCGAAAACCCCGAACCTCTGCCCACCATCGCCATCGACGAGCCGACCATGAGCATGGTGTTCACCATCAACGACTCGCCCTTCTTCGGCAAAGAGGGCAAGTTCGTCACCAGCCGCCACATCCACGACCGTCTGATGAAGGAGCTGGACAAAAACCTCGCCCTGCGCGTGCAGAAGGACGAGACGACCGACAAGTGGACGGTCTTCGGACGCGGTGTGCTCCACCTCTCGGTGCTCATCGAGACCATGCGTCGCGAGGGATACGAGCTGCAAGTGGGCCAGCCACAGGTCATCTACAAGACCATCGACGGCGTGAAGTGCGAACCTATCGAAGAGCTCACCATCAGTGTGCCCGAAGAGTTCTCGAGCAAAATGATTGACATGGTGACCCGCCGCAAGGGCGAACTCACCTCGATGGAGACAACGGGCGACCGCGTGAACATCGAGTTCAACATCCCCTCACGAGGCATCATCGGATTGCGCACCAACGTGCTCACCGCCTCGGCCGGAGAGGCCATCATGGCCCACCGGTTCAAGGAATACCAGCCCTACAAGGGCGATATCGAGCGCCGCACCAACGGTTCGATGATTGCCATGGAGACGGGCACCGCCTTTGCCTACGCCATCGACAAGTTGCAGGACCGCGGAAAGTTCTTCATCTTCCCGCAAGAGGAGGTCTATGCCGGACAGGTGGTGGGCGAACATGCGCACGACAACGACCTGGTCATCAACGTCACCAAGAGCAAGAAGCTGACCAACATGCGTGCCAGCGGCTCGGACGAAAAGGCCCGCATCGTGCCCCCCATCGTCTTCTCCCTCGAAGAGGCGTTGGAGTACATCAAGGAGGACGAATACGTGGAAATCACGCCCAAAAGCATGCGCATGCGCAAAATCATCCTCGATGAACTGGAGCGCAAGCGGGCGAACAAGCAGTAAAAACGCGTGCGGATAACCACACAGAGACGCAAAGTCGCAGGGGAAAACTCTACGCTTTGCGTCTCTGTTTTTCTTGCTCATTCCCCAAGAATGAGTTATTAATTATGATTGCTAAGCTGATGAGCGACAGCGAACTGATTATGTTGTTTCTTTTGTCAGTTGTTGGGGTTCTCGGCGGATATCCCAGAGGTCAACAATATAGATGATGTCACGAACCTTGTCCACGTGATATATCATTTTATAATGTTCGTGCACCACAATGGAGCGGTATTCAAAACGGCGACCGACAAGCAACGGTTCCACTTTACCGAGGTAAGCATGCTCAGCAAGGAGGTCGGCACAATGTTCAAAACGTTGGTTCATCCTGTTGGCTGCTCCAAGTCCGAACTCTTTCCGACCGTACAGCAAGGCATTCAAACGCGAACGGTTGGCCTTCTTTCTCCAAACTACGACAGCCATGGGAGCAATCTTCTGATTTCCGCGTTAGCCTCCTCGCAGGTCATCACTTCGCCAGCCTCAATCTCTGCCTCGGCTTCGTCCATCCTTCGGTGGAGTTCCTCCATCGTGAAGGGACGGAGCCACTCTTTGGCCATCCGGTCCATCTCTTCCTCGGTGCGCGACGGTGGCCTCACCCCATGGCGATAGGTCGCCGGGTCGGTACGCTGATACACCGCCATCGGTTCGCAGGCGCGGGGTGTCTCAACTGGTTCAATGTGATAGGTCTTCTTCATACGCAGATGATTATTAAGTATGTTTCAACTCTTCAACGCCGCAAAAATACAAAGATTCCTTTATCCCCTACACAGAAAAGTGTTAAAAAACATATATGCAACAGAAAAAACAGGGAGGGGCGCACTAACAACAGGCGATGATGCCCGTCCATCAGAGTTTGCAACCCGCCCCTACAGTTATCAGGCAAAGCGAATAACAATTCCCGACATGCAAAGGTAACAAATCATGCATTCGTAGAATTTTCTGTTTTGCAATTTTTCAAGCCCCGCGAGAAGGGCATTTTTGTATGTTTATGCAATCTGAAGGTGGAGCAATGAGGCAAGCATCAAAGCGATCAGCGGCTGACCTTTCAAGTGGTCAGCGGCTAAGGTGTCCGGCGGTTAGCCCGTATACTCTCAAGTGGTCAGCGGCTGACCACTTGACACCTTAGCGGCTAAAGGGTGGGGAAAAGGCGATTTTTGCCTGGTTTTCCCGACCGGGAAATGCATAAATATGCAATGAACGTATATTTATGCAAAATTGAGGCTCTGAGAATGCGGTATTTGGGACGAGAATTCCATTTGGACGGAAATACGAGGAAAACAAGAAGTAGTCAATAGCGCATTGATTATCAACACATAACGCACTACTCCACAAACCTCCCCCAATGCAAAAATGCCCCATCTGCATACTCAACGCAGACGGGGTATTTTTTAATATCTTGACAAACAGCGTGAATGAACATTTACAAAGAACCACCAGATTGACATCGGAGGAGCTATTCTTTACCCTTTGCCCACACTTGATAGAGCGCGGCCGACACCCCATAGATGAGAAAGGCCGAGAGGAAACCGGCGATGGAGTCGATGAGGTAGTGAGCCTGGATGTAGACGGTGGCACAGCAAAGCAGCAGGTAGAAGGGCAACATGCCGAACATGAGCCGACGGTTGGCCTTTCCTGCCAAAATCATCAGGATGGTGGAGATGCCCACGTGGGAACTGGGGAAAGCGGCCGTGGGACGTTCGCCTGTGGCTTGGGCGGCCTCCACCAGGCGGAAGAAGAATCCGTCGATGGCATCGGGGTTGGGCATCAGTTCGGAGTGGTGGAGGAAGTAGTCGCCCACCTCGGGGAAATGGCCCGCCGCGGCTTGCAGGGGGGTGATGGCGTGGAAATAGAACTGAGGACCCGTGACGGGGAGGAAGATGTAGATGAGGTAGTAGATGAAGAAGGAGCAGAGGACGATGAAACTGGCCTTCATGAAGCGCTCGTAGCGGGCAAAAAAGTAGTAGAAGACCACGAGGAAAATCATGGGATAGTAGGCCCAGTAGCCCATGTTGAAGGCCTCGCTCCACCACACGGTGTGGCACACTTCGCTGAAGCAGAGGGAGGGTTGGCAACCGAAGAGGGCCTCTTCACACCGGGCAAAGAGGTGGTCGAGGTTGGGGAAGAGGCGGTTGAACTCATAGGTGTCGGGATACCAATAGGCCAGCAATCCCATCTGTGCCACCACGCGGAGGAACTGGGTGAGCCGGCAGGGGCGCCACCGGTAGAGGGTGAAAGTGACAACCGTCATCGCCACAATGGCCATGCGCTCGAGCAACTGGGTGGCAGGATGGTCGAGCCTCATGTAGAAGCAGCAGATAAGCAGGGTGGTGAACAGGTTGTAGGCCAGACTTATCCATTCGATGGCAAACAGGCCGTTACGCTTTGCTATGGGGGTGGTCAGTGTGTCGATTAAAGCCATTTCTCTTGTTTGTACCACGCAATGGTTTCGCGCACGCCACGCTCGAGGTCATACTGGGGCATCCACCCCAATTCCTCCCTCAACGGAGCCGTGTCGCACTGCCAGTTGCGCTGTTTCATAATCTGATATTTATCTTTGTTCAATGTGCAGGTTTTCCCCACGAGCGACGCTCCCCATCCGGCCACGTAGGAGATGAGTTTCAACAACCACAGGGGGCTCTTGATGCGCAGCACCCAGGGATGGCCTAACTCGCGCTGGATGAGGTCGCTGAAGGCGCGGCTCTCGTAGATGCCTCCGTCGCTGACGAAGTAGGCGCGACCCACGGTGCCCTTCTGCACGGCCAGGTAGATGGCGCTCACCAGGTCCTTCACGTAGATGAAGGTAATCTCCTGCCGACGGTAACCCACGGAGAAGTCGGTGTGTCCCTTGATGCTCTTGGCCATCAGGAAGTAGTCCCGCTCGCGCGGGCCATAGACGCCCGTGGGGCGGAAGATGACGGTGGGAAGCCAGTCGCCCAATCCTTGCAGATAGTGCTCGGCACGGAGTTTGCTACGCCCGTAGGCGGTGTTGGGACGGGGCGTGTCGCCCTCGGTGATGGGGGCATAGAGGCAAGACGAACCTTGGGGGAAGTCGGGATGAGCCACCTCTTCGCGAATGGGTCCGAAGACACTGAGCGAACTGAGGTAGACAAACTGGCGGGGAGCCATCCCTGCCTGCATCAGCCCCTCGGCCAAGTGGCGGGTGTACTGGTGGTTGTTGAGCTCAAAATCCTCTTCGCGCGGACACTTGGTGACGCCGGCGCAATGGATGACCACGTCCCACCCGGCATGCTCCTGCTTGTGGGCAAGCAACTGGGCGGACAATGTTTCGGGCGAAGAGAGGTCCAGCTCGGCAAACTTCAGCCGGGCATCCTGCAAGTAGCGCCGGCTGCTGCTACGGCGGACACCTGCCCACACCTGGTGGCCTTGCCGAAGTCCCTCTTCACAAAGAAAACTGCCAATGAAACCGCTGGCTCCGGTGACTAATATCTTCATGTTTTTCGCTTTTTTCGGCCGCGAAGATACAATTTTTATAAATAACTGTCAAAAAAACATCCAACCAATCGAATATTTTGTTTCCTTTGTAAGCAATTAGGCAAGCCTACACTTGCCCCTCACCTACAAAACAGAGAAAGAAGCATGGGAAAATTTGAAAAGAAAGCAGGAAAAGGGCTCAACAAACGGGCATTGACAGACTTGTTGGTGGAACTGTTTCGCAACAACCCCGATTGGGAATTCACCCTCAAGCAGATATACGCCGACCTCTACTTGAAGACGCATCCGCTGAAGATGCTCTGCATGGATGTCCTTTCGGACCTGGTGCTTGACGAGTATGTCCGCGAATTGTCGCGCGGACGCTACAAACTGAACAACATGGGACAGACCCTGGAGGGAATCTTCCAACGCAAACCCAGCGGACGCAACACCTTCGTGCCCGACGATGGGAGCGACCCCGTGAGCATTGCCGAGCGAAACTCGGCACACGCCCTCGACGGCGACCGCGTGAAGGTGGCCCTCTTTGCCAAACGCCGCGGCAGGGGAAAGGAGGGCGAGGTCATCGAAATCATCGAACGCGCCAACGACACCTTCGTGGGGACACTGCGCGTGGAGAAGAGCTACGCCTTCCTGCTGACCGAGACACGCACTCTGGCTCACGACATCTTCATCCCCAAAAGCAAGCTGAAGAACGGGAAGGACGGCGACAAGGCCGTGGTGAAGATTGTGGAGTGGCCCGAGGAGTCGCGTAACCCCATCGGACAGGTGGTCGACATTCTGGGAAGGACGGGCGAGAACAATGCCGAAATGCACGCCATCCTGGCCGAATATGGCTTGCCCTACAAGTACCCCGAGGCCGTGGAGCACGCGGCCGACATGATCCCCGACGAGATACATCCACAGGAGCTGGCCACGCGCGAGGACTTCCGCGGAGTGCCCACCTTCACCATCGACCCGGCCGATGCCAAGGACTTCGACGACGCCCTCAGCATACGCCCCCTGAAAGAGGGGTTGTGGGAGGTGGGAGTGCACATTGCCGACGTCACCCACTACGTCAACGAGGGAGGCATCATCGACAAGGAGGCCTACCGACGCGCCACATCGGTCTATCTGGTCGACCGCACCATCCCCATGCTGCCCGAGCGATTGTGCAACCTGCTCTGCTCGCTCCGTCCCGATGAGGACAAGCTGGCCTACTCGGTCATCTTCCACATCAACGACAAGGCCGAGGTGAAGAAACACCGCATCGTGCGCACCATCATCCGCAGCCAGCGGCGCTTCACCTACGAGGAGGCACAGGAGATTATCGAGAGAGGTGGCCCCCATCCCGACCTTCCTCAAGGGGAAGGAGTGAATACCTCGGACGCCAACATTCTGCACCCCTCCCTTGCGGAGGGGAAGGGGGAGGGGCCGTCTTTCAAGGATGAAATCCTCACCCTCAACCGCCTAGCACAACGCCTGACAGAAAAACGATTTGCCGCGGGAGCCATCAACTTCGACCGCGTGGAGGTGCGCTTCCACATCGACGAGAACGGCAAGCCCCTCGGCGTCTACTTCAAGGAGTCGAAGGAGGCCAACAAACTCATCGAGGAGTTCATGCTGCTGGCCAACCGCACCGTGGCCGAGGCCATCGGCAAAGTGCCACGGGACAAGAAGGCAAAGGCATTCGTCTACCGCATACACGACCTGCCCGACCCCGAGAAGCTGGACAACCTGAAGCAATTCATCGCCCGATTCGGCTACAAACTGCGCACAGGAGGCACCAAGGGGGAGATGAACAAGAGCTTCAACAAACTGCTGACCGAGGTACACGGGAAAGCCGAGCAGAACCTCATCGAAACCGTCTCGCTGAAAACCATGCAGAAGGCGAAGTACAGCACCCACAACATCGGCCACTACGGATTGGCCTTTGACTACTACACCCACTTCACCTCGCCCATCCGGCGCTATCCCGACATGATGGTGCACCGCCTGCTCACCCGCTACCTGGGTGGCGGACGCACGGTGCAACAGGCCAAGTACGAGGAGATGTGTGAACACTCGTCGGCCATGGAGCAACTGGCAGCCAGTGCCGAGCGTAGCAGCATCAAATACAAGCAGGTGGAGTTCATGAGCGAACACATCGGTCAGGTGTACGACGCCGTGGTGAGCGGTGTGACCGACTGGGGACTCTACGTGGAGATTGAGGAGAACAAGTGCGAAGGCATGATTCCCATGCGCGACTTGGGCGACGACTACTACGAGTTCGACGAGCGCAACTATTGCCTCGTCGGACGACGCACACGCCAACGCATCAGCTTGGGCGACAAGATGAAGATACGCGTCGCCAGCGCCAATTTGGAGAAGAAGCAGCTCAACTTCACCCCCGTCGACGAGAATGCCCGTCCGCACGGCCCTCGCGGACGCAACCGTCCACTGCGTGGCGAAGTGCCTGACTTCACCGAGGAGGGATGGCAATAAAAAATCGAGAATAGGCGACGGCTCGGAATAAAAAGGATTCGTTTCTTTTTGTATTTCCATCGCCTTGCACTATCTTTGCACCAAAATAAGAAGAATGAAGGAATTCGTAATATCTGAAGCCCAAACCGAGACGGCCGTACTGGTGGCCATCATCACTCCGCAACAGAATGAGCGGAAGACCAATGAGTATCTGGACGAACTGGAGTTTCTGGCCGAAACGGCCGGTGCCAAGACGGTGAAACGATTCACCCAACGACTGGACGGTGCCAGCTCGGTGACCTACATCGGAAAGGGTAAACTACAGGAAATAAAGGAATACATCCGACGCGAAGCGGAGGAGGAGCGCGAGGTGGGCATGGTCATCTTCGACGATGAACTCTCGGCCAAGCAGATGCGCAACATCGAGAAGGAGTTGCAGATAAAAATCCTCGACCGCACGTCGCTCATCCTCGACATCTTTGCCATGCGTGCCCAGACGGCTCACGCCAAGACCCAGGTGGAGCTGGCGCAAAACCGCTACATGCTCCCCCGCTTGCAACGCTTGTGGACACACCTCGAACGACAAGGTGGCGGCTCGGGTAGCGGAAAAGGCGGTTCAGTGGGTTTGAGAGGACCGGGTGAGACGCAGCTGGAGATGGACCGCCGTATCATCCTCAACCGCATGGCCCTGCTGAAGCAACAATTGGCGGAGATTGACAAGCAGAAGACAACGCAACGCAAAAACCGCGGACGCCTCATCCGCGTGGCGCTGGTGGGATACACCAACGTGGGGAAATCGACACTGATGAACCTGCTGGCCAAGAGCGAGGTGTTTGCCGAAAACAAGCTCTTTGCCACACTGGACACCACGGTGCGCAAGGTGATTATCGAAAACCTACCCTTCCTGTTGAGCGACACGGTGGGATTCATCCGCAAGTTGCCGACGGAGCTGGTGGAGTCGTTCAAGAGCACACTGGACGAGGTGCGCGAGGCCGACTTGCTCCTGCATGTGGTGGACATTTCGCACCCCGACTTCGAGGAGCAGATACAGGTGGTGGAGCGCACGTTGGGCGACCTCGGATGCAGCGACAAGCCGAGCATGATCATCTTCAACAAAATTGACGCCTACACCTACGTGGAGAAGGACGAGGACGACCTGACACCACGCACCAAGGAGAACATCACCCTGCCCGAACTGATGAAGACTTGGATGGCCAAGATGAATGGCGACTGCATCTTCATCTCGGCACGTGAGAAGACGAACTTGGAGGAACTGAAAACCGTTATATATAATAAGGTGAGGGAGCTGCACGTACAGAAGTACCCCTACAACGACTTCCTTTACCAGACATACGATACAGAGGAATAATGAAAAGACAACTGACCACCGAAGAAATCAAGCGCCTCGAGCAACAAGGATGCTCGGCCGAAGACTGGACAAAGGTTTTGGTCGATGAGAATTTTTCCACCGACCACGTGCGCCACACCCACTTTGAAGGCTTAGTGGAAATAGGAGGAGATGTGAGCATAAGTCATGTAGGTCTCATAAAGAACATCGTCATCGAAGGCAAAGTGGAAATCTGCCGCGTGAACGAAATCACCTGCGACAAGTGGATAGACACAAGTCTTGCCCGAGAGGGCATCACCGTAGGCAACGAAGCAGGTGAACCGAATATCCATTTTACCCTCTCCCCTAATGAGCAATTGGATTGGTTGAATGCACACTATCCGCAATATCCACACGTCGATGAATTTCTCTTAGAAGAAGATGATGAGGATGAGGAGGAGGATGAGGAGGAGGATGAGGATGAAAATGATGAAGATGATGAAGATGAAGATGACGACACCAAAAACCCTCCTGTCGCATTCATAGATGATGGAGCAACAATTAGGAATTGCGGAACTCTACGTAACGTAAATATCAGTTATTGTGTCCACATTGAAGGTGCCGCACATCTGGAAGACGGATTCATAGAGGAGGATGCCTACGTCGGCACACAGGTGATTGCCCACAAGTTCTTCATCGGCCCCCGCACCAAGGTGACCGACGGAGCGAAGCTCTACCATGTCATCACCACCAACGATTGCAAGATAGGCAAGGGATTCATGGCCGAGAACTGCTACTTCAGCCACCATTGCGAGATGTTTTGTGGCGAGGCGTGTGCCATCTTTGCTGGCCCCCACACGGTGAGTCACCACAAATCGACACTGCTCATCGGTGGCGAATTCTCGTTTTACAACGCCGGCTCGAACACCAACCAAAGCAACCACGCCTACAAACTTGGCCCCGTACACCACGGCACATTGGCACGTGGCTCGAAGACGGCCTCGGGAAGCCACATCCTGTGGCCGATGCAGACGGCCCCCTTCACCATGGTGATGGGCAAGGTGAAGACACATCCCAACTTATCGGCATTGCCCTTCTCATACGTTATTGCAGACGGGGAAAAAGTTTTTTCCGTACCTGGTATAAATTTGGGCACAGCAGGAACCTTCCGCGACGTGATGAAATGGAAAGAACGCGGGAGTTCACCTTACGTGGGAGAGTACGAATTTCTGTCGCCCATCGTCATGCAGAGCGTATTCAAAGGGGTGGAAGTCCTGAAAGCCCTTCAAGAGAGATACGGCACAGAGACGGAGGAGTATCCCTACAACGGCACATTCATCCGCAAGAGCGCCTTGCAGAAGGGATTGCAACGCTATGAGTTAGCCATCCGCATGTATGCACATAAGATTACGCCCACAAGTGACATTCGCGAAGAGGCATACGACTGGCATTGGATAGACGTGGCAGGTCTGCCTATGGTTGAGGAACTGTTAACCCAAGGCTATGGTACCCTTAACCCAGAGCTAAGGGAGGCAAATCCTTGGGATGAGGCAAACGCCTTCTACACCACCCTGTCGCAACAATGGGGAGCCGCTATGCTGACACGTCTGTTCGGCCAGAAGTTTACCGACGGTACTCTACAAAACGAGGCCGAGGTTGCTATCGATGAATGGAAGCACCTGTTGATAGCCGATGCCCGCAAAGAGTTGGCTTTGGGCGATATGGACGGAACTTTGGTGAATGACTTTATTGAAAAAGTGGAGAAAAACTGCAAAGATTCGCTCTAAAAAGCTCGTCGTATGAAGTTTTTCTGTAACTTTGCACACCATGAAGAGAAAACTCATACGATCGCTTGCTTTCATACCGCTATACATCGTGTGTGCGATATGTCTTTCGTGTCACGGAAAGAACGATGACATCAGTCCCATGACCGCCCGACTGGTGGAGTTGGACGACAGCCTTTTTTTCCTCCCAAAGGAGAAAAGCATCTCCGCCATCTTCGAGGAACTTGACAGCCTCGAACGCATCTGCTCGCTGGACAACGATTGTTCAGGAGAGGCAATGATTCACCACATCCGTGCCGACCTCCACATCATGAGCGGCCACAACGCATTGGCCTTCAACGAGGCCCGAAAACTGCTGGAAGACGCCGATTGCAACTTCGACGAAGGTATCTACTTCCTGACCCTCTCAAACATCGACATCGAGCTGAACCTGTTTGCCAAAGCCCGCGAACGCCTGCTGGACGCCTTTGAGTTGTTGCCCCAAAACCGCATCCTGCAAACACGCATACACCTGCATCTGCTGGAGTTGAACGTCATCCAGAAGAGCTTCAACCAAGCCATGTTGCGCATCGACAAAATCGAACGGCTGAATGCCGTGGAAGGACTGCACACGTTGCCTCACAACATCCAGATACGCTACGCCACGTGGAAAGCACTGGCTTATCTCTACTTCGGCGAAACGGAGTACTGCCACCGCCTGATGACGGAGTTCGAGGAGGACAAGACACTGCAATCCTCCTACGGCTACACCGCCATCCACCATCTGCTCCGCCGCAACTACCACACGGCCGTGAAAGAATACGACAAGGCCATGCATCACGCCCAAACCTACATCGACGAATGCAAAAAGCTGAAAAACCGCCATTGGGAGTTGAACGCCTACACACGGGCAGGCGACATCATGAGGGATGCCGGAAAGCTGGAAGAGTCCCTCCCCTACTACCGCACAGCCGTGGCGCTGAAGGATTCGCTGACAAACCTCAGCATGGACAGGGAAGAGGTGATACTGAAGGAGGAACAACGCATCGACGAACTTGAATACCAGTTGTGGAAGAATCGCCACGACCTGTTGCAATATGCCTTCTGGATTGGCATCGGCGGATTGTTGCTGATTGCACTGGGCATCATCAACCAGCGCCGCCTGCACCGCAAACTGAAGAAATCGACCATCAAGCTACAGGAGGCACAAAGAAGAGCCGACGAGAGCATCCAGGCAAAGAGCCTCTTCCTCTCGAACATGAGCCACGAGATACGCACACCGCTGAACGCCATCTCGGGCTTCTCGGAAATCCTCATCTCACAACCCGACATGGACATGGAGATGCGCAGCGAATGCAACAACATCATCCGCGAAAACTCGATGCTGTTGCTGAAGTTGCTCAACGACGTGCTTGACTTGTCGAACCTCGACATCGAGAAGATGAGCTTCAGCTTCGAAAACCACGACGTGGTGAGCATCGGACGCTCGCTCATCAACATGTTGCAGAACATCAAGCACTCGAGCAACGCACGCCTCGTGTTTGAAAGCGATGTGAAGGAGCTCATCCTCCACACCGATGAAAACCGCCTGAGACAGATGCTGATAAACCTGCTCATCAACGCCACCAAGTTTACCAAGGAGGGCACCATCACCCTTTCGCTCACGATAGACAAGCAGCACGAACATGCCCTGTTTGCCGTCACCGACACGGGATGCGGCATCCCCCTGGAGAAGCAGAAATCAGTCTTCTCGCGCTTCGAAAAACTGCACGAGAATGTCAGCGGCACAGGCCTTGGCCTCTCCATCTGCCAATCGATTATCCACCGCTTGGGCGGAGACATCTGGATTGACTCCTCCTACACCAAGGGAGCACGCTTCGTATTCTCACATCCCATACCTAAAAAACAGACATTATGAGACGAATCCGACTTATACTTTTCTTGATTATGGGGTTGGCGGGAAGCACATTGGCCAACACCCCCGTGGACAGCATCGAACAAGCCGTTGCCAACTTGCCTGCGGAGGAGAAAATCAAGCAATACAGCGAGCATCTGGCTCTTCAGAATGCCGAAGAGAATGCCTTCTACCACAGCCTCATCAACCAGCTCAACAACTCGTTTCAGGCCAAGGCCCTACAGACACGATACACAAAGACGTCGAGCCTGATTTACAGTGTTTTGATTCTCATCCTCATCATCTTCGGCTTCTTCTTGATTTACGCCATCCGACGGATGTACCAGCTCTATCAGAGCGAACAGGAAAACGAGAAGAAGATTCAGGAATTGCTGGCAAACACCGAGGACATCAACACCACCAAAGCCCGCTTCCTGCAAGATGTCAGCTACAAAATCCGCACTCCGCTGAACAGTGTGATGGGTCTCTCGGAAATCCTTGCAAACAACCCCGAACTGATTGAAGCCGAGGACGTGAAGGCCATCTCCGAAGCCATACAGAACAACTCACAAGAGCTGCAACAACTGGTGAACGCCGTGCTCGATCTCTCGCGCTTGGAGTCAGGCATGATGAAATACAGCCTTTCGGATTACAGCCTGACCCAAATCTGCCAGGATGCAATCAGCATCGTCCGCCTGCATGACGAGACGAAGAGCGTCAAGATATACTTCAGCTCCACCGAGGAGGAGGGCAAGGACATCATCCACACCGATGTCGCACGCCTGACCCAACTCCTGTCAGAGATGCTGTATACCCCGCTTCACAAAGTGGAGCAAGCCGAGGGCGAACATGCCACCTTGAGCCTGTCGAGATGTAAAGAAAACTCATCCTTCCTGCAGATAAGTATCGAGAATTCGCCCATGACAAAGAATGCCGAAGAGGACTCGCTGAACTCCATCCGTCAGAAGATTGCCCAATTGTTCATCGAGCATTTTGGAGGCACATTCAGCATCCAATCCGAGGACATTACGTTCACATATCCGTTAAAATAACAAATATTTGCTATTTTCCTGGCAGAACATGCCTGCTATTAGCGTGAAAATCGTTATTTTTGCCGTCTAATAACTTAATAGCATAAGACATGTCTGAAACGAAAAGAATCAAGACCGCACTTGTATCGGTTTATCACAAAGAAGGTTTGGATGAAATTATTACCAAACTGCACGAAGAAGGAGTGGAGTTCCTCTCAACCGGAGGCACCCGTCAGTTTATCGAATCATTGGGTTACCCCTGCAAAGCAGTGGAAGACCTCACTTCATACCCCTCCATCCTGGGAGGTCGCGTAAAGACCCTTCACCCGAAGGTGTTCGGCGGAATCCTCTGCCGTCGCCACCTGGAGGAGGACATCCAACAGATTGAACAATACGAAATCCCCGAAATAGACCTCGTCATCGTTGACCTCTATCCGTTTGAAGCTACCGTAGCATCAGGCGCCGAGGAGGCTGCCATCATCGAGAAGATTGACATAGGCGGCATCTCACTCATCCGTGCCGGAGCCAAGAACTTCAAGGATGTTGTCATCGTAGCCAGCAAGGCCCAGTATCAGCCGTTGGCCGACATCTTGAACGACCACGGCGCAGAGACAACCCTCGAAGAGCGCCGCTGGTTTGCCAAGGAGGCTTTCGCCGTCTCTTCTCACTACGACTCAGCCATCTTCAACTACTTCGATGGCGACAACGGCTCGGCCTTCCGCGCCGCCGTTGAGTGTCCCAAGTCACTCCGCTACGGCGAGAACCCCCATCAGCAGGGTGCTTTCTTCGGCGACTTCGAAGCCATGTTTGACCAGATTCATGGCAAGGAAATCTCCTACAACAACCTGCTCGACATCAATGCAGCCGTTGACCTGATTGACGAATTCGACGAAGTGACCTTCGCCATCCTGAAGCACAACAACGCTTGCGGCCTTGCCTCACGTCCCACCTTGGTTGACGCATGGAAGGATGCCCTCGCCGGCGACCCCGTGTCAGCTTTCGGCGGTGTGTTGATTACCAACGCTGTCATCGACAAGGAGACGGCCGAAGAGGTGAACAAGATTTTCTTTGAAATCATCATTGCCCCCGACTACGACGTGGATGCTTTGGAAATCCTCGGACAGAAGAAGAACCGCATCATCCTTGTCCGCAAGGAGGGTGTGCAGTTGCCCAAGAAGCAATACCGTTCGGTGCTGAACGGCGTGCTCGTGCAGGACCGCGACCTGAAGACCGAAACTCCCGAAGACCTGAAACAGGTTACCGATAAAGCAGCCACTGCTCAGGAGGTAGAGGATATGCTCTTCGCCAACAAGATTGTGAAGAACAGCAAGAGCAACGCCATCGTATTGGCTAAGAACAAGCAGCTTTGCGCCAGCGGTGTGGGTCAGACCTCACGCGTGGACGCCTTGAAGCACGCCATCGAGAAGGCCAAGGGCTTCGGCTTCGACCTTCAGGGTGCCGTCATGGCCAGCGACGCCTTCTTCCCCTTCCCCGACTGCGTGGAGATTGCCGGCAACGAAGGCATCACCGCCGTTATCCAACCTGGTGGCTCGGTGAAGGACGAACTCTCGTTCCAATACTGCAACGAGCACGGCATCGCCATGGTAACAACGGGATTCCGTCACTTTAAGCACTAAAAAAAACGAAGAACTAAGAGTGAAAAGTGAAGAATCAAATAGTCAACACATTAAGATTCTTCACTCTTCACTAAATAACAAACAAAGACATGGGATTATTCTCTTTCACACAAGAAATAGCGATGGACCTTGGCACTGCCAACACCATCATCATCAGCAACGGAAAGATTGTTGTTGACGAGCCGTCCGTTGTAGCCCTCGACCGCCACTCCGACAAAATGATTGCCGTGGGTGGAAAGGCTAAGATGATGTACGAAAAGGCTCACGACAACATCAAGACCATCCGCCCCTTGCGCGACGGTGTGATTGCTGACTTCTATGCCTGCGAACAGATGATGCGCGGCCTCATCAAGATGGTGAACACCGGACGCCGCCTCTTCTCTCCCTCGTTGCGCATGGTCATCGGAGTGCCTTCGGGCAGCACCGAAGTTGAGTTGCGTGCCGTGCGCGACAGTGCCGAACATGCCGGCGGACGCGACGTGTATCTGCTGTTCGAGCCAATGGCAGCCGCCATCGGCGTGGGCATCGACGTGGAGGCGCCTGAAGGCAACATGATTGTAGACATAGGCGGTGGCTCCACCGAGATTGCCGTTATCTCACTCGGCGGTATCGTGTCCAACAACTCCATCCGCACGGCGGGTGACGACCTCACATCCGACATCCAAGCCTACATGAGCCGCCAGCACAACGTGAAGGTCAGCGAGCGTATGGCTGAGCGAATCAAGATTCACGTGGGCTCTGCCCTCCCCGACTTGGGCGACGATGCTCCCGAAGACTACGTTGTATATGGTCCTAACCGCGTGACTGCCCTCCCGATGGAGGTCCCCGTCTGCTATCAGGAGATTGCCCATTGCTTGGACAAGACCATTGCCAAGATTGAGACGGCCGTGCTGAGTGCGCTCGAAAACACGCCGCCCGAACTCTATGCCGACATCGTGAAGAACGGCATCTGGCTGGCTGGTGGCGGCGCCCTGCTCCGCGGATTGGACAAGCGACTGACGGACAAAATCAACATCCAGTTCCACATCGCCGAAGACCCCTTGCACAGCGTGGCACGCGGCACAGGCATCGCCCTGAAGAACGTGGATAACTTCACCTTCCTGATGAGATAAGTCCAATTACAATAAGACGATGTCAGATTTAGGCACGGATTACACGGATTGACACAGATTCCCCTCTGTCTTATCCGCGTAATCCGTGCCTTAAGAATAAAGAGGGGGCTTTTGACCGTCCCCCGAAACAATGATATTATGCGCAATCTGCTGAATTTCCTTTTCAACTACGGCTATTGGCTGCTGTTCCTCTTGTTGGAGGTGGCCAGTCTCCTGCTGCTGTTTCGCTTCAACAGCTATCAGGGCAGCGTGGGTTTCACCTCAGCCAACAGGGTGGTGGGACAGATTTATGCCGTCTCAGCAGAGGTCTCCTCTTTCTTCAAACTGCGCACCGTCAACGACCAGCTGACCCTCCACAACATCCATCTGCAGGCCGAGAACAAGGCTCTTCGCGAAGCGTTGAAAGACATACAGCCTGACGCACAGGAGGAGACAACCGCCCACGCTTTGCAAGAAGGCGGCTACGACATCATCCCGACTCACGTCATCAACAACTCCCTGCACTTGCCCGACAACTACATCACGCTGGACAAGGGGGCCGCCGACGGCGTGTCACCCGAAATGGGCGTGGTGAACGGCAATGGCGTTGTGGGCATCGTCTACATGGTCTCCAAGCATTACTCACTGGCCATTTCGTTGCTCAACAGCAAATCAAGCATCAGCTGCAAATTCAAGCATAACGACTACTTTGGTTACCTGAAATGGAAGGGAGGCAGCTCGCAACATGCCCTGCTGGAGGATGTACCCCGCCATGCCCTGTTTCAGAAGGGCGACACGGTGGTCACCAGCGGCTACTCCGCCGTCTTTCCTCAAGGGCTGATGGTGGGCACGGTGGACAGCATTGCCGACAGCAACGACGGTCTTTCCTACCTGCTGCATGTCCGACTGTCAACCGACTTTGCCTGCTTGGACAACGCCCTGATTATCGCTAACAAGAGCCAAGAAGAGCAGCACGCCTTGGAGGCAAAAGCCATAAAGGAATAGCCATAGGAGCCGATAGGAACTATAGATACTATAGGAACTATAAAAACTATAAAAAACAAAAGAAACAAACATGCTCATCACATTCCTCAAACGCTTCGGTTGGTTCTGGGTGCTCGTCATCATGCAGGCACTCATTCTCAACAACGTACACTTCTTTGGCTACGCCACCCCCTTCCTCTACATCTATCTGCTGCTGAAATTCGACGCCAACATGTCGCGCTACAGCCTGCTGCTGTGGGGATTCACCCTCGGCCTGGCCGTCGACATCTTTTCCAACACACCGGGGGTGAACGCCGCGTCGGCCACCTTGTTGGCCTTTTCCCGCCCTACCCTGCTCAAGCTCTTTGCCCCACGCGACGGCGCCGAAGACTTCTCACCCAGCGTGCACAGCATGGGCACCGGCCCCTTCATCCGCTATGCCTCCATGGCTTCACTCGTCCATCAGACGGCGCTCATCCTGTTGCTCACCTTTTCCTTTGCCCACCCGCTTGTGATGTTGCTCAAGGTGGTGTCGGGCGCCCTGCTCACCACCCTTTGCATCTGGGCCATTGAATTCACCCGAAAATAACCGCCGCATAGCCAACCCCCTATGAAGAAAAATCCGTTCGAAACGCGCAAGTACGTCATTGGCAGCATCGTGGTGGGCATCGTGCTCATCTACATCCTGCGCCTCTTCTCGCTACAGATTGTCAGCGACGAATACAAGCAGCATGCCGACAGCAACGCCTTCCTGAAAAAGACCCAATACCCCTCGCGCGGCATCATCTACGACCGCCACGACAGCCTGCTCGTCTACAACCAGCCGGCCTACGACGTGACGTTCATTCCCCGAGAGATAGAGAAGAACCTCGACACGCTTGACCTCTGCAACGCCCTGGGCATCACGCGCGAATACTTCGAGAAGCGGATGAAGGACCTCAGCAACCGCAACATCAACCCCGGCTACTCGCGCTACACCCATCAGACGCTGCTCACCCAGCTCTCGGGCGAGGAGTTCTCGGTCTTTCAGGAGAAGCTCTTCCGCTTTCCTGGTTTCTATGTGCAACGCCGCAGCATCCGACAATATACGTGCGACGTGGGTGCCCACGTGTTGGGCGACATCGCCGAGGTGTCAAAGAAGGAGATCGAGCAGGACGAGTACTACAAACGTGGCGACTACATCGGCAAACAGGGCATCGAGCGCTCTTACGAGAAGCAGTTGCGCGGTGAAAAGGGAGTGGAAATCCTGCTCCGCGACGTACACGGCCGCATACAGGGGAAATATATGGACGGGGCCATGGACGTGCGCTCCACCCCCGGAAAGAACCTGCGGTTGGGGCTCGACATCCGCCTGCAAGCCTTGGGCGAACGCCTGTTGGAGGGAAAAATCGGCAGCATCGTGGCCATCGAACCACAGACGGGCGAGGTGCTCTGCATGGTCAGCGCCCCCACCTTCGACCCCCACCTGATGGTAGGCCGCCAACGCGGAGCCAACCACCTGGAGCTCTCGCGCGACGGATGGAAACCTCTGCTCAACCGCGCCATCATGGGCACCTATCCGCCCGGCTCCACCTTCAAGACATCACAGGCCCTCACGTTTCTGGAAGAGGGCATCATCACCGAACACACCGCCTATCCCTGCCACGGCGGATTCGTACACCGCGGCCTGCGTGTGGGCTGTCATGCCCACGGCTCGCCCATCCCCGTCGTGCCCTCGCTAGCCACCTCGTGCAACGCCTTCTACTGCTGGGGCCTCTACCACATGATTGGTGCCAAGAAGAAGTACGGCACTGTGCAGAAGGCCATGAACCGCTGGCGCGACTACATGGTCTCCATGGGCTTCGGCTACCCCCTCGGCGTAGACCTCCCGGGCGAGAAGCGCGGCCTCATCCCCAATGCAGAGTTCTACGACAAAATCTACCGCAGCTCGTGGAATGGCATGACCATCATCAGCATCTCCATCGGACAGGGCGAGGTGAACCTCACCCCCCTGCAGATAGCCAACCTTGGAGCCACCATCGCCAACCGTGGCTGGTTCATCACGCCCCACGTGGTGAAGGAGATTGAGGGCGAACCGCTCGACTCGCTCTACACTACCCGCCGCTACACCATGGCATCGCAGAAGAACTACGACATTGTGGTCGAAGGCATGCGCCAAGCCGTGCTCAACGGCACTTGCCGCGGTGCCAACCTGCCCGGCATCGAGGTGTGCGGCAAGACGGGAACGGCACAGAACCGTGGCAAAGACCACTCCATCTTCATGGGCTTCGCCCCCAAGGATGACCCACAGATAGCCGTCGCCGTCTATGTCGAGAACGGTGGCTTCGGAGCCACTTTCGGCGTACCCATCGGCGCCCTCATCATGGAGCAGTACATCAACGGGGAACTGTCGCCCGAAAGCCAAGCCAAAGTTGACTACATCCGTGAGCGACCTATTTACTACGACGATAAGCGATAATCATCCCCCATCTGTACACTCTGAAAGTCCATCTGTACACTATGGAAATCCATCCGTGCAGTATGGAAATCCATCAGCAGACTGTTTTTTCTTATGCACATCGTTGGTTTTATGAAACAAAAGCGGTACTTTTGCCAACAATAAGCATATCATACGACATGGAGAAGAAGGACATACGATGGATGCAGCGATTCAGCAACTTCCGCAAAGCACTGGTCAAACTGAATCAGGCCATCGGCATCATAGCCAATCAAGCAGCGAACGTAAAGGAAATGGACGAACTCCTGAAAGAGGGGCTTATCCAACGTTTTGAATATACCCACGAGCTGGCCTGGAAGGTAATGAAGGACTATGCCGAGTACCAAGGATATACCGACGTGCGCGGTTCGAGGGATGCCTTCCGCCAAGCCTTACAAATGGGAATCATCAGTGATGCGGCCTGGATGGACTCCATTGAAGACCGCAACCTGACCTCTCACAACTACGACGAAGAGGTGGCCGAAGAGGTGTACGAAGCCATTGTACACAAATATCATCCGCTCTTCATCTGCTTTGAAAATACCATGTCGAAGTTAGCCGGCAACGAACCCACATTATTCTGACCCCATGCCATACGGACTACAAGAATCAGAACTGCAAAAACTGCACGAGTTGTTCCGCGCCAACGGGAACATCCAACAAGTCATCCTCTACGGCTCGCGAGCCAAAGGGAACCACAAGCCGTTTTCCGACGTGGACATCACACTGACGGGCGACCACCTCTCGCGCACCGACATCATCCGACTGCAGTCCGCCCTTGCCGAATCATCCCTTCCCTATCAATTCGACATCTCCCTGTTCGCCTCGCTCAAGAGCGACGAACTGATTGACCACATCCGCCGCAGGGGAGTTGTGATATACTCAAATCTCACAGATTTACCTTGAAAAGAGCGGGGAAATTGTTGTGTGTCCTCATGAGTACGGAACATACTCCTACAAGGATGGAGTCTATTCAGAAATGGGCCGCCCGGCTGTCGCCAAGGAAAACATGGTGCTAATTGACAAAAACACCTTCAAAGGCCGTTGGGCAAACCGCAACGACGTGTGGAAGAAACAGACCAAAATGCCAAAGGAAACGATTGATTACATCGTGAACATTTGCAGGTTCACGAAGGAGAAACCGTCTGCGGAAATACAGAAGTCACTCAACCAACATCTGTTCAGCCGTTAATCCCCCATCGGAGAAACTAAGTTTCAAAGTGCCGCCCTCTACCAATCTTTTTGTAGAGGGTTGGTTCTATAAAACTAAAATAATAATGTTGTATTAGTTCTAAATCAGCCGGCAAAAAAGAAAAGGGGTGCGCGATGCATCCCTTTCTTTAATTGATATAGGAGTAAAACAGACCCGACAGCTTGATAAATCAGAGGCTGCCGGGAATCAACAGTGCAAAAATAGACATTATTTTTGATATAAACAAATCTTTTGCATTTTTTCTCAAAGGAGCATTATAAACACATAATTTTCCACATGCTATTCCAACATGATCCAAACCAAACATTAATGAAGCACCGTCAATCCCCATTCAACTGAACAGCCGCATCATTCGTACATACTGATTGAGAGCATAGGCCGTATCAATTACAGCATTAGGGCGATTAAAACATATCGGTTCGTGATGAGCAATCCGATTACGCAGTTTATTGATATAATCCAATTCCTGAAATATATAGGAATTGTCATATTGATGCTGCCGCGAGGAGGTCGGTTTTCGAGGAAAAATTCTCAAAAGAGTCTGTCCCATCAATGCGTAAACGACGTTAGAAAACATATATTTCCACACTCCAAATTCCATTTCAGAAAGCAATTTCGAATGTGAATAGACTCCCTGACGCATTTGTTCATTATAAACTTTCTCAATAATTTTGCGAGTTTTTTCTACGCGACGATCATAATAGAGTGCACCATTAGGAAGGATGGCATCACGCAACCAATCATTACCTAAACGAGTTTTCAGATGCCTGTCTATTCGATTACGTAAAGTCACCTCGAAACAAGAGATAAGTGTAAACAGTTCTTGTGACAATCGGAGATTATAACGGTAAAGCGTCATTGCTTTTCGTGTGTCTCCATTGCATGCGGTAACATACCTATTTAACCTTTCGACAGAAAAGGCATCCTCAAAATCTATATACTTCATCTTCATTCAGAATTATTAGTACTCATTCATTTCCTCCCCGGCACATACTTCCCGCCCACCACGAGGCGGTCGCCTGAGAGGTCGATTTCAAAGAGGTTGGGGATGCGGATGTAGCGGCCAACGTCCTTGTGGCTGTGGACTGACATCAGCCACTTGCCTTCGAGAGTCTGGAAGAGCATGCCGTGTCCGAAGTTAGGCGGGGTGATGGGCTCGGCCTCGTGTACCCAAGGACCATCGAGCGTGCCGCTTTCGGAGTAGGCCACGCCTTGTGTGTAGACATTGTCGACCCAACTGGTCCATATCATGCCGAGGCGGCCGGTGCCGGTCTTGAAGAGCCACGGCCCGTCGGTCACTTTGTTGGGGCGCACCTTGCCGTCCTCCACCTCGCGGCTCCAGGGGCACGAACTGGCGCGGAACATCAGTTTGCCTTCGCCGATGGAGCCGCTCAGGTCGGGTTTCAGCTCAATCTTCTCCATCGTGCCGTCCCAGTTTTGCAGCCATTCGCCACAATAGACCATGTAGGGTTTCCCGTCGGTGTCCACCCAAAAGGTGCCGTCCAGCGTGGGCTGTCCCTCGGGCAAATAGGTAGGGTCGGCCATGGGGCGGTAGGGTCCCTCGGCCTTGTCGCTCACAAGCACGTGGCTGGCACGGCGGGGGATGACATTGCCACGCACGGTGTCAATCTTGATGGCCTCGTTGGTGAAGGTGGCAAAGTAGTAATATTTCCCTTTATACTGGTGCAGCTCGGCAGCCCATATCTGCGGACGGCGGCCCATCCACGAAGCGGTGTCGGTCAATGCCACGCGGTAGGGGCCTTCCCACAGGGCCAAATCCTTGCTCTTCCACAAGAGGCCGCCCGTGCCGGTCATGTAATACATGTCAGTCGCCTTGTCGGCCAGGATGCAAGGGTCGCTCAGGCGGATGCTGTCCAGCGGGATGTCCGTGCGAAAGCGGCGCGTCTTCTGGGGCTGTTCACTCTGTGCTGTCTGCTCCTCTGCATTGGTCTTATTGGCTTGCACACAGGCTGTCAGGGCCATCGTCAGGCAGGCCATCAGGATGATGTTCCTTTTCATGATATAGTTGGTTTTTAATTTTTGCACTCCTAAATAATTATCTTCTCACATTCCACATGCTGGCAGTGCCGCCCGAGCCTACGAGGACGTCGATATTGGCTCCCTCCTTCTTCTCGATAATATCCCAGGCACGCAATTGGATGAACTGTTCGGTATTCAGGCCCAACTCCTTCTGATAAGCCTTGTCGGCGATGGCACGCTGGCGCTCGGCTGCTTCGCGGGCCACCAGCATCTCGCGGCGCGACTCCTCGGTGCGCTTGGCCTGTGTGGCAGCGGCCGTGCGATCCATCTCTTCCTTCTGCGGACCGTTGGGGATGGCACGTCCCACAATCACGTTCACCACGCGGATGGGCAGCTCACACTCCTTTGACAAGTTGGCAATGTGGTTCACCATGTCGCGCTTCACCATCAGATTGATGCTGTCGAGCACCTCGCGGTTCGACATCAGGTCAAAGGGATTGTAGCGCGAAATGTAGCTGCGCACCGTGTTGCGATAGGTCTCCTGTATCACGTTGGTGTACCAGTCGGGGCCGTACTTTTCAATCAGCAGAGGCGACTTGTTGTCAATCACTTGCAGCTGAATCTGGGTGTTGAAGTCAAGCAACGTGTTGTCGTTCGAGGTCACATCCTCCAGATTCTCGTCATACTTGCGGGGCACCATCGACACAGTCACATACTCCGTTGAGAACCACACCCACTCCGAACCCGTCTCCACCGGGTCTGGGTCCACACCCTCTTTACCAAAGAAATAGGGTTTGTGAATCAACACTGCTTCTGTTCCCGCATTAGGGGTCACACGGTGGCATGATGTCAGTCCGACACACACCAACATGCCTGTCGCCAAGCATGAAAATAATCTTCTCATCTTCATATTCTTTCTTATTTTGTCAATTGCCATACGCTTTCGCTTCATTAATCGCCACAAAAATACATATTCAGGAGCACGTGACAAAGAAAATCCTACACTTTTCCACAACTCTTCTGCATAAAGGGATAATTATCAAGGGAAAAATAGGTTTTGCCTAACAGAAAAAACGGATTGTCCCTTGCTCTTTTTAATCAGAGTTAAGGGAAAAGTTTAATCAGCAGTGCTAATTATATAATCAGCAGTGCTAATCACATAATCACCACTGCTGATTACATGATTAGCAGTGGTGATTAAAGTTTTGACTAAAGGATATTTTATTTTCCCCCAAGCATTTCCATTTTTCAGCTTCAGCATTTCCTTTTTTATTCTTAACAGTTTTTTGGCAAAGGAAGAGAGATTTCCCATTCCCGCCGTTATTTTCCTCACTTTCTCCCCCTTTTGTTTGGAAATGTGTGGAGGATGGAATATTTTTGCATCGGAAAAAAGGGAAAGGAGATTCATTCATGGTAATACTCGACAAATACGTCCCGGGAGGACACCGCATGAACACAGCTCTGTTGTGGGAATACGACATGGAAGACTTCGACTGGCAGAAGTCCAAGACCGTCGTTGTACAACGTGTGGTGGAATTGGGTACGCCTGAGGATTTCTACGCAGCCTTCGACCTATACAGTGGCATTGAAGGTTTCCGCGAAATACTGAAGACCGTCCCCTACTTGAATGAGTTGGACCAACATTTTGTCTGCACTTTCTTTAACCTGAAAAAGGAGGAACTCAGATGTTACATAAAGAAACTATCGAACCCGGCACACTGGAACTATTGAAAAGTCTTCAGAGCGAACCCGAACTGGAAAAATTCAACCTTGTGGGAGGAACCTCACTGGCTTTGCAAATAGGGCATAGGAAAAGCATCGACCTTGACCTGTTCACTAACGAAGCTTTCAACTTGGATGAGTTAGCCTCTATGCTTGTTGACAAGTACAATCTGAAAATTTCCTATGCCAGAAAGCAGACACTGAAAGGTTTCATCAACAATGTAATGATTGACTGCATCCGTTTTGATTACCCTCATTTGGAAAATCCACGAACCATCGGCGGAGTACGTTTGGAAAGTATTCCCGATATCATTGCCATGAAACTGTCGGCCATTGCACAAAATGGCACTCGCATCAAGGACTACATCGATGTGGCCTATCTTTCTTCCCTCTACACCTTGGACGAAATGTTGGATTTCTACCAGAGGAAATATCCCAACGCCAACATCATGATGCCCACCAAAGCCCTGACTTATTTCAATGACATCGACTTCGAAGAGTCCATCGTGATGATAAACGGAAACTTCTGTTGGGGAAAAATTGCTGACCGCCTCATAAAAATGGTGCAACATCCACAAAAGAAATTCAAACATGTTCCACTATAATTTACCGTTAAAAAATAAGAACGGCATGAAAAGTCCAAGGCGGTGACAAAGGCGGAAAAGGGCGCAGTTTAAAACTTCCGTGGCAATCTGAGAAGATATGTTAACCAAAGATGGTACAGACATGATGGATATTGGCAAATTGGTTGTACCTTTGCAGCCATGGAAAAGAAATCATCAAGCATAAACACAGATTTTGTCAT
>JAFTYI010000002.1 GCA_017464815.1 Bacteroidaceae bacterium | reverse complement strand
TTGGGGGGGATGGAGGGGAAGGGGTCGCGATGGGAATCGCGGGGCGGGACTTTTGCACAGGACGGGGGAAGGGTTTTATCTGACGGGGGAGGATGGTTTTGCAGGCAGGGGAGAAAATTCTCAGGTAAGAGAAGAAAAAAGGAGAAGCAAGGATGCTTTTGGAGGGAGCTTGCTTCTCTTTTTCAAGATTCATTGTCGTCAGTGTCCACTTATGATTCCTTGTACATCCGCACAATTTCTTCGATGGGGATGTCGAGGGAGCGGAGTTGCTTGAAGAACTCCGGCAACTCCACATTGAGGAAGGTGGATTTGCGGAGGGAGATGATTTTCTTCTTTGCGCCAGGACAGACGAAGTAGCCGAGGCCACGGCGGGTGAAGATGATTTCCTGGCTCTGCAAATAGTCGTAGGTGCGTACAACGGTATTGGCGTTCACTTCCACGAGGGCGGCATATTCGCGTACCGAGGGGATGCGTCCGTTTTCGGGATAGATACCCTGATGTATCTCGTCGCAGATGCGGTCGGCAATCTGGAGGTATATCGGTCGGCTTTCCTTGAATTTCATCGGCGAAAACGTTTAGGTTCGACAACTTGTGAGCGGCAGAAGAGGCGGTAGGAACCGTACCAGTTGAGGAGTGTCAACACCACACCCAGCCCTAATCCTGTATAGAAAAGCCCATTAGGGGTTATCGCACCAAGGAACTCCCATCGGCCGTACATCTGATGATAGACTGCCCAATCATCGAGCCACAAACGCTTGACCACACGGGCGTAGAATGCAATGGCGGCGACATTCAGTAACAGCATTACGGCCAAGGTTTTCCCAAAAGAGTGCTTTGTCCAAAGACAGCCACCCAACAGGAAAGCCGAATGCCACCAGGCCAACCAAACCAGCACATCAACCTGAGCCAGCACCACACTGTATGCGGTCTCCATCGGCCAAGCATTCGTGTAAGTCACATCGTCCAACGAAGCCAAGAAATTCAGTTCGTCGAACACCTCCCACAGAATCGGTTGGTTGAAGATTTCAGGTAAATCTAACCAAGCCAAGAGCAGGTGGCGGAGAAGTTCGGCCAGACAAAGCCCGCCAAAAACCGCCACCAACGGTGTAAGAATGACATGCAAAACACGTGTCACAAACTTCTCCGTCATCGTAGCTGGAAGCATCAGGAAGGAAACGGCCTTTTGCTTACCTGCCTTTACAGACATGATCTGAGAAGCACTGAAGAAGGAGAGGCACCACAGCAGAGCAAAGGTAGCCAGAGTGACGAAGCCGACGCAACTCCACCATGCGGTGTCTACACTCATCACTCCCAACGGGAGAAGTTCCTCAGCCTCCAACAAAGAGTGCACCATCGTGAGCAGCAGCAGGGCGCACGATACAAGCAGTAATCCAACCCCCACCTTCCAATTCTCCACCACATCGCGCCTCACCAACAGGCCGACGCGGCGGAAGCTGAATGAATTATTATTTGTTTTCATTATCGTTTCAGAATTAAACAGTTAGACAATTTGCCGACGGCAGAAGAGGCGGTAGGCGAGAATCCAGCAGAGAATGGAGAGCACACCAAACACTCCGTTAATCCACTCGGCAGGAGCATAGATGGCGGTCACTTCATCCGGCATAAAGTGTTGCAACAGCCTGGGCGTACCCCACACGATGAGCAGAAGACCCGCCAACACCTTCACCCCTGCCAAACGGTGCCAATAGCATCCGCCAAGGATGAAGAGCGAAAAGAGGAAAAAGCCGAACGATTGGACAAAATAGGCCCAACGAGGCAAAGGATATGCATCCAAAGAGACATGCTCGGAGTACGAGACTTCACCGAACAATATCCGACCAAGATTTTCCGCAAAAGTAGAGAAGTGAAGCATTGGAGGCAGGAGGGCTATCTCCTCCAACAAAAGACAGAGCAAATAGTTGGTCAAATCCGCCAAAGCAAAGGCCACAATCCCCACAAACAGGAAAAGGATTGATGCAAAGAATGCCCGCCACACAAATTTTTCCAACTTGGAAGCAGGCAACATCAGAAACGTTGTCCGCCCCTCTTTGGAAATCATCCGCTCCATCACGAACGAAGCCGAACGGAAAGCCAAAACCATAAAGCCCAAAAGAGATATTGAAATCATGGATTCCCGAAACATCTCTTCACGGCTCGCAGGGAATGAGAAGAGAAAGGAGAACATCAGCATCATGCACAGAAAGGTCAGATACAGACCCAGATAACGGAAGGCATAGACTTTCCAATTCGTCCCAAAGTCCCACCGCATGAGCATCCACACACGGCGGAGGCTGAACGTATTATTATTTGTTTTCATCATCGCCCCTCCTTATTTCTCGTTAAACACCTGCGCCATCCGCTCGGGGTGAGCCAGGGTGGCATTGAAGAGCAGTTCGAGGTTGAGCGTGCTCTCCTCCTCGCCGAGGCGGTTGGGGAGGATTACACTCTGACCATGCAGCGAGGGCTGAGTGAAGAGTTCGTCGCCCGTGAGTTCGCCCGTTGAGAGTTCGGTGAAGCAGAGGCGGTTGCAGATGTCGGAGACGGAGCGGTTGAGCAACGTGCGGCTTCCGTCGATGATAATCACATGGTCGAGCAGGCTGTCGATGTCGCGCACCTGATGGGTGGAGATGATGACCGCCTTGTCCTCCGCCATGCCCGATGCCACCACGCGACGGAACTGGCTCTTCGAGGGGATGTCCAGCCCGTTGCTCGGTTCGTCCATCACCAGGAACTGAGTGTTGGTGGCCAGGGCGAAGCACATGTAGGCCTTCTTCTTCTGCCCCATGGAGAGTTCGCCCAGGTGGATGTCTTCGTTCATGTCGAAGTCACGCAGGCAGGAGTGCAGCAGTTCGTCGCTGAAGCGCGGATAGAAGGGGCGGTTCAGGCTGACAAACTGGCGGAGGCTGACCTTCGGCAGGGCAAATTCCTCGGGGACGATAAACATTTCGCAGAGCGTCGAGGGGCGACGAAGGGAGACATTTTCTCCCTTGTAGAGCACTTCACCCCTGCGCGGACGGAGCAGGCCGGTCATCAAGTAGAGCAAGGTTGATTTGCCGGTGCCGTTGCGTCCAAGAAGTCCATACACACTCCCCTCGCCTATCGTCAGGGAGAAGTCGTCGAACACGGTCTGCTTGCGGTTGTAGCCGAAAGAGACACTTTTAATTTCCATCATCATAGTTCTTTTCGTTTTTAAATAGGTTTATAATCAGTTAATTATCAATTCACTTTATTCACATTCAAGTGTACTACCTTAATAGTACACTGCAAAAGTATATCTCTTCAGTCATATACGCAAGCATGCGAAGCAAAATTTAACAACTATTAAGCATTCTCCATTCACGCTTAGGAGTAAAAGCTGAAATGCTCAAGAGAAAAACCGGTTTGCCCGTAGAGATTTCTTATAAAGCTAAAGAGAAAAGTTTAATCAGCACTGATGATTATGTAATCAGCACTGCTGATTATATGATTAGCACTGCTGATTATGTAATTAGCAGTGGTGATTAAAGTTTTGACTAAAGGCAAATCGAAAAAAGAGCAAGGCAAACCAGTTTTTCCCTTAGGCTTTTCCAATTTATCTCTTCGCACAAAAATGGCAGAGGCCGTCAGTTACGGAACTAAAACAAACAACAAAGTTGTGGGAATAAATTAAAAGTCTTACCTTTGCGAGCGTAAATGTGCATATATAATATAATAAGGTATAGAAACATGAAAAGAATCATCCTACTCGTCTCGCTCTGCCTGAGCATGATTGCCGGCAGCTTGGCACAGACAGCCCCCACCTTGGAAGAGGTGACCGGCGGCGCCTTCCGCGCCACACGCATCAATGGCGTGAATCCCTTGGCCGACGGCCTGCACTACGCCCAAATCAGTCCCGACGGGAAACGCATCGTCAAGTATTCGTTCAAGGACGGCCGCGAAGCCGGCGTCATCTTCGACGTGGAGACGGCCCGCAACCATAAGCTGAAGCGCGTGGAGGGCTACATCATGTCGCCTAAGGAGGACAAAATCCTGATTCAGACGAACACGGTGCCCATCTACCGCCGCTCGTTCACGGCCGAGTACTACATCTACACGGTGAAGAACAACACGCTGACCCCCTTGAGCGAGGGAGGCCCGCAACAGGTGCCCCTGTTCTCGCCCGACGGCAACCTGATAGCCTTTGTGCGCGACAATAACCTGCACTTGGTGAAACTGTTGTTCGAGAACAGCGAATCGCAGGTGACCACCGACGGCAAGTTCAACGAGGTGCTCAACGGCATCCCCGACTGGGTGAACGAGGAGGAGTTCGAGTATGCCCGCGCCTTCGACTTCAGTGCCGACAGTAAGATGTTGGCCTACATCCGCTTCGACGAGCGCGAGGTGCCCCAGTTCAGTTTTCCCCTGTTCAAGGGATTGGTGCCCGAACAGCAGGCCTACGCCGACTACCCGGGTGCCTACACCTACAAGTACCCCGTGGCAGGCATGACGAACTCGGTGCCCACGGTACACACGTTTGACATCAAGAGCCGCGTGACACGCCAGATGCAGGTCCCCCTTGACGCCGACGGCTACATCCCCCGCATCAAGTTCACGGCTAATGCCGACGGACTGGCCATCATGACGCTGAACCGCCATCAGGACCGGCTGGACATCTACATGGCCAACCCGCGAAGCACGGTGTGCAAACTCATCATCCGCGACGAAGCGCCGCAGTACATCCGAACAATCGCCTACAACCAGATACGCTTCTACCCCGAGAACATCGCCCTGCTGAGCGAGCGCGACGGACACAACCACCTCTATTGGTACACCCTCGGCGGAAATCTGGTGCGTCAGGTGACGAGTGGCGAATTTGAGGTGACCAACTTCCTCGGATGGGACCAGAAGACGGGCACATTCTACTACGAAAGCAACGAAGGCTCACCCCTGCGCACGGCCGTCTATAAGACCGATGCCAAGGGACGCAAGACCTGCCTGACCCCCGAAAAGGGGACGAACAGCGCCATCTTCAGCACCACCTTCAGCCACTTCATGAACACCCACAGCACCCTGCAGACGCCCTACGTGGTGAGCCTGCGCGACAATGCGGGAAAGACGCTGAAGACCCTGGTTGACAACAAAGAGCTGAAGGAGAGACTGGCCAAGCGGGCCGTGGGACAGAAGGAGCTTATCCGTGTGCCCCTGCCCGACGGAACAGAGCTGAACGGTTGGATGGTGAAGCCGGTGAACTTCAGCGCATCGAAGAAGTACCCCGTCATCATGTACCAGTACTCAGGACCCGGTTCGCAAGAGGTGACCGACAGCTGGGCCGTGGGCTTCTACCGCGACGGCGGCCTGCTGGAGTCGTACTGGGCTGGCGAGGGATTCATCGTCGTGTGTGTGGACGGACGCGGCACGGGCGGACGCGGTGCAGAGTTCGAGAAATGCACTTATCTGAACCTGGGCATTAAAGAGAGCAAAGACCAGGTGGAGACGGCCCTGTGGCTGGGCACACTGCCCTACGTGGACAAAGGAAAAATCGGCATCTGGGGCTGGAGCTACGGTGGTTTCAACACACTGATGTCGATGAGTGAAGGCCGCCCCGCGTTCAAGGCCGGCGTGGCCGTGGCGGCTCCGACAAGTTGGAAGTACTACGACACGGTGTATACCGAACGCTACATGCGCACCCCGAAGGAGAACGGCACGGGCTACGAACAAGGCTCGCCCATGACCCACGCGGCCAAGCTGAGCGGCGAACTGCTTCTCATCCACGGCATGGCGGATGACAACGTACACTTCCGCAACTTTGCCGAATACACCGAAGCGCTGGTGCAGGCCGGCAAGCAGTTTGACCAACAGGTATATACGAACCGCAACCACAGCATCTTTGGCGGAACGACCCGCCATCACCTGCTGACACGGGTGACGAATCACTTCAAGGAGCATTTGAAGAAATAAAAAGGATTTTGAAGGAGTTAAAGAAGTTAAAGGAGTTATCAGCTCTTCGAGCTTAGGAGTTAAAGCCAATATTTTGCCATACATTTGGCTTGCAGGCAAAGCCTGCGATAACTCCTTTAACTCCTAACGAAAGTGATAACTCCTTTAACTCCTCAAACTATCCTTTATATATAAGGAAGATACACGGGCGCTTTTCCAAGTCGGGAAGGTGCCCTTTCCATTCTTTGATGGACTTGGTGCAGATGTACTCGTCGTCGCACGTCACGTTGCAGGCAATGCAGAGGCGCGTTTGGGGACGGCAAGTCTGAATCAGTTCCTCCAACAGGCGGCGGTTGCGATAGGGTGTCTCAATGAAGAGCTGCGTCTGGTTCTCGGCATACGACCGCTGCTCCAGCATCCTGATGCGCTTCGTGCGCTCGCCCTGCTCGATGGGCAGGTAGCCGTGGAAGGCAAAGCTCTGGCCGTTGAAGCCCGAGGCCATAACGGACAACAGGATGGACGACGGCCCCACGAGCGGCACCACCTTCAGCCCCCGACGTTGGGCAATGGCCACCACATCGGCACCCGGGTCGGCCACGGCCGGACAGCCCGCCTCAGAGATGACGCCCATCGGCTCGCCTGCCATCAGAGGTTTCAGATAACCGGCAATGTCGGCGGCCTGCGTATGTTTGTTCAGGGGATAGAAAGTGAGGGAATCAATATCAATCGACGGTTCCACCTTCTTCAGGAAGCGGCGGGCCGTGCGCACCTCTTCCACAATGAAATGCTTGATTGACAGAATCACCTCCTTGTTGTAGGCGGGAAGCACCTTGTCCAACGGGGTGTCACCCAACGTGACGGGAATGAGATAAAGAGCAGGGGACATTTTGTGAATTATGAATTGTGAATTATAAATTATGACGCTACAATTCAATACGGCAATTGCAGGTTTTTCAAGATGGAGCGATAGTCGGTCTCGCGCAACAGGTCGGCAATGGTCATGTTCTTGTTCTTGGCCATGTACTCATCGATAATCTGAAGGCCCAGCCACACGCCCACCTCTCCCGGAGAATCCACGCCCAAGGGATAGGTGCATTCGGCCGGTTGCAGATAGGCACGCGCCAACATGGGGTCGGTGGAATGCAACTGGCCCGACTCGACCAGATGGTTCCAGATGCGCTCACGCCGTTCGCGACACCAGTTCCCCTCTTCAGAGGTATACCCCATCTCTTCCTCCAGCGTGGCGGTGCGCAATGCTTGCGCTACGACCCAATGAATCTTTCCGCGATGCAGAATCTGGTCGAGCAGTGTGCGATACCACTCCCACGGGAAGGGGTACTCGCTGAGCAGATAGAAGGCCACACAGTCGGGGACAATGCGCTCGGGCGACATGGTGCGGCACTGATAAGAATAGTAGAACTGGTTGTAGAGCGGATAGTCGGCTCCCATGTACTTGTCGAGGCTGAAACCCAAGATGCTGTCACCCACAACAACCGACTGGTTCAAAGCCGAAAGCTGGGCATACACGCGGGGGACAGTCATGTGGGGAAGTTCGCGCTTCAGCCGGCGGAAGGCGCGGGTGAAGTCGCGTTCGATGCGGCTCATGTCCTGAAACTTCAGCATGGCATCGCGGCGCAACGTCTGCAAAATGGTGTCGGAGAAATACTCGCGCAGACGCAGATTGATGTTGTCGTCGCTCACCGTGCCGATGGAGAGGACATCCTCTATCAGGAACTTAGTCTCCTGAGGATAGTCGGTACTCATCTTCTGAAGTGCCGAAAAGCTGTTGAGCGAGATATACTCGTCCAACAGCTTGTCATATCGGTGAACCTTTATATCCGTGGCCATACGCCCAGCCTGTCCATGGTCGAGCGACCATTGGCAAGTGACCAGCGCTAGAGAGGCGAACAGGACCACAAGGGGGATATAAAGTCTGCTACGCATCGGTGTCTTATCCGTAAATGATTTTTCCGTTTTCGTCCTTGTACTCGTCAAGACCTCTCTCGTAAGTGGCCATCGCACGGAGGCTCATGCCCACACTGGAGAATCCGCCGTCGTGGTAAAGGTTCTGCATGGTCACCTTACGGGTGAGGTCGGAGAACATCACAATGCAATAGTCGGCACACTCGGCCGCCGAAGCATTGCCCAGCGGCGACATGCGGTTGGCAAAGTCAAAGAGTTTGTCCATCCCCTTCACACCCGACCCGGCAGTCGTCATCGTGGGCGACTGGGAAATGGTGTTCACACGCACATTACTCTCGCGGCCATAGATGTAGCCAAAGCTGCGGGCAATAGACTCCAACAGCGCTTTGGCATCGGCCATATCATTGTAACCATAAAAAGTGCGTTGGGCGGCAACGTAGCTCAACGCCAGGATAGAACCGTAGTCGGCAATGGCTTCCAACTTCTTGGCGGCCTGAATCATCTTGTGGAACGAAATGGCAGACACGTCGAGCGTCTTGTCCAGCATATCATAATCGAGGTCATCGTAAGTGCGGCGCTTGCGCACGTTGGGCGACATTCCGATGGAGTGGAGCACAAAGTCTATTTTGCCGCCCAATATCTCTACGGAACGACGGAACACATTCTCCAAGTCCTCCACGCTGGTGGCATCGGCAGCAATCACTTCGCACCCCAACTTCTCGCTCAGCGCATTGGTCTCGCCCATGCGCACGGCTACGGGAGTGTTTGACAACGTGATGGTTGCGCCTTCTTCTACCGCACGTTCGGCTACTTTCCAAGCAATCGACTGCTCGTTCAACGCACCAAAGATAATACCTCTTTTTCCTTTCAGCAAATTGTAACTCATACCTAATAATCTTTTTACTTTTCAGTTATTTTCGGCGGCAAAGATACAATCTTTTAGAATATTAAACAAATTTTTAACAATCAAATAGTCACAAGAAGGAAGGTTTGACCTATATTTGCACCCAATAATCAATTTACATAAAACAAAAACATATCCAAAGATGAGAAAAATGCAACTTTTTGCCGCCATTTTCCTGGCAATGGGCACAACATCAGCCCTGCAAGCTCAAGAAAAAGAGCTGACCCTGACCGTGAGCAACACGTGGAAAGAGGCCAAGACCTACGAACCCGTCGTGCTGAACCTGAACGAAGTAAACCCGGGATTTGACGTGCAGTCGGCCACGGTGATGGACGGAAGCACCGAAATTCCCTATCAGCTGGACGACCTCGACGGCGATGGCCACACCGACGAGCTGGCCCTGCTGATTGACATGCCGGCCAAGAGCAAGCGCACCCTCAGTGTGACCCTGTCGGCCGAAAAGAGCGACAAGACATTCCCCGCACAGGTGTATGCCCAAATGATGCTGAGCGACAAGAAAAAGAAATACCCCAAGATTCAATCGCTGAGCGTACCGGGCGAGAGCGACGTGTACAACGCCCTGCACCACCACGGCCCCGCTTTTGAATCGGAACTGGTGGCTTATCGCATCTACTTCGACAAACGACAGACGGTGGACACCTACGGCAAGAGCCGCAAAGGGCTGGAGATTGCCGAAACCCTCTTCTACCCCACCGACGAACACAAGGCCAAAGGCTATGGCGACGACGTCCTGTGGGTGGGCAGCACCTGTGGAGGCGGCACCCTGAAAGGATGGGAAGAGGGCAAACCGGCCCACATCATCCCCACCCTGCGCACCGAATGCATCCGCGCGTATGGTCCCCTGCGCACCGTGGTAGATGTCATCGATGCCGATTGGACCTATCAGGGAAGCACCCTCACCATGACAACCCGCTACATTCTCTACGGCGGACACCGCGACGTGAGGGTGGAAGTCTCCTTCGACGAGCCGCTGAAGGACGAAACCTTCTGCGCGGGTGTCATCAACGTGAAGGACTCCAAGCACTACTCCGATCACAAAGGCCTGACAGGTTGCTGGGGGACCGATTGGCCGGCGGGAGCCAACGACACCATCGGGCGCAAGCTGGAGACCGTGGGACTGGCCGTGTGCATTCCTAATGAATATGTAAAGGAGGAGCAACCCGTCACCGAGAATCTGGTGTACACCGTGGGAGCAAAGGGAAAGGACAGCTTCACCTACCACCTCTCCTTCGCCTCGTTGCGCGAAACCTTCGGATTCAAGAGTGCCGAAGAGTGGTTTGACTACATGAAGCAATGGAAAAAGGAGTTGGAGCACCCGTGCAAGATAGAGATAAAGCAATGAAAAGGCTCGCTATCTTTGACCTCGACGGAACACTGCTGAACACCATAGCCGACCTGGCCACCAGCACCAATCAGGCGCTGGAGGCCTGCGGCTTTCCGACCCACCCGGTGAACGAATACCCATTCTTTGTCGGCAACGGAATCAACAAACTGTTTGAACGCGCACTGCCCGCCGAGGCACGCACTGAGGAGAATGTACTGCGCGTCCGTGCCCACTTCCTCCCCTATTACGACGAACATAATGCAGACCTGAGCGCACCCTATCACGGCATACCCCAACTGTTGGAACACTTACAGGAGGCAGGTGTGCAACTGGCCGTGGCCTCCAACAAGTATCACCGCGCCACACAGAAACTCATCCGCCACTATTTCCCCACCATCCGCTTTACCGCCATCTTTGGCCAACGCGAAGGAGTCCCCATCAAGCCCCATCCACAGGTGGTGGAGGAGATTATTGCCCTCGCCGCCGTCGAGAAGGAAGAGGTGGTCTACATCGGCGATTCGGGAGTCGACATGCTGACAGCCCTCAACGCTGAGGTGGAGAGCATAGGAGTCACATGGGGATTCCGCCCACGGGAAGAGTTGCTCCAACACTCCCCCACCTATCTAGCCGACACGGCCGAGGAGATAGAAACGATTGTTTTACAATAAGACAAAGATATGCAACATCCGTGCAAATGCGCAGGCTGAAAATGGCGTACCTTTGCGGCATCATTAAACCTAATTACATACAATAATCTATGGACATGAGAAAAATGATGTGCGCCATCGCAGCCTTAGGCATAGGCATAAGCCTGACCTGCTGCACCCAACCTGCAAGCGACAGGTATGAATCGGTCATCGTAAACCCCGACGGCACCGTAACCTTCCAGTACAAGAATGACCAGGCAAAAGAGGTGTTCGTGGACGTTCAGTTTGCCGGAAAGAACAGAATGCATCGCGACAGCCTCACCGGATTGTGGACGACCACCCTCGGCCCTGCCGCACCGGACATGTACCCCTACAGTTTCCAAGTGGACGGCATCGGGGTGATGGACCCCATGTGTGAGCAATACTTCCCCAACGAGGGCTTCAAGAACAGCTTGTTGGAGATTCCCGCCCAAGAGGGGACACTTCCCCACGACATCAGACAGGTGCCGCATGGCCGCATGGAGTATGTGCATTACTACTCGGAAAGCCTCGGCGGCACCAATACGGCCCTGGTTTACCTGCCACCCTCGTACCAGACCGACGGAGAGAAGAAGTATCCGGTGTTTTACCTCATCAGCGGAACTACCGACACTGAAGAGGTCTATTACAAGGTAGGACGCGTGAACTACATCCTCGACAACCTGTTGGCTGAGGGAAAAGCCAAGGAGATGATTGTGGTGCTGCCGTATGGCAACCCTAACAAACTGTTACCCACAGCCCCACGATTCGGAATGCCGGCCATGGGATTCGGAGGCGACGTGTTCTCCAACGACCTCATCAACGACCTCATGCCGTATGTCGAAAGCAACTATCGCACCATCAACGACCGTGAAAACCGCGCTATTGGCGGATTCTCACGCGGAGGCAACCAGGGCTTGTCCAACGGATTGCACAATCTGGACAAGTTTGCCTACCTTTGCTCCTACAGTTCGTTCACCAGCACCTTCATCCCCGGAGCATACGACAATGCAGCCGAAACAAACAGCAAGATACGCCTCTTCTGGTCAGGAGTCGGCACGGATGATTTCCTGTTCGGCAACTCACGCGACTACACTGAATTCCTTGACCAAAAGGGAATACGCAACGTGAAGGTTTACACCCACGACAAATTCGGACACACATGGATGAATGCCAAATACTTCCTGTCGCTGACTTTGCCGCTCCTCTTCAACCCCGAAGCATCGGAAACTGCCATGAGTCAGGCAACCCCCACTTTGGCCAAGACGGGTAACGAGCAGCAATTCACGCCGGGCGTGATGGCACGCATGTTCCCACGCTCCATCACCTCACCTGAGTTCAACGAAACGGATGTCACCTTCCACATTCGGGCACCGCAGGCAAAAGCCGTGACATTGGAATATGAGCTCAGCGACAAAGCCCTCACCATGGAGCGCGACAGCGACGGAGTGTGGAGCGCAACCATCCCCAACGCAGCCGACATCGTATTTGAATACAACTTCAACGTGGATGGCACCCGCGTGTGCGACGCCAGCAACATGTATCTGTCACCCTGCAAGGGATTCAAGCCCAGCATCTCCTACGGCAAACAAGGGAAATACTACATGTACAGCTCCGGCAAAATCAAACATGGTATCGTCAGCTACGACTATGCCGCCGACAAGGCAGAATACCGCCATCCCGACGCTGACGAGAATGCCCCTGTCATCACGTTGGTTATGGGCAAGAACCACACGGCCGAAAGTTGGTTCAAAGTGGGTAACGCTGCCGCTATTGCCGACATTCTGGTTGCCAAAGGTTGGGCCGGACCTTGTCGCCTGATTGTATCTTCAACCCGTGGCAAAGGCATCAATATCGAAGCCGACGACTACGACACTTGGCCCGAACGTGCCGAGGCATTGGAGAAAGCGTTGTTACTTAAGTGATAAAAATCAGATTGTATCATAAACAAAAAGAGGGTGTGTCATAAATAGATTTAGGCACACCCGCTTTTTGTATTCTCCCACTCTTCAATTACCTTAATTCTCTGAACCTCTTTACCCCTTTCATATAATATCGCCAAAGCAGGCTCCAAGAAAAGCGTTCGGGTTGAGAGGGTTGTATCGTTTTGGAAAGGTTTTCGGCACGGACGCTCTGATAAGAAGGACGCATGGCACAATAATCCTTGCGGGCACGGAAGACGGCACGGACATTGCCCCACTCGCCTTTGAGGAGGTATTGAAGAGCCGCCACCATGTCCAAACACCAACGGATGCGCATGACGGGGCGCAATTCATCCTCGGGCAAATTCTTGTAGAGCATCAACAGGTTGTTGCGGAAATTGAGATATGTCTTGCGTGGATTCTCCTTATTCAGCGTGGCGCCACCTACGTGATAAACAACACTTTGGGGAATGCAGACGATGCTACGTCCACGACTACGCAGGCGCCAGCAGAGGTCTATCTCCTCCATGTGAGCGAAGAAACGGCTGTCCAACCCACCAACCTTGCGATAATCAGCGGTGCGGACAAGTAAAGCTGCACCAGTTGCCCAAAAGATTGGAACCGTCGTATCATACTGCCCTTCGTCCGCTTCCACCGTACTCATCATGCGCCCCCGACAAAAGGGATAACCATATTTGTCTATGAATCCGCCACAAGCACCTGCATGTTCAAACTCTTCACGCCGGTGCCAGCTGCGTATCTTGGGCTGACAAGCCGCCACATCGGGATGAGCATCCATGTATTCAAGCATGGGAGCAAGCCAGCCGTCTGTGACCTCCACATCGGAGTTGAGCAACAGGCTGTACTCGGCATTCACCTCGGCCAACGCACGGTTATACCCTTCGGCAAATCCGTAGTTCTTATCCAACAGAATCAGACGTACGTCGGGAAACTCCTGATGCATCACCTCCAAAGAGTTGTCGGTGGAAGCATTGTCGGCCACACACACCTCTATCCCCTCCCCTTTCGAATGAGCTGTCACTGAGGGGAGAAACTGGCGAAGCATCTTTGCTCCATTCCAATTCAGTATAACGACAGAGAGTTTCTTCATATAATTATAGCTTTCAAGGCTGTTTTATCATCGTTGAAATCACCTAAACGGACACGCACCAATGTGTTATCCATGCAACTTTCCACTCCATCCACCTCAACACGCACATAGTTTTCGGTGAATCCGTGGAAAGGCTGGCCGGCCTTGGGATGTTCCAACAACACGGTTGCTTCACGGCCGATATGACGGGCATAGAAGGCATTGGTCTTCTCATCGCTGAGATTCAGCAGGAGCTGGCTCCGGCGATGTTTTTCATCGGGCGCCACCTGATGGTCAATCTTCAGGGCTTGTGTACCAGGCCGCTCGGAGTAGCTGAACACATGCAACTGGGTGAAATCCAACTCCTGCAAGAAGCGGTGGGTGACATCAAAGTACTCCTCAGTCTCTCCACGAGTGCCCACAATGACATCTATACCGATGAATGCATCGGGCATCACCCGCTTGATGTGAGCAATGCGGTCGGCAAACAGGGCCGTGTCATAGCGACGATGCATCAAGCGCAACACATCATCGCAGCCCGATTGGAGAGGGATATGGAAATGAGGCATGAAAGCACGCGACTGAGCCACATAATCGATAACCTCATCGGTGAGCAGATTGGGCTCGATGGAAGAGATGCGATAGCGCCGGATTCCCTCGACGGCATCGAGAGCTTTTACCAGCTCAAAGAAGGTTTCACCTGTCGTCTTCCCGAAATCACCGATATTGACTCCCGTAATGACGATTTCCTTTCCACCGTCAGCAGCCGCCTGACGAGCCTGATTCACCAAGGACTCAATCGTCCCGTTCCGACTGCGTCCACGAGCGTAAGGAATGGTGCAATAGGTGCAGAAGTAGTCACATCCATCCTGCACTTTCAAGAAATAACGGGTGCGGTCGCCACGTGAGCACGAGGGAGCAAAGGTGCGTATGTCCTTCATAGGAGTAGAGAGGATTTTTTCCGCCACACTCCGTTGGGAAAGACGTTCGTTGACAAGTTCCATTATCCGCCCCTTCTCTTCGGCTCCCACCACAAGGTCTACCCCCTCGATGCCGGCAATACGCTCAGGCTTCAGCTGGGCATAACAACCCGTGACTACCACAAAAGCGCCGGGATGATTCTTCACCAACCGGTGGATGGCCTGCCGACACTTGCGGTCGGCCACTTCGGTCACCGAGCAGGTGTTCACCACACAGATGTCGGCCACCTCGCCCTTGCGCACCGTGCGCACACCCGCCTCCTTCAACTGCTTGCCCAAAGTGGAGGTTTCAGCGAAGTTCAACTTACACCCAAGGGTATAGAATGCAGCCTTTTTGTCTTGAAATATGCTATTGTCTGTCATACGTTTCACTTAGAACAGGCAAAAGTAACATTTATCTGTGACAACTCACGCATTACGTTAAAGAAATATAAGAAATCGACCTAAAAAGTTCAAAAAAGGCCACATAAAAATAAGTCGAAACGGAACAAATCGGAACATTTCGGAACTGTGCGGAACTGTACGGAACTGTGCTGAAACCCGACCAATCCTAAGGTTGTATCTTTGCACCCGTAAGCCGACTGGGAGAATCCCGACAGGCATCACTTAAAACTTTTTTATACGTTATGGGTATTGCAGTAAAAGTGTCAAAACGTACGCTGAACTTCAGTGACACGAAAACCGAAATGTACGTAGCAAGTGCCGACCGCGGCGATGTCATCACCACCAAGAAGCTCTCGGAGTATGTGGCTCAGAACACCGGTTCGCGCCCCGCTCAGGTGCGCATGATTCTCTCCTCCGTCATCGATTCGATGGTCGGATGGATGGAGGAGGGGCATGGCGTGAACCTCGAAGGATTCGGCACCTTCCTCCCCGCCGTAAAGAGCCGCAGCAGCGTGAACAAGGAAGAGGTGGGCGTCCGTCGCATCCGCATCAGCTTCAGTCCCTGCAAGGAACTGAGTGCCAAGGCCCGCGGCATCAAGTACAGTATCGCGGATGAAGACGTGGCTTCAGTCTCCGGCGGAACCACCGGAAGCGATGACACCACGAGCGACAGCGGAGACAGCGGCAGCGGAACCGGCGGAAATCCGCTTTGATTCACTCGCCGCACCATCCTCGTCTGATTGAAAAGGGAGGTGTGTCATAATCCACACCTCCCTTATTTTTAGGCACGGATTACGCGGATTACACGGATTAATCTCATACAACTATGTAGAGAGCCGTGGTAATCCGTGTAATCCGTGCCTATTTTTTGTCCCTTCATGCATACTTCTTCCCCATTTCTCCCATTTTACCGCTCCTAAACGTCCGCTGAAGAACTCCTAAACATCCGCCGATGTTCTCCTACGCTTCTTTTGGTGCGCAGTTGCGCACGGATGGAACCACTCCTAAACTTCGGCGGATGTTTAGGAGCGGTCGGTCGGCTGGTTTTGTAAGTTGAAGCACACTTTCTTGATTTTTTCGACGTTTTTTATCCGACTTATTCAATTTATCCCTATATTTGCAGCGGATTGAGTTTACTCGATTCAAGACATTGCGGAAAAGAAAAAAGAAGCGTTATGCTTGTCTTGTAGTTGGAAACCTAGGAAATTTCACAACGAATGCAAGAGAGAGCATAGTGGTTCTCACGCGTATAGCGTGGGCTGCTATTACTACATTCGTGCATTCGGGTTTTCCTAGGCCAGTCCGAAATGCATACCAACCACAGATTGAGAGTTACGGGAACGCCTTTACACCCTTTCTAAACTGTTTTGAGAGAGAAGGAAATCCATCAATCCGATAATCATATAGCCGTTGTCATCGCGATAGGGCATGATGTCATCTTTTACTATGATAACCTTCTGGAACGAGTCGTCTATTCTTCTGAATGATGCCATTTCCTGTGCTTTCTTCTCTTCATTGGGTATGGCAAAGGCTGATTGGATGTAATATCTTGCTCCTCCTCTGTTTGCAATGAAATCTACTTCCAACTGTTTCCTGATTGTACGTCCTTCGGCATCCGTCGTTTTCAGTTCGACTAACCCCACGTCCACTCTGAAGCCCCTCCCAAGGAGTTCGTTATAGATTACATTTTCCATGATATGCGTCTCTTCAAGTTGACGAAAATCAAGCAAGGCATTCCGTATGCCCATATCCGAGAAGTAATATTTGGAGAGGGTATTGATGTATTTTTTTCCTTTAACATTGTACCGAATTGCTCTCTTTATCAGAAAAGCATCTTCCATATACTCCAGGTAGTTACCAAGTGTTTTATGAGAGATGGAAACGCCCTTTACGCTCTTGAATGTGTTGGATAGCTTGGTCGGATTGCAAGGTGAGCCGATAATGGAAGCCATTATCCTTCCCAACTCTTCAAATTCAGTCTTATTCTTGACTTTATGACGTTCAAGTACATCGGCTATATATACCGTTTCGCAAAGACCTCGCAAATAATCGATTTTCTTTTGTTCACCTTCAAGGGTCAATATTTGTGGCAAGCCTCCATACGTATAATATTCTTTCCAACGGGTGAATTTGTCACCGCCTGTCGCACTGTAATATTCGGCAAAGGAGAGGGGTTGGAGGTGTATTTCATCACCGCGTCCACGAAATTCAGTCACAACATCTTTGGAAAGAAAGCGCGAGTTGCTTCCTGTTACATAGACATCTGCATTCCGAATATGCAACAAACTGTTCAGCACATCAGCGAAATCTTCCATCATCTGCACTTCATCCAACAGAATGTAGTACGTCTGTTTGTCTTTTATATGGCTATCGATGTGTTGTAACATCTTATCCGGATTGCGCAATTCAATCATTTTACGGTCATCCAATGCGACTTCTATGATGTGGTCATCATCTATTCCTTTACTGTTCAGATATTCATGAAAAAGTTGGAACAACAGAAAAGACTTGCCACACCGGCGTACGCCCGTTACAATTTTGATAAGCCGATTTCCCATACCGGCTATCAACTGATTCAAATAATAATCCCTGTTTACCTTCATCTCTATTACCATTTTTTGCCCTTTACGGCATTTTTTGGTAATGCAAAGGTATCACTATTATTTCTGACGACCAAACCTTATTACCATTTTTTGCCCTTTACGGCATTTTTTGGTAATACGGAACAAAAAACGAGTTTGTCCGAAACACGCCCAATCACTTTCCGTCCATCCTCATTTGAAATGAGGATGTGCTGAGTATAAGCATCTGCGATGCGCTTTTATGTTTGACTGAAAACCGTTTATCGCATCACAGATGCTTGTATGCTTAGTGCTCATGTAAAGGAGATATTAGTTTTGTTATAAGTTTCTCACACTTCCTCTACTCGACCCACAACAAATCGCTGATGACGCCGTCGGAGAGGAATACGCCCTTCTCCGTCAAATGCAGCGCATCGCCATCAATCTGCAAGAGGCCATTCCTGATGTGGCGACGGGCCATTCTCAGGCAATAGTCATGCAATGCAGTGCCGAAACCGGTCTTCAACATCTCCAGTGATGCTCCCCAGCGAGTGCGCATGGCCGTGACTAAGTAATCGTTGTATCGGGTATTGAGGTCCAGCTCTTCACGTTCAACCTGTGGTTCTCCCGCGCGGATGCCCTCTATATAATAAGGTATAGAAGAGACATTCCATTGGCGCGACTTCCCATCGAAAGAGTGGGCTGCTGCGCCACACCCTATGTAGGGGACACCTTTCCAATAGCTGCTGTTGTGACGCGATTCCATCCCTGGCCGACAGAAGTTGGAAATTTCGTAATGTTCATACCCCGCCCGCGTGAGTTGCTCCACCAACATGGCATACATGGCAGCACTGACCTCCTCGTCCACCTCGTCGACCTTCCCTTGGCTCTTCCATTGCCAAAGAGGTGTTCCCTCTTCATACGTCAGATGATAAGCCGACAAGTGAGGCACGTTCAACGAGAGGGCTTGACACAAGTCGTGTTCCCACTCTCCCAACGTTTCACCGGGCAAGCCGTAAATCAGGTCGACACTGAGGTTGCTGAATCCATAGCGCCGACAACGCTCAACCGCTTCAATGGCTTGAGCAGCCGTATGCCTCCGTTTCAAGAAACGCAGGCGTTCGTCGTTGAAGGTCTGCACCCCCATGCTCAACCGATTGATGGGCAAGGAACATCCCAAGGCTGATGCATACTCATCCCTGAGATCGTCAGGGTTCACCTCTAAGGTGACCTCCGCATCGGTTTCCACCCTATACACCTTGTATATTTGGTCAAACAACCGTTCCAATTGCTCCAGCGAGAGTTGCGACGGAGTGCCTCCACCAAGGTAAACCGTACTTATGGACTCATCTCCGGCATAGTGTCTTCTCATCTCCAACTCGCGACACAGGGCGCTGACATACGCCTCCCTCCACTCCACGTCGGTAGATGAAAAAAAGCCGCAATACGCACACCGGTGTTTACAAAATGGGATATGAAGATAAATTCCTGCCATCAATCAGTATTGTTTTCCTTTATGGTTGATTCACAAACTTACTTTATGCCGCAAAGGTAGCGCAATTCATTGACACACGCAACCTTTTAGCCGGATTTCCCACACAAGAGAGGAGAGAAGGGCATCATCATCAAATGACGGTTTGCGGACGCCTGAGTTCTGCACCCAACCACCTACACGCGTATATATAAATAAGGTATAAGGGAAAATCCATGACAGCCACCCGGCGAAGCGATTCCCATCGCAGGAAACATGTGGCAAAAAGGAGGCAAACTGCACACTGGTGTTTGCAAAATGAGGCATAACGACAAGCTTTTGTCTTTTAATATTCCTTAAAAAACCACCGGAAAGATTCCTCCAAAAGCAGCTAACCCGTTGTGTCTTCGAAAGAAACAGAAAAAACATGTTATAAAACATAGTTTTGAAACACCCCGAAAATAATTGGTCATTCGCATAATATTTTATAATTTGCGCTCCGTTTTGAAAAAGAAGAGTTTTTAACCGCGTCTAAGACGTAATATTAACATCATAATTCATACATATCATGAAAGTATATCAGACAAGTGAAATCAAGAACATTGCCCTGTTGGGTAATGACGGTGCAGGTAAAACCACTCTCACTGAAGCGTTGCTCTTTGAGAGTGGTATTATAAAACGTCGCGGAAGAATCACCGCCAAGAATACGGTGAGCGACTACTTCCCTGTAGAACAAGAATATGGTTACTCGGTGTTCTCCACCGTGTATCACGTTGAGTGGAACGGCAAGAAGTTGAACATCATCGACTGCCCGGGAAGTGATGACTTCGTGGGTGCAGCCATGACAGCCCTGAATGTGACCGACACGGCCATCCTGTTGCTGAACGGACAGTACGGTGTAGAGGTAGGTACTCAGAACCACTTCCGCTATACCGAGAAGTTGGGCAAGCCGGTCATCTTCCTCGTAAACCAGTTGGACAACGAGAAGTGCGACTATGACAATGTGCTCGAACAGTTGCAGAGCATCTACGGCTCAAAGGTGGTGCCCGTACAGTATCCGTTGGAGACAGGCCCAAACTTCAATGCCGTCATCGACGTGTTGCTGATGAAGAAATATTCTTGGGGTCCCGAAGGTGGTGCGCCCACTATCAGCGAAATCCCTGCCGAGGAGATGGACAAGGCTATGGAGATGCACAAGGCACTCGTAGAGGCTGCCGCCGAGAACGACGAAGGTCTGATGGAGAAATTCTTCGAACAGGATTCACTCACTGAAGATGAGATGCGCGAAGGCATCCGCAAGGGATTGGCCTCACGCGGCATGTTCCCCGTCTTCTGCGTATGTGCTGGCAAGGATATGGGTGTACGCCGTCTGATGGAGTTCTTGGGCAATGTAGTTCCTTTCGTGGACGAAATGCCGAAGGTATTCAACACCCGTGGCGCTGAAATCGTGCCCACAGCCGATGGTCCCACATCACTCTACTTCTTCAAGACAGCCGTTGAGCCTCATATCGGTGATGTACAGTACTTCAAGGTGATGAGCGGTGTGGTTCGCGAAGGCGATGACCTGACCAATGCCGATCGTGGTTCGAAGGAGCGTATGTCACAGATGTTCGTCTGTGCAGGAGCCAACCGCATCAAGGTTGAGGAACTGCGTGCCGGTGATATCGGCTGTACCGTGAAGCTGAAAGATGTGAAGACAGGCAACACATTGAACGGCAAGGATTGCGACAACCGCTTCAACTTCATCAAATATCCTAACCCCAAATATTCACGTGCCATCAAGGCTGTGAACGAGAGTGAGACCGAAAAGATGATGGCAGCCCTCAACCGCATGCGCGAGGAAGACCCCACATGGGTTGTTGAGCAGTCCAAGGAACTTCGTCAGATTATCGTTCACGGACAGGGTGAGTTCCACCTGCGCACGCTGAAGTGGAGAATGGAGAACAACGAAAAGATTCAGATCAAGTACGACGAGCCGCGCATTCCTTATCGCGAGACCATCACCAAGGCAGCCCGTGCCGACTACCGTCACAAGAAGCAGTCAGGTGGTGCCGGCCAGTTCGGTGAGGTACACCTCATCGTCGAGCCTTACTACGAAGGCATGCCCGCCCCCGACACTTATAAGTTCGGTGGTCAGGAGTACAAGATGAACGTGAAGGGTACCGAGGAAGTGCAGCTCGAATGGGGTGGCAAGTTGGTATTCGTCAACAGTATCGTGGGTGGTTCTATCGATGCCCGATTCATGCCTGCCATCCTCAAGGGTGTGATGAGCCGTATGGAGCAAGGTCCGCTGACAGGTTCGTATGCCCGCGACGTGCGCGTTATCGTTTACGATGGTAAGATGCACCCGGTTGACTCCAACGAACTCTCCTTCATGCTGGCAGGTCGTCAGGCATTTGCCGAAGCCTTCCGCAATGCAGGTCCGAAGATTTTGGAGCCCATCTACGACGTAGAGGTATTCGTTCCCAGCGACAAGATGGGTGATGTGATGAGTGACCTCCAGGGACGCCGCGCCATGATTATGGGTATGAGCAGCGAAAACGGATACGAGAAACTGATTGCCCGTGTACCTTTGAAGGAGATGTCTTCTTACTCCACTTCGCTCAGTTCACTCACCGGCGGACGCGCTTCGTTCATCATGAAGTTTGCCAGCTACGAACTTGTACCCGGTGACGTACAGGATAAGCTGATGAAGGAATTCGAAGCTAATCAGACGAACGAAGATTAACGATTAGATACATTTCATCCCCCAAAAAGCCGCCTTCTGTTAAAAGATGGCGGCTTTTTTAATAACATTTGCTAAAAAAGTCCCATCTTTTTAGCTGTCTGCTCTTAATTTTGTATTATTTTTGCAAACAAATAGGCGTTTCAATTGTTTAAGTAGCCATAATATTAACCAAAAATGCGCATTACGTTAATAAACAAAAATATGGTTCTAAAACATGTTAACCACTATTGGTCATCATAAAAGACCATGTTACCTTTGCAAGCATGAAAAAGTCAACGATTTGGACATTAGGTATAGTCATGGGCATCTCCTTCCTCTGCCTGCTCTACTTACAGGTGAGCTACATCGAGGAAATGGTGAAGATGCGCAAGGAGCAGTTCGACGAATCCGTTGCACGCAGTCTGACCAAAGCTGCCCGCAACTTGGAGTTGGACGAGACGTACCGCTTCCTGCAAAGAGACGTGGAGCGCACCATCGCTATGGCCGACACGGGTTACGCAACGGCAGGCGACTCGATGAACGTCATCAAGTTCAAGAGCAGCTATCACAGCTACGACGGCATCTCCATGTTCCGCATGCGCATGGCCATCACCAGCCCCTCGCTCTCCCCCAAGGCTGTCATTTCCAAAAGCAAGGGTGTGAACAACAGCAGTTTCTCACAAAGCCTGCAGCTGCAGCGCGAAATCATCAAGGACAAATACGTCTACCAACGCAACCTGCTTGAGGAGGCCGTCTACACCATGATGCGCACCACCAGCAACAAGCCATTGGAACGCCGCATCGACTTCAGCAAGTTGGGAGGCGACCTGAAATCAGAACTGCTGGACAACGGCATTGACCTCCCCTTCCACTTCACCGTCTCCACCGGATACGGGCGCGAGGTATACCGTTGCTCCGACTATGAAGAGGCGGGCGAAGAGTACTCCTACACCCGCGAGCTGTTCCCCGAGGACCCACCTGCCAAGATGGGCATCCTGAAGGTGCATTTCCCCACCATGAACGACTACATCTTCAGCTCCGTACGCTTCATGATTCCGTCGCTCATCTTCACGGTGGTGTTGCTCATCACCTTCATCTTCACCATCGTCGTCATCTTCCGGCAAAAGAAGTTGACCGAGATAAAGAACGACTTCATCAACAACATGACGCACGAGTTCAAGACCCCCATCTCCACCATCTCCTTGGCTGCCCAGATGTTGCAGGATCCCACCGTAGGCAAGTCGCCACAGATGTTCCAACACATCTCCGGCGTCATCAACGACGAGACCAAGCGCCTGCGTTTCCAGGTCGAGAAGGTGTTGCAGATGTCCATGTTCGAGCGTCAGAAGGTGACGATGAAGATGAAGGACATCGACGCCAACGAACTGATTAGCGGAGTCATCAACACCTTTGCCCTGAAGGTGGAGAAGCACGACGGCAAAATAGCCTCCAGCCTTGAAGCCGAAGACCCCATGATATTTGTGGACGAGATGCACTTCACCAACGTCATCTTCAACCTGATGGACAATGCCGTGAAGTACAAGCGCCCCGATGAAGAGCTGCTGCTCAACGTGCGCACCTGGAACGAACCGGGCCGACTGCTCATCTCCATCCAGGACAACGGCATCGGCATCAAGCGGGAAGACCTGAAGAAAATCTTCGATAAGTTCTACCGCGTCCACACCGGCAACCTGCACGACGTGAAAGGCTTCGGCCTCGGCCTGGCCTACGTCAAGAAGATCATACAGGACCTCAAAGGCACCATCCGTGCCGAGAGCGAAGTGGGCGTAGGCACCAAATTCATTATTGCATTACCTTTACTAAAAAATTAACTATATGGACGAAAAAATGCGTATTTTATTATGCGAAGATGACGAGAATCTTGGCATGCTTCTTAGAGAGTATTTGCAGGCCAAAGGCTACGATACAGAATTGTGTCCTGATGGCGAAGCTGGTTACAAATCGTTCTTGAAGAACAAGTACGACCTGTGTGTGCTCGACGTAATGATGCCCAAGAAGGACGGCTTTACGCTTGCACAAGAGATTCGTGCGGCCAACACGGAAATCCCCATCATATTCCTGACGGCCAAGACACTGAAGGAAGACATCCTCGAAGGATTCAAGATTGGCGCCGACGACTATCTGACCAAGCCCTTCAGCATGGAAGAACTCACCTTCCGCATCGAAGCCATCCTGCGCCGCGTAAGAGGCAAGAAGAACAAGGAGAGCACCGTGTACAAGATCGGACGCTTCGTCTTCGACACCCAGAAGCAACTGCTCACCTTCGACGGCGAAAAGCAGACCAAGCTCACCACCAAGGAAAGCGAACTGTTGGGATTGCTCTGTGCCCACGCCAACGAGATTCTGCAGCGCGACTTTGCCTTGAAGACCATCTGGATTGATGACAACTACTTCAACGCACGCAGCATGGATGTCTACATCACCAAACTGCGCAAGCATCTGAAGGACGACGACTCCATCGAAATCATCAACATCCACGGAAAGGGCTACAAGCTCATCACCCCCGACACAGAGTGACCCCCTCTCCTCCACCCCGTTGATGACATCATTTGATTGGGGCTGTGCCAAGGAAATGACTCTATTTATTTTTTGGGCACGGATTTCACAGATTACACGGATAAATTATACTCGACCGAGGGTAAATTTGAAACAAAAATCCGTGTTAATCCGTGAAATCCGTGCCTAAATTTATTTTTGATACCCCCTTTGCTCCTGGCACCCCATGACATGCAACAAGCGGGGACGTGTCACTTTCAGTCCTGACACATCCCCGCTCGGCATCCGCTCTTTCAACGAACGGTCAATCTATGTGCTTATTGATTACAATATAGGCAATGATACCCACTACAATAGAGACAGCACCGATTGCCAACAAGCCATTGTCATTTACATTACCAGTGAAGAAACATGCAATCAGGACGATTGCGCCGATAACCACCAGTATCAAACCCAAATTTTTCAAAAATGCATTCATTATGATTCTTAGTTTTTATTTGTTTAATTTATATTCTTGCTACAAAGGAAAGCATAATTCTCTAAAAGGCGAAATATTTCCGTGAAAAAAGTTTTAAAATCCCCATTTTAATCCGTTTTCACCCCCTACAAATCACTTTTTGCGTTGGAAAACACCTTTCTCAACACCTCTTGACTGATGCGGAGCTCCTCAGTGGAAAGTCCTGCCAACGCCTCCTTCAAGGTGCGGTTGGCCACCATGCGTGCACGGTCCTCCAACTCACGTCCCTGCCGGGTCAGATACACCAGATTTGTGCGGCGGTCGCTCTTGCTGGCAATGCGCACAACCAGGTTTTGCCGCTCCATATTGTCTATCAGGCGGGTCATGCTGGGTTTGTCCTTATAGGTGGCGTTGCACAATTCCTGTTGCGACACGCCATCCTTCTCCCACAGGAAGAGGAGCACTGTCCATTGCTCGGGCGTGATGTCCAACCCATTCTCCCGGAAGTTCCGGATGAGCCGGCGGTTGATGGCGGACGACACTTTTCCATTGAGAATGGCAAAGATAAGACTGATGTCAAAATTAAAGGGTTCTGCCATAATTGAAACAATTGCTTAAACAACGGACAAAGGTACAAATTAATCGCATAAAAACAACCGTTCGGCAAAGAAAATTGTTCCATACTGATGAAAAAGGCTCCAAAAAGTCAAAAAAGTCCCTCAAAAGTTTCCATCATCCGAAATAAAAGCGTACCTTTGCGGCCGATTTTCAATTTAATACATTATTTATTAATTAACAAAGTAGTATGAATCAATACGAAACCGTTTTCATTTTGACTCCCGTTTTGTCTGATGTTCAGATGAAGGAAGCGGTAGAGAAATTCAAAGGTATTCTCGCAGCTGAAGGCGCTGAGATTATCAATGAAGAGAACTGGGGCCTGAAGAAATTGGCATACCCCATCGAGAAGAAGTCTACTGGTTTTTATCAGTTGATTGAGTTTAAGGCTGAGCCCACTGCCATTGCCAAGTTGGAATTGAACTTCCGTCGTGACGAGCGCGTAATCCGCTACCTCACCACCAAGCTTGACAAGTATGCAGCTGAGTACGCAGCTAAGAGAAGAAGTGTTAAATCAACTAATAAGGAGGCATAATCATGGCACAGCAATCAGAAATCAGATATTTAACTCCACCGACCGTAGACGTTAAGAAGAAGAAATACTGCCGTTTCAAAAAGAGCGGTATCAAGTATATTGATTACAAGGATCCCGAATTCTTGAAGAAGTTCTTGAACGAGCAGGGTAAGATTTTGCCCCGTCGCATCACCGGTACTTCATTGAAGTATCAGCGTCGTGTGGCTCAGGCCGTTAAGCGTGCCCGCCACTTGGCTTTGCTCCCATTCGTAACTGACATGATGAAATAATAAAGAAGGAGGAATTTGTATGGAAATCATTTTGAAAGAAGACGTTCAAGGTTTGGGTTACAAGAACGATATCGTAACCGTAAAGTCTGGCTACGGCCGCAACTATCTTATTCCTACCGGTAAAGCCGTTATCGCTTCACCCGCTGCCAAGAAGATGTTGGCTGAGGATCTGAAGCAGCGCGCTCACAAGCTGGCCAAGATCAAGGCTGACGCCGAAGCTCTGGCAGCTCAGTTGGCCGAGGTTTCATTGACCATCGCCACTAAGGTAAGCGCCACAGGCACCATCTTCGGTTCAGTAGGCAACATCCAGATTGCTGAAGAACTCCAGAAGCTGGGTCACAACATCGACCGCAAGATTATCGCCGTTGGTGCAGTGAAGGAAGTTGGTTCTTACAAGGCCACTGTAAAACTCCACAAGGAAGTTTCTGTTGAAATTCCTTTCGAGGTAGTTGCCGAGGCTGAGTAATCCGCGTGTAACAAAGAGGATACATAACCATCATCATAAGGCTCCGCAAGTTTTGCAACTTGCGGAGTTTTTTTGTAGATAGGGTTGAAACGCCCGAAAGATCCATATCTTCAAGCCTCATCGACCGTATGTCAAACAGCCATAGCCAACAGCCAACAGCCATAGCCTAGACACCTTTGCACTGTTAATTTATGTCATCAACTAATTTTTAACGTTAAAAGAATAGGGGCTGATTGCAAAAAAGTGATGCACTCCTTTGCAAAACTAAACCGTTGCGTTATCTTTGTGGCGGAAAAACGTTTTTAATAATATAAGGAATATGAGAAAGAAAAACATCCTATGGGCGGCACTGATGATGACCGCCATAGTAGTGGGCACGACATGTGCATCGTGCAATCGGGAACTGACTCAGGAAGAGTACCTCAAGAAGGTGTTGGCCAATGTGGAGAAAATCAAAGTGGCGGAGTATGAAACCACGGAAAAGGTGAAAGCCCCCTACGAGAAGAAATGGAACAGGATAAGGCAAGGTAAAGTGACGGAACATGACAATCCGGCGGATACGATTTTGGGCTTCTCTTGTGTAGAGGATGTGAAAACTGAAAAGATGGTTCTTGTTTATGATGGAACACTCGCCATTACCGTTGATGACAACGATAAAACTGTCACCGTCAAGGATTTCCAAGACAAACGGAGCAAATCTTTTCCTCATCGTCCGTACTGGCCTCCCTTCTTCAACTACGTAAAGAGCCTTATGCGCTATATGCTCACCACCACGGACAGCATCCAACTCGTTAGGGAAGAGACGGAGGAGGACTACATCTACAAACTCAGCATCTACGAAGACCAACAGGTGGAGTTCTTCGGGCGTGATTACAAAGTGCCTCGGCCGTCTTTCTCTCTCAGCGAAGAAGATGAATATTCTTTCTACACCCTGTGGATTCGTAAGACGGACGAGATGCCTTACCGCTACCTCAGGGAGATGAGTCACCAAGTGCAGGACATCACCTGCCACCTGACCTCGTGGAGCGACCAACCGGCCAAAGAGCCCATCGTGGCCACCGACTACATTCCCGAGGATGGTTACGAGGTGCACTTCGTGGGCAGGGAGGAGCAAAAGAAGAAAGGCCCTTCGGTGGCCGAGCTGCTCGTGGGCAAACCGGCACCCGACTGGACACTGAAGGACATCGACGGGAAGGAGGTCAGCCTGAAGAGCCTGCGCGGCAAGCCCACCATCATCAACCTGACGGGACTCGGTTGCGGCCCTTGTGCCTTCTCTTATCCCGAACTGGTGGAGATGAGCAAGCGGTTCAACGTGGTCTCCATCGAAGCGTGGGGCAACAAGGTGCAGAGCCTGATTGACTATGTGGAACACCACCGGATAACCTACCCCTTCCTGCCCGGCAACGACGAGGTGCTGAATGCCTATGTAGGTGGCAACCGTGGCGTGCCCGTCTTCTTCTACCTCGATGCCGACCACCGCATCCAAAAGGTGACCCGCGGCTACAACAAAGGAACGATTGCCAAAGTCGTCAAGGAGCTGGGATGGGAGTGAAATATTGGCATTTTATTTACTGCCAATAAATAAAAATCAGCATTTTTGTTTGATGGCAATAAATAAATAGTATTATCGGCCATTCTTTTTTTCATTTACGACATTGCAGAACATCTGCGTCTGTGATGCAAACAAACAGCCCCACACTCCTGTAAATATTTCGCCATCCACTATGTAAAGAAATAGAAAAAACGAGTTTCTGCATCGGCATCATCCCAAGGTTAAACCCACCTTAGCCCAGAGCTAAGATGGGTTTAACCAAAGACTGATTATCAACAACTTACCACACGAATAATCTTTTACCCATTTTTCGAGCGAAAGAAAATCCGCGTGCATATAGGCGATTCTCGCGCAGTCAATCTTGCATGTTTATACAGATCGATTGTATAATTATACATTCAAGCGCATCATGAAAGCAATCGCACCTCCCATCCAACAGTGTCTTTCAGGGCCACCTATCCTAAACTTCCGCCGAATCGCTCCTAAATTTCCGCTGAAGAACTCCTAAAATTCCACCGGTGCGCAACTGCGCACGAGCAGTATCGTTCCTAAACTTCCGCGGATGTTTAGGAGTGGAAGAATGGGAACATCTGTTTGCAACCGGCTCTCCATCCCCATTCTGTCCTTCCCTTTTGCATATTCTTGCAAAAATACACCCGTTATGCACCCTTTCCCTTTGACGGAATAGGGAGGAAATAGAAGTGCGGGAAATATTACCAAAGCATGTAAATGAAAATCCAACTTCACCCACCCCCTATTTCCACCCTCTTCTTCGGAGCGAAAGAAGGGACAAACCACCTTTGCACTGTTAATTTATGTCATCAACTAATTTTTAACGTTAAAAGAATAGGGGCTGATTGCAAAAAAGTGATGCACTCCTTTGCAAAACTAAACCGTTGCGTTATCTTTGTGGCGGAAAAACATCTTAATAATATATAGAATATGAGAAAGAAAAGTATTTTATTGGCGGCATTGGTGATAGTTTCGTTGGGCGCTTGCAAACCGAATGTGGACTCCAACAGATTCCTGATTGAAGGACAATTAAGTAATGTTCCCGATAGTGTGGTTGTCAGATTAAAAGTAAATAATGGCAAAAATGCATTGGACACTGTTATTAACGGGCATTTTTCATTTACCGATACCATATCAGAAGTTCGTGAACTTGCTTTATGGATAGTAGGCAAAGGATTTCCTAATCACAGATTGCCCGTTTGGGTAGCTCCTGGCAAATTTATACAAATCAAGGGAGAAGACAAACTACTCAGCACGTGGATAGTGACCAGTGATATTGCAGAACAGAAAGATCAAAATGCACTGCAAGCGTGTGCTATGGATATTCGTAAGCAATATGCGGCATTAGCCGCCGAGGAGACATACACATATCTGGAAAGGTCAGAGAAAAAGAACCGTAATGATACAGCTTTCATGAAACGGTCAAGTGAAAAAATCCGTTCATTACGCAAAATAAGCATTCCGTTACTCACGCAGATTTATAAAGCTGAAATTGAGTACATGAAAACAATGCCTCACTCGCAGGTCTGGATGGGCACTTTTTTGGATTATGCAAAGTGTGCCCGACTTTCTCCTGCATATATGCCCTACATGAATGAATTAAAGGCACTCTATGAAACCCTGCCCGATGAACTGAAGCATTCAAGACAAGGACGATTGGCATACGATTTTCTTTATCCTACGCAATCCGTAAAGATTGGTGATAGCATAACCGATGAAACGCTCTATGACATCCAAAATAATGCGCATCATCTGACAGAATTGGTAGGTCGGTACATCTTATTGGATTTCTGGAGCAGCGGATGCCAACCATGCGTAATGAGCGTTCCCGAAATGGGACAGATTGCCGAACAGATGGCAGACTCTGTGGCTGTGGTCAGCATCAGTCTCGACCCACTGGAAGTCTGGAAAAAAGCCACCGTAAAGCACGGCATCAAGTGGCATAACTGGAACGACATGAAGGAAAGCAACGGTATCTTCATCCGCTTTGATGTGAAAGCCTACCCCACCTACTTCCTCGTTTCTCCCGACGGGAAATTGATAGGCAAACAAGTGGGATACAGCAAAGGCTCCCTCTTCAAGTTTGTGAAAGAGACTATTGCGGAACATAAAGGACAAGAATAACCATAAAGAGAACAGAAGGAAAAGTATGCTTAGAATATGGTGAAGACTATCGAAAAGTACTTAGAAGAGTAACGACGGAAGACCAAGATTTGGGGATTCTGGCACTTTTCGCCGAAATAAATTGGGGGATTTTGGCAAAAGTGCCCAATGTATTCCTATCTATTTTACACCTTGTATTATGAATGGGGACGACGCCAAACCGCTAAATTTATACCAAATTTGGCGGTTGTAACCACTAAATTTACCATAAATTTGGCGGTTTGAGAAAAATATTCTACTTTTGCGGAAAAGAAAAATGGTATGATAGGAAGAAGCATAGAACACACAATTTTGCGAGATTTTACACGGAAGAAGGTCATTGTCCTGCTAGGAGCCAGACAGGTGGGAAAGACTACATTGCTGGAGGGACTGCACAATAAGAATGAAAAAGTGCTCTCCATCAATTGCGACGACTTGGATGACACCCTATTGATAGAGGAGAAAACTTCCACTGAACTGAGAACTTTGCTTGCTCCTTACGACATGGTGTTTATCGATGAGGCACAACGGGTGAAGAATATCGGACTGACATTGAAAAAGATAGGCGACCTGAAACTCGACACGAAAGTAGTAGTCACAGGATCGTCGTCATTGGAATTGGCCGGAGAGGTAAATGAACCTGCCACCGGACGGTTGATAGAGTATCACCTGTTCCCCTTTTCGTTGACCGAACTGGCAGCCGAGACATCGGAGCGGGAGGAACAGCGCATGTTGGAACAACGCTTGATTTACGGTCTCTATCCCGAAGTGGTGACATTTCCCGGTGATGCCAAGCGCACGCTGATGACGCTGGCCAACAATTATCTGTACAAGGACTTGTTGTCGTACAAAGGCATGAAGAAACCCGACATCTTGCAGAAACTCGTCCGTGCACTAGCACTCCAACTGGGCAGTGAAGTGTCGTACAACGAGCTGAGTAATCTGCTTGGGGTCGATAAAGAGACGGTAGAGAACTACATCAACCTGCTAGAGAAGTGCTTCGTCATCTTTCGTCTGGACTCTTTCAGCCGCAATTTGCGCAACGAAATCAAGAAGGGGAAGAAAATCTACTTCTACGACAATGGCATCCGAAATGCCGTGCTTTCCAACTTTGCTCCGGCAGAACTGCGTAACGACATGGGGGCCTTGTGGGAAAATCTGATGGTAAGTGAACGGGTAAAGCGTAATGCCTATACCGGCAGCTATGCCCAACTTTACTTCTGGCGTACCCATGACCAAAAAGAGATTGACCTAATAGAGGAAGAAGACGGAATACTCCACACTTATGAATTCAAGTGGAGCGGAAAGGCAAAGGCCAAGCAACCGGCATCGTTTGCCACGGCTTATCCTGATTCTCCATTCAGCGTGGTTTCTCCTGAAAACTTTTGGGAGTTTGTAAGATTATAATTCATCGCTACACCATCCCGTCAAGCGTCAGGTAATCGGAATGATTTTCAAAAGATTGGCGCATCATTTCTTGCAATTCTTGCAACTCTTCTGTTCTATCGTAGAATCTCATATTCGCAATTTTATGGCCGTAAATTTTACGGCGGTAAAAATACGAAGGCAAAGATAATGTTTTAATTTATACCTTTTCGGGTATAAAAACTATCATCCAAACAGCCAATTATACCCCTTCAGGTATAACCACCTCCTATTTCCATCCTCTTCTTCGGAACGAAAGAAGGGATAAGATACCTTTTTTCAACAGAAGACGATGGGGGAAATGATGTTGCGCAGGGTGTTCACTACTGACCAACCGGCTATTTCGGCCGTGGCGCTGTAGACGTCGATGACGGCGTGCACCTGTTCGTTCTTGATTTCCACCCGTTGCGTGTCGCCCACAAAGCCGGGAGTGGACTGCATGGTCACTTGCATATTCTGAGGACCGACGGAGGCTCGCGAAGCGGCCACGGTGACATTCACTTTCGTGGGGAACTGAGCAATGGCTTCGGTGGCCGTACCCTGAAAGACGGTGCGCTGCTCGGTTTGCAGGGCCTCGTCGTACACGGGCGTGCCTTTCAAAGCGTTGGGTCCTTTTTCGTTGAAGAAACGCGCCGTGGCTCCACCCATCAGAGTGGCCGTCTGGAGGACATCGAATCCACCCGTTGCACCGGACACCACATAGACGTGTGCCCCACCCTCGCGGGCCGTCTGCATCACCTCAGCATAGAACGCATCGTCGGCAAAGGCACCGATGGAGAGGGTGACAACGGATGTGCCCTGACGCAAAGCGGGCAACGCCAACTGACGCATGGCCGCAGGCGAAGCGGCTTCAACGACATAATGGGGCTTCAAGGCCAACAACTCTTCCACACTGTCACACACTTGGCAACCTTCCACACGGGCGGCCAATGCCTCGGCTTTAGCACGGGTGCGCGAATAGACACCCACCAATTCATACTCACTCAACAGGCCCTTTTGCAAAGCGTCGACCACGATGGCGCCCAGCTTGCCACAGCCTACAATTACCATTTTCTTCATATCAATGTGCTTATTTTTGCCCCAAAGGTATAAAATAAACAAGAATCTGCGAAATTCCTGCCCCGAGATTCTTCATACTTCCACATTTTATTCTAATTTTGCACCTGTTATATAACCCACTATACGACATTTACAGGTATGGAATCACTTAGAAACAGCTTTGTGCAATGGTTGGCCGAGATGGGGATGAGCCAAGGATACATCACCCTGACGGAGCAGGTAGCAAGCATTGCACTCATTGCCATACTGGCATGGATAACCGACTTCTTCTGCCGCCAATTGATTGTGCCATCCATCAAGGCGGTTGTCAAGCGCACCCGCGTGACATGGGACGACCACCTGCTGAGCGACCGTGTGTTAGACGACATGTGCCACATCATCCCCGCCTTTGTAGCCAACCTGCTGATGCCTTTTTTGTTCACCAGCGCTCCGCTGCTACAGACGTTCCTGATAAAGGCTTGTGAGATATACATCATCGTCACCACCCTGAGGCTTGTTTTCAGTTTCTCCAACTCGCTCTACGCCCTGAGCACCGAACAGGAGAAGACCAAGAACCGCCCGTTGAAGGGTGTCTTCCAGATGACGAAGGTGATGGCCGTCTGCATCGGCATCATACTGATATTCAGCATCCTGCTCGAGAAGTCGCCCATCGACCTGTTCGTGGGACTGGGAGCTGCGGCAACGGTGCTGATGTTGGTGTTCAAAGATACCATCGTGGGATTGGTGGCCGGTGTGCAACTGTCGGCCAACGACATGCTGCGCCCGGGTGACTGGATAACGATGCCCAAGTATGGTGCCGACGGTGTGGTGTTCGAGGTGAACCTGACCACGGTGAAGGTGCGCAACTGGGACAACACCACCGTGACCGTGCCCCCCTATACCCTGGTGAGCGACTCGTTCCAAAACTGGCGTGGCATGTTCGATAGCGGCGGACGACGCATCAAGCGCTCCATCAACATCGACATGACAAGCGTACGCTTCTGCACCCCGCAAGAGATAAAGGAATATGGGAAAAAGGGGTTGGTACACCCCGAAGACCGGGCCGACGAGCTGACCAACATCACCATGCTGCGCCGTGCCCTGATGAAGTTCTTGAAAGAGAACGAGCGGGTGAACCAAAACCTGATGGTGATGGTGCGACAGCTGCAACCCACGGCACATGGTATGCCGTTGGAGCTGTACTTCTTCTCGGCCAACAAGCAGTGGGTGGCCTACGAGACGTTGCAAGCCGATGTGTTCGACTACGTCATGGCCTCCATTCCCCAATATGGCCTTCATGTGTTCCAAAGCCCGATGGGAGAAGACATCAAGGCTGTGTCACTCCCTCAATGAACTGCTCCAGAAAGATGTGTTCGCCATCATAGACGGCGTAGGAGAAACAGTTGATCCAGTCGCCCAGGATGATGATGCGGCTGTCACGCGCCAACATCAGGTCGAGCTCGATGTGGCGGTGTCCGAAGATGAAGAAGTTTATCTCGGGATGATTCTTCAGATAATCTTTGGCATAGAGCACCAGCCCCTCTTTGTCCTCACCCTGATAGGGAGGCTCCTTCCCATCCACCCGTTTCAGGCGGCTGTGTTTGGCCCACTCCAGTCCGAAGTCGACACTCCAACGCGGGTGCAGGGTGGAAAAGAGGCGTTGCAATGTCCAACTGTGGAAGATAGTCTGTATCAGGCGCACCTTCCAATGGCGGTCGGCATAGTCCAACCCGTCGCCGTGAGCCATGTAGAACACCTTGCCGCCAATCTCACACGTCTGCGGTTCGCGGTGCAGAATCACTCCACACTCCTTTTCCAGGTAGTCGCCACACCACATGTCGTGGTTGCCCACAAAGTAGTGCACCTCCACTCCCATGTCGGTCAGTTCGGAAATCTTTCCCAGAAAGCGTGTATATCCCTTGGGGACCACCAGCTTGAATTCATACCAGAAGTCAAACATGTCGCCCAACAGGTAGATGGCCTCGGCCTTGTGCTTGATGCTGTCGAGGAAGTTCACCAGCCGGCGTTCGTGCGTGCGGCTGTGCTCAATGGCACGCGAGCCCAAGTGGGCATCGGATAGGAAATAGATATTTTTCATATAAAGTGTAGGGTTGAGGGATTAGGGTGTAGGGTTGTCACTCGTAACCAATAACTCGTAGCTAGTAGCCCATCACAAGAATCCCAGTTCAAGTTTGGCCTCTTCGCTCATCATGTCCTTGTCCCACTCAGGTTCAAACACGAGGTTGACATTGGCCGTGTTCACCCCTTCGACCGACTCCACCTTCTGGCGCACGTCCTCCATAATGAAGTCTGCTGCCGGACAATTTGGAGCCGTCAGGGTCATATCTATCAGCACAATGCCATTCTCTTCCACCTCAATCTTGTAGATGAGACCCAAGTCATAAACATTGACAGGTATCTCGGGGTCAAAAACAGTTTTCAGCATCTCAATGATGCGTTCTTCTATTGCGAATTTGTCTGTACTCATCTATCTTCATGTTAATAATTAAAAGCAAAGATACAACAAAGTGGAAAATAAGCACTGCCAACTGACGTTTTTTTTTTACCTTTGCCCCAAATAGAACCATAAACAACGTTTTTAACCAAGAAAAAAGTATGAAACAGATTGCAATCATATCCCTTTTGGCACTACTGCCCACCCTGGTCTGTGCCCAACCGGCTCCTTTCTTTGAGCGCACCGAAGCCGACCTTGGCACCATCCTCTGGAAGGAACCTGCCACTGCCACCTTCACCATCGCCAACCGGGGAGACAAGCCGCTGGTCATCACCTACGCCGGTACCGACTGTGGATGCACCGTGGCCAAATGGACCGAGACACCCATCGAACCGGGAAAGAGCGGCGAAGTGACGGCCACATTCGATGCAGGCCTGTTGGGACGTTTCCAGAAGACGGTAGGCATATACACCAATGCCGACGATGCCCCCTACTACCTGACCTTGCGCGGCCACGTGGTGAGCCAACCAACCAATTACGACGAGACACACCCCTACCAGATAGGCAACATCCGGCTGAACCGCAACACGGTTGACTTCGCCGACGCCTACAAGGGCGACCGTCCCATGGTTGAAATCAGCATCATCAACACGGGCGACGCCCCTTTCACACCGGTGCTGATGCACCTGCCGTCGTACATCACCGCCAAATCAGTTCCCGAAACATTGCAGCGCAAGCAAGAGGGAATCCTGCAACTGACGCTGAACACCGAGGGGCTCACCCACCTGGGACTGACCCAGTCATCCCTGTTCCTGGCACGACACATGGGCGACAAGGTGTCCGAAGAGAACGAAATCACCCTTTCGGCCACACTGCTACCCGACTTTTCCAAGCTGAGCGCAGCAGAGCGGGCACAAGCGCCAAGGGCTGAACTGTCAGAAACACACATCGACTTCGGGCCGTTCGGCAAGAAGAAGAGACACTCCAAAAGCCTCATATTGAGCAACACGGGCAAATCCACGCTGGAGATTCAAGAGCTGCAAGTCTCCAATCCCGCGTTGAGCGTCACGCTGAAAAAAAGTGTGTTGGCCCCCGGTGAGCACACCAAGCTGAAGGTTACCGCCACGGCCAAGTATCTGAAAAAGAGTCCGGCCGACACCCGTGTGCTACTCATCACCAACGACCCCAACCACCCGAAACTGGAGATAGACATTCCGTTGAACCTGTAAACACCTTATTATATTATATATGGACCATCCTGAAAACAGTGAAGAATACAAGGGACTGACCGTAAACAAAGGCATCGAACAGCCCTCGACCATCAATCCCTACCGCAAGTTCCAGCGCAAGCCCCGTCGCCAGCTCCTCAGCGTGGCCGACTATGTGGAGGGCATCCTCAAGGGGAACACCACCCTGCTGAGCCAGGCCGTCACCTTGGTAGAGAGCACGCTGCCCGAGCATCAGACCATCGCCCAAGAGGTGATAGAGAAGTGTCTGCCCTACGCCGGGCGCTCGGTGCGCATAGGCATCAGCGGTGTGCCCGGTGCCGGAAAGAGCACCTCCATCGACGCCTTCGGCCTCCACGTGTTGGAGCGTGGCGGCAAGCTGGCCGTGCTGGCCATCGACCCCAGTAGCGAACGCAGCAAAGGCAGCATCCTGGGCGACAAAACCCGCATGGAGAAACTGAGCGTCCACCCCGACTCGTTCATCCGTCCCAGCCCATCGGCCGGCTCCCTCGGCGGCGTGGCACGCAAGACGCGCGAGACCATCATCCTGTGCGAAGCGGCCGGCTTCGACAAGATATTTGTGGAAACCGTGGGCGTGGGACAGAGCGAAACGGCCGTGCACTCCATGGTCGATTTCTTCCTGCTCATCCAACTGGCAGGCACTGGCGATGAACTGCAGGGCATCAAGCGCGGCATCATGGAGATGGCCGACGGCATCGTCATCAACAAGGCCGACGGCAACAACATCGAGAAAGCCAACCTGGCCGCTGCCCACTTCCGCAACGCCCTGCACCTGTTCCCCGCTCCCGAGAGCGGATGGACACCCCGCGTGCTCACCTACTCGGGCTTCTACGGACTGGGCATCAAGGAGATATGGGACATGGTCTATGAGTACATCGACTTCGTCAAAGCCAACGGCTACTTCCAATACCGCCGCAACGAGCAGGCCAAATACTGGATGTACGAGAGCATCAACGAACAGCTTCGCAACAGTTTCTACCAGAACCCCACCATCGCCTCCATGCTCAGCCGCAAGGAGGGCGAAGTGCTGGGCGGCACCGTCACCTCCTTCACCGCCGCCCATCAGCTGTTGGAAACTTATTTCAAGGAGACCCTCTCCCGCTGACCGTCGGCATCCCCTCCCAAAAGGGTTAGAGGGCTAAAATCAGAAAAATCGGCGAATAAAACAGCTATTCGCCGATTTTTTTCGGAGAATAGACTGGTTATTCGCCGAAAAGTTTGTTTCGATAAAGCCTTGGAAAGCACAAATGAAACGCTGTCGAACGTCCTCCAAAAAGCCCGCTATTGGGAACATTTTGCCCATCAGCCAGTGAACGAACGACAACGAAAGCTCATCAATATGCAGTTCGACGGTTTCTTTGGCAAACTCACGTCGAGCAAATGGGCCAAAATCGCCAAATGCTCGCCTGACACCGCACTGAACGACATCAAAGATCTTCTGGAAAAAGGCATGTTGGTGAAGAACAAAGAAGGAGGACGAAGCACCAACTACTCCCTCGCTGATGTGTGAAAGAATCATTCTTTCTCAGCACACAAGCAATCGTACACATAGCCCGGACTTTGGTAATACAATTGCGTTTCAGGATTGAGCAGATTCTCGTAAGTCTGCGAGTTATACACTTTACCGAAAGCATCAGGCATGGACAACTGCTCATTTTCCATCACCAAACGAATCAAATCAGAAGTCATCCCTTCTATCATGTATTGAAATTGTCCTTCCGTTATCGTCATAAGCGAATCAATTTCTCAACAGCTTTCTGTGTACAAAAAGCATATTGAAACGTTATACCTTTGTGATACTGTATCTTATGCAAGGAGCCATGAAATAGTTTCATATCAATTTTCCTCCATGTCTATGACAAAAAGCAGCCATTCCATCCACCATATCCCGAAATGACAATGTATGCAGTATGTCGTAATGATTCAGAAACATTTGAACGCCACCATATTGATTGATATAACGGTATGACTCTCTGTTTGACAAACCGAACCGCTTGCCAAATTCATCAATCAAAGCTACCAGAAAATCAATTTTATGCTGATTCAATCTATCCATAACCGTTTCTTGTTGATTTGCTGCAAAAGTACAACTTTTTTGCTTAAATACAAATATATATCTGTTTTTGTTGCCTTTTCAATGATTAAAGACGGGCAAAAGATACTTTTGTTTCACACCATACGACATTCAAATTGCCCGCAATCCAAACTGCCGACGTTGGTAAGCTCAAAATTATAGCCGTCAGTCCCGATGGCGAACGGATGAAATGTGAATAACATTCTATTTATTCCTTGTCAAACACATAGAATCCGGCTTCGCTCGGATGGTCGAGTATGGTGCTTTCGGGGTCTTCTTTAGTCAACAACCAGCTCATCCAGATGTCGCCGGCTGCGGCGGCAATAAAAAGAATGCCCCATGCCAACAGAGGAATGCTTCCTATAATCAGAGAAACCACGGCAGGGATAATACCCAATACCACCAATGGCAACAAGGCACCGACCAAGTAGGCTTTGACACCCATCGGCTCGTTGCAATGGCAATAGGGGGTAAGCATTTTCAACATCACACCGAAGCTGATGCTCTTCCATCCGCTCTTGGCGTAGCAGGCCCACCCGATACCGTGCAATAGCTCGTGCACCACAATGCCGATTAAAAAGGCAATAAGCCACCAGATTCTGGCAAACCCGAATACACTTTCACCTTCCCAACCGGCCGTTCCCCAAATCAGGTAGAAGGGGACAACAAGCACTACGCCTGTAACAAACAGCAACACTACCGAAAACACATTGGCCGCTACGATATCTATTGCCACCTTACGCCCCTTTGTTACATCAAGATTTTCCATACAAACTTATAATTAAACTAAAAATTAGGCTGCAAAGGTAGTAAAAAAAATGTTTTCCTCATCGATAAAACCGAACATTTTGTACGTAATCGGAAAATATAAATATTAGTGTCCGCTAAAACTTTTACAGTTATTTAGGCTTCACGGTTCATGCCGTCTCTGTCATTGAACGCAGTGAAGACGGGTTGTTGAGGACTCTGTCCGAAAAATCTGAATACGTCAGCATTATAGTGTTCTGCTTGCGTTCACAGATTCTTCACTGCGTTCAGAATGAACTGTGTTAAAAACCAAATTAAATAGCATAAATTTCACTATACGCCTGATTATTTTTCACGATGGCAAAAATTTGCTTCAAAAGTTTGTTCGCAACCGCAATCATTGCCACTTT
>JAFTYI010000030.1 GCA_017464815.1 Bacteroidaceae bacterium | reverse complement strand
TATATATATATAAATATATATAATAAAACATATTTACATATTTTACAGCTCCAATCCAAGTATAGGGGGGGTATGAGAGGAAAAAATAAACTGTAACTGTAACCAACTGTAACCTGTCTTTTCCTGAAATAAGGTTTTTTCTGATTCGTTGGGGAGGGGAGGGCAAATTGCAATCCCGACATGGCAATTCTTTCCACAAGAGGAAATAAAAGGGGGAGGAGAGGGGAATACGGAAATATTTCTCTATTTCCACCCTCTTTTTCTTATGAAAAGAGGAGGTAATCCCAGCTTTTTTAAGTAACTTTGCACCATCAATTGATAAATTCACTTTTTTAAATTTTATATGGCAAACTTAGTAAAGTTACGTAAAGGTTTGGACATCAATCTGAAGGGCAAGCCGGCACGGGAAATGCTCGAAGTGAAGCCCGCGGCAGGCTATGCGCTGTGCCCCGATGACTTCACAGGAGTGACTCCCAAGGTGGTTGTCAAGGAGGATCAGATGGTCAAAGCGGGTGAACCCTTGTTCATCGACAAGAATCACCCTGAAGTAAAGTTCGTTTCGCCTGTCAGCGGCAAGGTGACGCTGGTTGAGCGCGGTGCCCGCCGCAAGGTGCTCAGCGTGCGTGTGGCTGCCGAGGGAAACGACGTGGTAGATTACGGCAAGAAGAGTGTGGCTTCGCTCAGTGGCGCACAGGTGAAGGAGGCTCTGTTGGAAGCAGGCTTGTTCGCCTTCTTCAAGCAACGTCCTTACGATGTGGTTCCTAACCCCGAGGTGGCTCCCCGCGCCATCTTCGTGTCGGCGTTCGACTCTCAGCCGTTGGCTCCCGAGTTCGAGTATGTGTTGAATGGTCAGGAGGCTGACTTCCAGACGGGTCTTGACGCACTGGCTAAGATGGCTCCCACTTACTTGGGCGTGAGCGCCAAGCAGACAAGTGCTGCGTTGACAGGCGCTAAGGGCGTGACCGTGACCGTGTTCGACGGACCTCATCCCGCAGGAAACGTGGGCGTGCAAATCAACCACGTGGCTCCCGTGAACAAGGGCGAAGTGGTGTGGACACTGGGTGCTGAGGAGGTAATCTTCATCGGTCGCCTGTTCAACAACGGTCAGGTGGATTTCACCCGCACGATTGCCGTGGCCGGTTCGGAGGTGAAGACTCCCGCGTATGCCCGTGTGAAGGTGGGTGCTCAGATTGAGAGCGTACTGAAAGGTCGCCTCGCCGAGAGCAAGAGCTTGCGCATTGTGAACGGCAACGTGTTGACCGGTGACAAGAGCTCGATGGAAGGATTCCTGGGTGCTCATGCAACGGAGCTGACCGTTATCCCCGAAGGCGACGACGTGCACGAGATGCTCGGCTGGATTATGCCCCGCCTTGACCAATATAGCACCAGCCGTAGCTACTTCAGCTGGTTGCTTGGCAAGAAGGAATACACGCTGGATGCCCGTGTGAAGGGTGGCGAGCGCCACATGATCATGAGTGGCGAGTATGACCGCGTGTTCCCCATGGACATCATGCCCGAGTACCTGGTGAAGGCCATCATTGCAGGCGACATCGACCGCATGGAGGCACTGGGTATCTACGAGGTGGCTCCCGAGGATTTCGCCCTGTGTGAGTTTGTTGATTCATCAAAATTGGAGTTGCAGCGCATTGTCCGCGAAGGACTGGATGCACTCAGAAAGGAGATGGAGTAAAATTAAAAATTAAAAATTGAAAATTAAAGATTAAAAAATGAGGAATGAAGAGAATGAGAAAGGTTGATAAAGTAAGGATGCATCTCGAATTCTTTTTTTAACTTTTAATTTTTAACTTTTAATTCTTTAATGAAAGATTATGAAAGCATTAAGAAATTATCTCGACAAAATAAAGCCGAACTTTGAGGAGGGAGGCAAGCTTCACGCGCTGCGCTCGGTGTTCGATGGTTTCGAAACATTTCTGTTCGTGCCCAACACCACTGCCCGCAAGGGTGTGAACATTCATGATGCTATCGACTCGAAGCGCATCATGTCGTTTGTGGTAATCGCGCTGGTGCCGGCTCTTCTGTTCGGTATGTACAACGTGGGTTACCAGCACTACATGGCCGCAGGGCTGATGGATAGTGCCAGTTTCATCGAGGTCTTCGGCTATGGCTTCCTGGCCGTGTTGCCCAAGATTCTCGTCTCTTACATCGTAGGTCTCGGCATCGAGTTCATCGTGGCCCAATTGAAGGGCGAGGAGATTCAGGAAGGATTCCTCGTGTCGGGTATCATCATCCCCATGATTGTGCCCGTGAATTGCCCCTTGTGGATACTGGCCGTGGCCGTAGCCTTCTCAGTAATCTTTGCCAAGGAGGTGTTCGGTGGCACGGGTATGAACGTGTTCAACGTGGCCCTCATCGCGCGTGCGTTCCTTTTCTTTGCTTATCCTACCATGATGTCGGGCGACACCGTGTGGGTGGCAACGGAGAGCATCTTCGGCCTTGGTGCCGACCTGCCCGACGGATTCACCGCAGCTACGGCGCTTGGTGAAGCAGCCACCATCGGAGTGCCTGCCTTCAGCATGGACATGGTGTGGGGCTTCATCCCCGGCTCTATCGGTGAAACCAGCGTAGTAGCCATCCTGCTGGGTGCCATCATCCTGTTGTGGAGCGGCGTGGCCAGCTGGAAGACGATGTTGAGCGTGTTCGTAGGTGGTTCAGTGGTGGCTCTGTTGTTCAACACCTTTGGTGCCGAGGACAACTACATGGCCATGATGCCCTGGTATCAGCACCTCGTGCTCGGAGGCTTCTGCTTCGGTGCCGTGTTCATGGCAACCGACCCCGTGACATCGGCTCGCACTGAGACAGGTAAGTTCATCTTTGGTTTCCTCGTGGGAGCCATGGCGGTAATCATCCGCGTGCTCAACCCCGGTTACCCCGAAGGTATGATGCTTGCCATCCTGCTGATGAACGTGTTTGCTCCGCTGATTGACTACTATGTGGTTCAGAGCAATATTAACCGTCGATTGAAGAGAATGAGTAAGTAATAAAGAACAAAGGACCCCATCCCAACCTTCCCCTCTATGGGAAGGAGTAGATGGTAAAGCAAAAACATTTCACTCCCCTCCATAGAGGGAGGGGTACGGGGGAGGGTCCATTGATTAAAAGATTATGAATACGAATAGTAACAGTTATACAATCATCTATGCTTCGGTAATGGTTATTATCGTGGCATTCCTGCTTGCTTTTGTAAGTTCTTCGTTGAAGGAACAACAGAACAAGAATGTGGAGTTGGATACCAAGAAGCAGATTTTAGCTGCCCTTAACATCGCTGATGTGGAGGATGCCGAGGCTACTTACAACAGCGTTGTGAAAGGCGACATGCTGATGCAGGCCGACGGTTCGCTGGTAGCCAACGAAGGAGCTTTCAACACCAGCTTCAAGGGTGAAATTGCTGAAGGTCGCCTGCACGTGTTTGAGTGCGAGGTCGATGGACAGAAGAAGTACGTCATCCCCGTCTATGGTGCCGGTCTTTGGGGACCCATCTGGGGATACATCGGCTTGAACGACGACAAGAACACCATCTACGGAACCTACTTCTCTCACTCGGGTGAGACTCCGGGCCTTGGTGCCGACATTGCCGGCGAGAAATTCCAAACCCAGTTCGAGGGTAAGAAGGTGTTCGATGGCGCAAACGTTGGCCTGAGCGTGGTGAAGGCCGGACGCGTCTCTAACCCCGATTACGAAGTGGATGGCATCTCAGGCGGTACCATCACCTCCAACGGTGTGGACGCCATGTTGAAGAACTGTCTGAAACCCTATGAGAAGTTTTTAAAGTAAAAAAAATAACAAAGACCCCATCCCAGCCTTCCCCTCTATGGGAAGGAGTAGATGGTAAAGCAAAAACATTTCACTCCCCTCCATAGAGGGAGGGGCACGGGGAAGGGTCTGATAAGAATTAAAAAAGAAAATGGCAAGTTTATTTTCAAAGAAGAATAGAGAAGTCCTGCTTACTCCGCTTGGCTTGAACAACCCTGTGACCGTGCAGGTGTTGGGTATCTGTTCGGCCTTGGCCGTAACTGCCCAGTTGGAGCCGGCTATCGTGATGGGACTTTCGGTGACCGTGATTACAGCGTTCTCAAACGTGGTAATCTCTCTGTTGCGCAACACCATCCCCAACCGCATCCGCATCATCGTACAGTTGGTGGTTGTAGCCGCGCTCGTTACCATTGTGAGTGAAATCCTGAAGGCCTTCGCCTACGACGTGAGCGTGCAGCTCTCCGTATATGTGGGCCTTATCATCACCAACTGTATCCTGATGGGACGCCTCGAAGCGTTTGCCATGCAGAATGGCCCGTGGGAATCATGCCTCGACGGTATTGGTAACGGCCTCGGCTATGCCAAGATACTCATCATCGTGGCCTTCTTCCGCGAGTTGCTCGGCTCGGGTAGCCTCTTGGGCATCCGCATCATCCCCGAGGCTGCATACGAAGCCGGATACCTGAACAACGGCCTCATGCTGATGCCTCCCATGGCGCTCATCATCGTGGCTTGCATCATTTGGTATCAACGTGCAAAACATCCCGAATTGCAAGAGAGTAGTAATTAATGAAAGAATTAAAAATGAAAGAATGAAAGCTATTGTATGCTTTTTAATTTTTAATTTTTAATTTCGAAAGAATTATATGGAATATTTAAGCTTATTCGTCAAGTCCATTTTCGTGGACAACATGATATTCGCCTACTTCTTGGGAATGTGTTCCTATTTGGCGGTATCAAAGAATGTGAAGACAGCTCTTGGCTTGGGTGTGGCCGTAACCTTCGTGTTGGTGGTGACCCTGCCCGTCAACTATCTGTTGGAGAACTACGTGCTGAAGGCCGATGCCCTCGTCGAGGGAGTTGACCTCTCGTTCCTCTCGTTCATCCTGTTCATTGCCATCATTGCCGGTATCACCCAGTTGGTGGAGATGGTGGTGGAGCGTTTCAGCCCCTCGTTGTACGCCTCACTCGGTATCTTCCTCCCCCTGATTGCCGTGAACTGCGCCATCATGGGAGCTTCGCTCTTCATGCAACAACGCCAGTTCATCAACATCGGTGAAGCCACCACCTACGCCCTCGGCTCAGGTATCGGTTGGGCATTGGCCATCGTCGGCCTTGCCGCCATCCGCGAGAAGATGGCTTACTCCGACGTGCCCGCCCCGTTGAAGGGACTCGGTATCACGTTCATCACCGTAGGTTTGATGGCTATGGCATTCATGTGTTTCTCTGGTTTGAAAATCTAATAAAGAAAGGAGAATATAGAATATGGTAAATTTGATATTAGCGAGCATCGGAGTATTCCTCACCACCATTCTTCTGTTGGTGATTATCCTGCTCGTAGCAAAGAAATATTTGTCGCCCAGCGGCAATGTGAACATTACCATCAATGGTAAGGACACCCTCTCGGTAGAGCAGGGCAGTAGTTTGCTCAGCACCCTGGCCACTCAGGGCATCTACCTCTCTTCCGCCTGCGGTGGAAAGGGTTCGTGCGGACAGTGCAAATGCCAGGTGGTAGAAGGCGGTGGCGAAATCCTCGACTCAGAGAAGGGACAATTCACCCGCAAGCAAATCAAGGACAACTGGCGCCTCGCCTGCCAATGCAAGGTGAAGGGCGACCTCGGCATCAAGGTCGACGAAAGCGTGATGGGCGTGAAGGAGTACGAATGTACCGTCATCAGCAACAAGAACGTGGCTACCTTCATCAAGGAGTTCAAAGTGCAGTTGCCCGAAGGCGCTCAGATGGACTTCCTCCCCGGCTCGTACGCACAAATCAAGATTCCTGCATTCTCTATGGATTATGACAAGGACATCGACAAGAGCCTCATTGGTGACGAATACTTGCCCGCATGGGAGAAGTTCGGCCTCTTCCCCTTGAAGTGTGTCAACCCCGAAGAGACCGTGCGTGCCTACTCAATGGCCAACTATCCGGCCGAGGGTAACGTGTTCATGCTTACCGTGCGTATCGCTACACCGCCTATGAAGGCCGACCGTAGCGGATTCATGGATGTGAACCCCGGTATCGCTTCGTCGTACATCTTCACCCTCAAGCCCGGTGATAAGGTAATCATGAGTGGTCCTTATGGCGACTTCCACCCACACTTCGACTCCAAGCGCGAAATGATTTGGGTTGGTGGTGGTGCCGGTATGGCTCCCTTGCGTGCACAGATTATGCACATGACCAAGACCCTCCACACAACCGATCGCGAAATGCACTACTTCTACGGTGCACGTGCCCTCAACGAAGTGTTCTACCTCGAGGATTTCCTCGGATTGGAGAAGGATTTCCCCAACTTCCACTTCCACCTCGCACTCGACCGTCCCGACCCTGCTGCCGATGCAGCTGGCGTGAAGTACACCGCAGGCTTCGTTCATCAGGTAATGCTCAACACCTACCTGAAGGACCACGAGGCTCCCGAAGACATCGAATACTACATGTGTGGCCCTGGCCCCATGTCGAAGGCCGTGGTGGCTATGCTCACCGACCTCGGCGTAGAGGAAAGTTCAATCATGTATGATAACTTCGGTGGATAAGCAGAAAAGAACGTGTTATCCCGCACGTCTCAATAGCTAAAATGGAAAGAGCCTGTCAGCGTTGCTGGCAGGCTCTTTTTTATACACATTCTCAATCTGCAAATGAAGAATTGTACGGTAGAAGTTTAACCAGACACCAATATCACTCGTCAAGCTAAACAGGTAGATATCACTTCGTCAAGTCAAACAGATAGGTGACTTTGCCCGAGATGACAGAAAGGCCCGAGCGGGAAAAGTCGTCCTTCTTGCTATTGCCGTAGATGTCGGAGAGGCCATAGTAGTAGCGCCCTTCGATGAGGAAATTGCCGATGCCGGTGCGCACCTCAAGGCCAAGGCCACCGGTGATGCCGTATTCAAACTTGTTTTCCACGGCTTTGCCATACTGATACACCACGTTGTTCGGGCGATGGCTGGGATTCCATGGCTCGCCACCATACTCCTCCTTATCGTTCAGGAAGAAGCTGAATTGAGGGCCGGCATTGATGAAGAAGCGTGCACCACGGTTGTCTGACCCGAAAGCCAAGTGGGCAAGGAAGGGAATCTCCACGTAGTTGAGCGTGCGCTGATAGGTGTTGCCCGTGCCGTCCTCAATCTTCTCTTTCCATCCGCGCTGACTGAAGTTGGCCTCCACCTGAAGGCCACAAATCATGGCAAAGTACTTCTCACTGATGTAGCGGGCAGTGAATCCTCCCACAAGCCCCTGATGGGTGCCTTGCTTGATGCTGGGCGAGAAGACAACGTTGTTGAACGTGGCGCCGGCATTGAAACCTATGGCCAAGTTGTTGCGATACTCAGTGATTCGCATACTCTGCGCCTCGGCCGAAAGGAGGCCTCCGACAAGGAGAGCAGGCACCAAAGTTGCTTTGCGGAGGATATGAAGGTGTTTCATCATTTTCTTTTTTTCTTCTCTTATCTTCTTCTTTTATCTTCTTTTATTTTTCATTAAGGTGATTACTCTAGACAATCTGGAGCTTCCAACGATATATCATTGCTCAAAATCCATTTTAATAAGTTCGTGGTTGCGGGTCATGTGAACGAAGAAGACCTTCTTGTTGATGAATCCGCCCCAATTGTTGACACGCTCGAAATGGAAACCTGTCTGCACGGGCACAATGTCGTACTTGGGCAGATTTACCTCCAGCTTGTCGCCATAGCGGCTCAATCCTTGCAGGAAGTAGTAACCGGTGTCGAAGCCTAACATTCCTGCCTTGGGATAGGTGACGTACATCTCCTTGTTGAACATGCTACGGAATTTGTTGTGGAAGGCCTTTGAGCTGGGCAACAGGTTGTTGGTGTAGAAGGATGAGTAGAAGTAGGTATCCAGCTCGTAGAAGGCTTGCAGGTGGTCGTTGTAGTACTTTTGCCACTCGGGATAGCCGAAGAGGTGCATCTCGTAGGGATTGTCCTCGAAACGCGCCACCAGCTGAAGCACGGGCAAGAGTTTGATGAGCGCCGTGTTGGTGCCCGATGTGGGGATGATGATGTTGTGCTTGGTGCTATCCATGGCGTTGGTGAGGGTGGGGACGGTGATGATTTCCACATCGTCTTCCTTCGTCTCCACCACTTCGGGCATAGGGATGGTGCGATGGCTGATGCCTCGTGTGTCGAGTTCAAGCTTCAATCCATTGATGTAGTCGGTCTTGTCCTTCCCGTCGTTCACGTCGATGAAGATGATGTTGTAGGCGGAGAACTGCTCGACAAAGAGCTTGTACACCTGAGCGTAGAGGTAGGACTGAGGCGTGTTTATCTGATAGATGTAGGGGTTGTTGAACACTTCTGAATCCTTGGATGTGAAGGGGATGACCAGCCGGATGCCATTCTCCTTGGCAAAGTCGGAAAGGGGCTTCACATGCTCGACGTGACGGGGGCCGAAGATGATGTCCATCTGCTTCAACTCGGGCTTTGCCAACAGGTCGTTGATGGAGGTCGTGCGGTCACCCGTGTCGAAGACGTGGAGGTTGATGCTCACTCCCCCTCGCTTCAAGCTGTCTACGGCCAGAAGGAAGCCTTCGTAGTACTCCACCATCTGTGCCTGGATGCCTCCACCATCTTCCAATTGGAAGGGGAGGATAAGGGCCGCATCGATGCTTCCCAAATGCTTGGTGGCAGGTGTATTCTTGGCTATAAGTTCTTCGTTCGAGGGGATTCTCAGCTCCAATTGGGGCTTCTTCTCCACCACTTTCTTGTGGGGGATGCAGAGGAATTTGCCCTTCTTCAGTTTGCCTTTCTTCAACTCGGGATTAGCCTCAATCAGCTCCTGTTCGCTGATGCCGTATTGCCGGCTGATGCTGAAGATGGTCTCCTTGCGCTTCACCTTGTGCATTTCACGGCAAGGCGAGGCGGATGCTTGTCCGGTGGGTTTCTGTTCGGCCACGGGTTGTTGCTCCTCCACGGGCTTCTGCACGGTGCTCTCGGTGATGGGGATGACGATGACTTGCCCTGTGCGGAAGTTTTGTGCGCTCAATCCAGGGTTTGCCTTGCAGATGATGTCGGCTCCCACCTGATACTTTTGGGTGATGCGGTAGAGAGTCTCACCCGGTTGTATGGTGTGGAAGTGGAGGCGCCTTTGCACCGTGCCGTCGGCAGCCTTCGTCTGTTGGGGGATGCGCAAGGTGGCGCCCGCCTTCAGTTGTTTGTCACTTCCGGGGTTCATGCCCACAATGTCGTCGATGCTCACGCCATACATGCTGGCGATGGAGTAGAGGGTCTGTCCGCGCATCACGGTGTGTGAAAACGAGTTGTCAGCTTGGGGCACTTGAGCCACACCGCTCATCGATGTGCCCAACCACACGAGTGTGGCAAGCGATATGTGCTTGAAAAAGTTCATCAATATTCAGCCTGTTTTATCCGAAAACTATTGTTATTGGGCGCAAAATTACAAAAAAATATCTACTCTATACACGAAATAGGATTGTTTAGCAAATAATATTAGTCTTTTTCGGCCGTTATTTCAAGAGGAAACACTATTTTTGCAACTTAAAAGAGAATAAAAGCATCGAGACATGAAGAAAAAACAGATACTTTCCACCCTGTTTCTTCTCCTCTTCGCCTTCGTGGGTGCAAAGGCACAAGTGGGTAATCCCGTAGGGCGGGTGTTGGAGGAGAACGGAAGCTCCGTAGAGGAGGAGACCCTCATCAGTGGAGGCGAGAGCTACACGGCTTCGGCGCCTCTGAAAGTCTCCTTCGAGGCCAACCCCACCGAGCAGGAGGGCTACACCTATGCCTACGAGTGGGTCATCTATCCGGCCGACAACCCCGAGGAGGCCATCTTGCGACGCTTTGAGCCGGAGACGGAGTACACCTTCTACGACTCGGGCACATTCGGTGTGCAACTGAAGGTGACCTACACGCCCGACGATGGCTCGGCCGAGCCGATGGAGGAGGAGGCGGAGCCTATCATGATTGTCATCAGCGAATCGTCGCTGAAGGTGCCGAATGCCTTTTCGCCCAATGGCGATGGGGTGAACGATGTCTATCGCATCACCTTCCAATCGCTGGTGAAGCTGGAGGCCTCCATCTTCAACCGATGGGGACAACGCATCTGCCAGATGAACCTGAGCAACATCGACCAAGGATGGGACGGGACACATGGCGGACGCGACGTGAAGGATGGAGTATATTTCATTGTCGTCGAAGCCGTTGGGTCGGATGGGATAAAGTATCACATCAGGCGAGACATCAACATCCTGCGCGGGCAAGGAGGCTTGAATGGAGGGGGCAACGGAGGCTTCTGAAAACACCCATCGCCACACGGGCGAATCCTTAACAGACCTTAACCCAAGGCTAAGCCAACATCATCCCAAGGCTAAGCCTGCATCATCCCAAGGCTAAGCCTGCATCAATCCTTGAGTGGGCCGACATCACTCCGTCAGTGAGGCGACCTCAGAGAGTCACTGAAGGAAACAAGGAGAATCTGAGGAGTTCAAAGATAAAGACACATGAGACTCCCGCCTCTCTTCTTGAAGACAAAGTAAACGAAAAAGAGAAATGAACGAAGAAGAAAAGATAAACGTCTGGGGAGCACGCGTACACAACTTGAAAAACGTGGACGTGGAAATCCCCCGCAACCAGCTGGCCGTAATCACGGGATTGAGTGGAAGCGGCAAGTCATCCTTGGCATTCGACACCATCTTTGCCGAAGGCCAACGCCGCTATATTGAGACCTTCTCGGCCTACGCCCGCAACTTCTTGGGAGGCATGGAAAGGCCGGATGTAGACAAAATCACGGGCCTCAGCCCTGTCATCTCCATCGAGCAGAAGACCACCAACAAGAATCCGCGCTCAACCGTGGGCACTACGACCGAGGTGTTCGACTACCTGCGCCTCCTCTATGCACGGGCGGGCGAAGCCTATTCCTACCTCTCGGGCGAGCCGATGGTGAAGTACACCGAGGAGAAAATTCTCTCCCTCATCGCCGGGCAATACATGGACAAGCGCATCATGATACTTGCGCCCGCCGTGCGTAGCCGAAAGGGACACTACAAGGAGCTCTTCGAGCAAATCCGACGCAAAGGATACCTCTATGCCCGCGTGGATGGCGAGGTGAAGGAGGTGCTTCCCGGCCTCCGGCTCGACCGATACAAGAATCACGACATCGAAATCGTCATCGACAAGATGCGCGTGACAAACACCGACGAAGAGCGCCTGCGCCAAAGCGTGGCCACGGCCATGCAACAAGGCGACGGACTCATCCTCATCTTGGACGCCGACACGGGCGAAGTGCGCCACTATAGCAAGCGCCTGATGTGTCCCGTCACGGGATTGGCCTATCGCGAGCCGGCGCCCCACAACTTCTCGTTCAACTCGCCACAAGGCGCCTGCCCCCGATGCAAGGGCCTCGGCGTGGTCAATCTGATTGACGTGGACAAGGTCATCCCCAACCGCTCACTCTCCATCCACGAGGGAGCCATCGCCCCCTTGGGAAAGTACAAGAGCACGATGATTTTCTTCCAGATAGAGGCTCTGCTCGAGAAGTACGAGGCAACCCTGAAGACCCCCGTCAACCAGTTGCCCGACGAAGCCATCGAGGAAATCCTCAACGGATCCGACGACCGCCTGCGCATCAAGGCAAGCCTCATCCACACCACCTCGGATTACTTCGTCACCTTCGACGGATTGGTGAAGTACATCCAGATGCTTCAAGAGCAGGACGCCAGCGCCACCGAGCAGAAGTGGGCCGAGCAATTCTCGCGCACGGCCACCTGTCCCGAATGCCACGGCCAGCGCCTCAATCGCGAAGCGCTCAGCTATCGTCTTCACGACAAGAACATCATGCAACTGGCCGAAATGGACATCAGCGAGCTATACGAATGGCTCGACGGGGTGGAGGAGCACCTCTCGGACAAGCAACGCACCATCGCCACGGAGATATTGAAGGAAATCCGCACACGCCTGCGCTTCCTCCTCGATGTAGGACTTGATTACCTTTCACTCAACCGCGCCTCAATGACCCTCTCAGGAGGCGAGAGCCAACGCATCCGATTGGCCACGCAGATAGGTTCGCAACTGGTGAACGTGCTCTACATCCTCGACGAGCCGAGCATCGGCCTCCACCAACGCGATAACCGGCGCCTCATCAACTCCCTTTCAGCCCTTCGCGACTTGGGAAACTCGGTCATCGTGGTGGAGCACGACAAGGACATGATGCTCTCCGCCGACTGGGTGGTCGACATGGGGCCTCGCGCCGGACGATTGGGTGGCGAAGTGGTCTTCCAAGGCACTCCCGAGGAGATGCTCAAGCAGGACACACTCACCGCCAACTACCTCAACGGAAAACTGAAAATAGAACTCCCCACCGAACGACGCAAAGGCAACGGAAAGAGCCTCATAATTCGTGGCGCACGGGGAAATAATTTAAAGCAGGTTGATGCGGAATTTCCCTTGGGCAAACTCATCTGCGTGACAGGTGTGTCGGGTAGTGGCAAGTCGACCCTCATCAACGAAACCCTTCATCCCATCCTCTCGCAAAAGTTTTACCGTTCGTTGAAAGACCCTCTGCCTTACGACTCCGTCGAAGGGCTTGAGCATATAGATAAGGTGGTGGACGTCGACCAGTCGCCCATCGGACGCACACCGCGCTCGAATCCCGCCACCTACACCAACGTGTTTGCCGACATCCGCAACCTCTTCGTGGGGCTTCCCGAGGCAAAAATCCGTGGCTACAAGCCCGGACGTTTCTCGTTCAACATCAGTGGCGGACGGTGCGAAGCATGTAGCGGAAATGGCTACAAGACCATCGAGATGAACTTCCTTCCCGACGTGATGGTACCTTGCGAAGTGTGCCATGGCAAGCGCTACAATCGCGAGACACTGGAGGTGCGCTACAAGGGCAAATCCATTGCCGACGTGCTCGACATGACCATCAATCAGGCCGTGGAGTTCTTCGAAAACGTGCCCACCATCCTCTCCAAGATAAAAGTGCTTCAAGACGTCGGCCTCGGCTACGTCAAACTGGGGCAACCCTCCACAACCCTCTCGGGCGGAGAGAGCCAACGCGTCAAACTGGCCACCGAACTTGCCAAGCGCGACACGGGCAAGACACTCTACATCCTCGACGAGCCCACCACCGGCCTCCATTTCGAAGACATCCGCGTGCTCATGAACGTGCTCAACCGCCTGGTCGATAAAGGCAACACCGTCATCGTCATCGAGCACAACCTCGATGTCATCAAAATGGCCGACCACATCATCGACATGGGGCCCGAAGGCGGACGGGGCGGGGGAGTAATCCTCTCATCGGGCACCCCCGAAGAGGTGGCCCTCTCAGAAAAAGGCTACACCCCCCATTTCCTTCGAGAAGAACTTGGCTTAAAAACTCTATAATCCCTAGATAATCTAGATAAGCTAGATAGTCTAGATAGTCTAGATAATCTAGATAGTCTAGAAAATCTAGAATCTCTAGAAAGTCTAGAAAATCCAGAAAACCTAGCCCCCCTAAAACACCCAACCAATGGCCAAAGAAAAAGATAAAATCCAAAAAACCAACGTCGCCCGCCTGATGGACAAGGCAAAGATTGCCTACGAGCTAATCCCTTATGAAGTGGACGAGAGCGACCTCAGCGCCCACCACATCGTAGCTCAACTGGGCGAAAACATCGAGCAGGTGTTCAAGACCCTCGTGCTTCATGGCGACAAGACGGGACATTTCGTCTGCGTCATCCCCGGAGGCGATGAAGTTGACCTCAAGATGGCCGCAAAAGTGAGTGGCAACAAGAAGTGCGACCTCATCCCCATGAAGGAACTGCTTCCCCTCACCGGCTACATCCGTGGCGGATGCTCGCCCATCGGCATGAAGAAGCATTTCCCCACTTACATCCATCGCACGGCGCTCGACCATCCTTATATATATGTCAGTGCCGGCGTGCGCGGCCTTCAGATGAAACTCGCCCCTGCCGACCTCATCCGCGCCGCACAAGCCACACCGTGCGAGTTGTTTTAGGAAATAAAACCAAACTTTGTCTTTCAGAAACACAAATTACGGAATTTCCCATATTTGCCAAACTCACATAACAAACTTATTTACAAGCATCTACAGTTTGTCTTTTTGTAGAAAAGGTTGACTCTTAAAGAATCAACTTAATGAAAGCAAGAAAAAAGCAAATCAATCTGACCCGTTCGGAGCGGAATGCCCTTTTGCATGAATTATTGGAGCATTATTATGTGAATCATGGTAAGGT
>JAFTYI010000029.1 GCA_017464815.1 Bacteroidaceae bacterium | reverse complement strand
TTCTGAACGGTGTCGTATGCACCAATGACAGTTAATAATCTTCGTCCTTTACCTCTTCTGTTTTCTTTGCGAAGATAGCGAAAAATTCGCTATCTTCGTTTTTTCTGCAAATATAGAATGACAGAGACATCATGTAAACCAGTTATATACAACCGACTTTTCGGACTGACCCACTACTTCGGCGCCTTTATATATAGGAATACGGCGATGAGGGTGTAGAGGATGTTGGGTATCCACACGGCCAGCATGGGGTGCATGCCGCCATTGACGGCAAAAGTGGACGACACCGTCTGGAAAAGGATGTAGGAGAAACTGAGGCCGAGGCCTACGCCGAGGTTGAGTCCCATGCCTCCCTTGGTCTTCTTGCACGAGAGGGTGAGGCCGATGGTCGTCAGGATGAAGGCCGCAAAGGACATGGCTATGCGCTTGTGATACTCAATCTCAAACTCCTTGATGTTGGCCATGCCGCGTGCCTTCTGCTTGGCGATGTAAGCTTTCAGCTCGGGACTGGTCATGGTCTCCTGCTGGTTCTTCGTGATGAGGAAGTCGGCCGGCTCCATCACGATGATGGTGTCCATCGACTTTCCGCTGGTGATGATTTCGCGTTGTCCCTCGAGGTTGCGAATCATGTAATCCTTGAGTTTCCACTTGTATTTGGCTCCGCCGATGGTGTCGTAGGTGATGGAGCGGGCGGTGAGGTGGGAGACAAGCTTCTTGTTGTCGAACTTGTCGAGCGAGAACCGGTAACCCGTCTTGTTGAAGTCCTCGTAGCGCTCGATGTAGGCAATGACGTCCGGCTCGACGGCCATCTGCACGTTGCGGGCATAGTCGACACGCTTTTTCTTGACGTACTGCTCCTGGAAGTCGAGGCGCACAACGCTTCCCTTGGGGATGACGTAGGAGCTGAGCCCGTAGGACATGAGGGCAATGACGGCCGCTGAAATCATGTAGGGACGCATCAGACGTTTGAGGCTCATGCCGCACGAGAACATGGCAATAATCTCGGAGTTCTCGGTGAGCTTCGAGGTGAAGAAGATGACCGCAATGAAGACAAACAGGGCGCTGAACAGATTGGCAAAGTAGGGGATGAAGTTGAGGTAATAGTCGAAGATGATGGCCTGCACGGGGGCTTGATGCTCAACGAAGTTGTCAATCTTTTCGTTGAGGTCGAACACCACGGCAATGCTCAATATCAGGGCAATCGAGAAGAAATAGGTGCCCAAGAACTTGCCAATGATATAGCGGTCGATGCGTGAGAGGTATTTCATTGTTTCCTTTTGTTTCTTTATTGTTATTTTTAGGGGCTTTAAGGTCCTTAAGGTCTTTAAGGAGGAGGGGACTAAACTCTAAACCCTAAACCCTAAACTTTCATCAAAGTCTTGTTGAAATGCGCTTCATCATCATGGGTTTCCAGGTAGAGAAGTCGCCGGCAATGATGTGCTTGCGTGCTTCGCCCACGAGCCAGAGGTAGAAGGCGAGGTTGTGTACCGAGGCAATCTGCATGGCCAACAGCTCCTGTGCATGGAAGAGGTGGCGCAGGTAAGCCTTGGTGTAGAGGGTGTCGACCACAGATGCACCGTCGGCTTCGATGGGCGAGAAGTCGGTCTCCCACTTCTTGTTGCGCATGTTGATGATGCCGTCTTTGGTGAAGAGCATGCCGTTGCGCCCATTGCGGGTGGGCATCACGCAATCAAACATGTCCACGCCGCGTTCGATGCCTTCGAGCAGGTTCATTGGTGTGCCCACGCCCATCAGGTAGCGCGGCTTGTCGGTGGGCAGGATTTCGTTCACCACCTCAATCATTTCATACATCTTCTCCGTCGGTTCGCCCACGGCCAGTCCACCGATGGCATTTCCCTCGGCCCCTTTCGATGCGATGAACTCGGCCGAACGCTTGCGCAAATCGGGATAGACACACCCCTGCACGATGGGGAAGAGCGACTGGTGGTAGCCATACTTCGGCTCCGTCTCGTTGAAGCGGGTCAAACATCTGTCCAACCACCGGTGGGTGCGCTCCATCGATTGGCGGGCATAGTCGTAGTCGGCTGTGCCGGGTGTGCACTCGTCGAAGGCCATCATGATGTCGGCTCCGATGGTGCGCTCGATGTCCATCACCCGCTCGGGGGTGAAGAGGTGCTTCGACCCGTCGATGTGGGAGCGGAACTCCACGCCCTCCTCCTTCATCTTGCGGATGCCCGAGAGGGAGAACACCTGAAAGCCTCCGCTATCGGTCAGCATCGGGCGGTCGAATCCGTTGAACTTGTGGAGGCCTCCGGCTTTCTCGAGCACATCGAGGCCCGGACGCAGGTAGAGGTGATAGGTGTTGCCAAGGATGATTTGTGCCTTGATGTCCTCCTTCAGTTCGGTGAGGTGTACGCCTTTCACGCTACCCAGTGTGCCCACGGGCATGAAGATGGGAGTCTCTATCTGTCCGTGGTCGGTGGTGATAAGTCCGGCACGGGCGTTGCTTTTAGGGTCGGTATGTTGAAGTTCAAATTTCATATATGTCGTTTCCTTTTGGTGTTGCCCGAACATTTTTTCTTCCCTACCTGAAAAAAGTTTTTTCCTCGTCTGAGAAAAATATTTTCCTCGTCGGGGAGAAAAAATGCCCGTGTTCTGACAATTATTTCTTCTCCTTCTTTTCCTCGATACTGAGGTTTATCGGGTTGCTCACTTTCTCCTTGAGGAGGGCAATGTCGAGCACCTCTTTCACATTTTCCACATAGTGGAAGGTGAGTCCCTTGAGGTAGATGGCGGGGATTTCCTCGATGTTCTTGCGATTCTCCTTGCAAAGGATGATTTCCTTGATGCCCGCGCGTTTTGCGGCCAGAATCTTCTCCTTGATGCCACCCACGGGGAGCACCTTGCCGCGCAGGGTGATTTCGCCCGTCATGGCAATGTTGGCCTTCACCTTGCGTTGGGTAAGGGCCGAGGCCAGCGAGGTGGCCATGGTGATGCCTGCCGAGGGGCCATCCTTGGGGATAGCGCCTTCGGGCACGTGGATGTGGATATTCCAATTGTCGAAGATTTCGTTGTCGATGTCCAGCAGATGGGTGTGTGCCTTCAGGTATTCAAGGGCCAGCATGGCCGACTCCTTCATCACATCGCCCAAGTTACCCGTGAGGGTGAGTTTGCCTCCCTTGCCTTTGCTCAAGCTGGTTTCTACAAAGAGGATTTCGCCTCCCACGGCCGTCCATGCAAGGCCGGTGACCACGCCTGCGTATTCGTTGCCCTGATAGATGTCGCGGCTGTATTCGGGCACACCCAGCAGTTCGCGCACGTCGGCCGGCTTGATGTCGTGATAGATGGTGTATCCGTTGGTGGCATAGTCCTTGGCGATGCGGCGCATGAGTTTGCCAATCTTCTTGCTCAGTTCGCGCACACCGCTTTCGCGGGTATAGTTCTCGATGAGGAATTCGATGGCGGCCTTGTTCAGCTTCACTTCGCCCTTCTTCAATCCCACGTTTTCCATCTCCTTGGGGATGAGGTGGCGCTTGGCAATCTCGATTTTCTCCTCGGTGATGTAGCCGCTCACTTCGATAAGCTCCATGCGGTCGAGCAGGGGGCCGGGGATGGTGTTGAGGTTGTTGGCCGTGGCGATGAACATCACCTTCGAGAGGTCGTAATCCACCTCAAGGAAGTTGTCGTGGAAGGCATTGTTCTGCTCGGGGTCGAGCACCTCAAGGAGGGCCGACGACGGGTCGCCCTGGTGGGTCATCTGTGCAATCTTGTCTATCTCGTCGAGGATGAAGACGGGGTTGCCCGAGCCTGCCTTGCTGATGCTCTTGATGATGCGTCCGGGCATGGCTCCGATGTAGGTGCGGCGGTGTCCGCGAATCTCGGCTTCGTCGTGAAGTCCGCCGAGTGAGACGCGCACATACTTGCGCTTCAAGGCCGCGGCAATGCTCTTTCCAAGCGAGGTCTTACCCACGCCCGGAGGGCCATAGAGGCAGAGGATGGGCGACTTCAGGTCGCCGCGCATCTTCAGCACGGCCAAGTATTCGAGGATGCGCTCCTTCACCTTCTCGAGGCCATAGTGGTCGTGGTTGAGCGTCTTCTCGGCATTCACCAGGTTGAGGTTATCGGTCGTATACTCTCCCCACGGCAGGTTGAGCATGGTTTCGAGGTAGTTGAGCTGCACGTTGTAGTCGGGCGACTGGGGATTGATGCGCTCGAGTTTGCCCAGCTCCTTGTCGAAGATGGTGCGCACCTCCTTGCCCCACGCCTTCTTGTCGGCGCGTTTCTTCAGGTCGTGCATGTCCTTGTCTTCGCGCGAGCCGCCCAGTTCGTCCTGTATGTTCTTTATCTGTTGTTGCAGGAAGTACTCCTTCTGTTGCTGGTCGATGTCCTCGCGGGTGCGCATCTGTATGTTTGCCTTCAGCTTGGCCAGTTGCACATCGCGGTTGAGGATGGAAATCATCTCGTAGGCACGCTTCATCAGGTTACCCTCCTCCAACAGGTTGATTTTGTCGGGGATGGTGGAGATGAGGTTGGTGGCTATGAAGTTGATGAGGAACATCTTGTTGCTGATGTTCTTGATGGCAAAGACCGATTGCACGGGGTAGTCGGAGCACTTCAGGTAGTCGATGGCAAGGTCTTTGCAACTGTCTACCACGGCTTCATATTCGTTGTCGTTGTGCGGAGGGAAAATCTCGGCCAACTTCTCCACACGTCCGCGCAGGAAGGGGGTGTGTGAGGTGATTTCGGTCAGCTTCACACGCGACATTCCTTGGAGGATGATGGTGGTCGTGTTGTCGGGCATCTCCAGTATGCGGATGACCTTTGCCGCCGTGCCTACGGGGTAGATGTCGGCCTGGTCGGGTTGCTCGGTGTCGGGGTAAATCTGGGTGAAGGCGGCAATCTTCTGCTGGTTCTTGAATGCCTGCTTCGCCAGCTTCAGCGACGACTTGCGACCCACCGCCACGGGCAACACCACACCGGGAAACAACACCATGTTCCGCATGGGCAATATCGGGAGGTCGGTATCGAATTGTTCTTCAAAAATCTGCTCTTCGTTGCCATCGAAGTCGGCAATCAGTGAAAACGAATTGTCGCTTTCGTTGGCTTCTTCCATTTCGCTAAATATTCTCTTCATTTTCTGCTATATTCTCAAAATTTTCGGCCCTCTGTTCCGAAGGGGCACACAAATGCGGGCGCAAAGTTAATCATTCCTATTTAAATAAGGTGTACCTTTTTGTTGAAAATATCTAAAAAAGCACTATCTTTGCGGGCAAATCGAGAAAAAAGCACAGAGAACAGATGGCTAATCCCTATTTTCAATTCAAGCAATTCACCGTGTGGCACGACCGTTGTGCCATGAAGGTGGGCACCGATGCCGTGTTGTTGGGTGCATGGATGCACGTGGAGGGTGCCCATCGGATGCTCGACATCGGGTGTGGATGTGGATTGATTGCGCTGATGGCCGCCCAACGCAATGCAGAGGGTAGGGTGGTGGCCGTGGAGATTGATGCCGAAGCCACCCGGCAAGCCAGGGAAAACGTGGAGAGGTCGCCGTGGAAAGAGCGCATCGAGGTGGTGAATGCCGACATCTGCACCTTTCACCCGGAGGAGAAGTTCGACGCCATCTTCTCCAATCCGCCTTACTTTGTGAATGCGTTGAAATGTCCGGACAAACAACGCTCTACGGCCCGTCACACTGATACGCTCGATTTCGACACACTGATGCGGTGCGCCGCTTCATTGTTGAGCGTGGATGGCGAGTTCTCGGTGGTGGTGCCCATGGAGGCCGCGCCAGCCATCAAGGCGGCTGCCATACAACACCGATTATTCCTGTCACGCGAGACACACGTGTACACCAAACCATCGGCACCGGCCAAGCGGGCATTGTTGGCATTCAAACCGGCCTTACCCGACGCCTCAACCGACGTCAGGCCATTGGTGATGTATCCTCATCCCGGCGTGGTGGGCGAGGAGTACGGAGAAATGGTAAATGATTTTTATTTGTAACTGTTCTTCAACTTCTTCAGCAACTCTTTGTTCAGCACCTGCAATCGTCGGTTATGTGCCGCCAAGTCGTCCATGATGGAGGAGGGTTTCAAGTCGTTGAAGATGTCAATCACGCTTTGCCACATGTTGATGTTGCCCGGTGCCTTCTCCTCGTGTTGGCCGATGATGACGTTCAGCCCCTTTTCGATAATCTCCACCGTGAGGTCGGCTTCGGCCATCACGGGGTCGCCATCGAAGTGAATCACCCCCGGTTTGCTACGGTGAATCTTCAGCCGTTTGCATCGGATGGTCTTTATCTTGCTATTTTGGTCGAGTGTGCCGTTTATCATCTGGAAGGAGATGGCCGGTGCGTCCAGCATGGTGAAAGGCTCCATGATGATGACGTCCATCAATCCGTCGCAGAGCGAAGCCTTGGGGGCGATGTAGAAGTTGTTGCCATATTGCGAAGCGTTGGCACAGGTGATGAGGAAGGCCTTGTGCTTCATGCTACCGTCTTCGTTTTCAATCTCATACGTCTCAGGCTCATAGCGGAGGCCTTCGCGCAACGTGTTTTCAATGTAGGTGGCTATGCCCCGTTTGCCGGCTTGGGCAAACTTCATGCTGATGAAGGCGTCGAAGCCCACTCCACAAGTGCAGAAGTAGGGGATGTTGTTGATTTTGCCGTAGTCGATAGTCTCCACGGTGCATTGGTTGATGGTTTCGATGGCCTTCTTCACATCCATCGGGATTTGCAAGTGGCGTGCCAATCCGTTGCCCGAGCCACAGGGGATGATGCCCAGCGTGGTGGAGGTGTGTACGAGGGAGCGTGCCGTCTCGTTGATGGTGCCATCGCCACCCACGGCCACCACCACATCCACTCCATCGGCCGCACATTGGGCGGCAATCTCGCACGCATGGCCGGCATATTGGGTGGGCACAATGCTGATGTCGAACTTCTTCCCGTCGATATACTTCTTGATTTTCTCCGTCACGCCTTTCTTGTTTTGGGTGCCGGAGATGGGGTTGACGATGAATGTAGCACGTTTTTTAGTGTCCATCAGCATTCTTTCTTGGTGTTGGGTTGTTCAATCACTTTTGTTAGATTGTGCAAAGATAATCCTTTTCTTCAAAACAACTCACCATTTGGGATAGTTTTCTTGCAAATGCATTTTTTTTGGAAACATTCCTTCATATATGTGGCCGATATTTCTATATTTTTTAGTACCTTTGCGCCCTATTTTGGTGTCATCTGACATCGTTGTGATTAAAAATAAAGGAAAAAACCAAATTTTAAGAGAAAGCAAGACTTATTTTTTGCTGAAAGAATATGGGCATATTAAATGAAAGATTAGCGAAATATACGCTTCCGCAAGAGTACATGGCGCAAGGCGTATACCCCTATTTCCGGACAATCAACAGCCATCAGGATACAGAGGTAGAGATGGATGGCAAGCGGATACTGATGTTCGGCTCCAATGCTTACTTGGGGCTTACCTACGACCGCCGCATCATGGATGCCGCCATTGCCGCCACCGAAAAGTACGGCACAGGGTGTGCAGGGTCGCGTTTCCTCAACGGCACATTGGACATACACGTACAGCTCGAAAAGGAGTTGGCCGCATTTGTCGGCAAGGACGAGGCTCTCTGCTTCTCTACCGGATTCACGGTGAACGAGGGCATCATCCCCGCTCTTGTAGGACGTGGCGACTACATCATCTGTGATGACCGCGACCACGCCTCTATTGTTGACGGACGCCGTCTTTCGGCCGCTACCCAGTTGAAGTACAAGCACAACGACATGGAGGACCTGGAAAAGAAACTCCGCCGTTGCGAGCCAGGTGCGGTGAAACTCATTGTGGTGGATGGAGTCTTCTCCATGGAGGGAGACTTGGCCAACCTGCCCGAAATCGTTCGCTTGAAGAAGAAGTATGACGCCTGCATCTACGTGGACGAAGCTCACGGCCTGGGCGTGTTCGGAAAGAACGGCCGCGGCGTGTGCGACCACTTCGGAGTGACCGAGGACATCGACCTCATCATGGGAACCTTCAGCAAGTCATTGGCCAGCATCGGAGGATTCATCGCTGGTGACAAGGAGGTCATCAACTGGCTCCGCCACACCACACGCAGCTACATCTTCCAGGCAAGCAGCACACCCGCTGCCACTGCTTCGGCCATCGAGGCCCTCCACATCCTGCAAGCCGAGCCTGAGCGCATCGAGGCCCTTTGGAACATCACCCGCTACGCTCTCGACCGTTTCCGCGAAGCCGGATTCGAGATTGGCGACACCGAATCGCCCATCATCCCCCTGTATGTGCGCGACGAGGAGAAGACCTTCATCGTCACCAAGTTGGCATTCGACGAAGGCATCTTCATCAATCCCGTCATTCCTCCCGCTTGTGCCCCCGATGACACACTGGTGCGCGTAGCCCTCATGGCCACCCACACCAAAGAGCAGGTGGATACGGCCGTGGAAAAACTCACCAAGTGCTTCAAGCAACTGGGTATACTGAAGTAAAGAGAGACACCACGGAGAGGTTACTCCGATACACACTTGTGTAAACGACATACACCAACAAGCGCGGACAATACAGCCTTATGCGGGGAGCATCCGACCGAAAGAACAGTCGCCACCCCCAAGTAAATCTGTGTCATCCGCGCTTGTCTTTTCTCCACCCCTCCAATGACTATACATTATATTAATATAATAACAGAAGAAAACACTACGGATATGAAGAAAATCTTAGGAGTATGGCTCATGATGCTTGCTTGTGCGAGCGTGTGGGCACAGAATTTTGAAGGATACAGCAACCGCACGACCGTCTATGCCACCTATCAACCGGCCAGGGTGACATTGGTGACGGGCAAAGTAGTCATGCAGAAAGAGGCGAACGTGTTCTTGAAGAATGGCCGCTTGCTCTTCAAGAAAGACAAGTTCGACATGGAGGCGGACATGAGACAGATCAAGTCCGTTGAATTCAAGGACAGAACCTATGTGCGCATCGACACCATACTGGCTACCGTAGTCGACACGGTGGGAGCCAACCGCATCTTCTGCACCACCACCATCGACGTGGAGGCATTCAACAAACAACGGCTCAACGACCGGATAATCTCCGACTTCCAGATGAACGACCAGCTTGTGAGCGCCGCTAGTGTCGACCCCTCTGACGAAGACAACCTCTATCCGCTCGTCAACACCTATTTTCTGGAGATAGATGGAAAAGTGGTGAAGGCTCACGAGCGTGTGCTCATGCGCATGCTCCCCAAGGCAAAGCGCGGAAGATTGGAATTCTACATGCAGATGCCCGATTTCAGTTGGTCGGACAAGAACAGCTTACGTCAGGTGCTCGAACTTTTTAAGAAATAACCCCGGTAAAAAGGGAGGAGAAACAAAGTCAAAAATGCCCATCATCACGATAGAAAATCTGCATCATCCGGGAGTCGAGGTGTTCAGCACCCTGACCGAAGCCCAGTTGCGCAACCGCATAGAGCCTGAGAAGGGAGTCTTCATTGCCGAAAGCCCCAAAGTCATACAAGTGGCGTTGAATGCCGGATATGAGCCGTTGGCACTCTTGTGCGAAGAGAAGCACATCACCGGCGATGCCGCCTCCATCATCAGGCAGTGTGGCGACATCCCCGTGTACACAGGCAATCGTGAGTTGCTGGCCTCCCTCACCGGCTACACGCTCACGCGCGGAGTGCTTTGTGCCATGCGCCGTCCCATCCCCCGAACGGTAGAAGAGGTGTGTGCCGATGCCCATCGGGTGGTGGTGATTGATGGGGTGGTGGACACCACCAACATTGGTGCCATCTTCCGTTCGGCCGCCGCATTGGGCATCGATGCCGTACTGCTTACACCCACCTCATGCGACCCCCTGAACCGTCGTGCCGTCCGTGTCTCCATGGGTTCAGTCTTCCTGCTTCCTTGGACATGGCTCGAAGGTCCTCTTGAGCAACTCTCCTCACTGGGCTTCCGCACTGCCGCCATGGCTTTGACCGACAATTCCGTCTCCATTGACCATCCCGCCTTGGTGGACGAACCACGGTTGGCCATCATCATGGGCACCGAAGGCGACGGCCTTTCCCTTGAAGTGATTGCCAAAGCCGACTACGTGGTGCGCATCCCCATGTCCCACGGAGTTGACTCCCTCAACGTTGCAGCCGCCTCAGCTGTAGCCTTTTGGGAACTCAGGAAGCGGTGACGCGCATAGCATCCTGCTGACTTTCGCATTAAAAATGCTCTATATCAGAAAATGGAATTTGCATCATGTCTTTTTCGTTAGAAAACAGGAACTTTCCTACTGAATCATTGGAGAATTAAAAAGAATCATTTATCTTTGCGCTATAATAATAAAGAATCACTTGTCGGACAGATAAACAGCGAATTGTGAAATGAACAGAGATGTATTGGGATTTGTAACTTTTTGCATAGGAGCCATAGCCTTGAAACTCAAGATCTCCCGTCATGAGGTATATAGTCGTTTGAAGGCGGCCGACATCATAGATGGCTATATTGTTCCGGGGTACGATGTGTTGCATACGTTCAGCCGTTCATACCTCGTAGATGACATCATTGATTTTATGAAAGGAAAAGGAGTGTTGGCATGATGGAAGTTTATCATACATCAAATCAATGTGTAAGCCGTCCTGACACGATACATTCGCGTAAAGAGTTGGATTTCGGTCCAGGTTTTTATTTCACAACGATACGGCATCAGGCAGAAGTCTATGCATTCCGTTTTTTTAGGCGTAATGAACCAGCTTGGTTGAATGTGTATGAATTCTCCGAAGAGTGGGCCGATTGGAAGGTTAAATGTTTTGAGTACTATGATGAAGAATGGCTTGATTTCGTAATGGCCTGTCGTAATGGTGAAGTTGTTGGAGATTTTGATATGGTAATTGGTGGAATAGCGGATGATAAAGTATTCGATACGATAGACCTCTATACTGATGCTCTCATATCAAAGGAAGAAGCTCTCAAACGTTTGTCGTACATGAAACCAAACATACAATATTGTATCCGTACGGACGCTATGTTGGAACAGTGTCTAACCTTTAAAAAAGTAATGCAATTATGTCCATCAGTGAAAAGTCAAGGCAAGTGATTCTCGACAGAAAAATCGCCCGCATAATCGAAGCCTACAGCGTGCGATATGGCGTATCTCTTGAAGAAGCTGCCAACATTTACTACAATTCGGTCACCTCCCAAATGATTGAAGAAGGCATTGCGGATTTGCATTGTCGTAGTGACAAATATTTGGCTGATGAATTATGGCTCGAGTTTCATCCTTCAACTCAGTTTGCATTGGTAAAGTGATTTTTGCAGTTTTGAAGCAAATATAGTCGATTCTCTATCGGTAAGTCCCCAAAAAAGCGACTTACCGATAGAGAATCTGAATATTTTGTGATGGAGGAAGGCTGTTATGCCGAATAATCGATGCCAAATTACCGAATGAATTTGTGTCAAATTACCGAAAAATATCGCGCCAAATTACCGAATATTGAATTTTTTGATTGCTTTTGCGGAAGTTGAACCCAATTTTAAAGTATCCTAAGATAAATCGTCAGGTATCTTAGGATACTTTGCATTTTATCTTAAGATATTTGGCAGAGGAACTTATATTGGCTGTAAAAGGCTAAAATTTACATTCTTCTTAGTGTAAATAATAAAAATCTTCCTATATTTGCAGTTGAAATCAGAATTCTGAAGTAATATAGACAGATTTACGAATGTTGAATTTATCCAAATGCTAAATATTTTGTTTAGTATTGTAGGATAAATCATAACCAAATAAACAACAGAGGCAATGTTTGACAAAATCGAAATAGAGCGATTCAGAGGCATCAGATATGCTTCTTTAGAGGGCTTCAAGCAGATAAATCTTTTCTTTGGAAAGAATAACTGCGGAAAGTCTTCTTTGTTGGAATCTTTGTTTTTAGCCAGTGGGTTATCCAATCCATTGCTTCCTGTCCATGTGAATTTTATGCGTGGTTACAGCAAAACCCGTTTGACAGACCTTAAATTAGAATTCTATAATTTAGATTCAACCCAACCCATCCATATTCGAATAGAAAATGAAGAAAAGCGTGATTTGTCAATCAGCATTCTCGAACAGGAGCAAAAGAGTGTATCTCTTAATGCTGATGATGCTAATATTCTTTCGAATGTAGAAGAGGGGATGTATGGTTTGAAATTTGATTTCAAGATTAACGATAAACCTTTTGAGGCACAGTTGAATTTTGAAAAAACTGATGTCAATCGTATAGCACCAAAGGATTACGAGGAATTGTTGCGATGTGTGTATTTGAGTCCTAAGTTCGATTTCAATACATCCATACAGGGACTGAAAAACATACTTCAGAACAAAGACGAGCACTTTATTGTAGAAGGATTGCAGCTGATAGAACCTCGCGTGAAGGATTTTATCTTTACTGATAATGAGATGCTTGTTGATGTGGGCCTTTCCAAGCGTATTCCCGTGAATATGATGGGCGATGGTGCTCGCAAGATTGTCTCCCTTCTCACTGCTGTCTATGATTGCAAGGATGGAGCCCTGCTTGTTGATGAAATCAGCAACGGTTTCCATTATTCTGTGATGTGCAATCTGTGGAAAGTGCTTATCAGTGCAGCTGCCAAGAACAATACTCAGTTGTTTATCACAACACATGATACCGATTCCATAAAAGGACTTCGGGATGCTGCGCTTGATAAGTATAATGACCTTATTGCGGCTTTCAAGTTACTGAAGACTTCCGATGATGAACTGAAAGCATACCACTATTCGTTGGAGAGTCTGGATTATTCTATAAACCAAGAAATAGAAGTAAGGTAATATGAATAAGATTTTCATCGAAGCACAGAATAAAAAAACGCCAGAATACAATTTCCTCAAAGCGTTCATCGATTTACATTTTCCGGCAAAGGAAGTAAGTCTTATCTGTATGGATGGAGTTGGAAATCTTTTTAACGAGACCAACATCAATCAAATCCTTCAAGCTCAAGCAATGGGAAATCAAGTCCTCGTTTTTATAGATGCAGACACTGTAGCCAAGGGATATGGGTATGCAAAACGCAAGGCGGATATAGACAATGATATGCAGACTCATGGCATTTCCTTTCCTTACTTCATCTATCCCAATAATCAAGACGATGGAGAAGTGGAGATTTTGATGGAGTCTGCTGCCCGGCGTGACCTGCATCCTGTCTTTTTCGATTGCTTTGAAGATTATGAGAAATGCATCTCGGGCGTGAGAGATGGACATGGCCAGCCATTATATAATACTCCCAATTTGAAGGGCAAATTGCATACCTATATGAATGCCCAAAAACTAAGCAGTAAATTGCGAGGAAAACTGGGAGCTGGAGATTGGTTGTTCGACAATACTGATTATTGGGATTTGAATGCAAAAGCCTTGCAACCTTTAAAAGACTTTTTAGAGGTGAATCTTAAATAATATTTGATAGAATATACAACACCTAGCATTGGAATCTTGATGGAGAATACTTCCCGTCCATCCACATTGCAGATGTGGATGGACGGGCAATAGCAATATAATACACAATAATTAAATGTAATACTAATGTTCCTCCATAAGAGCCAGGGCTATCCCTGCTACGATAATTGCTACAACAATTACCCCTGCCCATGGACTGATTGCGAACAATAAGGCAATTATTAAAATAACAACTGCGGCAGCCAAGAAATTTGGATGACAGAAAAACAGAAACGTTAAAAATGCTGCAATAAAACTCATACTTATTCCTCCTATATTTTGTTAATTTGCTGCAAAGTTCGGTGCTGCTTGTCTCAAATCGTGGGACATACTACAACTATTTTTCGAAAAAACAGATTTTTTTGCTGTTTCGAAGCAAATATAGCCGATTCTTTATCGGTAAGTCCAAAAAAAGCGACTTACCGATAGAGAATAGAAGATATTTTGCACTTGAAAAATCTTCAAGATTTCAAAGGTGGCATGACTAATGAGCATTTACGGCTCCACCACCTCCAAGCACTTCATTTGGGGATTGTACAGATAGTGGATGATGCTTCCGTCCATAATCTTTTCGATGATGCTGTCAATGATGTGCAGAGGCACTACGAACCATTCTTGCGGGCGGTGCTCTTCACCGTTGTTGTCGGTGACGGTCACGTAGAATTTTGCAGCCTTCAGAACCTGATGAATCATGTCTTCAAACCGTTGTGAATGAAGGTTCACCACCTTGTAAGCGGCCACAATCTTTACGGGAGCCATCAGATAGGTAGGGTCGTTTTCGGCGTTGACCGTTCGTTGCTCCACTGTGGTGGTGCAGAAGCCTATCTTGTAGAGGTCTTTCTGTCCGCTGATGGCCAGATTGTCGGAGAGAGACGAAAGCACATAGATGTATCCCGTCACCTTGTCCTCTTCCTTTATGTCATTGTTTACAAAGAATCTGCGTTCCTTCTCTTCTTCAGTTTCCGTGATGGCATAGCCGTCGCCCACCACATTCTTCCGAAGGGTTTGTAGCAGGATGTCCGATTCCGTACCGTTCTCATAGATGCAGCGGGTACGACCGTCAACCGAACCATTCCCGCCTTTCTTCAATGCTTTCACGCTTTCCAGATAGAGTATCTGTCCGCTTACTACATAAAATCTTCCAGTTTCAAAACTGTATGTTTTTGATATGCGTACCAGATTCCGTCGTCCGTTCTTCAAGTCGTTATGTACTTGGGTAAACAAGGGTTCGTACTCCGCAAAATCTTCACATGGCTGACGTTGCGCCACATAGTCAGCAGCTTTCCGCTCTTCCTTGGCCCGCTTCATGGCTTCGGTCAGCTCAAAGAGTGTCGCTTCCGTGTTGCTCACCTCGAATATCGGGTCGTTGAGCAGTTCATCCAATTCTTTGTTGATGTTCATAGCAATCCGTACTCGTCCCAATCCTTCAAACTCTCGTTTCCGCTCTCGCGCAGGGCTTTCAGGCTTCGTGCCAACTTCTTTTCGTCGAAGCACCCTGTGGCCGATGGCTCACGGCCATTGTCGCGCACAAATGCATTGATGGCAAGCAGTTTCTCCACCATGCGGTCATTCGCCGTCAAAGGTTTGGCAGGCACCTTCACGTTAGCGAAGAGCGGGTCTTCAAACAGTAGTAGCAGTTCTTTGTTTACATCCATTATGTTCTCTTTTTGGGGGAGTTAAAGGAGTTAGAGGAGTTATCGGCTCTTCGAGCCTAAGGAGTTAGAGCCAAATGTATAGCAAAACTATTGGCTAGCAGGCTTAAGCCTGCGATAACTCCTAGGCCCAAAGGGACGATAACTCCTTTAAATCCTCTAACTCCTTTCCTTCAAATAACTCCTGATAAAATTCACTTCTCCTCCCATTCCAGTCCTTGTTTCCGGCGTATCGCCTTGTTCTTTATAATAAGGTATGCCTGTGCCAAGCGTTGCACCTTCACGTCCGGGTTGTTTATGTCCGGCAATTGTCCTCCGCTTTCCGCCATGTACTCCTTCAAAGGGCCTTTGCAAAGCAGGATAGCCTCTTCGATGCCCATGTCATACTTCTGTTCGGCAATGGTATCTTGAATGATTTTCAGTACCGTTTTGTCTATCTTCTTCGAAAGTATTTCGTAAGCCCGTTGGAAGGGGTTGATGCTGTCAATGATGTTGATGCTCAGCTTGTCCAGGTTGATGAAGCGGTTCGACAGTTTCAAGAAACGGTTGCCGTCGGGCTTCACCACCACTTCGGCACAGCTCTTTGTCACCGTGTCGAGCAACACACGTTGGCGCACCTCCTCCACCTCCTCGTCGGTGAGCGACGGGTAACGTTCGCGGATGACCTTCGGTATCAGCACCTGATTGATGGTTTCGGCATACGAGTCCGTGGCCATTGCTTTTACGATGAGGTCGTTTTGCAGAATGTTTGCCTTCAGGTCGTCCAGTTGTTCGGCCACAATCATGCGTGTCTTTGCGCTCGACAGCGGTTTCAGTCCCTCTACCTTCAGCGTGCGTTTGTCCTTTATTCCCTCTTCGTCAGCCTCTTTGGCCGTCTTGAAGTTCCATGCCGGAGCCATCACCTGTTCCATCAGGAGCGAGGCCGTGATGGCTTTCAAGAAGTCGTTGACCGCCACACTCACGTGGTCTTGCGACGCTTCGGGTTGCGCTATCAGGTTGATGAACTCCGCACTCTCCTTGCCTTCGCAGTCGCGGGTACACCTTCCGATAATCTGCACCACTTCCGTCAGCGAGCCACGCACACCGATGGTTAGGCAACGTTCACACCACCTCCAGTCGAATCCCTCTTTGGCTGTACCTAGGGCAATGATGATGTCCATGTCGTCGCGATGCCTGATGTTGCGCAGATAAGTCTGTATGGCATTGCGTTCGTTGGGTGTATCTTCCACAAGGTCGGCCACCTTCAACAGCCTTCCGTCAGGTGTCTGCACGGTGATGACCGTGGTGTTGTAGTCGATGCTCACCACCTTTCCCAACGTGTCGATGATGGCCGCCACTTCGCCATACTTGCCCAGTCCTGTAGCCGCACGGGCGTTTACGCTGGGTATGTGGATGATGGTCTTCTTCGTGCTGTCTATCACCTCGGGCAGTGCGTCGGTGTATCGTCCCTGATAGAACTTGTAGCCAATCTGCAGGTTCTTCAAGTATTTGTAGCCGTTCAGCTGTTGGTAGTAGTTGTAGGTCACGGGGTGAAACTTCATTTCATCCTCTGCACGCAACACGGGCAATCCGTCTCCACGGAAGTAGCTTCCCGTCATGGCCAGGATGTGGGCATTGGTGTTCGCTATCAGCCGTCTCACCACGTCGCCCAGTCCACTGTCGGCATCGGCACTGGTGTGGTGAAACTCGTCGATACCCACCAACGTGTCGTTGAAATCCTCGTCGGGCAACTCCTTGAAGGCATAGCGCAGTGTGGCATGTGTGCACACCAAGGTTGTGGCCGAGGTTGCCGGTGAAAGGAACTCCTTGAAGCGGGCCACCTTTCTCGATTCGCTCACTCCACTCATCCCCTCATTCATCCCTTCGCCTCCGCAAAGGTTGAAGTAGGGGGCAACCGTCCAATCTGTGAAGAAGCCGAACCGTTTCAGCTCCGTATTCTTGAACGAACCGCCGATGCTCTTCTCCGGCACGGCCACAATAGTCTTGCGGATGCCTTGGTGAGCCATCTTATAGAGAGCCACGAACATCATCGCGCGGCTCTTTCCCGAGGCAGGCGGTGCTTTCACCAACAGGTATTGCTTATCTCTTGCCTCATAAACCTTGGCCTGCATCTCGCGCATACCCAGTGCATTGGTGCCTGTTGAAAGCCCCGTCTGCTCGTAGTTGATGTTTACTATGGTGTTGTCTTGTGTGCTCATAATCAACTAGTTTCTTCTTTTGTTCAATTTGAAAACTCTGCCAAAAGTGCCTTAAAAAATGAGATTTGGCAGAGTTTTGCTTTTATTTTCTGGTCATCTTCTCATACAGTTTGAATTGTCACACCTTATTATATTACACAGCTTCCACTTCTTCCAATTCTTCAATGAGGTCAATCAAAGATTTCCCGTCTATCATGAATTGTTCGAGAGCAGAGTTTCCATCTTCAAATCGTTGGTATTCCTCCATATAGTTCTCGTCGCAATGTGCCACATAATTCTCTTCCGATAGGAAATGATACCGTTTCCCTTTGTAGCAAAAGGTCAAGTCATAGCCTTGTACTGCAAAGTCATAAAACAGTGTCTCTTCTTTACACGATTTATAACCGTGGTAAAGAGTGCCGTATTTTTCTGTATCTGGTTCGTATTTCATGATTTTCTATTTTATTTTTTTGCAAATATATACGAAAATATAAATTAAGGTTGTATCATAGTCTTTTAATTTTGGCAACTATACGATTTATTTGGGATGTTTTCACCGTAGGGGCATCCTTTGTGGGTGCCCGTTGGAACGCTTTTCTTTTGGGCACCCACAAGGGGTGCCCCTACAAGTATATCACGAAATATAATGTTACCTAACTTCATCACTTCTTCGTCATCTTCTCATACAGTTTGAACAAACATTCCAGTCGCTCTTCGTCGTTGGCGAAGGGGGTGTCTTGATAGCAACTCTCCACAATGAGGTCGAGGCGGTGGTGTGCTTCGCGAAGGTCTTCGGGCATCTTGTCGGGGTCATAAAGTTCCGCCAATGTCTTGCCGGGATAGTCTTCGCGTACCAACAATACCTCTTCTGCTGCTTCCTCTATCTCTTGCTTTTTGGCTTCGGAGATTTTTGGGAAGGGGAAGGTGTTGTAGCAGAGTTTGGTTGAATAACGAAAATCGGATTTCAACCTTCCTGCTACGTTTTTAACCCATACCATATGTACCTTAGATGTCATTATTGCAAAAAGCCAAATAGGTGCATCATTAATCATAAACGCGGAATTTGGAACAATGCAATCTTCATTCACATACCCCATCGGTATATAATCTCTACAAGCAGACGAAACAATGGGAACGACCAACGTATTTTTTGAAGATGCCACAAACTCTCTAAATTGATATGGTTTTTCAGCTTGTTTATTCAAATTGATGTCTTTCGCTTCTTTTCTATATGAGTAAACCGCATCAATTCTTTCACGAATCAATGGTATTGAATAGGCCAAATCTTTCTCATCATCAGAAATCCACAAACAATATCTTTCAATTTGATTTATTAACTCAACTGAGCCTACAAACTTTTTGATAAATCTTTGAGCGTTATAGTCGCTTTCAACGATATTCTTCATTTCTACTCGATCCAGTCGCAATAATGTATTGTCATTAGGCATATTCCCAAGTCTAACATTAGGAAAACCTGATAAACAATCATTCCTCTTTTCTATAATAACGTCTGTTCTGTCTGATAATGTAGGCGAAATAAATGGAGTTAGAGTTAAAGTTCCATCTTGGTACAACTTCTTCTGAATATTACTTTTCATAGATAGGCCTACAATAACACATATTACTGCCGCATTATGTTTTGCATTATTAGTCCATTTAAATGAGGTGTGAGCAAAACAGATTTCTACATCTTTGCTTAAAATAGGATTCCATAATAAAGAAACATGCTCTCCTTGACAAATAGAATTTGTAGATACAAAAGCACATTTGCTTTTGGTACTTTTTATATATAAAGCGCCTAAAAAGAACCATTGAGATATATAGTCCAACTTTTTATATGATGATAAGTAACGGCTAAACGTGTGTTCTATATCGGATTTTTGTTGTTCATCTTGCATCCTAAATCCCAAATACGGCGGATTCCCCATCACAAACACCTCTTCCTCCTGCGTATGCGGACAAACCACATTCCAATCTACACGGCACGCATTGCCATGAACGATGTTGCCGGATTTGCCTAATGGTAGGGCAGGGATGCTGACGTTGGCAAACTCGCGGGTGAATTGGCAATTCATCTGATGCTCGGCCAAGCGGAGGGAGAGGGAAGCCACTTCGGCGGCAAAGTCGTCTATCTCGATGCCATAGAACTGGGTGAGTTGGATGTTGACAAAGGGAATTTCGTAGCTTCCGCTCAGCTCGCCAATCTGTTTCCATATCTGTATCTCCAGTTTGCGAAGCTCCTTGTAGGCAATGATGAGGAAGTTTCCGCTACCGCAAGCAGGGTCGAAGAACTTCATCTGCGAGATGCGCACGAGGAGCAGGCGCAGTTTCTTCACGTTCGCCTTGGCATTGGCAAAGGCTTCGTAAAGGTCGTCGAGGAAGAGCGGTTGGATGACCTTCATGATGTTGGGCACGGAGGTGTAGTGCATCCCCAAAGTGCCGCGTTGCGACGGGCTGACCACGGCCTGAATCATCGAACCGAAGATGTCGGGGTTGATGTCCTTCCAGTTCAGCTGGCCACATTCGATGATGAGCCTTCGTGCCCGACTGCCCATCTGGGGGATGCGGATGTGCTTGCTGAAGAGTCCGCCGTTCACGTAGGGGAACTGTGCAAAGATGCTGGACACCTCGATGCGGAGCGACTTGTCCATCACGTTGAAAGCTTCGTCAAGGTAAGAACTGAGGTCGCTACCATCCTCCTTCGTATAGCGATCGATGGAGGAGGTAAAGAGGTTCTCATCGAAGATGCCCGTGTCTTCGGCAAAGTAGCAGAAGAGCAGGCGCGTCATGAAGATGTTGAGGTCGTGCAGGTCGTCGTGGCTGGAGAAGTCGTTGTAGGCGCGTATCTCGTCG
>JAFTYI010000028.1 GCA_017464815.1 Bacteroidaceae bacterium | reverse complement strand
GTCTAAAATGGCGCTTGCCGTATTAAAGAATGATAAAACTACAAAAGGGAGCATCAACCTCAAAAGACTTAAAGCCGGGTGGGATGAAGCATATTTGTCATTGCTTTTGCAAAGCAACGCTTTTTAATGCGTTTGCCCTGCGCATACTTAATGCATGAAATGTGTGGACGGATGGCCATAAACCCCTGAATGGTTGTTGATGATGATGCAATCATAGGTAATCAAACATTTCCCCCAAGCAGACGAAAAACGGGGCGCAGAGCGACAAATTTGGGAAAATGTGCGGTTTATAGGCAGCAAATTAGTATCTTCGCGCCATCTATAAAAATAAATAAGGTGTAACGGTATGGATACATTCGAGTTTGAAGCCATCAAGGCCGAACTGGCCCGCAATATTTTGAACAGCAAGAATCCCGAGGTGATAGAGCGCGTGCGCCGTTGCTACGAAGAGGCGGTGGAGTACACGTCGGCCCCTCCGTGTCGCTATACGCTTGACGAGGTGAAGGCCCGCCTGCGTGCCACCGAAGCCGATGCTATTGCCGGACGGGGGTTGAGTGAAGAGGAAGCGGACAGGTTAATTGATGCAATGTTATGAAATTGAAGTGGAATTCGGCCGCAATCGAAGACCAGCGTGCGATTGTGGCTTATTGTAAAAAGCAATTTGGGGCGATTGTGTCGATTGAAGTAAGAGAAAGGATTAGGCATTCGGCAAAATTGTTGAAATCCCACCCCCATTTAGGACGTGTCGAGCCGATGTTGGTGGGTTGCACCTCGTTGGAGTACCGTTCATTGGTGGTTGACAAGGTGACAAAGATTGTCTACACGGTGCATGCAGAGTACGTCTACATCCATCTCTTGTGGGATGTCAGAAGGGATGAGGAATTCCTCCCGCAATCTCTCTTGCATCGCTATAAGGACTTCGAGTCAGAGCCGATATGGGCCAGCGAACCACCGGTTGAATATGGAAAATCGGAGGATTTGGGCGAATAATTGCAAATAAAACTGTATCTTTGCAAACGATTTAAGAAAACGACAAAAAGAATAAAGAACAGATACGTATGGGAAATCATCATTTTGCCGTCTTGGTGCACAAGCAGGCAGATAAGTACGAGAACCGTGAAGCCCTGAGATACAGGGATTATGATACCAACCAGTGGGTGTCAGTGGCGTGGCGCGAAGTGAGCAACACCGTCCACCTGGCCTCCAATGCCATGGTGGCGATGGGGGTGAAGGAGGAGGAGAACATCGGCATCTTCTCGCAAAACAAGCCCGAGTGCCTCTATGCCGACTTTGCCGGACATGCCAACCGCACGGTCTCCATCCCCCTGTATGCCACCAGCTCGGCGGCTCAGGCGCAATACATCATCGACGATGCACAAATCCGCTTCCTCTTCGTGGGCGAACAGTATCAGTATGATACGGCTTTCAGCGTGCTCGGCATCTGTCCCTCGTTGGAGAAGCTGATTCTCTTTGACCGCAAGATTCAGAAGCACGAGCGCGACACCACCAGCATCTATTTCGACGAGTTCCTGCAGATGGGCGAAGGATTGCCTCACGCCGCCGTGGTGGCCGAGCGCACCGCACGTGCGTCGATGGACGACTTGGCCAACATCCTCTACACCAGCGGAACAACGGGCGAGCCTAAGGGCGTCCTGCTCCACCACTCGACCTACGAGGAGATTATCCGCATCCACGACATCCGCCTGACGCAGATGTCCGACAAGGATGTGTCGATGAGTTTCCTCCCCCTGACCCATGTCTTCGAGCGTGCGTGGACATACTATTGCCTCCACAAGGGAGTGGTCGTGTGCCTCAACTTGAAACCCGCCGAGATTGCCTCCACCATCAAGGAGGTGCGCCCCACATTGATGTGTAGTGTGCCCCGCTTCTGGGAGAAGGTCTACTCGGGCGTGAACGAAAAGATAGCCTCCGAGAAGGGCATCAAGCAGAAGCTGATGATTGACGCCGTCCGTGTGGGCAAGGAGCACAACCTCAACTACGTGCGCTTGGGCAAGCGTCCGCCACTGATGCTCCATCTGAAGTACAAGTTCTACGAAAAGACCATCTACGCCCTCTTGAAGAAGACCATCGGCCTCGAGAACGGCAACTTCTTCCCCGTGGCCGGAGCCGCCGTGCCCGACGAAGTCTGCGAGTTTGTCCACGCCGTGGGCATCAACATGATTGTGGGCTATGGCCTCACCGAGTCGTGTGCCACCGTGTCGTGCTTCGTAAGCCCCGGTTTCGAGATTGGCTCCGTGGGCACCATCATGCCCGACGTGCAGGTGAAGATTGGCGAAAACAACGAAGTGCTCCTCCGCGGAAAGACCATCACCAAGGGCTATTACAAGAAGGCCGAGGCCACGGCCGAAGCCATCGACAAGGAGGGCTGGTTCCACACGGGCGACGCCGGTTACCTCAAGGGCGACCAGCTCTTCCTGACCGAGCGCATCAAGGACCTCTTCAAGACCTCTAACGGCAAGTACGTCTCACCGCAAGCCTTGGAGACCAAGCTCTCCGTCGACCGCTACATCGACCAAGTGGCCATCATTGCCGACAAGCGCAAGTTCGTTTCGGCCCTCATTATCCCGCAGTACGACCTGCTCAAACAGTATGCCCAGGAGAATGGTATTGCTTACGCCTCGCTCGAGGAGCTGCTTGCCCATCCCCGCATCATCAGCATGATGAAGGAGCGCATCGACACCCTCCAGCAACAGTTTGCCCACTACGAGCAGGTGAAGCGCTTTACCCTGTTGCCCGAGCCCTTCAGCATGGCACGTGGCGAACTCACTAACACGCTGAAAATAAAGCGACCGGCACTGAACAAAAACTACGCCGAGGTGATTGATAAGATGTATGAAGAGTAAGTGGGGAGGAGGACCCTCCCCCTTGCCCCTCCCTATATGGAAGGGAGTAAAATGACAAAGTAATATAATGATGAATCTCTTACTATCTACTCCCCTCCCTTGGGAGGGGTTTGGGGGAGGGTCTTCTCTTATAGTCCTCCTCATCCTTGCCCTCTCCGTCGTGGGCTTTGTAAGCGGACGGATGCGTTCCGACATGGTAGCACTGATAGCATTGGTGCTACTTCTTGTATTCAATATCCTGACTCCTGCTGAGGCACTGTCGGGCTTTTCCAACTCCACGGTCATCATGATGGTGGGACTGTTTGTCGTAGGTGGTGCCATCTTCCAGACGGGTCTTGCCAAAATCATCGGTGGTAGCCTGCTGAAGTTGGCCGGCAAGAGCGAACTCCGCCTTTTCCTGTTGGTGATGATTGGCACGGCCGCCATTGGTGCTTTTGTGAGCAACACGGGCACGGTTGCCCTGATGCTCCCCATCGTGGTCAGCATGGCCGCCGGAGCCGGAGCCAACGTCAGCCGCTTGCTCATGCCCTTGGCCTTTGCCAGCAGTATGGGAGGTATGATGACCCTCATCGGTACACCGCCCAACCTCGTGATACAGGAGTCGCTTACCTCGGCTGGGTACGAGCCGTTGGGTTTCTTCTCCTTCACTCCCGTGGGATTGGTGTGTGTGGTAGTGGGCACCCTGGTGCTGCTCCCGCTTACCAAGTGGTTCCTTTCGGGTAAGAAAAAGAAGGAGAATGTGGGCGGACGCAAGAGCAAGTCGCTTAACGAACTGGTGGATGAGTACCAGTTAGCCTCCAACCTCAGCCGTCTGCAAGTGAAGAGCGGATCGGCCTTGGTAGGAAAGACCGCCGCCGAGCTGGACGTGCACCGCCGTTTCGGAGTTACCATCTTTGAGATACGCCGCGAGGGACAAGGTCGTCGCAGCAAACTGGTGAAGAACGTGAGCCAAAGTATGGCCGACCCCTCCACACCCTTGGAAGCAGGAGATATCCTCTACCTGATGGGTGCCCGTGAGAAGGCCGAACGCTTTGCCGGCGAATACAAGCTCACCCTGCTTGACGATGCCTCGCTGAAGGAACAGGGCGGACGCAGTGTCCTCGACTTCTACGACATCGGTATGGCCGAAATCGTGCTTATGCCTGCCAGCAAACTGATAAATAATACCCTCATTGACTCCAACTTCCGCCAGAAGTACAACATCAACGTGGTGGGCATCCGTCGTAAGGGAGAATATATGATACACGGCCTCAAGGATGTGCGCATGCACTCCGGCGACGTGTTGCTCGTGCAAGGCACATGGGCAAGCATTGCCCGCCTCAGTCAGGAGGACGAGGATTGGGTGGTACTGGGTCAGCCCTTGGCCGAAGCCGCCAAGGTGACGCTCGACTACAAGGCTCCCTTGGCCGCCGTTATCATGGTGATGATGATTGCCATGATGATGTTCGACTTCATCCCCGTGGCTCCCGTCACGGCCGTGATGATAGCCGGCTTGCTGATGGTGCTCACCGGATGTTTCCGCAATGTCGAAGCCGCTTACAAGACCATCAATTGGGAAAGCATCGTCCTCATTGCCGCCATGATGCCCATGTCCTTGGCATTGGAGAAGACCGGTGTCAGCGACTACCTTTCCAGCAGTCTCGTCAGCGGACTTGGTGCCTATGGTCCCACTGCCCTGTTGGCAGGCATCTACTTCACCACCTCGCTCATGACTATGTTTATCAGCAACACCGCCACCGCCGTACTGATGTCGCCCATTGCCATGGCATCGGCCGTGCAGATAGGTGTCAGTCCCTATCCCTTCCTGTTCGCTGTGGCCGTGGCCGCCAGCATGTGCTTTGCTTCGCCTTTCAGCACACCGCCCAACGCCTTGGTGATGCCTGCCGGACAATACACCTTCATGGATTACGTCAAGGTGGGTCTGCCCCTCCAGCTCATCATGGCTGTGGTGATGATATTCGCTCTTCCCTTGCTCTTCCCGTATTAAGGGACAGTTAAGTTTTAGGCGCGGATTGCGCGGATTACACGGTTTTATACATAAACTATCCGTGTAATCCGCGCAATCCGCGCCTAAATATATGGGCTTTGGTCTCTCACTTCCACTCAATGCGGAAGCGGGTGAGGCCGTCGGGCCAAGTGCGGAGGGAGAAGGTGCAGCCATGCTTCAGCAGCACTTCGCGGATGAAGATGAGGCCGATGCCCTGCCCGTCGGGTTTGGTGGAGAAGAAGGGGGTGAAGAGTTTCTGCTCTGTTTCGCGGTTGATGCCCCGTCCGTTGTCGGCTATCTCGATGGCGGTGTAGGGCGACGATGTGGTGGTGAGGGTGATTTTCCCTCCATCGTGTCCGATGCTTTCGACGGCATTCTTTATGATGTTCTGCAACACCTGTGCAAAGAGCGGTGTGTCAATCTTCACCGGCAACGGAGTGGGACTGAGTTGCAGGCCGAGGCGGATGTCCTGTGGCAGGCAGAGTCCTTCCAGGATGCGGAGGTTGTTCTGTACCAGTGTGTTCAGGTCAACCTCCTGCAGTTGTGGCTCGGGAATCTTCACCACGTCGGCAAAGCGGGTGATGAAGTTACTCATGCTGTAGCAGCGCTCCACGCAGACGGCCATCACTTCGCGCAGCTCCGTAGTGTCGTCCATCTCGGCCAATGCCTGGCTTACGGTGTCGAGGGTGGAGGTGATGCCCGCCACGCTGTTGTTCACCTCGTGGGCTATCATGCGGATGACCTTCTCGTAGGCTTTCTTCTCGGCCTTCATTACCTCGTTGGTCAGGCTCTCAATCAGAATGAACGGGTGGGGGAATCCCCGGTCGACGAACGACAGATGCGACAGGCGATAGACCATCGAATCGCTCAGTCGTACCGTGCGTGTGTCGCCTCGTGGGATGGCTGCAATCTCGGCCGATAGCGGTGTCTCTATTTCCTTGAATTGTTTCCCTTTGATTTCCTCGGCCGATGCCAGTCCCATGAAACGTTGGGCGGCCGGATTCATGTCGGTGATGTGGCCGTCGAAGTCCTGCAACACCACTCCCATGGGCGACACGCTGATGAGCAGGTCCAAGAAGTGGTTCTGCTCCCTCACGCGCAACCGCTCGTTCTTCAGTTGTTCCAACATGCGGTTAAAGGTGTCGATAATCTGGTCCGTTTCCCGTTGGCCCACGCGCTTGAGCCGGCTGCTGAAGTCCTGTTCGCGCAACAGGTCCAATCCGTCAGTCAGCATATAGACAGGCTTCACCACCTTTTGGTAGAAGTAGTACAGACCCACCAGCGTGATGGCCACCGTGGCTTCGGCGACATAGAACAACAGGCCCCGCTCATCTATTGACAGCAGACCCAGCAGGATGGCAACGACAATCAGCAGCATTGCCAACAGGATGAACATTCGTTTGAAGGAAAGCATGGACGGGGAATTATTAATTATGAGTTTGGTTATGTAGTCTCAATTCCATACTTCTCCAGTCGGCGGTAGAGTGCTCCGCGACTGATGCCCAGCTCCACGGCCACGAGCGAGAGGTTACCCCGGTAGCGGCTGATGGCTTGTAGGATGGCCTGTTTCTCTATTTCGTCCAGTGTCAGCCCTTCGGTGGGGGGTGGGGTGGTTGTCGGGGTCGCTTCCGATTGACCCGAGAGGGAGTGCATGGCCTTGAAGTCGTCGGCCGTCAGTTCCTCGCTTCCGCTCACTAACAGGGTGCGCTCCACCAGATTCTTCAGTTCGCGTATGTTTCCGGGGTAGGGCAGTGTGCGCAGGTACTGCATCGCTTCGGGAGTGACACTTACCGGTGGCAGTCCGTTCAGCCGGCATTGTTGGTCGATGAAGTGGCGCACCAGCAGGGGGATGTCGTCGCGCCGTTCGCGCAGGGCTGGCAGGTGTACGGTGATGAGGTTGATGCGGTAAAAGAGGTCTTCGCGGAAAGTCCCTTCGCGCACCATTTGTGGTAGGTCGGCATTGGTGGCGCTCACCACGCGGATGTCCGTCTTGCGCGGTGTGCTCTCGCCCAACCGTTCGAAGGTCTGCTCCTGCAGCACGCGCAGCATCTTCACTTGGCAACTCAGGTCCAGTTCGCCTATTTCGTCGAGAAAGATGGTGCCCTTGTCCGCCGTTTCGAAGCGTCCTGCGCGGTCGTTCACGGCACCGGTGAAGGCCCCCTTCTTGTGTCCGAACATCTCGCTTTCGAACAACGATTGCGAGATGCCGCCCAAGTTCACCTTAACGAAGGGCTTCCCCCGTCGCGGGCTGTTGCGGTGTATGGCTTCCGCTATCAGCTCCTTGCCCGTTCCGCTCTCGCCGGTGATGAGCACCGAGGCGTTGGTGTGGGCAATGCGTTTTGCCATTTCTAAGACCTTCATCAGTCCCTCGCTGCGGCCGATGATGTGGCTGCGGTCAAACTCTCCGTCATCCGTCTCTGCCGTATGGTCAGAAGTCTTTCCTTCGGTCAGCTCGAGTGCCGTTTCGATGCGTTGCATCAGCGCTACGTTGTTCCACGGCTTGGTGACGAAGTCGAAGGCGCCCGCCTGCATTCCCTTCACAGCCAATTGGATGCTTCCCCACGCCGTCATCAGGATGACCGGCACTTGCGGACAGAAGAGTTTCACCTGGCGGAGCAGCGTCAATCCCTCCTCCCCGTCGGTGGCGAGCGAGAAGTTCATGTCCATCAGCATCAGTCGGGGCGCAGTCTCCCTTATCACTTCCAGTGCTTCCTTGGGAGTGCTCACGGCCGTCACCTCGTGTCCCGCCCGCTTCAGCATGAAACCCAGCGACGAGCGTATGCTTTGGTCATCGTCAATTATTAGTATCATAAGTGGTGCAAAAGTATCTTATCTTTTTTATATTTCCAAACAAAAGGCGGGAAAAGATGCTTTTACCTTCCCTTCACTATCGCTTCAAAGTCGGCATCGATGCCCGTCTGCTTGTCGAAGTCCCAGAGGGTGAGGCTGCGGAGCTGGTAGTAGTAGTACCAATAGTAGAACAGTTCGGTGATGTGCTTCTGTCGTGCCTCGTCCTTGCTCACTTGTGCATCGTTGAGGTCGAGGGTGCTGATGCGGCCGATGAGGAAGGTCTCCACGTTGGTGTGGTAGCGGCGTTGGGCGATGCGGTCGGCCTCGCGTGCAATGTCGAGCTGGGCGCGTTGGTTGTTGTACTGCTCCACCAGGATGAAGAGGTTCTGATTGAAGTTCATGCTCTCCTGCCGGAGTCGGCTGGCTGTCACTTCGCGGTTGCTCTCGGCCACCTTCACCTGTCCGCGGCGCTTGCCCCAATCAACGAGCGGGATGTTGAAGCCCACCTCCACCACCTGGTTGTCCAACAGACGGTCGTAGGCTCCATCCATCGTGCGGTCGGTGCCCGTGTAGCCCACCTGTGCAAAGAGGGTTATCTGTCGTCGGTTGCCCCGTGCCTTGGCCACTTGATAGTCGGCCTCCAGTTGGCGACGGCGGATGTTGTGCACGAAGGAGTTGTTCTCCAACGCCTTCTGTAGCACTTGGTTATACTCCAGCAACGTGCCGGGGATGGTGTCGGGCAACACCGGCTCCAGTTCCTCCTGCTCGTTCCATCCGAGGAAGGAGCGGAGTTTGAACATGTGGCTCTTCATCGTGCTTTCATTCTCGGTGAGGGCCGATTGGGCGTTCAGCACATTCAGCTCCAGTTGCAGCAGGTCGTTTTCGCTTATCTGCCCCATGCGGCGTTTGGCCTTGGCCACCTCGTGCAGCTTGCGGGCATTGTCGAGGTTCTGGCGGGCGATGCTCACGTTTTCGCGTGCGAGAAGGAGGTTGAAGAAGTAGTTGATGGTGCTCATCGTCACCTCCTCGGTGGCACTGAGGAAGGCCGCCTTGGCTTCGGCGTAGCGCACGGGTTCGATGCGGCGGTCCCACTTCACGCTGTTCACGCCGAAGATGGGTTGGCTCAGTTGCAGCGCCACGGGCACCGACATGTAGCGCTCCGTGCGGTCGCCCGTCAGTTGCTTCATGTAGTCGAGCGACGTTTGCAGCGAGAGTGTTCCGCCCGTGGGCCAAATCTTCTGGTTGATGGCCAGTGCGCCGTTCATGCCGAGGTAGTTGTTGCGCACGAAGGTGTAGGAGCCGTCCTCCTGCTGATACGAGTTGTAGCGCTTGTTGTAGCTGGGCAGCGAGGCCGACAGGCTCATCTCAGGCAACAGGTCGGCGCGGTGGGTGCGGTATTCCCAGTAGGCCGTCTTCAGCTCGTTCAGTGCCACGGCCGCATCCACGCTCTGTGTGCGTGCCGTCAGAATGGCCTCTTCAAGGGTGATGGGGCGCGGGTGGGACGCGTCTCCTTGTGCCCGTCCTGTCAATGCCGTGCAGGCGAGCAGGCAGAGGAGTAGGAAGAAGACCCTCCCCCTTACCCCTCCCTCTATGGAGGGGAGTAGAATGTTTCGACTGTGATGATGCTTTTTGTTCATAATATAATAAGTGTGGGAATAATATACTTCTTGACGGCCTCTGTCCTCATCCGAACGAGCGAAGAAATAAAAGTATTTAGTGAAATGAATGTGTTTACAGATTCTTCACTGCGTTCAGACGAGTTGTTAAGGGCTTTGCCCGAAAAATGACAGAGACCGTCGGCATTTTGATACAACCTCGTTGGATGGTGTTCACTCCCCTCCATAGAGGGAGGGGTAGGGGGAGGGTCTTCTCATTCCACCTGTCTTCCGTCGAAGAAGCGGATGGTGCGCGAGGTGGTGCGTGCCTGCTCTTCGTTGTGAGTCACCATGACGATGGTGCGGCCGTCTTCGCGGTTCAGTTGGCGCAGCAGGTCCATCACTTCGGCACCCATCTTTGAATCGAGGTTACCCGTCGGCTCGTCGGCCAGGATGATGTCCGGGTTGCCGATAAGGGCACGGGCGATGGCCACGCGCTGGCATTGTCCGCCGGAGAGTTGCATGGGCATGTGGCGCATGCGGTGGCTCAGCCCCACGCGCTCGAGCACCTCTTTGGCCAGCCGTGTGCGTTCGCTTGCCGACACGTTGCGGTAGAGCAAGGGCAGCTCCACGTTGTCGATGACGTTCAGCGAGTTCACCAAGTGGAACGATTGGAAGATGAATCCCAACCGCTGGTTGCGGAACTCGGCCAGCTCCTTGTCCTTCAGCGTCATGGCCTCGGTGCCACACAGCTCGATGGTGCCGCTTGTGGCTTTGTCCAGCAGGCCGATGATGTTGAGCAATGTCGATTTGCCACATCCCGAAGGCCCCATGATGCTGAGGAATTCGCCTTTCTCTACTTCCAGGTTCACATTTTCCAGTGCCTGAGTTTCTATCTCGTCGGTGCGGTATATCTTGTTGATACCGGTAAGTTTGATTATTGACATATTATCTTGTTTTTTGTTAGTTTATAATTGGTTGTTTGCTCTCAGGAGTTAAAGGAGTTATCGCTTCGCTTGGAGTTATCACTTCGTTAGGAGTTAAAGCCAATTGTATAGCAAAACTATTGGCTAGCAGGCAGAGCCTGCGCTAACTCCTTTTAACTCCTCTAACTCCTTTAACTCCTTAAAAAATTACTCATCCCTCAGCGCCTCCGCCGGCAGGTCCTTGGCCGCCTGTTTCACGGGGAGCCATGTGCCGAGCAGGGCAATCAGCACCATCAGGATGTAGATGAGGCCGTCGGTGGCGAGGGTAATCCACGTTTTGCTGTCCTGCCAATAGTGGGCGGTGGGGTCGGTGATGTCCCACTCCAGTTCGTGGATGTAGTGGATGATGAGCGGTTGGGCAATGAGAACACCGATGGTGACCAGCATCCACGCCTCCGTCATAAACTGGCGGGTGATGGTGGCTTGCGAGGCTCCGATGCTGCGCATCAGCCCAATCTCTTGTCGGCGTGCCCGACAGCGCACCCAGAACGTTCCCGTCATACCGAGGAAGACACAGAGCAGCACGAAGAAGGCCATCACGGCGGTGTAGCGGTAGCGGGAATAGGCACCCGCCAGGTCATTGAACCGCTTCAGACTTTCCCCGAAACTTTTGATGTCTTTGATGGCTGTAGGCGTGGTCTCATAGTGAGGTGCGATTTCGCTCATAATCCGTTCGCGGAAGGCGTTGCCGTCCACCCCCTCTTTCAGGCGATAGGCGATGACGTGGTTGAATTCGTTCCTGCCTCGAATGGTGCTGGTGAGCACGAAAAGATTGTTTCCCGGAACATGGAAGTTGCTACGCTTGTAGCCCTCATATACTCCGACGATTTCGAAATAGTTGTTCGCATCCGAACCTTCGGGCAGCTTTTTGCCGAAGTGAACCTTTTCGCCTGTCACGTCTGTCCGCCCGAACAGCTGGCGGGCAAAGGCGACTGACACGATGCCTTGCGGACATGCCAATTTTGCTTTTGCCAGTTGTAGTGGTTCGCCTGTGCGGGCATCCTTCAGGCCATAGACTTTCAGGAAGTCGGTTGTTCCATCGATGACAAAGGTTTGATACCATGGACATTTGATGCGGACACATGCCGTGTCGTCGCTTACAAAACCGTTGCCGTTGCTCGAAAGGGCACCCGGGTAAGAGTCTCCGCGCACGATGGCTACGGCCTCCACTTCGGGAGATTGCTTGATGGTGAGCAACAGTTGGCGGAAGTGGCTCTGGAAGATGGAGTCGCGTATCTCGCGTTCCCGGCGGGCGTACCTGAACTTGCTGCCTTCTTTCAGTTCAATGAAGTAAGACTTCTCTTTCTCGTAGCCGTCGGGGAGCACGTAGTTGGCAGTGGCTCTCACGACCTCGGCCGATGTGGTGAAGAGGAAAAACGCGATAACAATCAGTTCCAGCAGAATCCAGCCGTTTTGTCGCCGCTGGTTCCACAGTTGTTTGAAAATCATTTTTATCATATCGGGTAATGTTTTTGTTGTTGTTTATTATTACTCTTGCACTCTCTTGCTTTTACGGTCTCTTGTCATCCTGAACGTAGTGAAGGATCTGGGAGCGTGTGCTGACGGTCTCCTTTCATTTCTTTTGCTGACGTTTTCAGATCCTTCACTGCTGTTATTCGCCAAAGGCTCATCGAAAACCTCTTTGATTCTTTTGGGTAAGGTATGGTCAGGATGACAGAGATGGCATATTGGATGACAGAGAGGTTTCATAACTTGCTATGCAATGACTCTATGATTGAATGCCGGAGCGCCCACACGGTGGGGATGAGTGCCGAGATGATATTCAGCAACAGGCAGGCACCAAAGGCGCAACCGATAATCCACGGGCTGAAGAGCATCTCAGGGGTGATGCGCGGACTGATTTCGGCAAAGGAATAGAGGTCTCTGTTATCGAACAGGGAGAGAATCCACTGACTGCACGTGGCGATAATCAGGTAGGCAATGAGCAGTCCCACAATGCCGCCGGCCACGGTGAGGGCTAGGTTTTCGCCCAACACCTGCCGGAGGATGGACCAGTTGGAAGCACCGTATGCTTTGCGCACGCCTATCTCCACTTGCCGCTGATCCATGCGCGATGATATCATGCCGCTCAGGTTCAGCGCCGGGATGAAGAGCAGGGCCAACAGCAGGTAGAGCAGTTCCAACACAACCTCCTTGACGGATACCTCCTTGTCGTGTTGGTAGTAGCTGAGCCAGTCCTCCACGGGTTGCCCCTTCAGTTCATGGATTCCATCGGGATGGTCGGCGTCGTATTTGCGGAAGGCTTCGATGACCTCTTGTTTCAGAATCTCTTTTTCGCTTCCGCTCGTCGCTTTCAGATATACCTGATAGCGACCTAACAGTTCGGCTCTCTTCATCTCGGTGGAATACTTGTTGTCGAGCGAGATGGGAATCCATACTGCGGCATAGGAGTCAGGAGTGGCCACAGAACTGTTCTTCACTACGCCTACAATCTTCACATCTTGGCCTTCCGCTTGAATGCGTTCGCCTGTCACGTCCGTGCGGCCGAACAGTTGCAGGGCAATCTCCTCCTGTATCACTGCCACCTGTTGCTTGGAGTCCACATCTACCTCCGTAAAGGGTTTTCCGTTGATAAATTGAAACGTGAAGAGTTTCCAGAAGTCGGCATTTACCAATTTGACGATACCCCTCAGTTGGTTGGCTTCTCCGGGCTTGCCGATACCCACCGGGGACTTGCCGGTGTTGGGGCTGAATACCGCCACCGCTTCTGCCCGGGTTTGTTCCTTCAGGTACTTTCCCAAGTAGGGCGAGCAACAATTACTTTGATACATCCCCTGATCGTCGTTGTAGCGGAGGGTCAGTCGTCTTATCACCAGCGTCTCCCCCCGATTCTCTTCGGGATAGACGGGTGCGAACTTGATGTAATGGACGATGAAGAGTATCATCGTCAGCGCGATGGCCAGTCCTGTGCCAATCACGTAGATGGAGGTGAAGAGCTTGTTCTGCTTCACCAGGTTCCATGCTTGTCTTAGATAGATTTTGAACATATTGTTGTTGGTTTAAATTTTATTATTGGGGAGTTAAAGGAGTTATCAGCCCTTTGGGCTTAGGAGTTATCACTTCGCTTCACTTCGTTAGGAGTTAAAGCCGATAGTTTTGCTCTACATTTGGCATTAACTCCTTAGGCTCGAAGAGCCGATAACTCCTTTAACTCCTTTATCTTCTAAGGATTTATTCCACCTTCAATTTCTCATACTCCTTCCACCGCGCCATGTCGCTGATGACCACCTGTTCACCGGGGTTGAGACCTTCGACGACCTCCACATACTGGTAGCTGCTTTCGCCCAGTCGGACGGTGCGGCGGTTGAGCGTCTGTCCGTCAGGTGAGAGGACGAAGAGCTGCGTCTGTCCGCTGCCGAGGTAGTAGGAGCCGTTGGCAATGCGCAGGGCGTTGTCCTTCACGCTGCCCACCACATGCACGTCGGCATTCAGTCCCGAGCGCAGGCGGCGGTGGCGCGGGTCGAGCGGATGCACCACAAAGCTGATGATGCCATCTTTCGACAAGGGGGTGATGCTCGTCACCCGTCCCTCCAGTTCGTCCGCGCCGATGCGGATGACGGCTTTGGCTCCCACCCGCACACGGTCGGCGTAGGCATCGGCCATCTCCACTTCCAGTTTGAAGTTCGAAAGGTCGGAGAGCGTAGCCACTTGGCTGCCCTGCGACACCTGTGTGCCTATCTGACTGTTTATATAGGTGAGGATGCCCGCCCGTGGTGCGCGTATCTGTGCCTCCTCCAGTGTGCGCCGTGTCTCAGCCAAGTTCTTTCGGAAGATTTCCAGCTCCAGCTCCTTCACCTTCAGGTCGGCCTGGCGCACCTGTTGCTCGTTGGTGTACTGTTGGCGCAGTTGCTCCAGCTCCAGGCAGCCCGTGTTGTAGGCCAGCTCCGCCTGACGCACCTTGTCGGTGGTGCCCGAGCCAAGGCTGTCGAGGTAGCGTTCGTTGCGCAGCTCCACCTCCAGGCGGTTCAGCTTCATTTCGCTCACGCGGATGTTCATTTGCAGGTCGCTCAGCCGCGTCAGGTTGTTCAGCCGCAGCTGCTCCAGTTGGTAGTGCTTCATCTGCTCCTCGTCCAACAGTTTGCGGTAGCTGGTCTCGGTGCTCTGCAGGTCGAGCCGCAGGATGGGGGTGCCGGCCGCCACGCTGTCGCCCTCTTTGCAATAGACCTCCACGATGCGCGAGGTGATGGGCGAGGTCATCAGCTCTTCGGCCGCAGGCACCACGCGTCCCACGGCGGCCACACTCACTTCGATGGCTCCGCGCTCCACGGTGCTCGTCTTCAGGTCGGCCATCTGCACGCCGCTTTGTGCCCAACGGGTCAGACCCATTACGGCGGCAAAGCCCACGGCCACGATGCCCGCTCCGACAAGCACCCGACGGCGTAGGCGCTTTCTTCTCTCTTCTTTGGGGATTTCTCTGTCCATATTCTTTTTAAGTTTTGTTTTCTTGCCATATTAGGAAACAATTTCTGTGCCAAACATGCAACTGCTTGATTTATAGGAGAAACTTAAAAACTTCCACTGTCCGAAAATGGACACACTGTCCACTTTTAGCGTGCAAGGGCGGACACAATACACCTTCATGGATTACGTCAAGGTGGGTCTGCCCCTCCAGCTCATCATGGCTGTGGTGATGATATTCGCTCTTCCCTTGCTTTTCCCGTATTAAGTATTAAGCGAGTAAATTCAGGCACGGATTGCACGGATTACACGGATTTTATACATCTTTTATTTCTATCCGTGGAGTCCGTGTAATCCGTGCCTAAAAACAATTATATTATTCAGAGCTGTCTTACTGATGAATGTCGCCTGCCAATATGATGGCAGTACTCTGCCAAGCTAATGGCAGCACTCTGCCACGGTAATGGCAGACGTCTGCCATCCCCGTTGGCAGTAACAATAGATTTAATGAATGTGTGTGAATGTTACGGATTCATCACCACCTCGGCCGTATTCTTTGAGCGGATGAGCTTGCGGGCGAGGCGTTGCACCTCCTTGGGAGTCACCTGTTGCAGAGTTTCGCTGTTGGTCAGCATGTCGTCGGAGGCGTAGCGCACGCGTTCGGTCAGTGCCGCCATCCAGAAGGCATCGGTGCCGCGATAAGAGGCGTGTTGCTTCTGCAGATACTCCTTGGCCTTGTTGAAGGCTTCGGCGGACGGGCCTTCGTTGGCCACCTGACGGAGCAGGGCGATGGCCCGTTGCAGCAGAGATTGTGCCTGCTGGGGGTTGGTGTTGAAGTTGAACATCAGCGTCAGTTCGTCGGCCGGTTGGCGCGAGATGCGCGAGGTGACGCTGACGTTGTAGGTGCCGCCCTCCTGTTCGCGCAACGTCTCGGTGCAGAGGCTGTTCATCACTTCACTGAGGATGGCGCAGGCCACGTTGTTGCGGGCGGTGTAGCGCTCCTTGGCTAGCACCTGGTAGATGACCGTGGTGACGGGGTTCTCCATCGGCACGGCCACGCGGGTGACGTGCTGTCCGCGACGCAGGCGGGGCAGGGCGCTGAGGTCGGCCTTTTCCTTTTTATTTGGATTGCCGGGCAACGAGGCGACATATTGGCACAGGAGCGGGCGGAGGGAGTCGATGTCCATGCTGCCGACAAAGATGAAGGTGAAGTCGGCCGCGTTGGCAAAGCGTTCGAGGAAGAGGGCACACGTGCGGTCGTAATCCACGCTATCGGCCAAGGCCATGGATGCCTTGCGGTTGCGCGGATGTGGCTCGTAGAGGGTGTTTTGCAATGTGTCGCTGAAAAGCGTCAGAGGATTGGCAATGTGTTGGTTGATATTCTGCCGTGTACCCTGTTGCCAACGGCGGAAGGCCGTGGTGTCGCGATACACGGTGGTGAAGCGCAAGTAGAGCAGTTGCAAGAGGTCTTCGGTGTCAGCCTTCAGGCAACCGCCGCTGAAGGTTTCGGTGAGGGTACCCACGTTGGTCTGATACGAAGCGCTCGACCCCTCTAAGGCACGGCCCAACTGCCGTCCTGACAGGTGGGCTAATCCGCCCATGACAGGTAGGGCATTGATAGCATGGATATTGGCAAACTCGGCATCGTCAATTAATGAAGTACCACCGTGGCTGATGGCGGTCAGTTGCAGGATGCCGTCGGTGGATTCGGTGGGTTTCAGTATCACCCGCGCCCCGTTGCTGAGGAGGAGTTCGCGGGTGGCGTATGCCTTGTTCTCTTTCTCCTTTACAATGTGGCCAGGCGTGGGTTTCACGGGCATCAGCTCGGGCGCAGGCTCCGTCTCGGGGATGCGATAGGGGGTGGTCTCTTGTGACCATCCTTCGCCGTAGGCTTGCAACACCTCACTCTCTGTCGGCCATTGGTGGCCGTCGCGCTCTTGACCTTGCAGGAGGATGGCCACACCGCCGCGGCTATAGACGAACTGGTTGAATCGGGCGTTGAGGTCGGCCACTGTGATGTCCGCCAACAATTCGTTGTAGAGCTTCACCTCTTCGGCTTGCGAGAGCAAAGGGCGATGGTGGAGGAAGTGGGCGATGCACTTCTGCACCAATGTGTTGTTATGAGGAACGGCATAGCCGGGAGCATTGCTTTGCATCATCGCCTGGCGCAATTGGTTGCATACGCGCTCGTACTCTTCGGCGGTGAATCCATGCTCCATGACCCGCTTGAGTTGGAATACCAATGCCCGCATGGCAGGTTTCCATTCCGCTTCTCTGAAGGTGGCCGTGGCCGAGAAGGCATCTTTTGTGCCTGAGATGGAGTAGTCTCCATCGAAAAAAGAAAGGTTGGCATGTTGGCCGCTCTCTTGGGCTTGGTCCATCATCCGATTGCTGAGTAGGGAGATAATCAGGTTGCGGCATAGAGCCTCCTTCTGTCCTGCCTTGCTCAGTGTGACTTCAGGAGTCGGCACATCGTACTTGTAGCTGATGCGCAGGGTGCCCGAGGTGAGTTCGGGGTCGGTGCCGATGGCCACGATGGGCGAGGCGTTGTCCGGCACGGTGAAGTAAGTCCGTTCGGGCGCGTCTTTTTTCAAAGGAAGGTTTGCCCAGAGGCGTTTTATCTGCTCCTCCACATGGTCGGCCTCCACGTCGCCGGCCACGATGATGGCCTGCAGGTCGGGGCGGTACCAGCGGTGGTAGTAGTCGCGGAGTGCCTTATGGGGGAAATTCATCACCACCTCCATCAGGCCGATGGGCATACGGTGGGCATAGCGGTTGCCGTCGGGGAAGAGTTTGGGAAGCGTCTGTGCGTAGATGCGTTCGCGAGCGCCCGTCTTGGTGCGCCACTCCTCGTGGATGACCTTTCGCTCGGCATCAATCTCCTTGCCGTCGAGGGTGATGTCGCCACTCCAGTCGCGCAGTATCAGCAAGCACGAATCCACCAACCCATCGCGGTGGGTCGGCACGCGGGAGAGGTTATAGACCGTCTGGTCAAACGCCGTGTAGGCATTGATGTCGGTGCCGAAGCGCACGCCGTTCTCCTCGAGATACTCAATCAGCCGTTTGCCGGGGAAGTGCTTCGTGCCGTTGAAGGCCATGTGCTCGAGAAAATGGGCCAATCCGCGCTGCTCCTCCTCTTCAAGAATGGAACCTACGCGCTGCACAATGTAGAACTCCGCCTGTCCCTCCGGCTTTGCGTTGGGGCAGATGTAATAGGTGAGCCCATTGTCCAACCGGCCATAACGCACCGCCGTGTCCATCGGGAGGGGCTGTGCAAAGGTGAGGAGGGGGAGGAAAAGGAGGAAGAGGGAGAAGAGGAAGACCCTCCCCCTTACCCCTCCCTCTATGGAGGGGAGTAGAATGTTTCGACTATGATGATGTTTTTTGCTCATAATGTTTTTAAGATGGCGGACTATTCACTCCCCTCCATAGAGGGAGGGGTAAGGGGGAGGGTCCGCTGGGGACTGTAGGGAGGGGCTTCTATTACTACTTCTTCTTATACATAATCTTCACCGGCTGGTAGCAGACGTTGTCGTACTTGTTGAGCACGGTGCCCTTATCGGTGTCGATGACCCACACACTGCCGTTGAGGCCGCTTTGGGTGGGTTCGTAGAAGGCGATGTAGGTAAATTCCTGATCAGCGCTCATTTCAAAACCGGTGATTATTGCATTGTCACTGCCTACGGTCACATGTGTGCTTGCTGACGTTATTTGTTGTGTGCTTGTATAATTCCATTTGCGCACCTTGTTGCCTTCTGCGAACAACATCAGTTGGTATTTCTTGCTTGCGATAACAGGAGTATTCTCGTCAATGGACAAGTTTCCGAAAGCAATCGTTGAGAAACCGCCGTTATTGTAGAGCTTGTAAGAACCATCGTTATTGCTTCCCCAGAAACTTGTGCCCACTACTACACTACTGTTTATTATTCCACTTTTTGTCAGTATGATAACCTCGTAACCATTGAGTTTTATTTCATCTGCGGTCATTTTTACGGGAACCATTGTGATAAAATCTCTGTTTGCGAAGTAGTTCAATGACGCAAAATCGGGCTCTAAAAGGCTCAGATGATATTTGTCACCGAAGTAGAACGGACCATAACCTCCATATATGAGGGCAAGCCCATTTGCTTCTTTGTCCCATAGAAGTATGTCATAGTAGTAATCTCCATCATCTACATACGTAGCTTGTGAGTAGGTATATCCCAAGTTGGTAGAGGGACCTACTGAAGCTTCATAAGGAGAGAATGCATATACCTTGCCGTTTTCACAGAGAACGGGATAGGTGACATACGCTCCCCATGTAGAGGGAATAAGTAACTTCGTTGGTCTGAAGTCATCGTAACCTGAAATATTGAGCATACTTTCGATAACAAACGTCTTCTCATTCAGATAGTAGATGGCCGGAAGGTCATCGTTGCCGCCTTGACACACAAGGAAAAGCACATTGCCCGATTGTACGATGTCAGCGGGATTCGATGAGAAATAGATGTCTTTGTTGTTCAGCGTCAGTAACTCTTTCGTCGTGAATTCTCCCCACTCATTCTTGTTGGCAGGTGTCTGCATGAAAGAGAGCATGGGACGACCTTCTGTATCGGCACTCAGCACTGTGATACCCTCTTCGTAGGGAGAATTTACATAAAGCTTGAAGGGGAAGAAAGTTTTTCCGTCTTCGTTTTCCACAATGTAGCGGCAATTGTACACGCCCAGTTTGTCGCCAATGAAATGGAACTCTTTCTCATGTGAGTATTCAACAAGGTTTATTTCCCATGTATGTCTCAGTTGCTTCTTGGGGTTGCTTTGTGAGAATATGGGAGTGATGACAAGCGTGTCGTTCTTATTGATGTTATACACGCTGTTTATGCTACCCTCTTCAATGATGATTTCGGAGAGGGAGGACATGTTGGCCATGGTTGTCTCATCCTCGAAGCAAGAGGCAAACATCAGTGTGGCAAACAGGCTCAATATTAAATTATATTTCTTCATAATTCTGTAAAAGGGCTTAGTTAATAGGATCATCATCGACTTCATACGGATTGGGAACATCAAACGGGTAGTCGGGATATTCCTTGAGAATCATTTCTTTGTTTGCAGGGTCATTGATGAATGTGTATAACGGAAGGTATATATACTTCCTCATTGTCACATCGTAGAGCTTGAAATTTCCTTGAGGTACGTTTTCAAGATTCTCGCCATACTCTGCTACCATGTTGTAGTAGGTTTCGGGCAAAACATGTTCTATCTCATGGAACAATTCTATCATCTTTATGAATGTGTATGGATGCCAAGTTCCCAGTTGCGAGGGCCATTTCTTGTCGCCATGCGCAGTGTACCAGGCGGGCTGGTCTATGGCATTGTCGAATCTCACCATACGAACCTGACTCAATGAATCGAGGGTGGGGGCAAAATGGCCGTTGTCCACAAGTCTCAGACAGATTTTATAACGTGTGTATCCCGTGGCATATGTGCCCTCGAGATTCTCACGCATGAATGTAATGGGGATATATCCATTTATAGAGTCCGGCAGAATCACGGCTTCGCCCAATTCATAGTGAGTACCCTCTATTGCGGTTGTTGAGTCGGGGTCAACCATAAAACCAATGGGGCGTGTTTCGTTACTCACGCTTGCCATAATCCTAACAGGTACATTATACGTGTATCTTTTTACTTCAATAGGAGTTACACTGAACGAATATTCCAATGTATCTCTGGTAAAATAGATACCTGGATTATTGGTATCAAAGACGAGATATTCCTCATCACACGATGAAAACAATGTTGCAACAGGCAACAGCAATGATGCAATGGTGTATTTGCAAATATTTCTAATAGTCATCATAATCGTAGAAATTTATCAGTTAGTTACGGTTCTCCATTTCAATGTCAGGAATGGGAACAACATAAATATCTTTGCTTGGTGCAAACGTGGTTTCTCCATCGTGGGAAAGTATTGGCAGGTGCTGACGCTTCATGTTGAAAAAAGACTGTCCTTCACCTATATACTCCTTATAACGCTCGTCGTTGATGCGTTCGATGGTCAGTTTGTCTGTTGTTGCACCATTGGCGTTACTTCCTGAGCCGTCATCCTCAGTTTCGGTATCGGCTGATTTCGTGCCGAGCGGATCCAATCCGCGATGCATACGCACTTCGTTGTAGTAGTGAAGTGCAAGATCGTAATCCTCGTCAAGCAGGGCTTCAGCTGCAATGTAATACATTTCGGGGATGCGTATCATGTTTATGCCGAGTATCAATTCTGTAGGACGATTTCCTGCCATGTTGTTCAACTCATAGATGTCGGTGAGTTTGCTCAGTCGGTATTTGGGAGTACCTCCTTGATCAACAGCGGTGAAATAGGCCGTAATACGGAAGTCGAGACCTGAAGCATCTTTCTCGTAGAGGGTCATGAAATCGTTGCGCAGGTCAAGTGAATAGTAAGATGTCATTTGTTGCAATTTGGCATTCACCAGTGTATAAAATCCTGAGAAATAGACACCCCACAATGTCTCTTTGCGTGAGAGCACTCCTGCAAGGTCGTTTTGCACCTCTGTTTTCTCTTTCAACGTATATTTGCCGGCATCAATCACCTCAAGAGCATATCTGAGAGCCTCTTCCTTATTGCCCATTGTGAGATATACACGGGCAAGAAGTGCTTTTACTGCATATTTATTGAGGTGAATCTGGCGGTCAAGCATAAAGTTGCTGGTGTTTTCATACTGGTCTTCATCCTCAAGCATTCTTTCAGCTTCGTGCAAGTCGGCAAGAATGTGCTCATAGTTCTTTGCCAACGATTCAAAGTCGGGAGTGTTCAATGAGAATTCTGTAGCATAGGGAATTCCGTCGGCCTCGGGGTTCACTGTGTATTGCTCGGCAAAGAGACGTACAAGGTCGAAATGCATGAAAGCTCGTAAAGCATACGCTTCGCCACGATAGATAGTGAAGGGGTACTCCGTGGCATTTTCAATGAGCGGGGAGTTTATGACACTGTTAACATTGGATATGTTTTCATACATGTCAGTCCATACATTCTCAAAAAGAGTCTCTACGGTCGAATACTTATAGTTGAAATCACTGAGTGCATTGATACCCTTTGCCTCGCTCATGTTTCCGTAGCACCATAGTGACTGTGCCATGACTTCGAGGCTTGCAAACGACAGCTCCCGTCCGTAAAGTGAGGCAGAACGTAACTGTGCATACGCACCGTAAAGAGCATCCTCTATACCTTGCTCTGTTTTTAATAGTTGGTCACGTTTGACTTGTCCTTCGGGGGTAATGTCCAGAAAGTCATCGCATGATGTAAATGTGATTCCTATGGCGGAACACAAACATAAAATGGTATATTTTATTTTCTTCATCGTTGTCAATTCGATTAGAGTGTAACATTCAGATAGAGTTCAAATCCTTGGCTGTAAAGGTAATCAGTTCCGCGTTCGATCTTTACAGAAGAGAGGCGCAGGATGTCGGTAAAATTGATACCGGCACGCATATTACGCAAATATAACTTCTTGCACAACTTGTCATTGAATTCGTAGCTCAAATTGAGCGAACCAAGTGTGAGGGTGTTCTCCTCCTCTGCAAAACGATCTGTTTGCTTAGGAGTGGATGTGTCAGTAATATCTTTGTAAATGGCAACATCGCCTGGCTGTTTCCAACGGTCGTCAAACACGCGTTGGTCAGCATTGTATCGGGGATTAGCACCTTCCACCTTTGTTGCGCGGGTAGTGTTGTAAACCCAAGCCCCCATGCGGAAATTGAAGAGTGCATAGAGGCTGAATCCCTTCCAATAGAGGTTGGTAGAGGCTGTTCCAGTATATTCAGGTTCTGTGTCACCGATAAGCACTTTGTCATTGGGGTTGTATTCAAATGTGCGCTCACCGTTTCGTTTGATGTAGATTTCCTTACCCGTTGCAGGGTCGATGCCACCCGAACGCACGAGTTTGAGTGCGGTCACACTTTCACCTTCGGCGTACTGTGGCAGAGGGTAATCATACATGCTCGCATACTGTTGGTTCATTTTGTTTATTTCCTCAAGAGCCTTATTGATTTTGGTAATCTTGTTCTTGTTCATGTAGCCGGTTGTCCCAAGTCGCCAATAGAAGTCGTTGTTGCGGAAAATATAGCCGTCAAGTTGGAACTCGATACCTCTATTCTGCATCTCTCCGAGATTGCCTTTTGCTGAGGTTACACCTGTAGAGGGAGCTTTCGCCTTGTCTAGCAACAGGTCTGTTGTATTGCGGATGTAAGCATCCACAACAAGGTTCAAACGACGGTCGAACATACTGAAATCAAGACCGACATTGTAGTTCATGGTGCGCTCCCAACAGAGGTCGACATTTCCGATTGTGAGGGGAACTGCGCCAATACCATTCTTATACTCGTATGTGTTCAAGTAGTTGTACATGGTCATGGCTTGGAAAGGATTAAAGCTCACTTTTCCGGTGTATCCAAGGCTGCTACGGATTTTGAATATGTCAAAATGTTCCTTTATCTCTTTCATGAAAGACTCGTTCATGACATTCCAACCCAAACCTCCTGACCAGAAGTGCCCATAACGGTTGTTCTCTCCAAATTGTGAAGAGCCTGTCATACGCCATGTCGCATCTACGAAATAACGGTTTCGGAATGAGAAGTTACCTGTGGTGAAGACTCCGACATCAGAGGTTTCCGATAATGAGCCATAGGGATTGCTGTCGGTAGGATAACCTGCTGCGTTGCCAATGAATGACAAATCGTCGTTGAAAAAACCTATTGCCTGTGTGGATTCACTTTTCCCCTTTGAGTGGTTGATTTCCCAACCGGCAGAAAGGCTTACGAGCGACTTGTCCTTGAAGAATTTATTGTATGTCCCCACGAGATTACCATTGTAGCTTGTCTTTTCACTTGTACTTTTGGTGTATTGTCCTTTCTTCGACAAATCTGTTTCATATTTATAAACGAGAGATTTGGGCGATGTGAAGATGTCACCAGTCTCTGAAGTGGTGGAGATATTAAAGTGACCTGTAAGCAAGAATGATTTGTTTATGTCCCAACGGAAGTCGGTACTGTTACTGAACGTGTGTGAACCACTCTTGGAGAAACTACCGAGGGACGCCTCATACAAGGGGTTGTTTATATCCCAAGCAAGGTTGGTATTTGGAGTTCCGTCATCGTTATACATCCTATCGTATGGGTTCATCTTTACATATTGCGAGAATGAGCCGTAGGGAGTATCTTTTGAGTCTACCTCCTGATAAGTTGTTCTGTTGGAGATTGTGATGGAGTTATCCAAGTGGTAGTCGAGTTTGAAACCAATGCTGTAACGCTTACGGAAGTCTCCCTTCATGACTCCGAGCGTATTGCCCATGCGACCAGTAAGTTCGTAGCGCATGTTGGTAGCACCACCATAAACTCGCAGTGAGTGGTCGTGTGAGAATGCAGTGCGTGCGGGTTGCGACAACCAGTCAGACTTCTGACCTGCCATCACAGCTTTGTATCTTTCGTTGTATAGTTGGTCGTAATCGTATTGTGCGGGTAAGCCTGTTTCCGGGTTTATGGTATTTCCTGCATTATAAAGACCCGCAAGGCGCTCGTATTCAAGTTTTTCGGTGGCGCTCAATACATCATAGTCGCTGAGTACGGGAAATTGCAGATTCCCTGTGAAATTGTATTGCACATGCAACGTGCTTTCAGTAATCGGTTTACGTGTGATTACAATCACACCATTTGCAGCCTTTGAACCATAGAGAGCGGTGGCCGAAGCATCTTTCAACACTGTTACCTTTTCAATTTCGTTGACGTCGAGGTCATAAAGCTCTTGCATGGATATTTCTGTACCATCGAGGATGATGGTTGGCTGATTTACCTGCTGACCAGTGTTGGAGAATGAACTCATACCGCGCAACACCAGTTCGGGCAGGTGGTTGGGGTTAGAACCTTGGCTGGTATTCTGCACCATGGCCATACCCGGGGTCAGGGCAGCAATGGCACTGATGAGATTGGTGCCTGATACCTGCTTGAGTTCCGCCACATTCAGTTCTGTTGCTGAACCCGTGAACGTTTCTCTATTCTTGGTTACAAAACCTGTGACAACCAAATCGTTTAATGAGTGTGCCTCTTCACTGAGTTCAATCTTCATGTTTGCAAGACTACGTGATGAAGATGAAAACTTGACGTTGTCGTATCCAATGAAAGAGATTTGTACCTCAAAGTCTTTCTCGGTTGTTGTAAGACTGAATGCTCCATCTATGTCGGTCACGGTTCCGATAAGCAACTTTTCACCCTTCCACAGGGCAACTGAAGCACCTATTATCGGTTCACCACTTTTTTTCTCAATGACCACACCGTAGATTCTGGAACCTTTTTCTTCTGACACTTGTTTGGCATTTGTGCTTCCGTTTTCTGAAGCAAATGCAACTTGGCCAGTGAACATAAGTGCAGATACTACGAGACAGAACAGTATTTTGCTGGTAGATTTCATTTTATTGTGCATTGATATGAATAGCGTTTCTACTTTTATTGTTAAAGAGAAGTATACAAATCTCTTAAATCATGATAAGATGAATCCATAGAGGGACTTATCTGACAGTCCCTTCTATGGATTCAAGTTGTTATTTACTTGGCAATAAACTTCTTGCCATTTACAATATAGATACCGGGAGCAGTAATCTTGTCATGCTTACGTCCCATGAGGTCATAGATTCCTTCAACAACGGGGACATTATCCTTTTCTACAGACACGATACCGTCTGATTCTCTTGTGAGAATTACATTCTTGTAGAGAGCACCCTTGACGGCTGTGCCATCACCATTGAAATCAGTAACGTAAAGAATGAAGTCATCCATTGAAACAGTGCCATCTTCGTTAACAGTGAAGTTCAAGTCTGTTGTTGAAGAGTTCGCGTCATATATATTGAAGTAGAGGGGATTCTTTCCACCGATGTAGCCACCAGCCTTGTATGTGGCAGAATGTGTGTCGTCAGCAATGGTCAATGAGTTTGCACCATAGTTGAGCGAAGTTACATTGTCGTAGTTGAAGAACTCGCTGAGCAGATACAAGCCCCAGCCTTCGTTATATTCCACCTTAACAGTAAACTCGTTATCCCACTCTCTTGTAGTGTCGAACACTTCTACGTCAGCTTTGAGTGTGTAGCTACCTACCCAATCAAATGTCTTAACTTCCTTCTTTGCAGTAACTGCTTGATAGAAGATTACTGGTTGAGGCTCAGTAGCTCCACCATAAACTGTCTTCTGGATGAAGAAGTCACCGATAGAGAGTGTGCCGTCATCATTCAAGGTGAATGTCAGAGATGTGGTACCACCTGTTCCGTCAAAGATTTGCAGGTATTCGCCACCACCAAGGCTCTTCAGTAAGAACATTCCATAGTACTGTGACAATGAGATGGTTGCTGACTTGTTGTCATCGGCAGGGATGATAACGCAGTTGCTCTGGTTAGCTGTGTAGATGTCGTGTCCCAAGAACTCTGTTACGTAGAATGAGCCGGGGAGTTTCTCCTCGATAACGATGTTGAACTCTGTAGGCCATTCACCGAATGAAGCTGCCAATTCTTCGTTAGCAACAATCTTTGTGGCTGAAACATTGAATGTACCTGCCCATGAGAAGCCCTTCACAGCTTCGCTCTCGCGGGTTGCATAACCCCAGTTCAGACGCTGTACGATGGGGAAGCCCCACTTGCCAACCGTTTCACCAGTAGTCTCATCTGTCGTTTCAGTCCAAACGCTGTCTTCGCGGACGTAAATTCTATCCCACTGCATCAGAGATGTTTCTGATTGGTATTGGAAAGTGAAAGCACCCGTTTTCTTTGTGGCGGGAGAAGCTACAGCAAAATAATACTTGTGCTCTCCATCAACGAGATACAGGCTGTCGTAGGGGATTGTAAGCATGTTGCCGTCGAATGTACCAGGCAATGTGAAGGGAGCAAAGTCGCCCCACGTAAAGGTTACGTTGTAAGCCTTGTTGGTGTCGTCTGTAGCCTCGACAAGCATGTTGAAGGTGTAGGCGAATGTTGAGTCATTTTTTACGTAACCTTCAACGGGTTCGTAGTCATAATCACCGGCAATGTTAGGAATCTCAACGACCTCAGCCTCGGTCAACACCATCTTCACATTAGTGAACTTGGCTACCAACTCAGCTGTACCAGCTTTGTGATCCAGATTACCTACGATAGAGAAGTCGGGTACAGTGAATGTCTGTGTTGTTGCATCGTATGTCCAAAGGAGGCTGCTATACGATTCCTTTTCTGCAGTTCCGTAAGGATAACCACCCTCAGGGAAAGACATTGCAAGGGAGGTACCCCACTGTCCGTTGTTAGGATTCAGCACGCTGAGAGCCTGTGCTTCGGTGTCGAAGTCACTGGGGTAGATGTTTTCGGTTCCACCTGCAAAACCCTGCACCATCACTGAATAGTAATCGAGGTCGGCTGCTGTAATGGTAACTTCACAGTTGGCTGAAAACAGGTTCTCAAACTGCTTACCGTACTCGGTCACCTCCACTGTTGCGGTAAACTGGTATTTACCGAACACTTCTGTAACGCTGCTCACCTGTGCTTTCACCGTTGTTGCCAACATGGTCAAGCATACAAGCAAACTTAAAAAAGTGGTTTTTTTCATACTCTTTGTTTTTTAAAGTTTTAAATTAATAATTGAAGTTATAGTTATGATTCGTGAATCCTTGTAAATAAGATTACTTCAATCCCTCCAGCAACATCACCAGTCCCGGACCTTGGCTGGGGCGAGGTGCACCGTGCATGTAGAGGCGGCCTTCGGGGTCGTAGATGGCGAAGAAGGGGATTCCCTTCACGTTCAGTGCCTGACCGAGTGAGTTGGTGGGGTCCCACAACTGGTTGCCGTGCATGTTTTTCTCCTTCATCTTGTTCTTCCAGGCATCCTCCTTGGTGTCGATGGAGATAGAGAGGAAGACTACCTTGTCGTTCTTCAGCTCTTTCTCGAGTTTTTGGAGGGCGGGCACCTCTTTCAGACAGGGTGAGCACCAGCTTGCCCACAGGTCGATGTAGACATATTTGCCGCGGAAGGTGGCGAAGTCCACCACGTTGCCATTGGCATCCTTCAGCTCTACGCCTTCGGGGAAAGGCTGTCCGGGGATGGTGGCCTTCAGTTTGGCAAAGCGTTCGGCGTGGCTCGGGTCGAGACCGTACTTCTCGGTGGCCTTCTGCAGGCGCTCGAGCCCTTTTTCAAAGCCGTCGGCGTAGTTGAAACGGGTGACGTAGCGTCCTGCAATGTGGTCTTTCACCTTGGCTTTCAACGTGGTGTCACTATAATGCTCCTCCAGGTAGATGAGTGCACTGTCCAAGTTGTTTCGGTTGGGCAAACTGGCATAAACGATGAGTCGGGCTTCTGTAAACAGCGAGGCCAGCGGAGAGTCCATCACCGTGTGCGGTTCGGGCAACAGGTCTTCACGTTTATAAGGCATTTCTTCTTGCTTGCCCTTCAGGATGCGTGCAACAATGTCGTAGGTGTTATGGATGTGGATGTAATTCCATATTTTCAGAAACTCTTTCACCTCGTCCGAACAATCATGAGCGTTGATGACAGAGTCGGCTTTCACCATGAATGCTTTCAGTATCGCAGGATTTTTGACGTCCAGTTCGGATTGCCATATAGCGCGGGCATACTCGTTGTAGGCGGTGGCATAGGCTCCCAATGTACGGTTGTCTTCGCTACCATCCATGTCAACAGCACCACGTTCGCCGAAGGCCAATGTGGACTCGCCCTTTGCCTCAGTGACGGGCACGTAGAAGGGGATGATGCTTTGCGATTGGTCCTTGATAGACACCAATTCATAAAATCCTGTAGGGCTGGTGGGTATCATCGCACTATATACAGAACCGTTGGCAACCATCTCCGTAGCGCCAGCACCGCCGCCCATGGGTGCAATCATCAGTTTGCGACCCTCTGCATCATTGGTGGTGATGGTTATCTCCTGTTTTTCCTGTACGGTGGTTGTGCATCCTATCAGGCTGATAGTCAATATGCTTAAAATAACTCTCTTCATGTGTACTGTGTTTTGATAAAATAGGGTGCAAAGATAGCCATTTAATTGCAAACTGCCAAAAACGACTTTTTTTTTTGAGATTTATTTAGAAAACATGTCCGGATGCAGGAAACTGACCTTGTCGGCCTTATTTAGAATCAGTCTGTCGATTAAAGAAGAGAGAGGGAGAGAAAGGGGGGGATGGTTGAGGCTTGCTTAGCCTTGGGATGATGTGGGCTTAGCCTAGGGTTAAGCCTACCTTAACCTTGGGATGATGTAGGCTTCATGCTTGGGCTATTTTGCTGTATCAGAAATTTTATCTACCTTTGCATCTGCGAAGGTTGGCTGCACTTCGGAACAAAAAATAAACGCGGGTTTATTTTGTTCTTCTCTCAGTTTGCACTACCTTTGCACACCGAAAAGAAAAAGAGAAAGACGATGATAACAATCGAACAACTGAAAGACGTGAAGACACGCACCGAGGCACTGAACCGCTACCTCGATATTGATGCCAAACTGATACAGGTGGAGGAGGAACAGCTCCGCACACAAGCCCCCGGATTCTGGGACGATGCCAAAAAGGCCGAAGCACAGATGAAGAAAGTGAAGGGCCTGCAGGCTTGGATTGACGGCTACAAGGAGGTGAAGACCTTGGCCGACGAACTGGAGTTGGCCTTCGACTTCTGCAAGGACGAGCTGGTGACCGAGGAGGAGGTGGACGAGGCATATGCCAAAGCCGTCGAGGCCGTGGAGGCACTGGAGCTGAAGAATATGCTGCGCCAGGAGGCCGACCAGATGGATTGTGTGCTGAAGATAAACTCGGGTGCCGGAGGTACCGAGGCACAGGACTGGGCAAGCATGCTCATGCGAATGTATATGCGCTACGCCGAGCAGAATGGCTACAAGTTGGCTATCAGTAACTTGCAGGATGGCGACGAAGCCGGTATCAAGACGGTGACGATGGAAATCCAAGGCCCCTATGCCTATGGCTATCTGAAGGGTGAAAACGGTGTGCACCGCCTTGTCCGCGTAAGCCCCTACAACGCCCAAGGCAAACGCATGACGTCGTTTGCTTCGGTGTTCGTCACTCCGCTCGTCGACGACTCCATCGAAGTGGTGGTGGAGACGGCCCGCATCTCGTGGGATACCTTCCGTTCGGGCGGTGCCGGAGGTCAGAATGTAAACAAGGTGGAGTCGGGTGTGCGCCTCCGCTATCAGTATAAGGACCCCTACACGGGCGAGGAGGAGGAAATCCTCATCGAAAACACCGAGACGCGCGACCAACCCAAGAACAAGGAGAATGCCATGCGTCAGTTGCGCTCCATCCTCTACAACAAGGAGCTGGAGCATCGAATGGCCGAGCAGGCTAAGGTGGAAGCCGGAAAGATGAAGATTGAGTGGGGCTCTCAGATACGCTCTTACGTCTTCGATGACCGCCGTGTGAAGGACCACCGCACCAACTGGCAGACAAGCGACGTGGGCGGTGTGATGGATGGCAAGATTGACGGATTCATCAAGGCCTACTTGATGGAATTCGCCGGAGAGGGAGAGTAACATCTCACTGAAGGTTCTAAATAGCTTTAAGGTCTCTAAGGTCTCTAAGGTTTCTAAGGACTCTAAGGACTTTAAAGACCTTTAAGCCCTTAAAAGACTTTAGAAATTCTGAAAAACTTAAAAATAGTAATCATGGGAAAGAACAGAAAAATGCAGCGCCAGGAGCGCCGCGAGCAACGTCAGGAAGAGCAGGCAAAGAAGGTGATGAAATGGTTATTCGTCGGCTTCGGAGTGTTGGCATTGGTCGGCATTTGCTGGGCTGCGTTTGCGTAAAAAAAAGTTATGTCTCAAGAAATTGAACGTAAATTCCTTGTGGAGGATGACGGCTACAAACAGATGGCGTCGTCCTCCGACCATATTGTGCAGGGCTATATCTGCCGCACAAGCGGGCGTACGGTGCGTGTCCGCATCCGTGGCGGAAAGGGATTCCTCACCATCAAAGGCCCTTCGCACGACGGAGGCATCAGTCGCTACGAGTGGGAGCACGAGATTCCTTTGGATGAAGCGCTTGAACTGATGCGCCTCTGTCAGGAGGGGAGCATCGACAAGGTGCGCTATCTGGTGCCTTACGAAGGCCACACCTTCGAGGTGGACGAGTTCTTTGGCGACAATGCAGGCCTCGTCATCGCTGAGGTGGAGTTGGAGTCGGCCGATGAACCTTTTGCCTCTCCGCCTTTCCTCGGCCGTGAAGTGACGGGCGACCGACGCTACTACAACGCCAGCCTGACGGTGAATCCGTTTAAGGATTGGACGGAATAGGGAGCGAGGCTTAAAGTTTACGATTTACGATTCACCCATCGCGGAAACACCGCGTATCCGAGCAGGGCGGCCAGCAGGGCGCCGATGCTGTTGGCAATCATGTCCGCCCAATCGCCACTGCGGTTGGTGGTGGCATACTCCTGAAGCAGTTCGATAGCACCGCTCAACGCGATGGGAAGCACCACGGCGCCGATGAGTGTGCGCAGGCGTCGGATGGTGGCGTGGGTGCGCAGGTACTCTATCCAGATGACGGAGCACAGGCCACCGTACATGCAGATGTGAGCCAACTTGTCGATGTTCGTGATGTCGTCCAACTCAGTCGACGGGGGAGTGAAGAACGAGAGGTAGAGAATGACCCCTACAACCAATAAAGAAAACTTATAATTGCTAAAATAATGTCTCATATCAAAGAATGATGGCTAATTTGCCGCAAAAGTAGAAAAAAGTTTTGTATTTTTGCGCCTTTCAATGACTAATAAACAATAAACAGATATGGAATCAAAGCAAAACAGAGTGAATTTCGGAAGTAAGATAGGTGCCATCCTTGCCGCCGCCGGCTCGGCCGTAGGCTTGGGAAACATTTGGCGATTCCCCTACGAGACGGGTAATCATGGCGGTGCGGCCTTCATCCTTATCTACCTGTGTTGTGTGGCCTTTATGGGACTCCCCATCATGATGGCCGAGTTCACCGTCGGTCGTCGCTCGCGTGCCAACACGGCCGGAGCCTACAAGGTGTTGGCACCAGGTACTCCGTGGCGAGGTGTAGGGTACATGGGCGTGTTGGCCGGATTCCTCATCCTCAGCTACTATTCGGTCGTGGCCGGTTGGACACTGGAGTACACGTGGCAATCGCTCGCCAACGGTTTTGCTGGCATGAGTTCGGGCGACTACACCCAGTTCTTTGCCGACTTCTCGGCCAATCCCTGGCGCTCGGTGTTGTGGATGGCGGTGTTCATGTTCATGACACACTGGGTCATCATCAAAGGAGTGAAGGAGGGAATCGAGAAATCCTCGAAAATCATGATGCCCATGCTTTTCATCTTCATCGTGGTGCTGGCCGTCTGCTCTATCATGCTCCCCAATTCGGAGAAGGGGTTGGAGTTTCTTTTGAAACCCGACTTCAGCAAAGTCACTCCCAGCGCTTTCCTTGCCGCCATGGGACAAGCCTTCTTCTCGCTCAGCCTCGGTTTGGGATGTCTCTCCACCTATGCCTCTTACTTCAGCAAGGATGCCAACCTGTCGAAGACGGCCATGAGCGTGGGCGTGATTGACACGTTGGTGGCCATCACCGCCGGTCTCATCATCTTCCCCGCCGCCTTCAGCGTAGGCGTTTCGCCCGATGCAGGCCCTTCGTTGCTATTCATCACCCTGCCCAACGTCTTCCAGATGGCTTTCGGCGGTGTGCCCATCTTGGCCTACATCTTCTCGCTGATGTTCTATGTGTTGTTAGCTTTGGCAGCCTTCACCTCCACCATCTCCATGCACGAGGTGGTCACCGCCTTTGTGAACGAAGACTGGAAGGTGCCCCGTAAGAAGGCCGCCTGCTACGTCACTCTTTTCTGCACCGTCTTGGGTGTCCTCTCTGCCTTGTCATTCGGCGTGTTGGCCGATGTGAAGATATTCGGACTCACCTTCTTTGAGTTCCTCGACACAATCACCTCCAAGGTGATGCTCCCCTTGGGCGCCATGCTTGTCTCCATCTTTGTCGGTTGGTATCTCGACCGTCGCATCGTGTGGGACGAAATCTCCAATGAAGGCAGCCTGAAAGTGCCCTTCTTCAAGGTCTATATCTTCATCCTCCGATATTTTGCCCCCATTGCCATTGCGCTGATATTTATCAAGGAGATGGGACTTTGGTGATGAATAAAGAGTGGTTCTTCTTCCCGAAAGGCGACCGGCGTGCTATCCTCGTCCTCTCTTTGGTGGTGATAGGCTTGTTGTCTTTCCTCTGGTGGAAAGCCGATGATGGGGGAGGCGGGGAGAATCTCGTGACCTCGGCCGATAGTAGTGCCGTATCCGGTTTTCGGAAATCCATCCTTCGGCAGGATGACGATAGGGAGTCGTCGGCTCGTCGGGATACCTTATTCAATAGTCGTCGGTCACACAAGCAACGAAGGGGGGATTGGACATCAGATTTTTCCCGCCCTACGGGGAAAAAAGTTTTTCCAGGTAGGGTAGAAAAAATTTCCGCAGATACGGTGCTCGATTTGAATACGGTCGACACCCTTCTGCTCAAGCGTGTGCCCGGCATCGGCTCGTGGCGTGCGCGGCGCATCGTTGAGTTTCGTGGCCACTTGGGAGGCTATAGTCGGGTGAGTCAGTTGATGGAAATTGATGGGATGCCCGACTCCATTTTCCGTTGGTTTGCTATCCATACTCCTGTCCATAAAAAGATAAACCTCAATCGCGCCACCGCCGACGAAATGGCCGCTCATCCCTATCTGACTTACAGACAAGCCCGTGTCATTCTCCGCCACAAGCGTTTGCATGGCCCTTTGCAATCCCTCTCCCAACTCTCCCTCTACGAAGAGTTCACCAAAGAGCAGTTGGAAAAGTTAGAACCCTACGTTGCTTTCTGAAAAATAGTATTCTTTTGCTTGGAAGAATGCGATTCTTTTGCTTGGAAGATGAGTGTTCTTAATCACCAAAGATGGCTAATCTGTAATCTCTGTTTTTACCCCTCGATGTTACTTACTTCCACCTCCTTTACCTTGCGGAGCAGGTCGCTGGCGAAGATGAAGTTGTTGAGCCGTTCGTTGGTGGAGGTGAAGACTTCGTCCTTGGTGCCTTCCCACTCCTTGTGGCCTTCGAAGATGAAGGAGATTTTGTCGCCGATGCCCATGACGGAGTTCATGTCGTGGGTGTTGATGATGGTGGTCATGTTGTACTCCTCGGTGATGCTGTGGATGAGGTCGTCGATGACGAGCGACGTCTTGGGGTCGAGTCCGCTGTTCGGCTCGTCGCAGAAGAGGTACTTGGGGTTGAGTGCGATGGCTCGTGCTATAGCTACGCGCTTCTGCATACCGCCACTGATTTCGCCGGGGTATTTCTCTTGTGCGTCGATGAGGTTCACACGGTCGAGGCAGAATTGGGCGCGACGCACACGGTCGCGGTAGGTGTCGTTGGAGAACATGTCGAGGGGAAACATGACGTTTTCCAATACGCTCATGGAGTCAAAAAGGGCGGCACTTTGGAAAATCATGCCCATCTCGCGGCGCAGGAGTTTCTTTTCCTTCTTCTTCATGCCCACAAAGTCGCGGTCGTCATAGAGGATGGCTCCCGATTCGGGAGTGAGCAAGCCTACGATGCACTTCATCAGCACCGTCTTTCCGCTTCCGCTCTGTCCGATGATGAGGTTGGTTTTTCCGTTTTCAAAGGTGGTGCTGATGTCCTTCAGCACTTGGCGGTCTTCGAATGATTTGCAGAGGTTGTTTACTTGTATCATATGGAGAGCAGATGGGTGAGGATGAGGTCAGAGAAAAGAATAAGAATGCTGCTGTGCACCACGGCATCGGTGCTGGCTTTGCCCACTTCGATGGAGCCGCCCTCGACGGTGTAGCCGTAGAAGGAGGAGACGCTGGCGATGATGAAGGCAAAGAAGAAACTCTTGATGATGCCGTACCACACGAACCACTCGGTGAACTCGTACTGGAGGCCGTAGGTGAGGTCTTCGGGATTGATGACATCGGCAAACCATCCCGTGGCGTAGGCACCGATGATGCCCGCTCCGATGCTGAAGGTGACGAGGAAGGGAATCATGGTGACGAGGCCGGCAATCTTGGGCAAGATGAGGAAGTTGGCCGAGTTGACGCCCATAATCTCGAGCGCATCAATCTGCTGGGTCACCCGCATGGTGCCCAACTCGGAAGCGATGTTGCTTCCCACCTTTCCGGCAAGGATGAGACACATGATGGCCGAGGAGAACTCGAGCAACATGATTTCACGGGTGGTGTAGCCGGTGACGAAGCGGGGCATCCAGGGACTTTGGATGTTCAGCTTGATCTGGATGCAGATGACGGCTCCGATGAAGAACGAGATGAGCAGGACAATGCCGATGGAGTCGACGCCCAATTGCGACATCTCCTTGAAGTATTGTTTGAAGAAACTTCTCATGCGTTCGGGGCGGGCAAAAACCTTGCCCATCAGCATCAGATAGTTTCCAAAAGTGTGAAGTGGTTTGGTCAGAAACATGTCTTTAGTTTGTTAATTTCTGCAAAGGTAACTCTTTTCGGCCAAAAAATGATGCATTCTTTAAGTAGATTATTCCTTTAATAACCTTTTTTAATGAGATTTTTTCGTACTTTTGTACCCAAAATCTGAATATATGACGGAAATGAACAGTGCAGAGGAAAATGTGAACACCGTTTCTCAGGAGGTTCCTACGTGGTCGGACGACCGGATGGTGCTCCGTTCGGAAGGGCTGGTGAAGCGATATGGCAAGCGTACGGTGGTGAATCAGGCTTCGTTCAATGTGAAGCAGGGCGAGATTGTGGGTCTGCTGGGGCCTAATGGTGCAGGAAAGACCACTTCGTTCTACATGACCACCGGTTTGGTAGTGCCCAACGAGGGACACATCTATCTGAACGACCTGGAGATAACGAAGTACCCCGTGTACAAGCGTGCGCAAAACGGTATTGCTTATCTGGCACAGGAGGCTTCGGTCTTCCGCAAGATGAGTGTGGAGGACAACATTGCCAGTGTGTTGGAGATGACTCCGACGACGAAGGAGTATCAGAAGGAGAAGTTGGAAAGCCTGATAGCCGAGTTCCGCCTGCAGAAGGTGCGCAAGAACCTAGGTGACCAGTTGTCGGGTGGCGAGCGTCGACGCACGGAGATTGCCCGTTGCCTGGCCATCAATCCCAAGTTTATCATGCTGGACGAACCGTTTGCCGGCGTTGACCCCATTGCCGTGGAGGACATCCAGCATATCGTGTGGAAGCTGAAGGACAAGAATATCGGCATCCTGATTACCGACCACAATGTGGGCGAGACGCTCAGCATCACCGACCGCGCCTACATGCTCTTCGAGGGAAAAATCCTCTTCCAGGGTTCGCCCGAGGAGTTGGCCGAGAATCCCATCGTGCGTGCAAAGTATCTTAGCAACAGCTTCGTTTTGCGCCGAAAAGATTTTCAATTGGAAGGCAGATGAGCACTTTCGTGCCACATAAGCAGATAAAAGCAACGGTTTTAAGGCTTTTTTTGCTTCTTGAATTTGTTATTTGAAAGATTAACACTAATTTTGCACCCTCAAATTCAAGGCAAAGCACATTTGTGTCTTCCTGCCGGATAGAAAAATAGAGAGAATATTAGTAATTCATTAAAAAATAAAATTGTCAGAAATGGACATTTCATTGCAAAACATTGACAAGGTGAGCGCGAAACTCACCGTGAAGCTTGAGAAAGCTGACTATCAGGAAAAAGTAGAAAAATCATTGAAGGCCTTCCGTCAGAAGGCCAATATGCCTGGTTTCCGTCCGGGTATGGTTCCCATGGGAATCATCAAGAAGCAATACGGAACTGCCGTAAAGGCTGAAGAGGTGAACAAGCTCCTGCAGGAGAAGGTTTATGAGTACCTGAGAGAGAACAAGGTGAACATGTTGGGCGAGCCTCTGCCCGTAGAGGGACAGGCTATCGACATTGCCGCTCAGGACGATATCGAATTTGTGTTCGACATTGCTTTGGCTCCCGAGTTTGAACTGAACCTCGGCAAGGACGACAAGGTGGCTTACTACAACATCGACGTGAACGACGAAATCGTAGAGCGCCAGATTGGTATGTACACCCAGCGTGCCGGCAAGTATGAGAAGGTTGACGCTTATCAGGACAACGACATGTTGAAGGGCCTTTTGGCTGAGCTCGACGAGAACGGAAGCACCAAGGAAGGTGGCATTCAGGTAGAGGGTGCCGTGATGATGCCCTCGTACATGAAGAACGACGAGCAGAAGGCCGTATTTGCCAACGCCAAGGTGAACGACGTGCTCGTGTTCAATCCCAATGCCGCTTATGACGGTAGCGAAGTGGAGTTGGCCTCTTTGCTGAAGATTCAGAAGGAGGAGGTTGCCGCTCACGCCGGAAACTTCAGCTTCCAGGTAGAGGAAATCACTCGTTTCGTAGCTGCTGAGCTTTCTCAGGAAATCTTCGACCAGGTGTATGGCGAAGGCGTGGTGAAGAGCGAAGAGGAATTCCGCGCCAAGGTGAAGGAGAGCCTGCAGGCACAGTTTGCTCCCGATAGCGACTATAAGTTCTTAATAGATGTACGCGAGTACCTTACTAATAAGATAGGCAAGTTGGAGTTCCCCGACGCACTGCTCAAGCGCATCATGCAGATGAACAACGAGGAGAAGGGCGAAGAGTTTGTGAACGAGAACTACGACAAGAGCATCGAAGAACTCACTTGGCACCTCATCAAGGAAGAGTTGGTGAGCAAGAATGGCATCAAGATTGAGAATGAAGATGTGATGAACATGGCCAAGGAGGCTACTCGTGCCCAGTTTGCCCAGTATGGCATGATGAATGTGCCCGAGGAGATGTTGGAAAACTACTCTAAGGAGATGCTGAAGAAGAAAGAGACTGTTGATGGCCTCGTAAACCGCGCTATCGAAGCCAAGTTGGCCGTAGCGTTGAAGGGACAAATCACGTTGGACGAAAAGAGCATTTCTTTGGACGAATTCAACAAAATGTTCCAATAAAAACAGCAAGGACGCACTTTTTTTGCTAAAACTTCCTAAAAGGGAGGTCTCGGGCGTATTTTTTTTGTATTTTTGCTTGTCGGAAATACGAGATGCCGGAGGCCTCTCTTTTCTCTATAGAAAAAGGAATAGAAGTTTAATCAAGTAATTGACAGATTTTATGATGGACGATTTTAGAAAGTATGCCACTAAACACTTGGGAATGAACAGTATGGTCTTTGACGACGTGATTCGTTCGCAAGCCGGTTATTTGAATCCCTATATTTTGGAGGAGCGCCAGTTGAACGTGACTCAGCTCGATGTCTTCTCCCGCTTGATGATGGATCGCATCATCTTCCTCGGCACACAGGTTGATGACTACACGGCCAACACATTGCAAGCCCAGTTGCTCTACCTCGATTCAGTGGATCCGGGTAAGGACATCTCCATTTACATCAACTCTCCCGGTGGCTCCGTGTCGGCCGGATTGGGAATCTACGACACCATGCAGTTTATCAACAGCGATGTGGCCACCATCTGTACGGGGATGGCCGCTTCGATGGCAGCCGTCCTGTTGGTGGCCGGTGCAGAGGGCAAGCGCTCGGCACTTCCCCATTCGCGTGTGATGATTCACCAGCCGATGGGCGGTGCACAGGGACAGGCTTCTGACATCGAGATTACGGCTCGCGAAATCCAGAAGTTGAAGAAGGAACTCTACACCATCATCGCCGAACATTCTCACACCGACTTTGACAAGGTGTGGGCCGACTCTGACCGCGACTATTGGATGACCGCCGTGGAGGCAAAGGAGTATGGGATGATTGATGAAGTGTTGTCGCGTAAGAAATAACGTATGGCAGGAAAGGTAAAAAGAAAATGCAGTTTTTGTGGCCGCACGGATGGAGAGGTGGCACTTCTCATCAGCGGTATGGACGGATTCATCTGCAATGAATGTGCCGAGCAAGCCGTAGAGATGTCCAGGGAATTTTTGCAGAGTACAGGGAAAAAAAATCTTTCAAGTAAGGGAAAAAAACTTCCCAAGCCAAAGGAGATAAAGGACTTCCTCGACCAGTATGTCATCGGGCAGGATGATGCCAAGCGTTTCCTCTCCGTTTCGGTGTACAATCACTACAAGCGCTTGATGCAAGCCGAAAGTGCCGATGAAGTGGAGATTGAGAAGTCAAACATCATCATGGTGGGAAGCACCGGCACGGGAAAAACCCTGTTGGCACGCACCATAGCCAAGTTGCTGGATGTGCCCTTTACCATCGTGGATGCTACGGTGCTCACCGAAGCCGGCTATGTGGGCGAGGACATCGAGAGCATCCTCACCCGTCTGCTTCAGGTGGCCGACTATAATGTGGCCGAGGCCGAGAAGGGAATCGTCTTCATCGACGAAATTGACAAGATTGCCCGCAAGAGCGACAACCCCTCCATCACCCGCGACGTGAGTGGCGAAGGTGTGCAACAGGGATTGCTCAAGTTGCTCGAAGGCTCGGTGGTGAATGTCCCCCCTCAAGGCGGACGCAAGCATCCCGACCAGAAGATGATACCCGTCAACACGAAAAACATCCTCTTCATCTGTGGAGGTGCGTTCGACGGCATCGAAAAGAAGATTGCCCAGCGCCTGAACACCCACGTGGTGGGTTACAACGCCGTGAGCAATACGTTGCAAATCGACAAGAACAACATGATGCAGTACATCGCGCCGCAAGACCTGAAGTCCTTCGGCCTGATTCCTGAAATCATCGGTCGTCTGCCGGTGCTCACTTACCTCAATCCGCTGGATAGAGACGCGCTTCGCAGCATCCTCACCGAGCCGAAGAACTCCATCATCAAACAGTATGTGAAACTCTTCGAGATGGATAAGGTGACACTCACCTTCCAACCCGAAGTGTTTGAGTTCATCGTGGACAAGGCGGTGGAGTACAAGTTGGGTGCGCGTGGCTTGCGCTCGATTGTAGAGACCATCATGATGGACGTCATGTTCGAGCTGCCCTCCGACGCCAACACGAAGGAATATGAGGTGACGCTCGACTATGCGAAAATGCAACTCGGCAAGGCCAATTTGTCGCGTTTGCAAAGCGTGTGACAGGGCAAAAACAAGGCTTTCTTCCTTTTTTTGAAAAAAAATGGCGAAAAACTATGGTAGTTTGAGAAATTGTTTATAGCTTTGTTTTCTCGCAACTCGACACGGGTGCTTTCTATGTAAAAATACAATAAACCGTATTCGTATGGCTGAAAAGATTAATTTAACGGAGTGTCTGAAAAAGTATTTCGGATTTGACACATTCAAAGGCGACCAAGAAGCAATCATTCGTAATCTGCTTGATGGAAACGACACCTTTGTACTGATGCCCACTGGTGGTGGCAAGTCCTTGTGCTATCAATTGCCTTCCCTGCTTATGGAGGGAACGGCCATTGTCATCTCTCCCTTGATTGCTCTGATGAAGAATCAGGTGGATGCCGTGCGTAATATGAGTGAAGAGGATGGCTTGGCCCACTTCATCAACTCGTCGCTCAATAAGGCGGCCATTGACATGGTAAAGTCCGACATCCTGAGTGGAAAGACCAAACTCCTGTACGTGGCTCCCGAGTCGCTGACAAAGGAAGAGAATGTGGAGTTCTTGCGCTCCATCAAAATCTCTTTCTATGCCGTGGACGAGGCGCACTGTATTTCGGAGTGGGGACACGACTTCCGTCCCGAGTACCGCCGCATCCGTCCTATCATCAACGAAATAGGGAAAGCGCCGCTGATTGCCCTTACCGCAACGGCGACTGATAAGGTGCGTGGTGACATCAAGAAGAATTTGGGCATGGTTGATGCCAAGGAATTCAAGTCTTCCTTCAACCGTCCTAACCTCTATTACGAAGTTCGCCCGAAGACAAAGAATATCGACAAGGAAATTATCAAATACATCAAGGCCAATCCCGGCAAGTCGGGCATCATCTATTGCCTCAGTCGCAAGAAGGTGGAGGAGTTGGCCGAAATACTGCAAGCCAACGACATCAATGCCCGTGCCTACCATGCTGGTATGGATTCGGCTACCCGTTCCACCACTCAGGACGATTTCCTGATGGAGCAGATTGATGTCATTGTCGCCACTATCGCTTTCGGTATGGGAATCGACAAACCCGACGTGCGTTACGTTATCCATTATGACATCCCCAAAAGTCTGGAGGGGTATTATCAGGAGACCGGACGTGCCGGGCGCGATGGTGGAGAGGGTGTCTGCTTGACATTCTATTCAAACAAGGACCTTCAGAAATTGGAGAAATTCATGGAGGGAAAGCCTGTTGCCGAACAGGACATAGGTCGCCAGCTTTTGCAAGAGACAGCGGCTTATGCCGAATCCTCGGTGTGTCGCAGGAAACTGCTGCTTCACTATTTTGGCGAAGTGTACACTGAGGCAAATTGTGGAAATTGTGACAACTGTTTAAATCCCAAGAAACAAGTGGAAGCAAAAGATTCATTGTGTGCCGTGATAGAAACTATCTTGGCCGTAAAAGAGAATTTCAAGACCAATCATATTATAGATGTATTGCTCGGTAAGGAGACTACCGAGGTTATTGCTCAGAAGCACGACGAGCTGGATGTGTTCGGCTCGGGCATGGGTGAAGAGGACAAGCACTGGAATGCAGTCATTCGTCAAGCCTTGATTGCCGGCTATCTGAACAAAGAAGTTGAAAATTATGGATTATTGAAGGTGACGGCCGATGGGCGCAAGTTCCTGAAGTCTCCCAAATCCTTTAAGATAACCGAAGACAACGACTTCAACGAAGAGGAGGAAGAGACCCCCTTGCGTGGCGGAGGCTCATGCGCCGTTGACCCTGCTCTCTACTCCATGTTGAAAGACCTTCGTAAAAAGCTCTCCAAGCAATTGGAAGTTCCCCCATACGTCATCTTCCAAGACCCCTCGCTCGAAGCGATGGCCACCATCTATCCCGTCACATTGGAAGAACTTCAGAATATCCCGGGCGTGGGAGCCGGCAAGGCCAAGCGCTATGGTGAAGAGTTCTGCCGGTTGATCAAGCGCCATTGCGACGAGAATGAGATTGAGCGTCCCGAGGATTTGCGCGTACGCACCGTGGCCAACAAATCCAAGTTGAAGGTCTCCATTATCCAGAGTATCGACCGCAAGGTGGCTCTCGACGACATTGCCGTGGCCAAGGGCATCGACTTCAGTGAACTGCTTGACGAAGTGGAAGCCATCGTCTACTCAGGCACCAAACTGAATATCGACTATTTCCTCGACGAAGTGATGGACGAAGACCACTTGGATGACATCTACGACTATTTCAAGGAGTCTACCACCGACAGCCTCGATGAGGCCATCGATGAATTGGGCGACGACTACACCGAGGATGAGATTCGCCTCGTGCGCATCAAGTTCATCTCCGAGATGGCAAACTGATATGTTTTTTTAGGCACAGATTACGCGGATAACACGGATAAATCTAACAATAGGGATAAAAAAAACCAGTGTAATCCGTGTAATCCGTGCCTAATTTCATTAAATTCTTTGTGCAAATCCAAGAAAATGCGTAAATTTGCACGCAATAAATTTTAAAGCATTATAACCTATGTCATTTATTGCAGATAAAATCGTGATGGACGGGTTGACATACGATGACGTGTTGTTGATTCCCGCTTACTCCGAAGTATTGCCCCGTACGGTAGAACTCTCTACCAAGTTTTCACGCAACATTGAGTTGAAGATTCCTTTTGTGACAGCTGCCATGGACACCGTCACCGAGGCCAAGATGGCTATAGCCATTGCCCGCGAGGGTGGCATAGGTGTTATCCATAAGAATATGTCCATTGAGGAGCAGGCTCGTCAGGTGGCCATCGTCAAGCGTGCCGAGAATGGCATGATTTACGACCCCGTGACCATCAAGCGTGGCTCCACCGTGAAGGATGCCCTTGCTCTCATGGCCGAGTATCACATTGGTGGTATTCCCGTGGTAGACGATGACAAGCACCTTGTGGGTATCGTCACTAACCGCGACCTCCGTTTCGAGCGCGAGCTAGACAAACATATCGACGAGGTGATGACGAGCGAACACATCATCACCACCCAGCAGGGGACCGATATGGAGACTGCTTCGCAGATTCTGCAGGAGAACAAGATTGAAAAGCTCCCCGTGGTGGATGCCGACGGCAAGCTGGTGGGATTGATTACATACAAGGACATCACCAAGGCTAAGGACAAACCCATGGCTTGCAAGGATAGCAAGGGACGCTTGCGCGTTGCTGCCGGTGTGGGTGTGACCGCCGATACATTTGACCGCATGCAGGCATTGGTTGATGCCGGAGCTGATGCCATCGTCATCGACACGGCTCACGGACATTCAAAGGGAGTGGTTGACAAACTCAAGGAAGCTAAGAAACGTTTCCCCAACATTGATATTGTAGTAGGCAACATTGCCACAGGCGAAGCAGCCAAGATGCTCGTCGAAGCAGGTGCCGACGCAGTGAAGGTGGGCATCGGCCCTGGTTCTATCTGCACCACTCGTGTGGTAGCCGGTGTGGGTGTGCCTCAGTTGTCGGCCGTGTATGAAGTGGCCAAAGCGTTGGAAGGCACAGGTGTGCCCCTCATTGCTGATGGCGGACTCCGCTACTCGGGCGATGTGGTGAAGGCATTGGCGGCTGGTGGCTACAGTGTGATGATTGGTTCGCTCGTGGCAGGCACCGAAGAGGCTCCTGGTGACACCATCATCTTCAATGGCCGTAAGTTCAAGTCTTATCGTGGTATGGGTTCACTTGAAGCAATGGAGCACGGTTCGGCCGACCGCTATTTCCAAGGTGGAGTTACCGAGGTGAAGAAGCTTGTGCCCGAAGGCATTGCCGCCCGTGTGCCCTATAAGGGAACATTGTACGAGGTGATTTACCAACTCGTGGGCGGACTCCGTTCAGGTATGGGCTATTGTGGCGCAGCCAATATTGAGAAGTTGCACGATGCAAAGTTCACCCGCATTACCAATGCCGGTGTGATGGAGAGCCATCCGCACGATGTGGCCATCACCAGCGAGGCTCCTAATTACAGTCGTCCGAACAATTAAAGGTGAATCTTTAAAAGTTCTTAAGTGAACATTAGAAAACAGATGAAACGCGGCCTGCACTTGAATAAATGCAGGCCGCGTTTGTCTTCTTATTCCATCTTTGAACCTCAATCAATAAGTATCAGGTTGTCTTTTTGTAGAAAAGGTTGACTCTTAAAGAATCAACTTAATGAAAGCAAGAAAAAAGCAAATCAATCTGACCCGTTCGGAGCGGAATGCCCTTTTGCATGAATTATTGGAGCATTATTATGTGAATCATGGTAAGGT
>JAFTYI010000027.1 GCA_017464815.1 Bacteroidaceae bacterium | reverse complement strand
GTCATTCTATATTTGCAGAAAAAACGAAGATAGCGAATTTTTCGCTATCTTCGCAAAGAAAACAGAAGAGGTAAAGGACGAAGATTATTAACTGTCATTGGTGCATACGACACCGTTCAGAATGTTAGTCCCCTTTACCCTCTTTGTAGATTTCGAACAGTTCATTAGGCGTTAGAGCCTGTATGTAGAATCGATGAAACACACAAAGAGTCTTCTGAAACTTTAAAAAAATAATTGTCAATGGCAAAGGTAAGCAAAATTATTGGAATCGACATCTCCAAAGAGAAATTTGATGCATGTTTTTCATTCAATGAAGATGAAAAGAGTGTTCAGGACAGCTATTCATACGACGAAAAGGGAATCAGACTGTTTCTGAAAGAAGTACAAGACGACTGTATTTGCGTCATGGAAGCAACAGGTGTTTACCACCTCAGACTGGCATATGCCCTTTATGATCGGGGGGTGTCCGTCTCAATCGTGAATCCGTTGTCGGTAAAGAACTTCTCACGTGCAGTCATGTGCCGTACGAAGACAGACAAGGCTGACGCCCGACTGCTTGTCGAATATGCAAGGAGAATGGAGATTACAATATGGGAACCCACCCCCAGCAACTACATCCGTATCCAGCAGCTGTACCGTAGCATTGAAATGTTCCAGCAGAATATCCAGCAGGCAGAGAACCAGATTGAAGCCATCCTGCATTCTCCCATTTATGACAGCACGCTGATTGTCACGCTGCGTAAGCACGTCAGACAGTTGCAGAGACGAATTGAAAACCTACAGAAGCAGTTAGAAACGCTTATCGGACAAGAGGACGGCCGTGCCATTGACAATATCAGTTCCATTCCTGGTGTCGGAAAGAAAACGGCCATAGCATTGCTTACCGCGACTAAAGGGATGCATGGATTCAAAAATTACAAGCAGGTGAGTTCCTATTTCGGACTATGCCCCAGAATTTACGACTCGGGGAAATCCGTTCATGGGAAGGCACATATCTGTAAGATGGGAATGGGCTGGATAAGGAAACTATTGTATATGTGCTCCATTTCGGCTATCAGATGCAATAAAGCGTGCGTGGATTTGTTTGAACGCCTACGTGAAAAAGGGAAACCGGTAAAAGTGGCAATGATTGCGGTTGCGAACAAACTTTTGAAGCAAATTTTTGCCATCGTGAAAAATAATCAGGCGTATAGTGAAATTTATGCTATTTAATTTGGTTTTTAACACAGTTCATTCTGTGTCTCTGTTTTGTCAGTCTGAACGTTTCAGCGCAAGAGTACGACATTGACTACAATGAGCAGACGATAGAGCAAATTATTAAGGACTTACGCAAACGTACCGGATTCCAATTTGTCTACAAGAAAGAGACATTGGAAAATGTCCCCCTTATTACATGTAGCTACAGAAAAGCAACACTGGAACAGTTGCTTGACCGTATCTTTTATGAAGAAGCCGGACTCGACTATGAAATCGTCAATGGTGCAATTGTCTTAAAAAAAGCGACCGGCAATCGTCCCTATTTCAAGCGTATCATCATTGGTGTAGTCACCGATGTGAATGACGAACCGCTTCCTGGTGCTGCTGTTCAAGTTGAAGGCACATCCACTGGTGTCATCACAGATTTGGAGGGAATGTTCTCCCTCACGGTGGAGGGGAGTATGCCCACATTGAAAATCAGTTATGTGGGAATGAAGACTCAGAGGGTACGCCTCTCTTCGCGCACGACAAAGAAAGTGTATGTGAAGCTGGAGGCTGACACCAAGCTGTTGGAAGATATCATTGTCACCGGTTACCAAAACATCAAGCGCGAGAATGCAACGGGTAGCTACCAGCTGATTTCAGCTCAAGACCTCGACAGACGCTATACGGGCGATGTCGTGTCCAACCTGGAAGGCATGGTGCCGGGGCTGGTGCGTTACAACAATGGTTTCAACGATGGTGGCGAGAGTGCATTAACCATCCGTGGCACAGGTTCGTTCAATGCCACCACCAATCCGCTTGTGGTAGTCGACGGCTTACCCATTGAAGGCGGATTGGAGAGTGTCAATCCCTACAACATCGAGAACATCACTGTGCTGAAAGATGCTGCAGCTGCCAGCATTTATGGTGCTCGTGCTTCCAATGGAGTCATTGTCATCACAACCAAGCGGGCTAAAAGCGACAAACTGGAAGTGGGCTTCAGTGCCGACCTCACCATCTCGGAGAAAAACGATTATGACTACCTGAAGTGGGCCAATGCTGAAGAACTTATCAAATTGGAGCGTTATAACTTCAATTTTGTTAAAAACAACCCCTCACAATCAGCTTGGCAGAACATTCAGAACTACTACGCTGATAACCCGTATGCCCTTAGCTCCATTGTGCGCTTGTTGGCAGCCAAGGAGTTGGGACAACTGACAACCGAAGCGCTCAATAGCCAGTTGGAGCAGCTTTCGCGTAACGACTATCGCAAAGAATGGCAAGATGTCTGGGAGCGCCTGCAAGTGATTCAGCAATATAACCTTGCATTGCGTAATCGGGGCAAATACATCAATTCCAGCCTTGTCATCAATTTCAAGAATGATAATCAGGGAGTTGTGAAAGAGCATGACCGCACCTTGACCTTCAGCTATCGTGGTGACATGAATCCTGCTGAATGGTTGGCTTTGGAGTTTGGAGCCAATGTTGTCAATCAGCGCTCTAAGCGCCACATCTCCTCGGAATGGAACTCCATCAACTCCTTTGCTCCCTATCAGTCGATGTACAATGCCGATGGCAGTTTGGCTGGCATGGAAGCAGGAGCTTGGCTCAATGAGCCATCATTGCTCAACAATGCGTATGGCTTGAAGTCGGAGGCATACAACCTGAATGATGAAGTGAACCGCAATTTCACGAATGGTCGTCACACCAACATCCGCTCCTTTATACATGCCAAAGCCACACTCTTGGAAGGTTGGACAGTGGGCGGTATGTTCCAGTACGAGGATATTTATGAAAAAAGCAACGCTTACCGCGAGGCTGAAAGTTACGACATGCGCCACCTCTACAACCTTTATACCTCACCTGATGGAACTCACAATCTTCCTGATGGTGGTGAACTGACGACCCGCACAGGTGAAGGTGCTTATTACACGTTCCGTGCCCAGACCGATTTCACCCGCACGTTTGCCCAACGCCATTTGGTTGAGGCGATTGCCGGATTTGAGTTCCGCCAGTCACAGTTCAATTCCCATAATACCCTTCTCATGGGGTACGATGAACAATCTCAGACCAACAACATGGGAACGGTCAATATCGGCCAATTGATGGCTTTGGAGGGCAGCACTTCTGCACTCGGCCCTTTCCACTCCATGTTTGGCGCACCCACTGGCGCTGACTACACCACGAGTGACGTGCTCCATCGTTTCTATTCCGTCTATTTCAATGGTAACTACACGTACGACAGTCGCTATTCCGCATCCGTCTCCTATCGGGTAGATAAGGCCGACCTCTTCGGTGCCGACCCTAAATTCCGAGGCCGTCCCTTGTGGTCGATAGGTGCGGGATGGAATATGCATAACGAGTCTTTTATGAAGGGAATTGAATGGATTGATGCGCTGAAACTGCGTGCCAGTTATGGATTGACCGGTAACATTGCTCAAGATTTCTCTTCCTATCTTACGGCAACAGTCGGAGTGAACGAACTGAATGGTGTGCGTGTGGCGCAACTTGACACACCGCCTAACGAGCAGTTGCGATGGGAAAAGACGGCCTCGTTTAACATAGGAACCGATTTCGCCCTGTTTGGTGGAAGGGTAACAGGAGCCTTGGACTACTATCGCAAGGCAGGCTCTGACTTGCTCACTACCACCGACCTCGACCCCACTACGGGATGGTCGATGCTTACAATCAATAACGGTAAGATGATAAACCGTGGCGTTGAATTGCAATTGAATGGCGAAATCATACGTCCGGGCAACACCAAGCAGCTGGGGCTGAATGTTGATTTCAACATTGCATACAACCACAACGAAGTGACAAGCGTCAACCACGAAATTGCCACAGGAGCCGAGGCTTTAGCCGTGTACACTCTTCACAAAGGTTATCCCGTGCACTCCCTCTTCTCCTATCGCTTTGCCGGCATGAAGGAGATAGATGGAATACAGTACTTTGGCTGGTACGATGCGAATGACAAGGTTCACTATGCCGACATCAACACTGAAGAATTCACCCCTGCTGATGCCGTGTATAGCGGTTCGCTTGACCCGAAAGTGACGGCTTCACTTGTTCCGCAGTTGTCGTGGCAAGGTTTTACTCTCTCTGCCATGTTCGCCTTCTATGGCGGCCATGTGATGCGTGCTCGTGTTGATGATTGGACTTACGAAGGCTCTCCCTATGGGTACAATTCCTTGAGCGAGATTGAGGCTGTTCCCAGAAGTTACCTCAACTATTGGACTTCTGCAGGCAACCAACACCCGGCCAATGGCTATGCCGGTTCCACGAATGTGGTGGGCAACTCGCGCTACATTGATGCCAATGTTGTCCCTGCCGACTACATCAAGTTGCGTAACCTTGTGCTTGGTTACGACTTCCCCCAGAGCATTTGTCGGCAATTGAGTCTGCAAAGTCTGCGATTGCGCATTCAGGCCAATAACCTGTTGACATGGACACGGAACGACCTTGGGGTAGACCCCGAATCGTGTACTCCGACAGGAGGTGAAATAGGCCTGAAGGCTCCGCGAAGTTACACCATGAGTCTGAACGTAAACTTTTAATGCATTATGATTGGCAATATAAACAAACGATACTGTGCGGTCCTGTTCGTCGCGACCTTCTTAATGGGGACCTTCTCACTCACGTCGTGCGAGGACAAACTTGATATCACCCCTAAAGGCAAGGTGACACTTTCAACCGTCAATGAATTGGAGTTGCTGTTGAATCAAGAGTACCTGTTGGGCGACTTGCCTGCGGACAACGTTGGCATCCTTTCGGGCGAAAGTGTGGGGACCTTTGACCAGGTTGCAGCTGTGCTCTCTCAGAAGAATACCGTCAAATATGCTCTGTTGGCCTTTGACGAACAGGTTGACAGGGCCACTTTGACCACTGTTGACGAGCGCTACAACAACATCTATAAGTATGTGAACTACATGAACACCGTCATTTCCAAAATGGAACAGGCAACAGGCGATGAGTACAAGAAGACCACGTTAGTGGCCGAGGCGCGGATCATGAGGGCTTGGCTCCATTTCTTGGCCACCGTTATCCATGCTCCCCAGTACGATGCTTCCACTGCCGCCACGGATGGTGGTGTGGCCTATGTGACGAGTGTCGATGTCGCCGAGCAGAAGAGTAAACTCTCCCTTGCTGCAACCTATCAGATGATTCTCGATGATTGCAACGACCAAGTCATAGCACTTTTGCCACAAGACCGTGGCGACCAATTCATGCGTGGCGACCGTGCTTGGGGCAATGCCGTCAGAGCCATGGTGCTCTTCCAGATGAAGCGTTATGCTGAAGCGTTGCCTTATGCCGAAGAGGCCATCCGCCTGCGTCCTCACATCTTCGATCGCTCCGTCATTAAGGAGACGGGTGAATGGATACAGGGCGCCGAGTCGGCCAACAATTTCCTTTATATCGGTGGAACTGCTCGCGTTTGTCCCACAATGACCATGCTCTCCGTAGAGGCAGGCAATATGTTCGAGGCCGGAGACTACGTTATCAACTACGAATCCGTTGGTTGGAGCCTCGACTATGGAAAAATGTTTTCAGGCCTTGAAGGCGTGCGCATGTTCATGGGGTGGGGCACCTGTTGCAATGTCTATGGCTTGACATCCGAGCAACTTCATTACGTGGCTGCCGAGTGCCTTATCCGCACCAAACGGATTGATGAGGGAATGGCCCTTGTCAACGCCGTGCGCCAGTTCCGTGTGGAAAACTGCCAGCCCTTCTCTGCCCGGTCAGAGCAGGAGGCAATGTCACTGCTTCAGCAAGCCAAGTTCGTAGAGCAGTTTGGCACCCCCTTCAACTTCTTCGACCGCAAACGATGGAACACCGAGCAGGACTATCGCAAGGACGTCGTCCATCGCTTAGGCTCATTGGGTACTTTCACACTGAAGCCCCATTCCCCCCTGTGGGTAATGCCATTCCCCGTGAATACCGTCCGCTACAATCCCACGCTGACTCAGAATTATTGATTATATTTATTTTATTAACTAATTAAAAACAAAATTATTATGAAACAGAAAATGTATTTATTCTTGATGTTGGCTGCCGCCCTTTTCGCAGCTTGCAGTGACGATGATGATGACAAGCCCAAGGCTCCCTCCACCATCAGTTTCGAAGACTACTCCACGCTTGTTGGTGCCAGTTATTCCGAGATGATACGTCAGTATCCCGAGCCTGTTATGGCGTTTGGTGATTTCTATGCCTACGAGAACCTCACACCTAATGTTGAGGGACTGACCATTGCCATCAATCCCGAGAGCCAATCCGTTTATCTGGTAATGGAAATGTTGAAGGCCGATGCTTACAAGGAGGCTGACATTGATGCCTATTTCAAGAGCAAGTTCAACTTCTATGGCGTAGAATCAATGGATAATTACGACGAAGATGGCAACGTGGTAGGAACCACCAATACCTATAATTATGGAAATACCGAGGACCAAGCCGAGGCCACTCTGCTCATCACTCTCACCGGGAACACAAGTGTCACTTACATAAATCCCATGAACGTTCCCGTGGAATCAGGTGGTGGCAGCTCATTGGAAGAGATTGACCCCATCACGGCCGTAGCCTCATTCCTGCTTGGTGAAGTAGCCACAATCGAGGAGGAGTATCCCGATGTATTCAGCCAGCTGAACGGCATGTACATGACTTTCATGGAAGAGAATCCCTATTTGATGGGCGTTGCCTTCACTGCTGTTGACGGCTTTGTTGATTCAGTGATTCTTCTCTACAACGAAGACCTCACAACTGAAGACATCATCTCTTATTACACCGAGGAAGGTTACACCTGCACACTGACTGGCACCGACGAAGAGGGCTTCGAAGTCTACACCTTCACCAACGGTATGATATCTATTGAATATTCCGAAGGTCGTGGTGTTGCCACCTTTGTGGGCGAACTGGATTAATCGGTTCAATAAGTCAAACTACTTCACCCGTGAACGGTGAAGTAGTTATATCAAGCGCGGATTACGCGGAGTGACACGGATAAGAACTTTTTCTTAAATACCGTGTTAATCCGTGCAATCCGCGCCTAATCTTATAATGTGAGCCCGATATATAAGAACTGTGAAATGAGCTATAGGTCAGAAGTTACAAATGCCTGCACTAGTAACTCCGTTCCCGAACCGAACAAATACGGTAAGCGAACGGAGTTAATTTTGTTCAGCTGAAGATTATGATACAAGATAAATACAGTGGAGTATGGAAGTCCACATCTGCAGTATGAAAGCCCAAGCGTGGATTATGGAAGTGCAGAAGTGAGGTGTAGCGTGCAGGAGTGATAAGGAGGTATAGAACCTTAAATCTTGAGTATCCATTTGATCTGTATCGTTTGGGGGGAATACAGAGACACGGAGACACAGAGTTTCAATCCTGAATGTTGGAAAGATATTCTCTGTGTCTCCGTGTCTTAGGGTGTTCTATGAAGTACCTCATCACATATCCTCAGACAAGTATCCTTGGGGTAGTTCACGGCAATTGTAGCCTGAGGCCATGATTTCGCCGTAGGCTCCGGCAGAGCGGAGGGCGATGAGGTCGCCACGCTGGCAACGGTTGAGGTCGATGGATTTGCCGAACACGTCGGACGATTCGCAGATGGGACCTACTACGTCGTAGGCTTCCACGGGGGCTTCGCTACTGATGTTCTCTATCTTGTGATAAGCTTGGTAGAGGGCTGGGCGGATGAGGTCGGTCATTCCGGCATCGACGATGGCAAATTGCTTGTGTGCTCCTTGTTTGACGTAGAGCACGCGGGTGATGAGCGAACCGCACTGACCCACTACGGCACGGCCCAATTCGAAGTGGAGGGTTTGTCCGGGATGCAGCTTCAAGTGCTTGTGATAGGTGGCAAAATATTCGGCAAAGTTGGGGATGGCTTGTCGGTTGGGATGCTGATAGTCGATACCCAATCCACCGCCGACGTTGATGTGCTCTACGATGATGTGGCGTTGCACTAGATGCTCTTGCAATTCGTTCACACGGTTGCACAGGGCTACGAAGTCGCCCATGTCGAGTATCTGGCTTCCGATGTGGAAGTGGAGTCCGACGAACTTCACATGCTCCATCGTCTGTGCCAAATCTATCACGCGATCCATATCTTCCATCGCTATGCCGAACTTGTTTTCGGCTAATCCGGTGGTGATGTTGGCGTGGGTGTGTGCTCCTACGTTGGGGTTGATGCGAAAGGCCACGCGGGCTACTTTGCCACTGGTGGCGGCCAGTGAGTTGATGATTTCCAGTTCGGGGATGGATTCGACGTTGAAGCAGAAGATGTCGTTGTCCAATCCCAATTGAATCTCCCAATCGCTTTTGCCTACGCCGGCGTACACAACCTTGTTGGCGGGAAAACCGGCTTTCAGTGCTTCGCGCACTTCGCCACCGCTTACGCAATCGGCTCCCAAGCCGCTCTCTTTTATGATGCGGAGGACCTTAGGGTTGGCATTGGCCTTGACGGCGTAGTGGACACAGAAGTTGGGATAACGTCCTGCTTCTTGCCGAATGGTGTCAAGTGTCTGGCGGAGCAGGGTTGTATCGTAATAGTAGAACGGTGTGCGCAGGGATTGGAACCGTTCTAAAGGGAATGTTCCTTTCATTTTTTTAGTTGACCAATTGTCCTTTAGACAAAGTATCTTTTATTTGACACAAGAACAAAAGAACATAAGTTTTTATTTCTTCTGTTCTTTTGTTCTTAAATCTTGAGAAAAAGATATGCTTTTTGTCTACTTATTGTTAAACAATGTGTCGCTCAGACTTTGGAGGGCACGTTTCTTGTCTGCTTCGCGGATGAGGAAGGAGATGTTGTAGTTGCTTCCTCCGTAAGACACCATGCGGACGGGGATGTCCTTCATCGCCTTCATGGCGAGGGTTTCGAAGCCGATGTTCTCCCAAGTGAGGTCGCCCACTACGCAGATGATGCACATGTCCTTATCTACTGTGACGGTGCCATACTTCTTCAGGTCGGCAATGATTTCGCTCAGATGCTTGGTGTTGTCGATGGACATGCTGACGCCCACTTCGGAGGTACACACCATGTCGATGGATGTCTGATAGCTTTCGAAGATTTCGAAGACCTTGCGGAGGAATCCGTGAGCGAGGAGCATGCGGCTCGACTTGATTTTGATGGCGGTGATGTTCTCCTTGGCGGCTACGGCTTTGATTTTCCCATACTCGGTGTTGTTGGAAATCATGGTGCCGGGCGCGGTGGGGTCCATGGTGTTGAGAAGGCGCACGGGGATGTTGGCGTACTTGGCCGGTTGGATGCAGGTGGGGTGCAGAATCTTGGCACCAAAGTAGGCCAACTCGGCAGCTTCGTCGAAGTTGAGCTGACGCACGGGTGAGGTGTGGTCAACCACACGCGGGTCGTTGTCGTGCATGCCGTCGATGTCGGTCCATATCTGTATTTCCTTGGCATCGGTGGCGGCTCCGATGAGTGAAGCGGTGTAGTCGCTGCCTCCGCGTTGGAGGTTGTCAATTTCGCCGTATGCATTGCGGCAGATGAAGCCTTGGGTGATGTAGATGTCGGCATCGGGATGCTTTTGGAGTTGGACAGCCAGTTTCTCGCGGATGTACACGGGGTCGGGCTCGGCATTCTTGTCGGTGCGCATGAACTCCAATGCGGGAAGAAGCACGGCATTCACTCCCTGCTCCTGCAGATAGTTGGTCACCATGTTGGTGGACATCAGTTCGCCTTGTGCCAATATCACTTTTTCTTCGAACAAAGTAAAGAGGTCTTTTGTGTAGGCGCGGATGGAAGCAAACACACCGTCGAGCACTTCTTGAGTCTTCTGACGGTATTCGTCGGTGGCAAACAATTCATTCAGGTGCTGTTTGTATTTCTGCTCCAGTTTGTTGATGATGTCGTTTGCCCCGTCGGGGTTTTTCTTGTACAGGTAGTCAGAGATTTCCACCAACGAGTTTGTGGTGCCCGACATGGCTGAAAGGACTACAATCTTCTTTTCACCGTCGGTAATCAACTTGGCTACGCTCTTCATTCGCTCGGCAGAGCCTACGGAGGTTCCTCCAAACTTTAAAACTTTCATTCTTCTTCTTTATTTATGTTGTTATTATTTTGTTCTTCTTCTCTGTTCCCTTCCAATTTCGGGAATCTGTTGTATTCATGGGTGATGTCTTCGATTTTGCGCCCTTCGCAACGGTAGACGATGCCCGGATACTCATGCAACAGTTGTTGGTTGTGGGTGGTCATCACCACGGCTGCACCTCGTGAGGAGATGTCGCGCAACAACTCCACGATGTGTCTGCCCGTCTCGGTGTCGAGGTTTCCCGTTGGTTCATCGGCCAGGATGATTTGGGGATTGTTGAGGATGGCACGGGCGATGACGATGCGTTGCTGCTCGCCGCCTGAGAGCTGGTGGGGCAGTTTGTATCCCTTGGTTGACATACCCACCATGTCGAGCACTTCATTGATGCGGTTCACTCGGGCTTGCTTGTTTTTCCACCCGGTGGCACGAAGCACAAAGTCGAGGTTCTCTGTCACCGTGCGGTCGATGAGCAATTGGAAGTCTTGAAAGACGATGCCCAACTTGCGGCGTAAGGCGGGTATGTGCTTACGCTTGATTGTGCGCATGTCGTAACCCAACACTTTTGCTTCGCCTTCCTGCATTTCCAATTCGGCATAGAAGGTTTTCAGCAGTGATGTTTTGCCCGAGCCTACTTTGCCGATGAGGTAGACGAATTCTCCTGCATCGAGGTGGAAGTCAATTCCATCCAAGATGCAGAGTTCCTGTTGGTTCACCGTTACGTGGCGATAGTCTATCAAGTGTTCGCTCATTTCACACTTTGTGTCTTTTCTTCAATTCCGTTGCCAAATCTTCGATGCGCATGCCTTTGCTGGTGAGCAGTACGATGAGGTGGTAGATCATATCCGAGGCTTCGTAGATGAGTCGGTCATCGGTGCCGTTGGTGGCTTCGATAACGGTTTCAACGGCCTCTTCGCCCACCTTCTGTGCCATGCGGTTGATGCCTGCTTTGAAGAGCGAGGTGGTGTATGACCCCTCGGGCATTTCGGCGTAGCGCTTGGCGATGAAGTCTTGCAGGTAGCTGAGGAACATGATGGGCTCGTCGTTTGTCTCGCCCCAACAAGTGTCTGTGCCTGTGTGGCATACGGGGCCTACGGGGTTCACCATGATGAGCAACGTGTCCTTATCGCAGTCCTCTTTGATGGACACCACGTTGAGGAAGTTTCCACTCTCTTCACCCTTTGTCCACAGGCGGTTCTTGGTGCGGCTGAAGAAGGTCACTTTACCCGTCTCGATGGTTTTGTCAAGAGCTTCCTGATTCATGAAACCCAGCATCAGCACCTTCTTGGTGCAGTTATCTTGAATGATGGCGGGCACGAGGCCTCCCATTTTGTCAAAGTCCAAATTCATAATCTGCTATATTAAGTTTGTTATTTCGTCTATTATTTCCTCACGTTGATTCCTTGGGTGCAAAGGTACGACTTTAATTCGGGAATACCTATCTCTCCGAAGTGAAAAACGCTGGCGGCCAGTGCGGCGTCAGCTTTTCCTTGGAGAAAAGCGTCGCGGAAGTGCTCCATAGTGCCCGCTCCGCCCGAGGCGATGACGGGGATGGATACCTCGTCGGCCAATCGAGCCAAGGCTTCGTTGGCGAATCCCGTCTTCACTCCGTCGTGATTCATGCTGGTGAAGAGTATTTCGCCTGCTCCTCGGTCGTTGGCCTCGCGTGCCCAGTCAAAGAGTCCTCGTCCGGCGGGTATGCGTCCGCCATTGAGGTAGCAGTGCCATCCCTCCTCGGTCTCTTTGGCGTCGATGGCCACCACGCACACTTGGCTACCGAAGTGGCGGGCGATTTCGTCAATCAGCTCCGGTCGGCGCAGGGCGGCCGAGTTGATGCTTACCTTATCGGCACCGGCATTCAGCAGGCGGTCGACGTCGCTCAGCTCGTTGATGCCTCCACCCACGGTGAAGGGGATGTTGATGGTGGCGGCTATGCGGCGCACCAGGTCGGTGAAGGTCTTGCGTCCTTCGTGGCTGGCGGTGATGTCGAGGTACACCAGTTCGTCGGCTCCTTGCTGGCTATAGGCTTGGCCAAGCTCAACGGGGTCGCCCGCTTGGCGCAGGTTCACGAAGTTGGTGCCTTTCACCGTTTGTCCGTCTTTGATGTCCAGACAGGGGACTATTCTTTTTGCTAACACACTATCTTAATTATGAATTATGACTGCGAAGCTGATGAGAGCTGCGCTCGAACTAATTATGAATGATGAAGTCGCTCAACTCCTTCAGCGTGAAGCGCCCTTCGTAGAGGGCTTTGCCGAAGACGACGGCGGGGATGCCTGCTTCGTTGAGTTGGCGTATGTCGTCCAATGAGCTGACTCCGCCGCTGGCTATCAGGTGCAGGGTGGGGTAGGCGGCCATAATCTCCTTATAGAGGTTGATGGATGGGCCTTGCAACATGCCGTCCTTGTGGATGTCGGTGCAGAGCACGTTCCTCACTCCGTGGCGGATGTATTCGCCAAGGTAGGGGAGCAGCTCCTGTCGGCTCTCCTCCTGCCATCCGTTGACAGAGATGAGTCCGTCGCGGGTATCGGCGCCCAGTATCATCTTTTTGCCACCGTATTGCTCCATCCATTTCAAGAACAGCTCTGGTTTCTGGCTGGCCACGCTTCCCACGGTCACCATCTGTGCACCGTTTTCGAAGGCGATGACCAAGTCTTCGTCGCTCTTGATGCCTCCTCCGAAGTCGATTTTCAGCGAGGTGCGGCTGGCTATGCGATGCAGGATGCGGTGGTTCACCACATGCTTCGACTTGGCTCCGTCGAGGTCAACGATGTGAAGGCGCTGGAGACCATGTGCCTCCACCTCCAATGCCACTTCCAAGGGGTCTTCGTTGTAGACTTTGGAGGTGGCATAGTCGCCCTTGGTCAAGCGCACGCACTTGCCGTCGATGATGTCTATGGCGGGTATCAGTTCTATCATATAATCTTTCGTTTTCTTTTATGAGTGGGGGAATCCTGTCCCTCTTATTATTTTCCCAACCTTAGCCCAGGGTTAAGGTTGCCTTAACCCAAGGCTGGTGTCACCTATGGCTCGAGGTCGAGGAAGTTCCGCAAAATGCGTTCGCCCACCGGACCACTCTTTTCGGGATGGAATTGGGTGGCATAGAAGTTCTCCTTGTGAAGGGCCGAACTATAGGGGCGGGTGTATTCGGTGCAAGCCGCCGTGTGTTCGTTCATGGGCACGTAGTAGCTGTGTACGAAGTAGACGAACTCCGGGTGGTGAAATCCCTTGAACAGCTGGCTACGGGTGTCAACGATGGTGTTCCATCCCATCTGTGGCACTTTATCCTCGTGGCGCGAGGGGCAGAAGCGCCTCACATCGGCGTCGAAGATGCCCAGACACTCGGTGTCGCCCTCCTCGGAGTGGCGACACATCAGTTGCATACCGATGCAGATGCCCAACACGGGTTGGCGGAGCGAACGGATGACCTCGTCCAATCCCCGCTCGCGCAGGTAGCTCATGGTGCTGCTGGCTTCGCCTTGGCCGGGGAAGATGACGCGGTCGGCTGCCATCAGTCGTTCGGGGTCATCGGTCACCAGCGGCTCTACGCCCAACCGGCGCATGGCGTTCACCACCGAGCAGATGTTGCCTGCATTGTATTTTACGATTGCTACGTCCATCGGGTGGGGAAGAGGTTAGTTGAAAAGTACGGTTTTGTTCTTGTAAGCCAACACCTTGCGCTCGATGTGCTTCTGCACGGCGCGCGAGAGAACGATTTTCTCCAGGTCCTTACCCTTGTTCACCAGGTCCTGTGGCGTATCCTTGTGAGTGATGCGCACCACATCCTGCTCGATGATGGGGCCTGCGTCCAGTTCGTTGGTCACATAGTGGCTGGTAGCGCCGATAATCTTCACACCACGCTCGAATGCCTGATGATAAGGCTTTGCGCCCACAAAGGCAGGGAGGAATGAGTGGTGGATGTTGATGATGCGGTTGGGATATTCCTCAATCATGCGCTCCGAGATGACCTGCATGTAGCGTGCCAACACGATGAAGTCGACGTTCAGCTCGCGCAACAGCTCCATTTCGGCCTTTTCCTGCTCCAGCTTGTTCTCCTTCGTGATGGGGAACACGCGGTAGGGGATGCCGAATCGCTCGGCCGCCGGTTGCATGTCGGGATGATTGCTTATTATAATAGGTATCTCCACGTCCCATTCGCCGGCGGTGTAGCGGGCAAGCATGTCGTAGAGACAATGGCTCATTTTGCTGACAAAGATGGCCATGCGTGGCTTGGCGTCGCTGAAGTAGAGGCGCAAGTCCATGTTGTACTTCTTGACGTACAGCGTGTTGAAGTAATCCAATATCTTGTCGCGCGGAATCATGAAGCCCTCCAACTCCCACTCGATGCGGCCGAAGAAGACATTCTCCATGCGATCCACAAACTGGTCGATGTAGACGATGTTTCCCCCGTTGATGGTGATGAAGTTGGTTATTTCGGCCAAAATACCTGGTCGGTCGGGGCAATGAAGCAACAATTTCGCGGTCGTATTCATTCGCTTTTCTTTGTTTTTGTTATTCTTGTTGAATTTTGAGCGGGCAAAGATAGCAAATTATTACGAAAACAAAGAATATTGTAGCAAATAGTTTGTTGTTTTGGTAAAAAATAAGCCCTTTTGGTGCTTAAAGGGCTTATTTTTTACCTTTTTTGATGAGATTCCTCATCTTCGTATTCCTAAAAGGCTGCCTTTATCTTCTCCATCGCTACCTTTATCATGTCCAATGTGCCACTACCGTCTGACACATATTTTATCACCATGTCGGCATAGTCGATGGCTTCAGTCAAGGCATTGGTCGGATGTGAAGTGGCTGTTTCTCTCGCCTTTTTCATGATGTCGAGCAGTTCGTTCAGGTCCTCCAACTCGGCCAAGTTACCCGGTCGCATGGTGTTGATGGCTGCATTGAGTGAGGCTGCCACGTCGTTTATATCCTTGGCCTTAGCAGATTTGTCGGCTTGCAAAGCCTTTGCTTGAGCCAACACCGTCATCAGGTTTGCATATCCGCGAGGTGCCCAAGGTGCATGGTCAGGCACTTTCACATCCATTTCCATCCATGCTTCTTGTGCCCTTTGGCGCTCCTCGGCCACTTCGATGAGTTCGGCAAAAGCCTGCTTGTCGGCAATCGACTCATATTCGTGTCTGTTATCTGTCATGCGGATGCGCAGATAGTGGGTGGAGTTGCGGTCGGCATAATAGTCGGGCACGAAAGTGCGGTCGTCAAGGGTAAGTGTATAGAGGTTGCCGTGTGTACCTTCTTCAGAGGTCGGTGTATTGGCTTTTATCCTGTTAAGATGAGAGTCCACAGAGACCTCTCCTTGCAAATAGTCGTCTATTCCGGTGGTTGCCATGGCAAGAGGACCATACATCAGTGTACCCATCCATGCCGATGGGGTAGCTTCGGTCTTTCCTGAACTTGCAACTGTCGTCTGCATCTTGTCGGGGCCATAGTGGATATGCTTTGTGAAAGGCATAATCACTTCCACCACATCGCCCTTCTTCCACTTGCGCGAAGGTATCTCCACGTAGCTCGAAGGTTGATAGCGTGTAGCGATGGATTGACCGTTCAGCTTCACGTCGAACCCCTTGGTTGCCCAATAAGGCACGCGCAATTTCATTGCAAACTTGGCTTTTCCCTCTACTATGCGCAACACCGAACGTTCGGCCGGCCAGCGGCATTCTTGACGGAGGGTGATACCTTTTTCTTCCCACGTGGCGGTGGTGGGCATATAGAGGCCAACCCACAACGTGTTCTTCGCGGTAAAGTATGTGGCTTCCTGATATTTCACATGATTCTCAGAACCAGTACCTCCACAACATGACTCTTGCGGAGTGCGGTTACCCCAAGGTTTGGAAGCATTCATTCCCACGGCATAGTGATAGGTAGTCAGGTAATGAGTGGGATGCAACGAACCTACAATCTGGTTATAGAGAACCCGTTCGTAGTAATCCATGTAGGCGGCATTGTCGGGGTCAAAACTATTGAGGTCCTTGGTCAGTTTTGCCAGATTGTAGGCACAACAGGTTTCATTCAGTGTCGGATTGGGGCGGATCTGTCCATGGTGGTCAGTGGTCACATTGGTGTTCATGCTCAGCATCTGTGTATAGGGCTGGCGGAACATCTCCCCATTACCCACGCCGCCGGTAGAGTAGGCATAACGGCCTTGAATCATCTGCCAGAAGTTGAGTGCCAGGTTGTAGTAGTAGGGATTCTCGTTTCCCCGATAGCTCCGCAAGGCACTGGTAATCTTTGGGATGTGTTGGTTGGCGTGGCGGGTGCGGATGTCGTCGATGTTCTTTGACAACGGTTCGTAGAAGGCCGGACTGTCAAAGAATGAGGCGGCCTCCAGCAGACGAGCTTTGTCCTTCTTGTCTTTCACCATCTCAGACAGGCGCGAGAGCGATTCACCCGTACCCCCGTCTTCACCGGCAATGTACATGTTCCACATTTCGTAGCGGTTGCCCGGCTTGGCCCGTCGCTCTTCGCGCGTACCTTCTGTCTCTACAAAGGTGCGATAGTGCAGGCGGTTCCAAATCCACAAACCCATATCTTTGGCTATCAGAAGAGCCTTGTCGGCAATCTCTTCATCATCCACATAAGTGGCAATGTCAATAAGTCCGGCCAATTGCTTGTGGATGGAGTAGTAGGGCGCCCACACCCAGTCGTTGTTGTTATAGGGGCGATACATCTCAATGAGGACGGCGTGGTGGGCAGGAATGGCGTTCAGGTAGCCGTAGCCATACTTTGCATACTCTTTCTTATGTTGGTCAAAGGCTTCCCACGTACCTTTCATCTGGCGCAACTCAGCTTCAGGGGCAAAATCGCGTGCTTCCCAATAGCGTCCTAAGGAATCACTCCACACGAAGGTGCGCTCTTGGCATTCTCTCAACTCGTTGACCATGCGTCGGATGCGGCTACGCAGAGCCTCTTTGGTAGAGGCATCGCCGGCACTGGCAAAGGCAAAGGCAAGAGCCGACATGTAGTGCCCCGAGCCATGTCCCTTCAATTTGGTGGTGGGCGAATCCCATCCGTCGGCTACGGTATATCCATCTGTAGGCAAGCCATACGTGTCGCGGTAATTGTAAAGTTGTTGGCTCACGTCCCAACTGAGAATCGTGCGTATGGCCAAGTCGCGGTTCGATGTCAGGCGGTTGTTCCCATCCACGGTCACATTGTCAAGGGGCAAAGGTTCGGCAATCGCCCTTTTTGGGGTGGCATAAGGCTTGTCCGTTACCTTGATGGCTGCTTCCAATGGGAAACCCTCATCCGTTGTGTGGTCGCCAATGACGAAGCCCTTTATCCGGTACTCCTTTCCTGCGGGGTAAAGTTCCTTGTCGGCCATCTCATGCTCGGTGGCCAGGGCAGCATTTGTCCAACGCACTTGTCGGTATTCACCTGTGTTGTCCGTGTAGTTCACCCACACCAGGTAGGGGAGGCGTGGCACAGTGCCGACGGGTGATTCTATCTGTATGGGGGAGGTACTGAGGATGGAACGTGTCTGATTCTCTTGTGCATAAGCAATAGGTTGGATGCACAGAAGTGAAAACAAGAAAGCGTAAACTTGGTGTAGTGTAGATTTATTCATGATAGGTTGGAAATCTCTAAAATGGTTTATGTGGGGCGAAATCATCCCACTCCTAAATCTGTGTTGTCTATCAACACCTCTGCATGAGGAATTTCTTGTAGCAGAGGGGCTACTTCGTGGATGAACCAATGAGCCAGCTCTTTGTCGCGGCGGACAGAGGTGCTGTTGTGACAGAACAGATTGACACTGAAATATTCGAAATGTCGGCGAGCCGTCTCTATATCATTCAAGATACGTTCGCGGGAATCGCCTTCTGTCCCGACGAGCAGGCATACACCCTGAAAATAGCGGGCAATCTCTTGGGAAGTGGCGGTGGCTGGGATTCCTTTGCGCCATTGGGCGCGCAGAGTGGGAGAGAAACTCTCCACCCCGCACCGGAATTTGACGGTGGCTGGTGCAAAGCGGGCCGCAAAATCCCTTAATTGGTTGCGATACATGTAATGTGCTTCAAACCACAAGGTATGAATCTTTTTCTCCACAACGATGCTGGCAATCAGTTGCAAGGTGGCTTCGTCCATCTCCATAGCTGAGCCGGAATTGATGACGTCCAGAACTCCATACTTGCCGGTTACCTGCTCAAGCACAGGACGATTTACATCAAAAGGGTGTGGACCGGTATCGGTGTGGTAATCACAAAAAATGCACTTGCCCCATCGGCACCCCGTACCTTGGAGTAACACGAATTCGCGTGGCATCTTTGTGTGTATAAGCGAGTATCGTTCCATTTTTCCTGTAAAGCTCGTGCAAATAGATTACTTGACAATATATTTGCTTCCGTTCCTTATGTATATACCCTTCGAAGTGGGGTTTTCAACGGGACGTCCTTGCAAGTCATATATCCGTTCATCGGCAGGCTGCTTGTCCTGCTCAATCTCCAGAATGCCGGTTGTGGCAAAGTCATTTTCCGTTTCGGCCTGATACAGTGCCTTGACATCATCCTCCGTCAATGCACGGTTGTAGAAGAGCAATTCGTCATACGAGGCATTTGCCGAGCCCCAGAAGGAGCCATAGCCGAGGTAGAAGTTCATGCAGCTGCGCAGGTGGTTGATGATGTAGTTGTAGTTGAAATCGCTCTCTCCAGCAATGGCACTGCTGTTGACGCTTCCGCTGCACCTTTGGAACGGTCGGTAGTTTCCGTCAACGTACAGCTTGATGCCCTCAGTGGCCGACATGGTGAGTGTGATGAAATTCCACGAACCGAAGTTGATGTTTCCCGCACTGAATCCGTTGGGGTGGTTGAGGTCGAGCCACGTGATGGTGTTGTTGTTGTTTATCATGCTGTTGTATCCCACGTAGGTGTTGCCGGTCATGTACAGGCGGCTGCTATTCTGTGTGTTGTAGAATGCAAAGAGGGCATCCCACAGGTTCTCGTCGGCCATCTTCACCCAAAAGGCGATGGTGGCACCGTCCGTCAGCGCATCGTTGTACAGGGGGTTGGTGAATTTTGCATGACTGGTATTTCCGCTGGCACCAAAGTTGGTGTGCAGCACCTTTCCCTTGCGGGCGGCATCTGTCATCAGGGAGGGCACCGTGTTGCTTCCCTCTTTCACGAGGGTGGCTTTCTGGTACTCGTTGTATTGGTTCGTGACGGGTGTTTCGTCGAAGTGGTAGTAGCCCTTTATGCCAGTCAGGAAATCTCCCTCCACGGGCGCCTCTTCTTCATACTTGTACCCCCAGATGGTGATGCCCGCTTTGGATAGGGCCGTGAAGGCCACACACGTTTCATCAGTGGGTTCCATCGTCTGCTCCACTAACACACCCTTGTATTGGATGCCTCCCAGGGTGAAGGTTGCGTACGAGGTGCCTTCGGTGATGCTCCACGTGCCGCTGTATGCACCAGTGATGGTGCCGTCTTTGTTCAAGGTGATATCTGTGGGAGTGCCCAGTTTCTTGTTGGCATGGTCCAGTCCATAGCGGTGTATCAGCACCTTGTACGAACCGGGAATTTCTTCCGTTGCAATCTGTTGTGTAGAGTCAATGTCGGCGCTCTTCACCTGTTCGCCCGTGTATTCAAAGGGGGCGACAACGAGCCATTTGTCCTCGTTTTGGAACACTTGGTGGACACGCACCTGATGTGACTCGTTCCAATTTTGGAAACGGGTGTGATAGACCAGATAGGTGCGTCCGTCTTCAGCGGCGATGATGGAGTTGTGCCCTTGGGCACGTTCCGACAGGTTTCCCTTGGCTGTATATCCCCATTCGCCGTAGGCTCCGAACACATTCACGCCTCGGGTGTCGCTGTTGGGGCCATAGTTCAGCTTGTAGCTGGTGTAGATGGCTTTGGTCCCTTTCGCATCCACATAGGGACCATCGGGCTTCTCTGAGCGGAACATGCGCATCTGATACCCTTCGGCCGCACTGAGTCCGCCATTGGTGACAAACAGGAAGTAGTATCCGTTGACATATTCAATGTAAGAACCTTCGCCCGACACGTAGCATCCACCTGCTATCTTCTTGCCGAAGTAAGGGTCGATGGTGATGTTTTTGCCCGAGCCGGTCAGTGTATAAGTCTCGTCGTAGTCGCGAAGTCCGTTCTCCTCGTTGAGTTTCAGCATCCAGATGCCTCCGCTCCATGAGCCGTATGACATCCACAATTGCCCCTCTTCATCGTAGAACACACAGGGGTCGATGCAGTGGGGCATATAGTCTCCCCAAGTCTCTCCCCACGCCGTGTTCTTGCCGTGGTTGTATCTGCTTGGCAGGCTTTCCAGTGTGCCCAACACCAGTTCAAGGTCGGTATTCTTGTAGGTGATGGTGGCATTGTCGGTGTTGAAGAATCCGCTGAAAATGACAGGTCCTTGGTAGGTGTATGGCCCTTCGATTTTATCGGCCGTCAACAACACGATGGACGAGTTCCACGTCGGTCCGTTGACACTCATGTACATACACCACTTCTGCATCTTCTTGTTATAGATGACGTCGGGTGCCCACAGGTTACCGTCGATGCTGTAGTCGCCGTATGCGGCCGACCATGCATGTGCGTCAAAGTTTCCGAACACCACCTCTTCTCCCCCGATGGTGACGGTCTTTGTCTCGTGGGTCTTGAAGGCCAGACTGCTGGCAGCATTGTTGCTGCTTGCTGTTTTCCACGGAGCGCGGAACGATGTCCAACTCATCAGGTCGGTCGTCTTGGCTGCTCCACGGTGAGTGCCGAATATGTAGTAGGTGCTGGACAATGAATCCCAAACGATGCTAGGATCATGTACACTGACACGTTTCAGATTATACGCAGACGCTGTGACGGATAACAACGCAAAAAACAACAGAAGAAGATTCTTTTTCATGATTTAAATTCTATTTTTCTGCAAATATAAGGAATAAATGGCAATTAAGCATGTTGTTTCACCTTTTTTATCTCAGCCACCTGTTAATTCCGCGAATCACGGCATATGCCATGGGGGTGCCGAATACGCTTTCTATCAATAGCTTCGAAAAGTATTGGAAGGCCAGCATCAGAAGCAATTCCTCAGTTGTGATGGTCCCCAAAAATGCGATAAGCACGAAGGGTACGGTGTCAAACAGGTAGGCAATGGCCGAACTGCCGATGGTGCGTACCCACAAGCGGCGTCCTCGTGTCCATTGCTTGATGCGCTCCATCAGCCAGGCATTGCTCAATTCGCCCAAGAGGAAACCCACCAACGAAGCCACCACAATGCGCGGCACGTAGCTGAAGATGTGGTTGTAGGCTGCGGCCGTCTCTCCCAGATACTCGGGCGAGGGGAGCCACACACCTACTTGCGTGCAGACCACCAGCAGGATGTTGCAGAAGAAGGTGAGCCAGATGACACGTTTGGCAGTGCGGAAGCCCCATAGTTCGGTGATTACGTCTCCTAACATGTAGGCAAAAGGGAATGTGATGGTACCTGCATCAAAATAGAAAAGTCCTGCCAGACCAATGACCTTGACGGCCATGATGTTGGAGGTGAGATACAGTGTTACAAACAGTGCTGTGACTACCATTAGCAACGTGTCGCTTGTTCCGTTGCCTGTTCGGTTTTTGAAAGGGTTTTCCGATACCTTGTTCATGTGATTTTTATTTATTTAATTCAACATCTTCCCGTCTTGTGCGTCATGATGTCCAGCACCAGCCGGTCGGTTTCATTCATGCCTTGCGAGCCGATGCGGGTAAGGTTGCGTATGCACTGGTCCACATCCTCGTCGATGATGCCTTCAAAAGCAGTCACGCACTTTTTTTGCATGGCCAGCAGGGCCGAGAAGACGGCCGTAGCCACGCCGCTCGTCACCTTCATGGCGCAACTGGGCTTGGCACCGTCGCATATCATGCCGGTGATGTTGGCAATCATGTTCTTCACCGCGTGGGCCACCTGTTCATAGGTGCCTCCCATCAGGTAGGTGATGCCACAACTGCTTCCCGTGGCTGCCACCACGCATCCACAAAGGGCCGAAAGGCGTCCCAGACTCTGCTTGATGTAGATGACGGTGAGATGGCTCAAGATGAGTGCACGCACCATTTGCTCCTCGCTCTTGTGGGTGTCTTCGGCATAGATGACTACCGGCATGGTGGCACTGATGCCCTGGTTGCCGCTTCCTGAGTTGCTCATCACGGGAATCATGGCACCGGCCATGCGGGCGTCGCAGGCACCGCTGGTGTAAGCCAGTATGTGTGCAAAGATGCTGTCACCCACAACAGGAGTGTCCATTGGTTCGCGGATGGCGCGTCCCAATCCGTGACCATAGTCCATCTTAAACGACTCTTCGGCGGCCGCCTTGTTCAGCCGGCGGGCTTCAAGGATGAAATCAATCTCTTCAAGAGGAGCAGTGGTGGCAAAGTCGAACACCTTGCGCAGGGTCAGGGGGACATCCTGCTCCTCGTCGCCTTGTTCGCTGGTGCTGGGTTGGCGGTTGTCGAGTAGCACCTCCTCGCCACTACGCAGGTACACGAAATGGGTATGTCCCGTGGCGATGATGGCTTCGGCTTCGTGCCCATCAGCTTCGCAAAGCACCTCGATGTAGAGCTTCTCGCTGATGCCCTCCTTCAATGCCACGGCAATGCGTCCCTCGTCCATGAAGCGCTTGCCGCGCTCCACCGCCTCGGGCGTGCAGTCGCGTAGTACCTCCAGTTGGTATTCCGACTTGCCGATGAGGGCGCCTAAGGCTATGGCGATAGGCAGGCCTATCATGCCTGTGCCCGGTATGCCCACACCCATCGCATTCTTCAGGATGTTGGCACTCAGTTGCAAGGAAATCTTCTCGGGAGTGCATCCCAACAGCTCGGTGGCACGTGCCACACACAAGGCTACAGCAATAGGTTCGGTGCATCCGATGGCAGGCACTACCTCGCGCTTCATCAGGGATACGATGCGTTGGCGTTCGTCTTTTGTCAGCATGGTTGTTTCAAAATTTTAGGCACGGATTACACGGATGACACGGATCCTTTTTTTTATCAATGCTTCTAAATTATCTGATAATTCCGTGTAATCCGCGTCATCCGCGCCTAAATAATTACTTCTTATAATTCTTCAATCCGGTCTTCAGGAAGTCGATGTATTTGGCCACATCCTCGTCGTAGGAGTAGGACTTGTTCAAGGGATTACCCTCGTTGTCCACCAGGACGTAGAACGGTTGTGCGTTGGCACCGAACTTCACGCGTTGCAGATAGCTCCACTTGTCGCCCACAGTACGCAGGGTGCGCTCCTTGCCATTCTCCGTCACAGTGATGTGTTCGGGCAGGGGAGCCTTTTCATCCACGTAGAGTGAAATCAACACGTAGTCGTTGTCGATAATCTGTTTCACATTCTGGTCAATCCATACGGCATTCTCCATCTTGCGGCAGTTCACGCATCCGTGTCCGGTGAAGTCCAGCAACACGGGCTTGCCTGCCTTCTTGGCGTATGCCATACCCTCTTCGTAGTCGAGGAAGTGGGTCTGCATCTCGTTCTTGTTCAGCACGAAGTCTTGCGTGTGGGCAGGCGGTGCAAAGGCGCTGATGGCACGCAAGGGAGCACCCCACAGGCCAGGTACCATGTACACGGCGAAGGCCAATGAAATCATGGCCAGGAAGAAGCGGGTGACACCCACTTTGTCGTCTTCCTCCTCATCGTGCGGGAACTTGATTTTGCCCAACAGGTAGAAGCCCAGCAGGGCGAAGATGACAATCCACAAGGCCAGGAAGGTTTCACGGTCGAGAATGTGCCAGCCGTAGGCCAGGTCGGCCACCGAGAGGAACTTCAGCGCAAAGGCCAGTTCAAGGAAACCGAGTGTCACCTTGATGACATTCATCCAGTTGCCGCTCTTGGGCATCGACTTCAACCACGAGGGGAACATGGCGAACAGGGTGAAGGGCAGAGCCAAAGCAATGGCAAAGCCCAACATGCCGATGGCGGGGCCAATGATGTTGCCCGAGGTGGAAACCTCCACCAGCAGGAAACCGATGATGGGACCCGTGCATGAGAATGACACCAGTGTCAGCGTGAAAGCCATCAGGAAGATGCTGAGCAAGCCGGTTGTCTGTTCTGCCTTGTTGTCAACTGCATTGCTCCACGAAGAGGGCAGGGTGATTTCAAACGCACCGAAGAACGATGCGGCAAACACCACCAACATCAGGAAGAACAGGATGTTGAACACGGCATTGGTTGAAAGGGCATTCAGTGCACTGGCTCCGAAGATGAGTGTTACGGCCAATCCCAGAATCACATAGATAACCACAATAGAGGCGCCATAGAGCCATGCGTCGCGGATTCCCTTCTTCTTGTCGTCCTTCGAACGCTTCAGGAAGAAGCTCACCGTCATAGGGATGATGGGCCACACGCAGGGAGTGAACAGGGCTACCAATCCGCCTACCAGTCCCGTGATGAAGATGACCCACAGCGATTGGTTGGCCGGACTGCTCTCCTCGGCTTCTCCGTAGGCGGCCAGTTCGTCGATGACCGGTGTCCACAGGGCGTTGGCAGCCACTTCGTTGGTGGCCGGTGCCTCTGTGACAACTTCTTCAATGGCGGGCTGTTCGTCAACTTGTGCAGCAGGCTTTACCTTGGTGGCAGGCACCGATGCGGCACCTTCCACGGCACCCGTGTAGCTGAACTCCACGTCAGTCGGGGGCAGGCAGTTCTCATCGTTGCAGGCACCATATTGCAGGTAGCCCTTCAGCGTGTATGCACCACCGGTGAACTTCACCTTCTGCACGAAGGCTCCTTTCCCTTCAAAGTAGCGCAGGGTCATCTCAAACATGTTGTCGAAGTGCTCCACCACCTTTCCTTGCGGGGTCAGTTTGCCCACCAGTTCGGCACCCTCCAACTTGTCGAAGTTGATGGTGGCCGACACAGGGCCGTCCTCGGGCAGCTCGGTCGAATAGAGATGCCATCCGGCATCGATGGTGGCGTTGAACACCAGTTCAGCCTCCGTGTCGGAGATCTTTTTCAGCTCAGTCTGGAACTTGATGGGTTCCTGCATTTGCGCCACCATGGGCAGTAGGCCGATGAGCGCAAACAAGTACGTCAAAACAATCGTTCTTTTCATTTACTTTGTTATGTGATTTAATTATTTGTTTCGTGCTTTTGCATAAATCCGCGCAAAGATACGAAAATAATCCCGATTATAAGTGATTTATGGTGTAATATTCTCGTTTTACCATAAACTTCGTGTGTTAGCAACCGTTTTTTTGGGAGTCCTCCCTCACCGCTTGCCGCCGAGCCGCCTATCGCGTGAAATAGGCAGTAACACGTGCGCACGCATAAGTTAAAATCATTTAACCTATGCATGCGCACTCGTTACAACCTTTTCGCGTATATAAGCGGCTCGGCGGCAAGGAAGATATAGGTTCTCAACATATAGAGACGTGATAATAAATAGTTAAAAAAGCTTTCCTCTATTTTGTCCCGTCCTTTTATTGGAATGGAATGGGGTTTGCAAAGTGTTGATAACCACATAGGTAAGTGTTTTCTTTGTAGTTGTAACCTCCCGGATATGATTACAGCTTTTGATGGTAGTAGGGGGTGGATTTTCGCTGTGTTGGGGCATTGTAGAAGCCTGTGAAGGGTCGTGAATGGGCGTGCCTTCACAGAAAGCGGTTGGGGGTCAGTGGGTTACGAGGCTGTGAAGGCTGTGAAGGGTGTTTTTGGGATTATGGTGTAGGGTGTAGGGAGGTGGTTTTGGGGCTATGGCTGTTGGCTATGGCTGTTGGCGATAGCTGTTTGACATACGGTCGATGAGGCTTGAAGATACGGATGTTAAGGCCGGAAGATACGGATCTTCAGCGCTTAACATTAGTATCTTTCGGGCATATCTTATACACGATGAGGTGTCACACTATACGCACTCCTTAATGCGTCGCCTTATACCAGTTTGTTTCGCTCTTTGGGGTGGCCAGCCTGTGGGTGCTGGGGTCGCTGATGGTGAGGCCACAGAAGGTGTTGATGGGCATCTCCCTACCGGTGTACATCGAATAGAAGGTGGGGGTGTGGGTGCGGGATGTGGCCGGCACGGCACGCTCCAGTTGTTGGGTGAAGCGGGCGGAGAGAAGGGTGTCGGTGCAGAGGCGCGACGTGTAGTCAGCCAGGTCGTAGAAGAGGTGGGGCGAGTAGCCGTCGAGGTGTTGCAACGAGTCGTTCATCAGGGGAGACCACGTGTGGCGGGTGTTGATTTCGCGCATCAGCGTTGCCAGGCTGTCCAGTTCGGAGGTCACTGTGGTGGCGATGGTGCCACAGGGCATGGAGTAGTCCATGTAGAAGCGGTGGAATGTCTGGCCGATGCTGTCGTAGTTGATTTCTCCTAACAGGTGCTTGGCCATGGGGTGGTAGGGCATTCCGTAGGCCATCACTTCGCAGGTGGAGGCGATGAGGTGACGGGTGACGTGGCGCAGGTCGTAGGCCACTTCGACGTTGGACATGTAGCAGTCGTCGAAGAGGATGTACTCCATCACGATGCCCACGCTTTCAATGGCTTCGGCCAGTGTGACGATGTCGGTCTGGTGGTTGGCAGTGGTGCCGCCGAAGTAGCGTGTCAGGTGTTCGCCCGGCACTTCCCAATGGTAAGTGGGGGCCGACGACGATGGGGCCGATGCCTTGGCCGACGCGGTGGTGGCCTTCTGCACGGGCAACCATCCCAAGCCGTGTCCGCCAATGGTCATCGAATAGATGTCGGCAGGGGCAAAGGTTTTCATGTCGCTTAGGATGGCGGCGATGCCCTCGGCCGTGGTGCATGGGTGGTTTTCATACTCCTTCAGTGTCTGGCGCACGCAGGCTCCGTTGGCAGCGTCGTAGGTCAGTTCAAACATCGATGCTTTCGTGGGGCTTGTGGCCAGAAACACCACCACCCGTTCATGCTCGAGGATGCCCTCGGCCACGGCCTCTTCCATGTCGGCAATGTTTATCTTGAAGTAGCTGGTCAGGTTGGTCGACCACGGCATGTACATCAGCAGTGTCTGCGTGGGTGGAGGTGTAGGGGGCACGAGGGGCTGTGGCTGCTTTATCCTGTCGTCGTCGCCACAAGATGCCATTACACCCGACAAAATTATTGCCAGACCTAAAAAAACTTTTTTCCAGACGGGGAAAAAATTATTGCTATGTTTTCTGTTCTTATTCTTCATTTCATTTTCTTATATTTATGGGGGAGCGATGGTTGATGGCTTTTTCCTAAATCTGATTCGCCTCCACAAGCCCGTTCATTACAGCATACACGGTGAGGCCCGACACGGAGCGTATGCCCAGTTTCTCGGTAATGTTTTTCCGGTGGGTAATGACCGTGGTGAGGCTGATGTTGAGTTGTTCGGCAATCTCCTTGTTGATGTATCCGCGCACGATGAGCACCAACACCTCCACTTCGCGGGGCGACAGGCGGAAGTTGTCAGCCGCCTTTGCATCGGGGTGGGGGCTGTGGGCATGTCCGCCCTCGTGCAGATTCAGCAGGGCACGCACCAGTTCCTTTTCGGGGAGCGACGTGTCCAGGGTGTGAAAGGCGTTGAACGTGTTGCTGCCGCCATTCACCAACACGATGCTCCGCCTTTTGCGTTCGAGAAAAAAGGCCGTGTGCTCCAACACGATGGGGGCGGCCACAAAGTAGTGGGCAAACATCTCCGGCGTGTCGTCCATCAGCTGGGCGAATGTGTTGAAGCAGCGCACCGTCACCTGTGGGATGAGGCTTGTCAGCAGTTCCTTCAACCCCATTTGACTGAACGTGTTGGGGTCGATGATGGCAAATTCAGGCTGGTGGTTCGTCTTAGTCATCAGTTCATCTTTTCAATATGTGGGGCAAAGGTAGTGCAAACCGAGAGAAGAACAAAATAAATTCATTTATTTTTTATTTCGAGGTGCAGCCTACCTTCATTCCCAATCCACTTTCAGCCCCCTCAGCATCGTGGCACTGGCTCCCGTCGATCCCGTGTGTTGCACGCCGATGCCGCCGAAGGTGTTGGCCTCGATGACGGCCGACAGGTTCACCTCGCGCACCACGTCGGGCTGGGTCGGCTTGGGCAGGGGCAGCACGTTTTTCACCGTGGCGCTGAGGGTGTCGCCCTCCACTCTCATGCGGATGACGCATCCCTTGCGGTAGCAGTTCGAGGCAACGGAGGGGGTGATGGCGGTGGCCACTCCGTCGGTATACTTCATCAGCATGAACTCCACGGCGCGGTCGTGGCGGGTGGTGCGGACGATGCGCAGGGCATAGCCCGTCAGGGTGCGGGTGTCCATCTTGATGTAGACATCCATGTACTGCCCCGTGGCACTGCCGAAGCCCTGTCCGGCTGGCTTGCAGGGCACCACGTCGAGGGTCAGCCGCATGTTGCCGTATTCGCGGGGCAGGGGAGTGTAGAGCAGGCGTGCTCCGCGTGTGCCCTGCATTAGCCCGTAGAAGCCGGCGGCACCGTCCACCCCTTCGCCAAAGAACCACGGGTCGCCGAAGGGCGAGGGTGCCCAGTCGTACTCCTCGGTGTCGGCAGGCTTGTGGGCATCCACTGTCCAGAATCCCGGATGGATAGCCGTCTGGCGTGTGGTGGGGATGTCTTCGAAGTGGGTATGGATGCGGTTGATACGCGCCTGGTTAGTCTGCACAGGCTCGCCGAAGCCCAGTGCCGTGATGGTTCCCACGGGGCTTCTCGGATTCTTGGGGGCAACGACGGCGCGCAGGTAGTAGCCATTGTCGGCGGCCGTCAGCGGATAGGTGCGCATCGGACGGTCGGGGTAGTGCGATGTGGCCACCTGTATGTCTCCCTCGCCATTAGGCCCCGTACAGCGGTGCCAGGTGATGAGGGAGTGGTCGGCGCGGCCTTGAAGGTCCAGTTCGTAGTCCACCCGCAGCGTGTCCCCTTCCCGCACCAGCGTGGGTTGGCGGATGAAGTCGGGCGGTGGCAGTTCGCTAGGATGCACAGTCAGCACACAGGCCGCCTCCAGCCCTGTCGGGTCGGTGGCCACGATGGTGGCCTTCAGCGGCTCCTCGCCTTGGTTGTCGGGAGTCACTTGCAGGCAGCCGTCGGGCAAAGTGTCCAGCTTCACACAGGCGGGATTTTCGCCAACCACCTGCCAATGCAGCCCTTTCGCGGGGAGGTCGAAGTCGGGGCGTTCACCGAAAGCCATGCGCGAAGCCTTCAGGGTCAGCGGCTCTTTCCCCGTCTCGATGTTGGCCCTGCGCAGGTTCATTGTCAACCCCACCGCCTTTCCGCCGCAACTTTTCAGGAAGTCCGGCTGACGGGCGGGGTTCCAGTCGTCCGTGCCGCCCAACAGGTTGCGCAGGTTGTAGACCACCGTGTCGCCCGTGGCACCCATGGTGAACAGGCTCTTGGGCAGGGTCAGGCGGAAGGCCTCCAGCAGGGGCTTTCCCGTCAGGCCGATGCCCAAATGGGGCCGCCCGGAGTCGATGAGCAGAGGGGCGCCGTTCAGTGTCAGGTTATGCTGGTAACAGCGCAGGTCGTCGGTGGGCGTGGGTGTCCAGTTTATCTGCAGGTCGGGCTGACTGCTTGTCCAGCGACAATCGACCATCGTCACGGGGCTGCCCACCTTTGTCAGGTATTGCGGACCCTCGGTCAGGGCGTGGAGGTCGCAGTTCAGGAAGACGGCACCCGTGCTCTGTGTGCTGTAGAAGGGCTTTCCGCTGAAGAGCGTGAAGCGGCAGTTGAGGTGTACACCCGTGCCGCACAAAGCATCGTCGGTACACTCGAAGTAGCAGTTCTCGAAGAATGTGCGCCGTGCGCCCACCAGAGGGCAGGTGTTCAGGCGGCTGATGAATCGGCAGTTGCGCGCCACCACGCGGTCGCCGTGGCAGAAAGCCAGCTGGGCTTGCACGATGGCATCGGCCCGTCGCTTGCGGTTCAGCGTCGTGTCCGGCTCATAGACCAGGTCGACGTTGCAATAGTTTCCGAGGGTAAGGTTCTCAAACGTGATGTTTTCGCCCGTCAGGTGCAGCATGGTGAAGTTTCCCACCGCCCCCTGCGTCTGTCCGCGGTTACAGGCAAGGATGGTGTGGGCGGCGTTGTCGCTCAGGCCGATAAGGCGCGTGTGGCTCATCTCCACCTTCAGTCCGAAGGGCACATTGTCGCCCTGCTTCGGCCGTCGCTCGGCCGGGTCGTCGGGGTCGTCCATCCAATAGACCCACGGGGTGATGTAGATGTGGAGCGGACGCTCCTGGGTGAACACCTCGTCGAACACCGTCAGCTGGATGCTGTCCGCGGCCAGCATGGCCTCCCGCACCGTGCGGAACACCGTGCCGCTCTGTACCTCGGCCTTTGTCGCCCGCGGGTTCACCAGCCACGTGTGCGAGTCGCTCTTCAACTGCTTGTCACTGTATCGGAATGTCGTTTGCGCCACGGTTGCCAATGCAGACGCAACCGCCAACAACGCGAGAGTAATCTGTCTCTTCATGTCTTAGTTTTTTCTTGTTAATGGGGCAAAAACCATTTTCGTGCAAAAGTAACGTGCTTTTGCCACTTTTCCAAGGAAAAACGGGAATATTTTAACGTGAATTCGAGATTAATCGGGTTCAGTAGGGTGTGTCATAACTAACTTTTTAGACGCAGATAACGCGGATGACGCGGATTTTTTATAAACGATGGCTGTTGGCGATGGCCATAGCCATAGTAGCGAAGCGAGTCGGCATAGTTAATTTATCTGCGTTATCCGCGTCATCCGCGTCTGAAAAATGAAAAGAGAGCATTTTGATATACCTCCCCTTTTATCGAACACTTGATAGAATAGGGTTGAACTTAGCCATAGCCAATTTATCCGTGTAATCCGTGCCTAAAAAACTCTCTACAAATCCCCCACGATGGTGAAGTTGCGCCAATGCTCGGCTTCGCGGTACTTCTCCACCGAGGCGGCGGGCACGTGGATGGTGACGTCCCGACGGTTGAAGATGACAGACAGCGGTTGCGGCTCGGGGGCATGGTTATAGACGTGCTTCAGGCTGTCGCAATAGTAGAAGACATATTCACCGATGGTGTGGACCGTGGCGGGGATGGTTATCTCCTTCAGACTTCGGCATTCCCAAAATGCACCTCGTTTGATGGCTTCCAGTGTGGAGGGCAGTTTGATGCTCTCCAAATTTTCACATCGGGCAAAGCAGTCGAGGTTCAGCTCTTTGATACCCTCGGGGATGATGATGCTCTTCAGATTCCGGCAGATGGCAAAGGGGGAACCGCCCATGCTTTTTAGGCTTTTGGGTAGTTTCACACTTTGGATGCCTGTCTGGAAGAAACATTTGCTTTCCAACTCGGTCAATCCCTCCGGCAGATTCACTGAGGCCAGCAACGTGTCGCGGAAGAAGGCATTCTCTCCAATCTTCTTCAACGTGGTGGGCAGATAGACACTGGCCACTTCGCCATCTTCGTAAAAAGCTCCGTCGGCAATTTCAATGGTCCGAAAGGTTCTGCCCTTGACTTCTATGTATTCCATTATGTAGAGGTTGATGTCTCCCGTTTGGTCATCGCGGGCCATGTTGGGGTCTCTGCCTGTCACCATGCAGGTGGCACTGTCTTCCGAGATGATGGTGTAGTGCAATCCGTTTAACGTGAAGGTCTTGCCAGTCAAGTCATTCTGGTCTTCCACGTACAGCCATCCACATGTTGCTATCACGAGGGCTGCTATCAGTGTCCACACAATCCTCCTGTCGCGCTTCAGTGCCTTGGCTACCTCTTCTGCACTCTTGTAGCGTTTTGTTTTCTCCTTCTCTATGCAACGCTTCATCACGTGACGGTAGGGGTAGGGAAGGTGCTTGCCCGTCTTCTCCTCGATGTGCTCCATCAGGCGTCCCACGGCATAGATGTCGGTGCGCTCGTCCAGCTCGTTTCGCTCCTTCTGTTGTTGTTCGGGAGCCGAGAAACTCTTGGTCATTCCGGCCGTGAAGGCATAGTCGTCCGTTTCGCAGAAACCGAGGTCGAGAATCTTCACATCGTTGTTGATGCGGGTGAGCATGATGTTCTCAGGCTTCAGGTCGCAATAGACGATGTGGTTTTCGTGCAGACACTTCAATCCCTGCAACAGTTGGGTGAAGAACCTGTCCAAGTTTGCCTTGTTGCAGAAGTAGGCCGGATTCTCCTCCAACCTCTTTGCCACGGTGTCGCCCGTCAGGTATTCCATCAGTATGTAGGGGCCGTCGGCATTCACGCCCGTCTCCTTGTAGCTGACGATGTGGGGATGGTTGATTTCCTCTCCCTTGCAGAACTCTTTCATGAACATCACGCGGTAGCGCGGGTTGTTCACGTATTCAGCCTTCAGCTGCTTCATGAAGAACTGCTGCCCGTTGATGCACACGAGGTAGGAGTTCGACGTGCCGCCATGGTTGTCCAGCGGCTCGATGCGGTCAAACACCTCTTCGTTGCCTATGGGGGCAACTACGGATGCTTCTTCCATAATCTATTTAACTCCTTTAACTTCTCTAACTTCTCTAACTCCTTTAACTCCTTTAACTCCTTTAACTCCTCACATCAAACTATATCTTCCTGAACGTAACGCCATTGATGCGCCCACACACATAGTTGGTGGGGCTTCCCCCCTCGTGTACCAAGCAATGCAGATGCAGCGGCTCGCCACTGATGAAATGGTTGCAATGGAAGGTGTCGCCCTGGCTCAGCTTGCTGTTCACCGACTCCACGACGGTGAACATGTCCAGCCCCTCGTAGCGGATGGTCACATCCCTGTCGGGTGCCCACAGCAGACGCACCCGGTCGCCCTTGATAAGCGCCGAGGCACTCAGGCACTCGTTGTTGATGAAGTCGCTTTCGGCGTGCATCTCCGCAGCCTGTGCAAAGGTTGCCCAGTCCTTGTGTCCCGCCACTTGCGCCAGGATGTTGAGGGTGTGTACCTGCGGTGTGTGTCCCTGTTCGCTCTTCAGGTAGCCCCATAGGCGCTTCAGCGTTGTCGGGCTGATGTGTACCTTGGTCAGGGCATACGCGCGTGCCACCAAGAAGTCAAAGTCGCGCGGTGTCTTCATCGTTCGTCCCACGCTCTTTTCCACCTTGGCGCGCAAAAGTTCCAGTTTCTCTTCCATTGTTTCTTTTCTGAATTGTCGGGCAAAGATAACACTTATTTGCCGATAAACGATGCTTGCACCGCTAAAATGCGAAAATGGACTAAAAAGGACCAATGCGTTTGCTTGAATTATAGCCGCATACTTCATTGCTGATGAATGATTTTTGGGAAAATATTCATTCGTAATGAAGATTTTCTGTAAAAATATTCATTGGGAATGAAAGTTTTTCCTATCTTTGCACCGTTTATCAGATTAGTGACTAAAGCATTTGTTATGGTTTCAAAGACTTTAATAAAAAAGGTAATCGTTGATCAACAGGAAATTCGTCCGCAAATGGATGTCCTGCGGAAGATTGACGACAAATGGTTGTCGATGAAGGAAATCGTAGTTGTTTCTGGTGTTAGAAGATGTGGCAAATCCGTGTTGTTGCAGCAGTTTAGGGAAAAGATGGTTGAGCGTGACTATTTTTTTAATTTCGACGACGAGCGTCTGATTAATTTCTCGGTCGATGATTTTCAGATTTTGCAAGAGTGCTTTATTGAATTGTTTGGCGTGCAGCACACTTACTATTTTGATGAGATACAGAATGTCGTAGGATGGGAACGTTTCGTCCGTCGTCTGTATGATGCTGGTAACAAGATTTTTATTACCGGTTCAAATGCCAATATGCTCAGTCGTGAATTGGGAACTCATCTGACAGGCCGTTATATACAAGTAGAACTCTATCCTTTTTCTTTCCGTGAATATTTGAGCCTCATCGGATACGAACTTGATAATCGCAAGATGTTTTCCACTGTTGGTCATTCGGAACTGTTGGCCCATTTCAATACCTATATGTCCGATGGAGGATTTCCGGCTTATTTGCAAAACAAATCGATGGAATATCTTTCAGCTCTTTATGACAGCATCATCTATAGGGATGTGTTGCAACGCAACCGCTTGGTCAGTGAACGTGAAATTCTTGAAATGATGCACTATTTGGCGAGTAATGCCTCCAAGCGACATTCTTATACCTCCATCGGTAGAATTATCGGGGTCAAACATCCAGAGACAGTCAAGAACTACCTTCAATGTGTCGAAGCTACGTATTTGTTGTTTCAGATAGCCCGTTATGCACCTTCGTTGAAGACACAGTCGGCTACTCCAAAGAAGATTTATTTGATAGACAATGCTATCATCAACAAAATCGGTTTTAATCCGACCATGAATCTTGGTATATTGCTTGAGAACATCGTGTTTATAGAACTGAAACGGCGAGGGAAAAATGTCTTTTATTATGCAGAAAATGGAGAATGCGACTTTGTTGTACGCCAAGGCACAACACTGACTGAAGCCTATCAAGTGACATTGGAAATGGATAGGGAGGAGACAAAGAATCGCGAAATTGCAGGTCTGTTGGAAGTGGCTAAGGTGCATCAAACGGTGAACAACATTCTTACTCTTGATGAAGAAAGCGAATTGACCATTGACGGCATTCAGATATGCGTCAAGCCCGTTTGGAAATGGATGCTTGAGGAGTAGGAAAAAATCATTGACGTCAGGCGGTAACAAATCCCGCACCTCTATTTCATCCCTATTTTGTTGAAAGGGACACCCTCATGAGGGGCGCATAATTGCATATATATACAATATGAAGGTGAGGGGGCGAGGTAAGGCGCAAAGTGGTCAGCCCGTCTCCTCTCAAGTGGTCAGCGGCTAAGGTGTCCGGCGGTTAGCCCGTGTCCTCTCAAGTGGTCAGCGGCTGACCTCTCGACACCTTAGCGGCTAAAGGGTAGGGAAAAGGAGGTTTTTGCTTGATTTTCCCGACCGGAAAATGTATAAATATACAGCGGGTGTATATTTATGCAAAAACCGACCGCGCGAGAATCGCCTGTATGCACACAAGTTTTCTTTCGCCCGAAAAACGAGCAAAATTTCAATCGCGCCATAAATGGTTGATACTCAGCCTTGGGTTGAGGTGACATCATCCCAAGGCTAAGCCCACCTTATCCCAAGGCTAAGGGTGGGAGAGGAGTGCCGTTTTTCTGTTTGTTTACAAAGCGGATAAAGGAATGTTGACAACTCTTTCATGAAAGTCTTCACACAGGATTCATTCCGTACGTCTACGCTTCCATACTCCATGTCTACGCTTCCATACTCCATGTCTACGCTTCCATACTCCATGCCTGTACTTCCATACTGCAGACCTATGCATGGTTGATGATGCATTAATTACTATTTATTTAACGATTTTTAACAGGGGGGGGTAAAAGTGTCCCTTTAATTCCCTATATTTGCAAACAAATTGCGCCTCTCTCTTAAAATGGACTAAAATGGACCAATAAGATGTCCGTATAAAGGGATATATTTGCAGGCAAAAAGGAGGAATAATATTGAACCTTAATAAATTATTGTATGAAAATGAAAAAAATGAAAACAAGAATTGTTACTTTATTAGCTGCCTTTACGCTGCTGTTTTGTGCAGTCGGTTATGCGCAAACCAATGGCGACGTGAACGAAGATGGCGTGGTGAATGAGCAGGACATTGAGTCCATCATTGGAATTATGCAAGAGGCCGGAGGCATTGACGGACTCTACTATTACTATACTGGTCAAACTGCAATTACAGCTGATAATTATGAATCATTAGCAGAAACGTCTGATACTTTGTTGGCATCAAAAGAATATAAGACTGAAAGATTTGGCTATATGTACATATTAGTCCCCGACGCTGTTACATCTATGAAAATACAACAGCCTGGATTGGGATTTTGGTCAGAAGATTCATATCAAATAGAAAATTCAATATCAATTCCTGGACATACAGTATATAAAACAACAGGTAATTGTGGCGCAAATGCGCCCCTATTACTCGAATTTGAATATAATACTCCAATAGCATCATCATTGAAAGGCGATGTCAACGGTGATGAAGTGGTGGATGTGGCTGACATTGCTTCGGTAATCAAGATAATGACCGACAATGGAAGCGTTGGACCTGCTGAATACTATTATTATTATACAGAAAATGGAGGAACACTCGCTAATCCAACAGACCCTAAAATAACTCCTGACAATTATACAACACTTGCACCACCTGTCTATGAATTGATGAATTCATTGACACCGGAAAAGATGGAAAAAGGATGGGCGTACTTGTTAGTCCCCAATAGTGTAAAGTCTATAAAAGTAAGAGACCTTAATTTAAATGCATATAGCACAATGTCATTTGAGGTTGTAGATGAATCAATACCAGGTCATTATGTATATAAATCTCAAAATCCATTTAGTAGTGGTTTTGGAGTTTTTGAATTTGGGTATGATGAAACAGAAGAATAATATTTAGATGATAATATCTATTAATTAAGAGACGAAAAAATATGAAACAAAGAATATTAAGTATTATTGTTGCTTTATCGTTGATTACGATTGTCGCAACAGCACAGTCTATTACGGTTGATTATTACGGGACCTTTGTAGGTACAAACAGGGTTATAGTCAGTATAGAAGATGCTAAGGATATAACAGCTCTTCAGATGAACCTTTCTCTACCCGAAGGATTTACTCTTAAAGAGAATAGTGGTGATTATGGTATTGAACGGGGGGGGGCAACCACCTACCATGAAATGAGTGTGAATCCGCTCGCTTCGGGCGACTACCTTATTATATTCTACAGTCTAGGACAGACGACACTCTCGAATGGAACCTTGTTGTCTTTCCCCTTAACCGTTGCTGATGGAGCTCAGGATGGTGAAATGCGCCTGCACACCATACGCACTTCGTCGGTGGATGCTGTCAGCCAAATGTGCAATAATGTTGTTGTTCCCATGACTGCATTGCCCGTCAGAAATATAGTTGTAACGCAAGAGACCGCCACACTCGCTGTTGGCGACACATTGACTCTCACTAGCATAGCATTACCTAAAGGTGCTACCAACCAAGAGCGAACATGGAGCAGCAGCGATAAGAACATTGCTACAGTGGACAGTAATGGTCTTGTGACAGCTATAGCGGAAGGCGTGGTTGACATAGTTGTTGAGGCTGGAGGCAAGAGTGACACTTGCATGGTGACTGTGAAACCTGGATACACCCCTGCCGACGTGAACAACGACGGATTGATAGCCGTGGACGACGTGGTGCTGACCATCAACGGAGCTTTGGGCATTACAGCCGACAACTTCCTGTTTGCCGCAGCCGACATGAATGCCGACGGACAGATATTGGTTGACGATGTGGTGCAGGTCATCAATTCAGTACTGGGTATCAGTACGGCCAATGTGTTGACCACTCGCAACATGATGCAGGAGTCTCTGAATGTTGCCGATACTGAAGCAGGCTTCAACATGAACGTGACAAATGCTGCCAACTATGTGGCTATGCAGTTCGACATGACTTTGCCCGAGGGCGTAAGCCTCGACGACATCCAAGTGACAGCTGAAAGCAACCATGCAGTGGCCTTCCGCTTGATGGACGACGGTGTGGTGCGCGTCATTGTGACATCGTTGACCAACGAACTCTTCCAGGGTGACCAACTGTTGAGCGTGAGCGTCTCTGCCGATGAGGCCGCCACTATCAACCTGACCAATGCCTGTGTGGTAACTCGCGGTGGTGCATTGGTGAGCGTGGCCGATGCCGAAATCACTCGCACTGGTGCTACAGGTATCCACGGAATTGAGAAAAATGCAACTTCTACCAATATCTACGACCTCTGTGGCCGTTTGGTGAGAGAGAATGTAACCTCTACTGAAGGCTTGCAAAAGGGCATTTATCTGATGAATGGCAAGAAGGTGGTAGTGAAGTAATGTAGTACATATATAATTATAAGGTATACGATATGAAGACTAATCGAATAAAATCGTGGCTGCTCGTAAGAGCGGCCATGATTGCCGCCCTGCTAGGTGTGGCAACACATGTGAATGCCGAGGATAAGTTTTATCTGTCGGACTTTGAGATTGCTGCAGGTGAGACAAAACAGCTTGCCATCCAGTTCGAGACGGACAATGTGAACAGTGCTGACCCGTCGCAACTGAACTATGTGGCGTTCCAGTTTGACCTCTATGTGCCCGAAGGGTTGACCATCGTACAGAAGAAGGGGAAGCCCAACTTCACCTTCAATGCTGACCGCATGGACGATCATACTTTCTCGTCGGCTACCCAAGCCGATGGTGCTCTGCGTGTGTTGAGTGCTTCGTTGACTAATGCTAGTTTTTGGGAGAAAACGGGTGACTTCATCCTCTTTTCGGTAACTGCTGCAGAAGATTTCACCGGCAATCACGAACTGGCGTTCAAGAACATTATGTTCTCCACCGCCGATGGCTCACGCACGGAGTTGGCTGACGTAACAACAAAGGTTACAGGACCAGCTGCAGAAGACCCGACTGTAGCCGTCACCGGTATCACTTTGGACAAATCAACTGCCGAACTGACCGAAGGAGAAAGTGTGACCCTTGTAGCCACCGTTGCTCCTGACAACGCAACGGACAAGACGGTGACATGGACAACCTCTGATGCCTCTGTGGCAACCGTGACTAATGGAGTGGTTACCGCCGTAAAGGCAGGTAATGCTACCATCACCGCCAAGGCAGGCGACAAGAGTGCTACTTGCACCATCGCCGTGAACGCCAAAGTTATTTCCGTTACAGGCATCACCCTTGACAAGACTACAGCCGTGCTGACCGAAGGAGAAACTGTTACCCTTGTAGCCACTGTCGCTCCCGACAACGCAACGGACAAGACGGTGACATGGACAACCTCTGATGCCTCTGTTGCAACCGTGACTAATGGAGTCGTTACCGCCGTAAAGGCAGGTAATGCTACCATCACCGCCAAGGCAGGCGACAAGAGTGCTACTTGCACCATCGCCGTGAGCGCCAAGGTAATTTCCGTTACAGGCATTACTCTCGACAAGACTACAGCCGAGCTGACCGAAGGAGAAACTGTTACTCTTGTAGCAACTGTCGCTCCCGACAACGCAACAGACAAGACGGTGACATGGACAACCTCTGATGCCTCTGTGGCAACCGTGACTAATGGAGTCGTTACCGCCGTAAAGGCAGGTTCTGCTACCATCACCGCCAAGGCAGGCGACAAGAGCGCCATTTGCGCTGTGACCGTTAAGGCCAAAGAAGTTGTAACCAACGATAAATTCTACTTGAGCGACTTTGAGATTGTGGCAGGTGAAACCAAGGAACTCGCCATTCAGTTTGAAAGTGAAGTGGCAGACAATTATGTTGCTTTTCAATTCGATATTACCGTACCCGCAGGATTGACCATTGAACAAAAGAAGGGAAAGCCAAACTTCACATTCAATGAAGAACGCGTGGATGACCACACATTTTCGTCAGCTGTGCAAGATGACGGCTCACTTCGCTTGTTGAGTGCATCGTTGACCAATGCTTGTTTCTCGGGTAAAAGTGGAGACTTTATCCATTTTACTGTGAGTGCTGCCGAAGATTTCATTGGAGAATATGAGATTACGTTGAAGAACATTATGTTCTCTACTGCTGCTGGCACGCGTGTGGAGTTGGCTGACGTGATTGCAAAGGTTACAGCTAAGGAGCAACCCAAAGTGTCCATCTCCGAGGGTGACTATTACATGAAGAACGTGGCCAGCGGAAAATTCCTCGTGGGAGCCAACGATTGGGGTACACGTGCTTCGTTGGGCAAGCATGGTATAAAGGTGACTCTTTACAATACGGAGAATGGAAAGTTCCTCATCGATACACACATTGCTAATAGTGAAACCAACCACTATTTGGGTAGCAACGGTTACGTGGATGCAGAGGCTGCCGAATGGATTATAACAGAATCAGCCGAGGGTGTCTATGCCATGTCTCTCGACGGCGCTAACTACTGGGGATACGACGGCGTTTCCACCATCCTGACCGGTACGCTTACTGATGCCACACAACCCAATGCACAGTGGCAGTTGGTAACCCGTGCAGAGATGGAAGCGGCACTGACTGGAGCTACGGAAAGCAATCCCGTGGATGCTACCTTCTACATCCAGGCGGCAGATTTCAGCCGTAATGACCCCAATATCGGTGGTTGGCAAGGTGGACCTGCTATCGGTGGATGGGATTCAAACAAGAATGCCGAAAAATGGAATGAAGCTCCCTTTGATGTATATCAGGAAGTGACAAACTTGCCTAACGGCTATTACAGATTGAGCGCACAGGGATATTACCGCATAGGCAGTGATGGAAATGATGCCTCTGTTGCAGCCGAGCAGTATGCTGCCGGTACGCCGGAGTTGAATGCTTACCTGTATGGTAACGATGCTGCCACTCCGCTGAAGTCTATCGTGGCTGATGCCAAGAGCGGTGAAGCACCGGAAGGAAACTATACGACAACCTCTATCGGCTACGTACCGCAAGGTATGGATGGTGCATCGGCATTCTTCAGCGAAGGGCTGTATCACAACGAATTGGTGGTGAAGGTGACCGACGGTACCTTGCGCTTGGGTGTGAAGAAAGAGGTTGCATCTCATCAGGATTGGACCATCTTCGACAACTTTGAACTCTACTACTTGGGAACCGATTACACGTTGAAACCGATTCTGGTGACATCCATTATTCTCAATGAAAAGTCTGCTATTCTTGAAGTGGGTAACACATTGGAACTGACAGCTTATGCAGTGCCCTACAATGCAGAGAACCGCAGTGTCACTTGGTCGTCATCGAACGAAAGTTCCATAACGGTGGATGCCAATGGAATGGTGACAGCTGTGAAGGGTGGAGTAGCCATCATTACAGCCACAGCCAACGATGGCAGTGGAGTGACCGCGACTTGCCGGGTTGTGTGCAAGGCCGATGGCATTGAAGATGTCGAGGCAGACATGACTCAATGGCCAGCCGACATTTACGACCTCACCGGCCGACAGGTGAAGCAGGCTGCCACCTCGCTTGAAGGTTTGCAGAAGGGCATCTATCTGATACAGGGAAGAAAGGTTCTCGTAAAGTAAATGGATATAAATAAGTCTTCATAAGCATGAGACGGCGGGCAACCGATGCATCCTAAGTGCAAAGGTTGCCCGTTTTCCTTTGATATTCGAAATGGTTGTTTTTTTTGACTACGGATTTGGTTATATGCAGCTCAACAACCACTTCCAACATGGAATGATTTCAATACTTCCATGTGCATCTGTTATAATGCCTTCTTCGTCATAAGTAATTATCATGCGCCGACGACACGGATAGACATTGGGTAATTTTGTAAGTGCACCGACTTCACGAATTTTAGTTTGTTCGTCAGTAATGGAATAGGTAGCCTGTATGGCAAGTTCCTCTTCCGGCACATAGAAGTCAATCTCAACATTGGCATTATAGAAATATACGCGTTCATTGTCCAAATCGTGTCCGTATTTACGGAACAGTGACAGTGCAACAATATTTTCCAAAAGGATAGTATCGGCATTCAGCAATTGAAGGGTCAATAGACCGTTGTCGATGAAATAGTATTTGCAGACACTCTCTTTTTCAGTAAAGGCGGATGCGATATTTCTCAAACGCAACACCAGCCAGGCGTCCTCGGCATGTCCTACATAGTTTGATACGGTGGGGACGCTGATTCGCCCGGCAACGCTGGACAGTATTTTTGACAGACGGGTGTAAGAAATGGGTTGCATTACGCTCTCTGCCATCTTTTTTATCAGCAATTGGAGCAATTTGGGATTGGATATTCCGTTACGTTGTACAATGTCGCCAAGATATATCTTCTGATACACACTTGACAGGTAAGCCCTTCTGACAGACAGATTGACTGATTCTGGTAATCCACCCCAAAGCATATACTTCTGATAAGCGTTCATAAACAGAGCCTTTGATTCCGTGGCTGTTAACGACAATTCATCGAATGGCACTTGGGTATAGGAGAGGTATTCCTTGAAACTCAGAGGATAAACCTCGACAGGAAGATACCTTCCTCCCAAATCTGACATGATTTCGCGGGAAAGCATTTTAGCATTGCTGCCTGTGATGAATACACTGTACTTTTTATCAGCAAGGTTGCGGGCAAACTTCTGCCAACCCTCTATATTCTGTATTTCGTCAAGGAACAACATGGGCCGTTTGCCGTATATCTCTTGGTGGCATTCAAGAATAAGATTGAAGTCTTCTGCCGTGAAACCATCAAGGCGTGTATCTTCAAAATCAATGTATAGCATATCCGACCAATCATGTCCTTCATTGAGCATTTTGTGGATTTTTTGGAAAAGGAGATATGATTTACCCGATCGGCGTACACCGACAAAGACCTGTAGGGGGAAAGAATCCAAATCAAAATCCCTATAGAAGATTTCATATTGCTCAATGTCTTTCTGATTGTCGAGCATGACTTGTCGTAGTACATTTCTTGATATGGCCATATTGGTTTGTTATTTTGGGTGGTTTGTTAAGTGAGATCTTACAAAACGGGACAAAATTATAAATTACCATTTAACAAACAAAGTAAAAAAGCCTTTTTTTGTCGAAATGACCTCAAAAAAATACCGTTTGTTGTGCGAATCATCTCAAATCACACCGACAGGTAATGTTGTTAGTTGCTCGAAAAGGTGTGTTTCCCTAAAATAATTCCGTTTTTATTTTGTATTCCGCTAAGTTTGTACTACCTTCGCCAACTGAATAAAGGTGGGTTCTATAAATTCCCACGGTTTACTAAAAAGGAGAAAACACATGCCACTGAATTTGCCTGATAAACTGCCAGCGATTGAACTGCTGAAGCAGGAAAATATCTTTGTGATTGACAACTCGCGTGCCACGCAGCAGGACATCCGTCCGTTGCGCATCGTGGTGCTGAACCTGATGCCGCTGAAGATTACGACGGAGACGGACCTCATCCGCCTGCTGTCGAACACACCGTTGCAGCTGGAAATCTCGTTCATGAAGGTGAAGAGCCACACGTCGAAGAATACGCCCGTGGAGCACATGAAGGCGTTTTATCGCGACTTTGAACTGATGCGCGACGAGAAGTTCGACGGCATGATTATCACTGGTGCGCCCGTGGAGCACATGGACTTTGAGGAGGTGGCCTATTGGGACGAAATCTCGGACATCTTCCGCTGGGCACGCACGCATGTGACCTCCACCTTATATATATGTTGGGCGGCGCAGGCGGGGCTTTACTACCACTACGGTGTGCCCAAGTATAAGCTGGACAAGAAGATGTTCGGCATCTTTGCCCACCACACGAACAATCCTCTGTTGCCCATCTTCCGTGGGTTCGACGATGTGTTCTACGTGCCGCATAGCCGCCACACCGAGGTGCATCGCGAGGATATCCTGAAGGTGAAGGAGTTGGACTTGATTTCGGAGTCGGACGAGTCGGGCGTGTACATGGTGATGGCACGTGGCGGAAGGGAAATCTTCGTCACCGGCCATTCGGAGTATTCGCCTCTGACGCTCGACACGGAGTACCGTCGCGACCTCGATAAGGGGCTGCCCATCGAAATGCCTGTGAACTACTACCGCGACAATGACCCCGCGAAGGGTCCCTTGGTGCGCTGGCGTGCCCATGCCAATCTGTTCTTCCAGAATTGGTTGAACTACTATGTGTATCAGGAGACTCCGTTTGATATTAATGAGATTAAATAATGGGATTTAATAAGGAGTTAAAGGAGTTATCACTTCGTTAGGAGTTAAAGGAGTTATCGCAGGCTTTGGCCTGCTAAGCCAAATGTGCAGTTTCAAAGTACGGACTATTGGCTTTAACTCCTAAGCCTGCAGGGCTGGTAGCTCCTCTAACTCCTCTAACCCCTCTAACTCCTTTAACTCCTTATTGAAAAGATATGCTTCACCAACGTCCTATCGAACTGCTTGCTCCGGCCAAGAACTTGGAGTGTGGCATCGCGGCCATCGACCACGGTGCTGATGCTGTCTATATTGGTGCGCCGCGATTCGGTGCGCGTGCGTCGGCAGGAAACTCGGTGAATGATATACGGACACTGGCCGACTATGCCCACCTGTTTGGCGCACGTGTCTATGTGACGGTGAACACCATCTTGCGCAATGATGAACTGGACGAGACGGAGCGGATGATATGGCAACTCTACGACGCAGGGGTGGATGCCCTCATCGTGCAGGACATGGCCATCGCCCGCATGAACTTGCCGCCCATCGCCCTGCATGCCAGTACGCAGATGGACAACCGTTCGGTGGAGAAGGTACAGTTCCTCTCCGAGGCGGGATTCACCCAGGTGGTGCTTGCCCGCGAATTGTCGCTCGAAGAAATTTCTAAGATTCATCAAGCTGTGCCGCAGACACCGCTGGAAGTGTTTGTCCACGGTGCCCTTTGCGTGAGCTATAGCGGACAGTGCTATGTCTCCGAAGCCTGCTATGGGCGCAGTGCCAATCGTGGTGAGTGTGCCCAGTTCTGTCGGCTGGCCTTCACGATGGAGGATGCCGAAGGGCGGGTGATAGCGCGCGACAAACACCTGCTTTCGCTGAAAGACCTGAATCAGAGTGACCGCCTGGAGCAGTTGCTGGACGCCGGAGCCTCGTCGCTGAAGATTGAGGGGCGGCTGAAGGATGTGACCTATGTGAAGAATGTGGTGGCCTATTATCGCAGGCAACTCGATGCGGTTATCAAGCGTCGGAAGGAGTATCGCCGGGCTTCGTCGGGACGGGTGGCTTTGGAGTTCACTCCTCAGCCGGACAAGAGTTTCAATCGCGGATTTACCCACTACTTCTTGGAGGGACGCACGCCGGACATCTTTTCGTTCGACACCCCCAAGTCGTTGGGCGAGGCAATGGGCACCGTGAAGGAGGTGCGAGGAAACAGTTTCACCGTGGCGGGCATCAAGCCCTTCAACAATGGCGATGGCCTTTGTTACATCGACAACGTGGGGCGTCTGCAGGGTTTCCGCGTCAATCGGGTGGATGGCAACCGCCTCTTTCCGCAGGAGATGCCGCCGCGACTGATGCCCCGCACGAAGATTTTCCGCAATTTCGACCAGAAGTTTGAACAACAGCTTTCGCGCAAGTCGGCCGAGCGCCGCATCCGTGTGGAGGCGCTGTTGGGCGAAACTCCCTTCGGCTTCTCGCTGACGCTGACGGATGAGGACGATATTGCCGTGAGCATGGCTGTAGAGTATAAAAAGGAGACGGCCCGCACATCGCAAACCGAAAACCTGCGCACGCAACTTGGCAAATTAGGAAATACCCCGTTTGAATTGGTTGATTTGAAGATTGAATGGACGGACAATTGGTTTATCCCCTCATCGGTGGTGGCCGAGTGGCGCCGTCGGGTGGTGGAGTTGCTCCTCAGTGCCCGCCGCATCAATCACCGCCGTCTGCCCGTAAGGGTAGGGAAGGAGAATCATCCTTTCCCCACACACCGCTTGACTTATATGGGTAATGTGATGAATCGCGAAGCCGAAGCCTTTTACCGCGCCCATGGGGTGACGGACATCCAACCGGCCTTTGAAGCCCGCAAGCCCGAGGGCGAACAGGTGGTGATGACCTGTCGCCACTGCCTCCGTTACAGCATGGGGTGGTGCCCCCTGCACCATCGGAAGACGTCGCCTTTCCGCGAACCTTATTATATTGTTTCCGCCGACGGTCGCCGTTTCCGTTTGGAGTTTGATTGCCGCCATTGCCAGATGAAAGTGTGGGGATAGGGTAGGGAAATGTCTCATTTCTTTGAATATTTGTCTATTTAGTAGAGAAAGACGTAATATTTACGGAATAAATTTTTCTATTTAATCTTTTTTCTTTTTCTTTGTAACCTGAAAAAACTTTTTTGCCTACCATGGAAAAAATATTGCAGTCTTATACACCCGTTTCGTTGGAACAGATGAAGGCAGTGCGTCTGATGAATCGCATTGACACGAAGTATGTGACAACGTTGCCCAAGCTCGTCCGCCTGTTGGAGATGGCGCGTGAGCAATATTGGGTGCAGGAGATTGACGGACGGCGCAACATGCCCTACTACACACTTTATTACGACACCGACCGGTACGACATGTATCTGGAGCATCTGCGTGGGCGAAAGACGCGGCAGAAGATCCGCATCCGTGCCTACGAGCATTCGGGAGTCTCTTTCCTGGAGGTGAAGAACAAGAACAACAAGGGACGCACCGCCAAGAAGCGGGTGGAGTGTGCCGTGGGCGAGAAGGACGGACACACCGACTTCATCGCTTCGCACCTGCATTATGCTCCTGACCGGCTGATGAACCGCATTGAGAACCGATTTACGCGTATCACCTTGGTCAACCGCAACATGACCGAGCGGCTGACGATTGACACCAATCTGCGCTTCCACAACTTCACCACCAATCAGGTGTGTTGCCTGGAAGGCCTTGTCATCATCGAACTGAAGCGCGACGGACAGACCTTTTCGCCCATCCTGGAGCTGCTTCGCCAGTTGCGCATACAGCCCTCGGGATTCAGCAAATATTGCATGGGTATGGCCCTGACCGATGGCGGATTGAAACAAAACCGCTTCAAGCCCCGCCTGCGGATGATTAACAAAATGTGTCGCGTCGATTACGATGTACCATTCAAAAACTCATAAACAGATAATTAATAATTCATAATTAAATAATTCCTATGGAAGAACTTGAACTCTTTGACACTCCGATGGTTGATGCCGCCAGCATGGGACAGTTGTTGCTGCACCTTGCTATCAACTTGATTTTCTGTGGATTCATCATTCACAAGCTCTATTATCCCAAGAGCCAGCGTCGCGACTATTACTTCACCTTTGCCCTCATCAGCTTGAGCATCTTCTTCATGATATTCCTGCTGGGAAGTGTGAAGATTAAGGTCGGCTTCGCCTTGGGACTTTTTGCCATCTTCGGCATTATCCGTTACCGGACGGAGCAGATGCCCGTGCGTGAGATGACCTACCTGTTCATCCTCATTGCCGTGTCGGTCATCAATGCCTTGGCCGTCACGCTGACCTATGCCGAGCTGATTCTCACTAACTGTCTCTTCATCTGCTTCATCTGGTTGTTTGAGGACATCCCCTGGATCAAGCATGTGTCAGAGAAATTGGTCAAGTATGACCGCATAGAGCTGATTACGCCCGACCATTACGACGAAATGAAGGCCGACTTGGAGAAGCGCTTGGGATTCCCCATCATCCGCTTCGAGGTGGGAGCTGTGGACTTTTTGAAGGACATCGCCATGGTGAAGGTCTTCTACGAGGGCGACCGAGGGAACTCTGTCAACGGCTTGTTCAACTTCCCGAAACCGGGTAGATAATATAAGGAATGCGTATGATAAAGAAAATAACCATGTTGGCACTGGCCGTCGTGTGTACCTCTGCGGTGGCTGTGGCACAAAGTTTTGATGTGGACGACGACTTTGGTCTCGACATCTCACTGGGTGCAGAGAAGGAACTGCTGCCCGAGTTGGAATTGAGCGTTGAAGGCAACTTGCGCACGCAGGATAATTCGCAGCGCATCGAGCGCTACGTCCTCGGAGGCGAGCTCTCCTACAAGTTCTTCAATACGAAGAAGTTCGACATGAAAGTGAGCGCCGGCTACGAGTATATGTGGAATCAGAAGATGGAGGAGACGAAGTACAAAGGAACGGTGGAAGCGGTTGATTGGAATGATCCGAATCTGGGGACAATCAGCATCGACGAATACAACGTCAACGAACGCTATTGGCGCAATCGCCACCGCACTTCGTTGGGCCTCTCTGCCGAGTATTCCCCCTCAAAGCGTTGGTCGTTCCAACTGAAGGAAACAGTGCAGTACAACCACTATTGCAGCGAGGATTCAATCAATCAGTTGGAGTATCGCTATGATGAGGACGACGACGTCGAGGGAAGCCACTACAAGGTGAAAAACGACTTGAAGTCCGTCGACGCGAAGGACCGCTTCGTCCTCCGTTCGAAGTTTACTGTCGAGTATAATGTCAAGGGCATTCCCCTCAACCCCTTTGCAGCCGTTGACTACGGGTGTGGACTCAACTACACGGCCAACAAATGGAAATACACCGTGGGAGCCGACTACACCATCAACAAGAAGCATAAGTTCACCCTTTATTACCGCTTCCAGACCGAGGACGACGATGACGAACCCAATGGTCACATGCTGGGAATGGGGTATAAAATAAAGTTCTAACCAGAGCAAATGACGATGAAAAAGATACTGTTACTTTCCATGGCACTGGCCATCACACAAATGGTGGCGAAGGCCGAAGACAACCACCTGTACGTGCAACCTGCTGCGGGCGAAACCCTCTCATGGAGTGTGCCCACGTTGCAGAAAATGACATTTCAGAACGGTCAGGTGGTGCTGACCAAGAAGGATGGCACCACGGCCTATATCCCTATTGCTACGGTCGACCGGATGTACATCTGCACGCCCACCGTGGCTGCCGGCATCAATCCGGCGGATGTCAGCCTTCCCTCTTACAAGTGGGTGGGCGAGGTGTTGCAGCTTGATGCACCACAGGACGCCCTCGTGCGTGTTTACAACGCCACCGGAGCAATGGTGATGCAGGGGCAGCTTGTCGGTTCATCCGTTGACCTTGGCGGACTTCGCAGCGGATTGTATGTGGTGAATGTTGATGGATTGACGTTTAAGGTGATTAAAAAGTGACGGCTGTATGAAAAAACTGATACTTTCTATCCTCTCGCTTGCCCTGTTTGCCACAATGGCTCAGGCACAGCAGCAGATTTATGTGTGCGAAGGTTTCGATTACGATGTCTACGAAGTCGCTTCTACGGACGACATCCGCTTCTCTGCCGACGGTCTTGAAGTGAGCATAGGCAACCACAGGACATACGAGTTGGAAGACATCGACTCCATCACCTTTGCCGAACCGCTGTTTCCGCGCATTGACATCCTGTTCAATGGCACCTCTGCCACAGTCAGCATGACGGCCAATGTCAAGGGAGTGACCTACAGCATCAATGGAGCCGTGGTCACACTGACCTCGACCACCCTCTCCGAGGAGTATCTCTACTCCGTTTCAGGAACTTCTGACAATGGTTCGCTCATCATCAATGGTGACTACAAACTCACTGTGGAGTTGGCAGGCCTCACCCTGACCAATCCCAATGGGCCGGCCATCGACGTAGAGTGTGGCAAACGCATCGGAGTCATCCTCAAGGAGGGCACGGTCAACACCCTGGCCGACGGAAAGAATGGCACTCACAAAGGCGCATTCTACACCGAGGGACATCCCGAGTTCGAGGGTGGCGGCACGCTCAACGTCACCGGCAACACCAAGCATGCCATCTGTGCCAAGGAGTATCTGCAATTCAAGAAATCCACCGGCGTGGTGAACATCTTGGGAGCCGTCAGCGACGGCATCCATTGCGGCAAGGGAAAACAGAACGACGACAACAGCCACTTCCAGATAAACGGCGGCATCATCACCGTGAACAATGCCGGCAGCGACTGCATTGATGCCGACGACTACGGTTGCATGATTATCAAGGGCGGTGTGCTCAACCTCAACGTATCGGCCACCGATGGCACCGGCTTGAAGTGCGACAGCATCATCTACATGACCGATGGTGACGTCAACATCACCGTCAACAGTCCGCTCAGCGAAGGCATCCGCACCAATCACACCGCCTATTTCGATGGCGGACATATCCGGATGGATGTCAAAGCCGACGGATGCAAAGGCATCCGTGCCAAGCGGTGCAGCAAGACCACCGACACCGTCCTCAACGGCGGTTTCCTCCATTTCCGTGGTACAACCGTAGACATGAACATCAGCGGCAAGACCTATGCCGCCGACGGCACCGACTGCGTAGGCATCCGTGCCGACCGTGATTTCACTCAGACCGATGGCACCATCACCCTCACCGTGGCAAGCACCGATGCCACCCCCCTCGTGGTCAAAGGCACCGACAACCGCACGGGCGGCACGCTGGTGGTGAAGTGATGCCGTGATACTATATAGTTTACGCCGTGAAGCTCTATAGTATGCATGAGAATCCTCTATAGTGTTATGTCTCACGTCGTATATTCAATCGCGTCGTAAGATACGGACGATGAGCGCTGAAGATTTAAATCTTTCGCACTCATCGTTCGTATCTTACGATAAAAGGCAAAGTATCCTAAGATACTTGCCGATTTATCCTAAGATACTTGCTGATTTATCCTAAGATACTTTCCCATTGAAGTTGTATGGTTGAAGAGAATGCGACAACCTTGTGTCTTTTCCTGTGTCTTTTCCTGATTTCAGTAGACGTTTTCTGTTTCATTAACGATATTGGTAGACACTTCTTTTAGACTTCCTACTGGAAGTCTTTACACTTCCCCAAACCGAATTAACAGTTCTAATCCTTATTCTAAAAACATCCTTCACAGCCTTCACACCCCTTCCAATCCACTGACGCATAGCAAAATACGGTGAAGGCTAATCTTCGCACCCTTCACACCGATCTTCGCTAATCCATTGATACACACGTAGATACTGTGAAGGGTGCATCTGGATGCTCCCTTCACAGGGTGTTTGTGTCTATTTTTATGTTTTATAACATGTTTCCATTAATTCCTTAAAAAATGTTTGGTGTATTAAATTAAAAATAATAATTTTGGAGCATCATTCGCGTAAATTGGGACAGGGTACCCATTTGAGTGAGAGAGAAATGGACATGGAAAACAATTGCATGGAAGTTGATTCTAGTCTTGAAAAATCGTTTGTCAATGGGACAAGCGACCGCGAAGCGTGTCCAAAACGTTGGTTGGCAGCCATTGTTCAGATGAATTGTGAGAAAAAGGTAGCAGCCAAATTAGATAAACTCGGAATTAAAAATTATGTTCCAGTCCAGAAGGAGGTACATCAATGGAGCGACCGAAGAAAGAATATCGAGAGGGTTGTAATTCCAATGATTGTATTTGTGCGGCTTGCTAAAACTGAAGAGGACGATTTTCGTAGACACTCTTTTATTCATAAGTTTGTTACCTATCCTGGGGTAAAAGAGTTGGCGACGCCTATTCCTGATGAACAGATTGAAAGGCTCAAATTTCTTTTGGATAATGCAGATGCAAAAGTGTCGATTGTGAATAATCTGAAGATTGGTGATAAGGTCCGTATCGTTAGGGGACCCATGAAGGGCCTTGAAGGGGAGTTGAGCCAAATAGAAGAGAACAAACCAGTCGTAGCTATCCGCATAGAAGGATTGGGATATGCTTGCGTGAGTGTAGAGAAAATAAATTTGGAAAGGATTGCAGCGGTGGAGAAGGATGGGGAATTGCTGTTTATTGACCATTCGGGACAGGTGGTGATAGATAGGGATTTTGAAGTGGTGGGCGAAGAGCCAATATATGCTTTTAAGAATGGGTATTGTGAGGTGAAAAATTCATCTGATGAAAAAGTGGGACTGATTGATCGGCAAGGTAATTGGGCGATTCTTCCTGAGTATGACTGGATTTGGAATTGCTACGGTTTGTGGAAGGTTCGGAAGGGGGATTCTTTCGGTTTGTTCTCGGCAGAGCTAGATACTCTGTTTGCTACGGATAAGGTAAAGATTGCTGTGACGGAAGATGTCGTAGAAGTTTGTTACAAGAATCATACGGCCAAGCGGTTTGATTATGACGGAAATGTGCTTGTTAATTTTGTGATTGATGAAATATCGATTATGAGCTATCCGACAATGGAGTTGCGTCCATACGAATCGAATGATGGCTTTGATGAATGCATGATACATGCCGTGGCTGATTGTCAGATGTATATGGTTAGGTGTGGCAATGCTGATTATTATGGTTTGATGGACAAAAGTGGTAGACGCATTACGCCGCCAGATTATGAATGGATTGAGGCTGTGGCAAAAGACTTGTATTTGTGTCATCCTCAGGGGATAATCATTAATAGCAAAGGGAAACGGGTAAATTAGTACTCAGTTTGCCAATCGTAATGTTAGAATAAGCTGCGAAGAGTTATACTTCGTGGCTTTTCTACTTTAGGTAAGTCACCATATCAGAACTCACACAGCACGCGAAGGTTAAACTGGCGTCCCGTCAGGTAGTTGGGGATGGCTGACTGGTGGCCGTTGACGTCGGTAATCCAGTAGTAGGAGTTGATGTTCTTGAAATCGAAGAGGTTGAGTGCATCCACGCCCAACCAAATGTTGCGGAAGTGTTGGGCGAGGCCGGTGCGGTGGTCACGCTCTTCGTTGTTGAGAAGGCGGTAGGACATACCTATGTCGACCCGCTTGTAGGCCGGTGCGCGAAAGATGTGCGACTCGCGTCCGCTATGTGGTGGTCCGAAGGGGAGTCCGTCGGCATAGTTGGCACGCAGGCTCATCTTCCAACGGTCGGTATTGGGAAAATAGTCGGTGAAGAAGAGCGAGAGGTTCAGTCGTTGGTCAGTGGGGCGGGGTAGCCACTGGCCGTGGATTTTCTCTTCGGTCTGCATGATGGAGCAGGTAATCCACGAATCGGTGCCAGGGACAAACTCGCCGAAGAGTTTGAGGTCGATACCGGTGGCGTATCCGCGGGAGAGGTTTTCGCCGTAGTAGCTGATGCGCACGTTGTCGACGTTGTAGGGGACGAGGTTGGAGAGCAGTTTGTAATATACCTCGGCGGTGAACTTGAAGTTGCGGTCGAGCATGCGGAACTTGTAGTCGCCAGCGAGGACAAAGTGGATGGAGCGCTGCGACTTGATGTCCTTGTTCAACGTCACGGTGGTCACTCCGTCGACGGTGGTGGTGTCGCGGAATTCCTTATAAAAAGGTGCTTGATAATAGAGCCCAGTGGCGAAACGGAAGGTGAAGTCGTCGTTGAAGGCGGGGACGAGGCCGAGGCTGGCTCGTGGATTGACAATCAGCTCTTTATTCCAACTCCACCAGGCGGCACGGAGGCCGGCGTTGAGAGTCCACAGGCCAAGGGAAGAGGTCATGCGGTAGGTGTCCTGCAGGTAGGCAGAGATGCGGGTACTGCTGATTTCCTGCTCCGGATGGTTGAGGCTGTAGATGAGTTCTAACTTGTCGTTTTGATGGGGAAGAGAGTAGCCGGCTGAGTCGCGCATCTCCCATTCGCGTGAACGCTCTTTGAACGCCTCCTTGCGAAGCTCCGTTCCCCATGTCAGGCGATGGCCGCTCAGCAGGTCGTGTTTGCCTTTCAGGGCGTATGTCTGCATGTTTCCGCTCAGGTAGTTGCGGGCATGCTCCATGTAGGTGCCGACGCCCAGACTTTCGTTCTCCGTTTCGGCATCCAGCCAGTATTCGCCCTGTATGTCAAAGGTCACCTCTTCCTTAGTGTGGAAGGCCGAGGCTTGCAGACTGATGCTGTTTCGGGGATTGATGTGGCGCGTTGCGCTCAAGGCTCCGAACCAGGTGCGGAAGAGGTCGCGCTCCTGTCCGTCGAAGTAGACCTTGAAGGAGCGTACGTCGTTCATTGTGCCAAATTTTGTCTCGCGGTTTTGGGGAATGAAGTGGTATTTGTTTTGTGAAAAGTTTCCGATAAATCCCACCTCCCACCGCTTGTTTGGTGTCCAGCTGATGGCCGTCTGGTAATCGGTGAAACTGGGGTCATACTCTGCTTCGGTGTCCATGGTGCCTACGAGTGCCTTGTTTGTCTTGTAGCGGATGCTGTTCATCATGCTGAACGTCTTGGTAGAGAATCCCACGTAGGCTCCTGCGCCTAACAGACTTGCTTGTGCCGTGGCCTCGAACTTCTTGGGACGCTTGTATTGGATGTCGAGCACGGAGGACATCTTGTCGCCGTACTTTGCTTCGAATCCGCCGGAGGAGAAGTTGATGCTCTCCACCATATCGGGGTTGATGAAGCTGAGTCCCTCCTGTTGTCCTGAGCGGACAAGCAGGGGGCGGTATATCTCGACACCGTTGACATAGACGCTGTTCTCGTCGAAGCTGCCACCGCGCACGTTGTATTGCGAGCTCAGTTCGTTGTGGCTGCTCACGCCGGCTTGGGTGGCAATCAGCTCTTCCACTGCATTGCCCGTGGCCGTAGGCATCAGCTTGGCCTGCTCGCTTTGGATGAAAACGTTCTGTCCCGTCTGTCGGCGCATCTCCTTGATAGTCACCCCCTCGAGCGCATAGTCCGAGGCGGGAAGCACCACGTTCAGTCGCACTTTTCCTTGGGGCTTTTTCAGTGTGCGCTTGCGTGTCTGGTATCCAATCATCGAGAAGGTCAGCACCACGCTATCCTCGCTTTGCACCGTCACCGAGTAATTTCCCTCCAGGTCGCTCACCGTGCCGGCCATCTGTCCCTCCACCTTCACGTTGGCAATCTCAATGGGTTGGTGCTCATCATCGGTGATGGTGCCGTAGATGACGGCCGTTCTTTGTCCGCCATCATCCGCCACTTGTGCCCAACTTCCGAGGGTGCATATATAGAATAGAATAAGTGCAAGCGTTGCACGCAGATTGGTCATACCTCTCTCTATTTTTCTTTAATTATAACTCCATTAGAACGGAGAAAATCGGCGAAACGTATGTTTGTGGGATGAAAAAATGAATAAAAGTTACGAAGAGGTGGGGTTTCTCATTACTTTTCCCTATCTTTGCCGCTCAAAGACAGAAGATAAAGTATGGAAACTATGAATAAGAGAAAATTTATTGTTGCAGCACTGGGTTGTGTTGCTTTTGTGATTGGAATTTTGTGTGGGTACTCTAATGGCAAGGATGAGTTGGAGACTCCTAAAGTGTACATGACTACTGATATTTCGCCCGAGGGGTTGGTGAAGGTGTACGAGGCGCTTGGTCGTCCGGCAACGGGGCGTGTGGCCGTGAAGATAAGTACTGGTGAACCTGGTCGTAAGAAGGGACAGGCACAGATGTCGGCCGAAGAGATGGAGAAGGCTCTTGCCGCCGTAGGCAAGAAGGCGAGCGACAAGAAGCCGGAGGTTCAACATGCTCCCGACCACAAACGTAACTATCTGAAGCCCGAGCTCATCAAGGACTTGGTGCAGAAGGTGAACGGCACGATTGTGGAGTGTAATGCCGCATACGGAGGACGTCGTAACACAACGGATGCTCACCTTGAGGCTGCCCGTGAACATGGCTTCTTCGACATTGCCAACGTGGATATTATGGATTCGGCCGGCGACTTGATTATCCCGGTGAAGGATACGACTCACATCAAGCATAACATCGTGGGTGCCAACCTTCAGAATTACGACTTCATGATTAACCTCGCCCATTTCAAGGGACACGAGATGGGAGGCTTTGGCGGTGTGTTGAAGAACCAGTCAATCGGTGTAGCTTCGGCGTCCGGCAAGGCTTATATCCACTCGGCTGGAGTGACTGATAATGTGAACGAAATGTGGGGACACATCGGCAATCAGATGGGATTTCTTGAATCGATGGCTGCGGCTGCACAATCCGTTCATTATTACTTTGGAAATGGCGAGCGCATCCTTTACATCAATGTGATGAACAACATGTCCATCGATTGTGATTGCAACGCTTATCCTGCCGCACCGCTCTTGAAGGATATCGGCATTTTGGCGTCGGTTGATCCTGTGGCTCTCGACCAGGCTTGCATCGACCTTGTGACTCAGGTGAAACCTGAAGAGGGCAACGACAATGGTCCTTTGCTCGAGCGTATCAAGAAACGCCATGGCACACACACTATCGACCATGCCGAAAAGATAGGCCTTGGCTCGAAAAAGTATGAGTTGGTGAGTATTGATGAATAAGGTGGATTTTTTCCCTACCTGAAAAATATTTTTCCCAGACGCGGAAGAAAAAACTCTCGCGTCTGGGAGTTTTACGAAGAAGAAATAAGTTATAGAAACATCGTATGGAAAATTTCAGTGAATTGATACGATTGCGCCGTAGTACGCGCAAGTTTACCGATGAAGAGTTGACTAAGGAACAGGTTGAACTCCTTTTGCGTGCAGCCTTGATGTCGCCCTCGAGCAAGCGCTCGAACGGATGGCAATTTGTGGTGGTGGATGACAAGGAGATGCTTCAGCGCCTGTCGCAATGCAAGGAGGCTGGTGCCGGATTGATTGCTGGTGCACCGTTGGCAATCGTTGTGATGGCCGACCCGATGGTGAGCGACGTGTGGATTGAGGATGCCTCTGTTGCCTCGCTTATGATTCAGCTTCAAGCCGAAGACTTGGGGTTGGGAAGCTGCTGGGTTCAAGTGCGCGAACGCTATACGGCCGATGGCATTTCGGCCAATGAAGTGGTGCACGAACTGTTGGACATCCCCCTGCAATTGCAAGTGCTCTCCATCATTGCCGTAGGTCATAAGGGGCAAGAGCGCAAGCCCTTTGATGAAGAGAACTTGCAATGGGAAAAGGTGCATATCAATAAGTACAGAGCATGAGAATAGCATTAGTCGGAGCCGGAAACCTTGCCACCAATTTAGGAGGTGCTCTCGTGAAGGCCGGACACACGGTGTGCCAGGTCTATAGCCGCACGCAAGAGTCGGCCGATGCCCTTGCCGTAAGGTTAGGGAGTAGGGGAGTGAGCCATCTTGAGGAGGTGGTGACCGATGCCCAACTCTACATTGTGGCGTTGAAGGATTCGGCACTGGACGAGGTGCTTCCCACTCTGCTCGACGGGCGTAGTCAGGCTTTGTGGGTACACACGGCTGGAAGTGTGCCCATGAGCATTTGGCCCGGCTATGGGTTGCGGCACTATGGTGTGCTTTATCCCATGCAGACGTTCAGCAAGGCGCGTGAGGTGGATTTCACGGAGATTCCCTTCTTCCTTGAGGCTTCGGGTAAGATGGAGATGGATATCCTTCGCGATATAGCCTCTTCGGTGAGCCATCGGGTGTATGAGGCCGACTCCGAGCAACGCCGTTATTTGCACCTGTCGGCCGTCTTTGCCTGCAACTTTACCAATGCGATGTACAACGCTTCGGCCCGCTTGTTGGAGGAGCATGGGCTTTCCTTTGAAGTCATGCTTCCATTGATTGACGAAACGGCGCGTAAGGTACACGTGTTGCATCCTGTTGAGGCACAGACGGGGCCTGCCGTGCGCTACGACCGGAATGTGATTGACAAGCATTTGGCCATGCTCGACGGGCATTCGCTCTATCAGCAATTGTATGAACTGACGAGCCGGGTAATCAATGCGGAGATTAATGAGAAGACAAACGGAAATAAATGCAGATAGGAGAGTACGCGAATTTATGATAAACTATGACCTGACCAAGATACGTGCCATCATTTTCGACGTGGATGGTGTGTTGAGTGCCGAGACGATAACCCTTGCTTCCAATGGCGACCCCATGCGCACGGCTAACATCAAGGATGGCTATGCCTTGCAACTGGCGGTAAAGAAGGGGTTGATTGTGGCCGTTATAACGGGTGGAAAGACCGAAGCCATCCGAGTGCGCTACGAAGGCCTTGGCTTGAAAGATGTCTTTCTCGGATGCTCCATCAAGGTGAAGGAGTATGACCAACTGATGGAGAAGTACAACCTTCGTCCCGAGGAGGTGATGTACATGGGCGACGACATTCCCGACTACGAGGTGATGCGCCTTTGTGGATGTCCCGTCTGTCCGGCCGATGCCGCTCCTGAGATAAAGGACATCTCGCTCTACATCTCCCATCGCAAGGGTGGAAACGGATGTGGACGCGACGTCATCGAACAGGTGCTGAAGGCACAAGGCAAGTGGATGGATGGGCGCGAAGCCTTTGGTTGGTAAAAACCAAGACCCTCACTCTCCTTAATTTTTTTTATTTATGCTGAAACTTGATTATCATATCATCCTTGCCAGCAATTCGCCTCGTCGGAGAGAGTTGCTGAGCGGATTGGGCCTCGATTACGAAGTGCGCACTTTGCCGGGTATTGATGAATCCTATCCCGAAACATTGCAGGGCGAGGAAATCCCCGTGTATATTTCATCCAAAAAGGCTTCTGCTTATTTGGATGCTTTGAAAGACAATGAGTTGCTGATTACGGCCGACACCATCGTGTGGCTCGACGGACAGGTACTTGGTAAACCTGCTGATGAGGAGGAAGCCTGTCAAATGTTGCGCAACCTTTCAGGGCATACGCATCAAGTGATTACGGGTGTAACCCTTGCCACTACTGCTTTTAAGAAAAGTTTTGCTTCCGTGTCGCAAGTGACATTTGCAACACTTACTGAGGAAGAGATAAAGTATTACGTAAGCCACTACCGACCTATGGATAAGGCAGGTTCATACGGTGTGCAGGAGTGGATAGGCTTCATCGGTGTCGAGCGCATCGAAGGCTCCTACTTCAACGTGATGGGATTGCCCGTACAAAGACTTTACAGGGAGTTAAAGGCTCTTCAGTAACCCTTCGCAGGCATCTTCCAGAATGTCAAGCACATTTTCAAAGCCCGAAGCTCCGCCATAGTAGGGGTCGGGGACATGGTCGGCCACACGGTTTTGCAGGTAGTCGGTCATGCGCACAATTTTCTTCTCTTCCTCCAAGCCAGGAGCACGTTCGCGCAAGTCATCCACGTTGCGTTCGTCCATGGCTACAATCAGGTCGAATTCATAGAAATCCTCCGTCGTGACCGGTCGCGAGCGGTGTGTCAGGTTGTAGCCTCTTCGGGCGGCATGCATCCTCATGCGGCTATCGGGCAGTTCTCCCTGATGGTAGCTCAGTATGCCTGCCGAGTCGAGCACAAACTCCCTTTCGCGTCCTTCGCGAATCACCAGCTGGCGCATTATCTCCTCAGCCGTGCACGAGCGGCAGATGTTTCCAAGGCAAATGAACAGAATCTTCTTCTTCTCCATGCTTTTGCAAATAAAAAACGTTAGGCACCGATTCCGCTGATGTACATGGCAAAAAATGAATCCGTGTAATCCGTGCAATCCGTGCCTATCAAGAATGAAATAGCGGAAAGACAGGGATTCGAACCCTGGGAACAGTTGCCCGTTCACCGCATTTCGAGTGCGGCCCGATCGACCACTCCGGCATCTTTCCTTTCCGTTTGGTGGTGCAAATGTACAACAGATTTTTTATCTGGACAAAGATACGAGGAGTTTTTTTTGAGGAGACAATCTTATTCTGACGGATTTTCGTGCAACCCTGTGTGTTTGGCGCTTCATTCAGTCGTGCAATGAACGGGATACAATCCTAGAATGAACGTGATACAGTCCTAGAATGAATGGGATACATTCCTAGAGTGAACGAAGCTTATCCCAAGGATGAATGAAGCTTGGCCCTGGGATGAACGAAGCTTAGCTTTGGGATGAACGGGACCCAGTGGTGCAATGGGCATGAACGGGTGAATGATGAGGGGACAAGGCACGTGTGCGTTTCTTTTATGGCTTTTCATGGAGGTCGTCGCATTATTCTTTTGAAATCTGTCGATTATTCCAACGATTTTTTGTACTTTTGCACCTTCAAATATATAATAAGGTGGGGATGCCCGCCGATGAAGCAGTATTTTATAAACAGATTATTTTAGATAGGACACAAGTATGTTGTTTGAAAATCTTAGCGAACGGCTCGAACGCTCGTTCAAAATCCTGAAGGGTGAAGGTAAAATCACCGAAGTCAACGTATCAGAAACTTTGAAGGATGTGCGCAAGGCATTGCTTGATGCCGACGTCAACTATAAGGTGGCCAAGACCTTTACCGACACGGTGAAGCAGAAAGCCTTGGGTCAGAATGTGCTCACCGCCGTGAAACCCAGCCAGTTGATGGTGAAGATTGTGCACGATGAACTGGCCCTGTTGATGGGTGGTGAAACGGCCGAAATCAATGTGAAGGGACAGACGGGTCAACCGGCCGTCATCCTGATGTCGGGTCTTCAAGGTTCGGGTAAGACTACCTTCTCGGGCAAGTTGGCCTTGATGCTGAAGACGAAGAAGAACCGTCGCCCCCTGTTGACCGCGTGCGACGTCTATCGTCCGGCCGCTATCGAGCAGTTGCGTGTGCTTGGCGAGCAGATTGGTGTGCCCGTGTATATGGAGCTGGAGAACAAGAATCCGGTGGAGATTGCCCAAAATGCCATCCGCGAGGCCAAGGCGAAGGGATACGACGTGGTTATCGTCGACACCGCCGGCCGATTGGCAATTGATGAGCAGATGATGCAGGAGATTGCCGCTATCAAGGAGGCCATCAATCCTTCAGAGACCCTTTTCGTGGTTGACTCCATGACGGGTCAGGATGCCGTGAACACTGCTAAGGAATTCAACGAACGGCTCGACTTTGATGGCGTTGTCCTCACCAAGCTCGATGGTGACACTCGTGGTGGTGCGGCTCTCAGCATCCGCACGGTGGTGAACAAGCCCATCAAGTTTGTCGGTACGGGCGAGAAGATGGAAGCCATCGACCAGTTTCATCCTTCGCGTATGGCCGACCGCATTTTGGGTATGGGTGACATCGTTTCGCTTGTTGAACGTGCCCAGGAGCAGTTTGATGAAGAGGAGGCCAAGCGCCTTCAGAAGAAGATTCAGAAGAACCAGTTTGACTTCAACGACTTCCTCGGACAAATCCAGCAAATCAAGAAGATGGGTAACATCAAGGACCTTGCAGCCATGATTCCCGGTGTGGGCAAAGCCATCAAGGACATCGACATCGACGACGATGCATTCAAGAGCATCGAAGCCATCATCTACTCGATGACTCCGAAGGAACGCACCAACCCCGAAATCCTGAACGGAAGCCGTCGTAACCGCATTGCCAAGGGTAGTGGTACGGACCTCCAGGAGGTGAACCGCCTCATCAAGCAGTTTGACCAGACGCGCAAGATGATGAAGATGATTACCGGCAGCAACATGAGCAAGATGATGGGCAAAATGCCTAAAATGCCCGGTATGCCCGGTATGGGTGGTTTCAGAAGATAATCAATAAAAATCCAATAAACTCTCAAAGATTATGAAAAAGAATTTGTTCACATTGAGCGCACTTGGCATGATGGCCATGTTTGTCGCTTGTTCTTCAGCCCCGGCAAGTTACACGGTGACGGCTGCATTGCCCGATTCAACCATGAACGGACAGACCATTTACATTATGGATGTCGACAAAAACGTGGTAGTGGATAGCACAGTCGTTGATGGCGCTTCGTTTACTTTTGAAGGGAAGGCTGACTCGGCTATCGTAGCAGGTGTTTCCTTCGATGGCAAGAAAATCAAGGTCGTATTCGCATTGGAAAATGGCAACATTGTCATTGCTGACGATGGCAATTCATCGGGTTCTCCTTTGAACGATGAACTTACCCGCGTCGTAGCCTTGATAGATAGTGTGAATTCCGACTATTACAAGGCATACGAGGCCTTTGAAGGTGGCCGTGAAGAGTGGAATGCCATCTATGAAAACGAGTGGAAACCTCGTTTCAAACAAGAAGTCCTGAATGCTTACGAAGGTCACAAGAATGATGTGGTGGGTTATGTCCTCACCCAGTTCATGAGCGTCATGAATGCCGATGAGCAATTGGAGCTGATGAACAGCTTTGGCCCCTGCTTGCTTGCTACTCAACGTGTGTCAAAAACAAAGAGCACGCTTGAAACTCAGAAAGCAACCGCCGTCGGCCAGCCTTATGTTGACATCAAAGGAACCGACATCAATGGTAATCCCGTCTCTCTCTCTGATTACGTAGGCAAGGGCAACTATGTGCTCGTTGACATGTGGGCAAGCTGGTGTGGCCCCTGCAAACGCGAGATACCCAACTTGGCCAACGTCTATAACCTCTATAAGAACAAGGGCTTGACCGTGCTTGGCATCTACGTGTGGGACAAGCTGGAGAACTTGGCACCTGCCATGGAAACCGAAAAGATTACTTGGCCCCAGATTATCGACTCCAACGAAACGGCAACCAAACTCTATGGCGTACAGGGTATTCCTTGCATCATGCTCATTGGTCCCGATGGTACAATCCTCGACCGCACCAACTTGCGTGGAGCAAACATGCAACCCACGGTAGAGAAATTCATGTTTGGAAAATAAATAAAAAAAAGGACCCTCCCCCTTACCCCTCCCAAGTGAGGGAAGTAGATAGCTTTGCTAATCATTCTGCTCCTTCCCCTTGGAGAAGGTTGGGATGAGGTCCGATAACCATAGAATTATGCAACTGATTGACGGAAAAGCTATCGCCGAACAGGTGAAGCAAGAGATAGCTGCCGAAGTGGCCGACATTGTGGCCAAGGGTGGCAAGCGTCCTCACTTGGCTGCCATCCTGGTAGGTCACGATGGAGGAAGTGAAACGTATGTAGCAGCCAAAGTGAAGGCATGCGAAGTGTGTGGATTCAAGTCGAGCCTTATCCGCTATGAGGCCGATGTCACCGAGGACGAACTGCTTGCCAAGGTGCGCGAACTGAACGAGGATGCCGACGTAGACGGTTTCATCGTGCAACTTCCCCTGCCCAAGCACATCAGCGAACAGAAGGTTATCGAAACCATTGACTATCGCAAGGATGTCGACGGTTTCCATCCCATCAACGTGGGCCGCATGAGCATAGGTCTTCCCTGCTACATTTCAGCCACACCGAACGGAATCCTTGAATTGCTGAAACGCTACAACATCGAGACACAGGGAAAGAAGTGTGTAGTCCTCGGACGCAGCAACATCGTGGGTAAGCCTATGGCAAGCCTGATGATGCAGAAGGCTTATCCGGGCGACGCCACCGTCACCGTGTGTCATAGCCGTAGCAAAGACCTTGTTAAGGAGTGTCGCGAAGCAGACATTATCATTGCAGCCCTTGGTCAACCCAATTTCGTGAAGGCCGACATGGTGAAGGAGGGAGCTGTCATCATCGACGTAGGCACAACCCGTGTGCCTGATGCAACACGCAAGAGTGGCTTCAAACTCACTGGTGACGTGCTCTTTGATGAAGTGGCCGAGAAGTGCAGCTACATCACTCCTGTGCCTGGTGGCGTAGGTCCTATGACCATTTGTTCGCTCATGAAGAACACGCTTCTTGCAGGCAAAAAGGAGATATATAAGTAAAACAACGGCCCCCTCTCCCTTACTCCTCCTTTATGGGAGGGAAGTAGAATGTATAAAGTGTCTTTTATGTATAAAGTCTTTATCTCTTTTGTTTATGACAAAATGTATCTACTCCCCTCCATAGAGGGAGGGGTAAAGGGGAGGGTCTTCTTTTTTCTATCCCTTTTCTTTTTCTTCCCTATTGCTCTTTCTGCTCAAGAGTTTGGGCGCATCACCTTGCTTTTTGCCGGCGACTTGATGCAACATCAAGGACAGATTGATGCTGCCCGCCAATCGGATGGAACGTATGACTACACACCCTGCTTTCAATATGTCAAAGACGAAGTCAGTCGGGCCGATGTGGCCATAGCTAACCTCGAAGTTACCCTTGCCGGCCGTCCTTATCGTGGTTATCCCCAGTTCAGTGCTCCCGATGCTTATGCTCAAGCCATCAAGGAGGCTGGCTTTGATGTCCTGCTCACCGCTAACAACCATTGTCTCGACCGTGGAAAACGTGGACTTGAGCGCACCATCCACATGCTTGATTCTCTCCAAATTCCATACGCTGGTACTTATATAGATAAGAACGCGCGCGAAAGCCTCTATCCGCTTATCATCCGGAAGAATGGATTCCGTATAGCCCTTCTCAGCTACACCTATGCAACCAACGGCATTCAAGTGAAGGAACCCAACGTGGTCAACTACATCGACAAAGAACAGATATTGAAGGACGTAGCCAAAGCCCGCGAATTAAAAGCTGATGTCATCATCGCCTGCATGCATTGGGGCGTAGAGTATCGCCTGCTTCCCGAGCATCAGGAACGTCAGATGGCCGATTGGCTCATAGCCAACGGTGTTGACCATGTGATAGGTGGTCATCCCCATGTGCTCCAACCAATGGAAGTTCGTCCCGATGAATATACCGCAGCCCGTCATCTCGTAGTCTATTCTTTGGGAAACTACATTTCCAACATGTCGGCTCCCAACACCGATGGCGGTGCTATGGTAAAGCTCGAATTGAAGCGCATTGGTCACATCACCGCTTTGGCCGATTGCTCCTATAGCCTGGTGTGGACTTCGCGTCCTACGTTGCGAGAAGGGGCAGGCAATTACCTGCTTTACCCCGCAGCCAATCCGCCTTCAACCCTCAACGATGCCGAACAAAGCCGTCTCGACCGGTTTTTGCAGAGTGCACGCAATCTCTTCAAAAAGAACAACATAGGAATTGAAGAGTATTTTTTTAAGTAAAAACTCTCTCTAAAGTTTGCATGTTTCAGGAATTAGCCGTACCTTTGCAGCGCTTTTAGAGAAAAGCCTTGTACATGGTGACTATAGTTCAGTCGGTTAGAGCGTCAGATTGTGGTTCTGAATGTCGTGGGTTCGAATCCCACTAGTCACCCCCAAAAAGCAGAGAAGCCTTGCGATACGTCGTAAGGCTTCTTCTTTTTTTCTTCTTCTCTTTTTTTCTTCTATTCTCTTTTCTTCTTCTATTCTCTATTCCTTCCTACATCCGTAAATGCTCAGGAAGTGGCCAGTAAGTGTTCACCTTGCCAATGGCAGCACCTATGCGCCACATGAGACGCCACAATCGTTGTTTGAAGGTAGGAGAGGGACGTTCACCCTTCCAATCAGTCTGGTCAAAGTAATGGTAGAAATGACGGCGATAGGGGTGGAACGACACGTAGTTCCACGGTTTCAGCAAGTAGGTGAAATGAATGATGGCCGGGCAAGGCAGACTCTCGACAATCAACCTTCGCGATTCATCACTGATTTCGGGAACATAGCGACGCAGCATAGCCTCCTGTAAGTTGTAGCGGAAGGGTAGGTAAGTGGTTCGTCCCACGCAAAGCACGTTCAACACATCTTGGTCGGCATAGTCGAGCGGCAACGAGTTGCTATGCAGCAGTTCCAAAGCCCGTTTCACAAAGTCCCCCTTTCGCCAAGCTTCAAGGTTGATGAGCAACACTCCGGCATTGAAGTAACGATGCTCTTCGGGCGAAAGATGCAAGCGGCTGTAGTAAGTCGGGTTGGCACAACAACTGTCCTCCACGGCACCCACCTCATGTGTCTCCTTCAATGGATATTCCCACAAGGGTAGTAGCGAGTCAAGCACCAGCAAATCACAGTCGAGATAGATAACCCGCTTGACCTCTTGCGGCAACAAGTCAGGCAGGAACAATCGTGCATAAGTCGTGGGAGTGATGTATCCGTAACACCCCTGTACCAACGTGCCCAAGTAATCACCATCAACGGCATAGACCATCAGTTTGGCTCCATGCCCTTCAACCACGCAACGCACCTTGTCAACTTCGTCATCCGTCAACCCATCGGCCAACAAGTGGATACGCACCTCCTCTCCTTGATGGTGGTCAAAGAGGGAAAGCAGCATCGTGATGGCATACTTCAGGTAATTGCTGTCGGTACTACAAGCTACATCCATATTTCCCAATAAAAGGTTTGCAGGCCACAAAGGTACGCTTTTATCCGTAATGCCGCAACTCTGCACCTCTATTTTTTTGAAGAAAAAAGTAAGCTAAGAATCAAACGGTTAGGAATAACCTCGTATTTTCCTTATAAAAAAGATGCCGAAAAGTTTGTCATATTGAAAAAAAGCAGTACCTTTGCACCCGCAATCGAGAGAGATGCAGTTGCCAGTGTGGTGACTACAGATTGAAAAAGAGATAAACTGGTGCGTTAGTTCAGTTGGTTAGAATACATGCCTGTCACGCATGGGGTCACGGGTTCGAGTCCCGTACGCACCGCCTCTTTTATTAGTTTTCATAATGAGGTGCGTTAGTTCAGTTGGTTAGAATACATGCCTGTCACGCATGGGGTCACGGGTTCGAGTCCCGTACGCACCGCAAAGTAAAGGAATCCTTAATCATGAGGGTTCCTTTTTTGTTTTTTTTTACTGACGGTCTCTGTCATGTGTTGAACATAGTCGGCTTCGCTCAAGATGACAGAGGCTGCATGAACCGTGAAGCCTGCATAACCGTAAAAGTTTTTAGCGGACACTACTAAAAAAATAGGGACGCATTGGCCGTTTTGGCTGATGCGTCCCTTCTGTTTTGTGGTATAAGTGGTAGGGTGGGTGCACTCTTATTTCACAATCACCACTTGTCCGCCCACGATGTATTTTCCTGTGGAGAGAGGCATGAAGTGTGTGCCTGCTGTCAAGCGGGTTTTCTTTACCAGTGCGCCGTCAAGTCCATATACGGCAATCTCTTCGGCTTGTGCAATTTGAACCAGTATGCCGCCGTCTGTGGCGGTTACGTTGGGGTGGGATGCTTCATCAGCAGTTGCATTCTCTATGCCATCCACAACCTTCTTTCCCCAATAATAGAGGCGGAAGTCATCGGCTTGAAACCATCCTTTTGTGCTGGAGCCTGTACCCGTTGAGCGGGCACCAAGGCGAAGGGTTTCTCCCTCTTCCAATGTCACGTCGCTCAGTGTGAATGTTGTCCAATCGTTGTTGTTGTCGCCACTCACGGTAGTCAGTTTGTCCGATTCATAGAGGTTGTTTCCTGCTTCGGCATAGATGCGTTGGTCGGTCAGGAAGTCAGCACCGTCCGTGTTGCGCAAGCTGGCCTTTATGGTGTAGGTTCCGGCTTGCAGGCCGCTTATGTTCTGATACATGTCTATGCTGGTAATATCCTGATAACAGAGGCTGACAAAGAAGGTGCCATCCACTGCAGGGCGGTCGCTCCATGTGTCAAACGATTCCCATCCGCTCACTTGCTTGGCAACCGACCATCCTGTTGTCTTGTTCTCGAAGCTGGGGTTTACGAGAAACTCCGTCATCTCGATGCATGCTCCCTCAATGGGTTGTGCCGTTTTCTTTGTGGTTGATACGAGGGTAAGCAGTTCGGTTGCTGCTTGCTTGATGTCGTCCAAGGTTGAGGCTTCGGCCGTATGCACTTGGGTAGCCTTGTTGATGCCAGCTTCCAATGCAGTCTTTCCTTCGTTGTCGGCCAGCATGTTTATGAATGAGGTGGCTTCGTCGATGGCACTTTGCAAGGCGTTCATGCTGCTGATGCTCAGTCGGGCTGCATCCAGTGCCTCTTGCAAGTTGGTGATGGCAGTCTCCAAAGCCGCTTTGTCCTTTCCTTCAACGGGTTGTGCCTCTTCAATAGCTTTGGCCAATGGGGTACGCAGTACGCCTGCTACGGTAACAGGGTCAACGGTCTTTGCCTCTTCCACCAACAGGTTCAGTCGCGATTGCAGTCCGCTAAGGTCTTCGGCTTCACCTTCTACGGTGATGGTAAGTTCCTCGGACGTGGCACTGGCCGTTGTGGTGGTTCCGCTATAAAGGGCTTGAAAGGTGTAGCTTCCGGCATAAAGGTCGCTGTAGTCATAAGTGGCACTTCCGTCGGCCTTCAATGCCTGCACACTCAGCACTTTGCCGTTGCAGAGCAGTTGCACGTAACCGCCTTCGGTTGAGGCGTCAGAGACATTGATTTGCAATTCTTTGTTCGCTGCATCCTGTTCAGTGCAAGACAAGCTTACTGAAGCTCCTTCGGTCCGACCCAGTGGAGTCACACGGTAAAGTCCGCTGGCATGTGAACGCAGGGTGGGAGCAAAGTCACTACCTTTGAACGTACCCATGTCAATGCCCTTCCACATTTCGGTGATGCGGCATTCTTGTTCGGCTGTAAAGCCCAATTTTGTCAAGTCGAGTGCAACGGCAGCTTCACTGTCGGGAGTGGGGTCTTGGGTAAAGATGCGGAATTCCATGGTTGCGCCTGATGGAGCGTTCAACACGTCGTCGTCATGTCCTACAACCGACTTGAAAGCCACGTATTCGTGTCCTTCAGGCAGGGTGAAGGTAAGCATGGATGGTGCGTTCACTCCGAATCCCTTCTCGTAAGCCGTTCCGCCTATGGTCATGGTGTTTCCGTCGTTATTCTTGTTCAGTTGGGGTGCGTTCCATCCGTTCACGGGGTTGGCATCCCAAGCAATCTCGGTCAGCGAAGTTTCGTTACCATTCTTGTCAACAAGTACGGGGTTAGCCCAGTCGGCATGGTCATAGCTCAAGTTGTCACCACCATTTGTCACCACCAGATAGAGTTTCTTGGCACCAGTGATGTCAGCCTCTACGGTGCTTTGCTGTATGCCAGCTTCGCGTCCTATGAATCCGCTGTAACCCGCCTGTTTGGTGGGGTCAATCTTGATAGTCACGTTTCCGCCGCTCCATTGGTCAGTGGTTTCGGTGCGCAAGGTTGGGTCTTCGTTGAACACCATGAATTCAACCGACGACTTGCTTCCTTGGTCGCTACCCGTGTTGTCAATGCCTGCAAAGGCAGTGAACTTCACAGCACCTTCGGGCAGACTGAAGAGCAGGATGGAGTTGGCATGAGTGGCAAATCCGTTGCTGTATTGCGTGCCGTTGATGGAGAGTGTGCCGCCATTGATGTTCTTGTCAACAGCGATGCTTCCCCATCCACACGTTCCGCGCAAGTATTTGCGGTCGGTCAAGTCAATGGTCGAACCATCCTTCAGTGTGACGATGGGGTTTATCCAGTCAGCATGGTCACAGTCGTATCCGTCACCACCATCCGTAGCCACCAAAGCCAGTTCGCTGCTTCCTTCAGGTATCTCCACCTCCACGTTAGTGGCATAGCCTGTGGTCAGATACGAAATAGTTCCGCTGCGCCACAACACATTCTTGGGGTTGACATATTCCGAGCCACCCAAGTTGAAGAGAGCCACAAACTTGTCGCCATTGGCAGGGTCATCAGCACTCCACATCACCTTGTTGTCCTGGTTGCTCACCTCGCGGTTGTTCATCGAGTAGTGATGCATGTAGAGCACCTCGCGGTTGGTCAGCAACGAATCAGTGGCAGCATCGTTTTCGGGCATATGTCCGCCAAACATCAACGGACTTTTGAAGATGGTCCAGAGGTTCATCATCGTATATTGTTCGTCGCGTGTGAACTGAGTCCAACGTTCACTGCCACGCTCGCCACGAATGCTGATTTTTCCCAGTGGCAGCATGTCAGCATCGGGCCAAGTACCCGGTTCAATGTGAGGCGCCCATTTTGCACACACCTGGAACTGGTAGTTCAATTGGCTCCAATTGTCCCAAAAGTCATCCACCGTGCGCCACATGTTAGCATGCTCCTTCACATGTTCCACCTCACTCAACGGGGTTTCACCCGGTGAGATGCTAAGCACGATAGGCCGTCCGCATTGGTTGATGGCTTCGCGTATCATCTCAATCTCGCCCGTGTGATAAGGACGTGCCAAGTCATCAATTTTCACAAAGTCCACTCCCCACTGTGCATAGAGGTCGAAACACGAGTTGTAGTATTCCTGTGCACCCGGCTTGGTGCAATCCACCTTGTAGTTGTCGCGCAGCCAAGTGCAGGCCGAGTCGTTGTTGCAAATCATGTCACACGTGATGCCGTTGGTGCCTTTGACAGGCAGTTTCTTCTCAGCAGCCACCTTGGGCAGTCCGCGCATCAGGTGTATGCCAAACTTCAGTCCCTTGCTGTGAACATAGTCTGCCAAAGCCTTGAAGCCCACACCATTTGCCGCCGAAGGAAAACGGTTCAATGCCGGAGTATATCGGCCATATTCGTCATACACGTAGATGGGATTTGTTTGGTTATATCCGCCCGCTTTGTCGTTCTCCACAAACCAGCGGATGTCCACTACCACATACTCCCAACCATAAGCCGCCAGTTTCGTAGCCATGTAGTCGGCGTTCTGTTTCACCTCATCCTCCACAACGGTAGGTCCGAAGCAGTTCCACGAGTTCTATCCCATAGGCGGTGTCAATGCCCACTTTTTGAAAGTGGATTCACTACCTGTCTGTGCCAAAGCCGACACGGCCGTTGCCATAGCCACGGCTACGGCCAACGCAGTTGTTTTCATCTTTTTTGTTTTCATCTTTCAATGACAATCAGATTTTTTTGAGGCAGGATATTGCTTCCCCCTCAATAAGTTATTAATGGTAATTAGTTGCAGCAAAGGTAATCATTCTTTTTTAGATAATCAGCACGAATTGCGGCATTTGTTTCATGTAAGCAGATTTTTCCCCGAATTAGCTGACAAGGTGAACCCTTCCCGCTTCGGCTGCAACATTTGGCTAAAGCCTTTTTGAACTCCGCCAAATGAAGGAACGGAAACGCGCCAAATGAAGGAACGGAAACGCGTGTCATAGCTCTATCTCACGGTTAGAAGTCCTGCTCTCGCGAATGTCACTGAGGATGTCTTCAGTGCTTCGGCTGTCATGCCAACGTCCGGCCAACTGAATGGTCCATGGTACGTTTGTCTCTACTTTCGCCTCGTTGGATGTCACCAACGACGCGGAGAGTCTGCTTATCAGTTCCAACTTAATGTCGCTGCTAAGTCCCTTCATCATATTCCAATAGATATTGCTGCTCATCCTTCCACCATTCAATGATACTGTTTCCATACACTGACTGCTTTCTTTTATTTTTCCGTTCAATGCCGCAAAGATACACCCTTTCCTCCGCTTTTCCAAAGAAACACGGCGTTTTTGGTTGTAAGCACAAAAAGACGTCCTACAGTGTGGCTTAAAGTGTTAAATATATATAAATAATGAAAGTTCTAACAGCTTATAGGCAAGAAGAATAAACTTATATGTGTATATTTGCGCGAATATAATCTATACAAGGAACAGATTATGGAAAGAAATTTGTTTATTGAGTTGTTGGAAGACGGAGAAAAAGTAAGCCTTTATTCACCACATTTTGAAGGGGAAAACTATTCCGAGTTTGAAAAGTTTCTTCTTGAATACAAGGATACACATCCGAATGATGTACGCCAGTTGGTTTATCGTCTCGACATTATAAAACGTGACGGTGCGGCCGACCGGCATTTCCGTTATGAAGGAACAAAACGGGATAGGGTAATGGCTCTGCCTTCACACCTTGAAACAACTTTTCTGAGACTCTATTTGTTGAATATCCAATCCAAAGTACTCATATTGGGGAATGGAGGGCTGAAAGCTACAGCCACATACCAAGAGGACGAGAATCTGCACAGATGTGTGCAGACTTTGCAAAAAATAGACATTCAAATCAAACAACGGGAACGTTGCAAGGAAATTGTTGTCACAGGCACCCGACTTTTGGGTGAATTATCTTTTACAATAGAAGAGTAACGATTAAAGACAGAAGACAGCCTTATGAAAACGAATGCCATCATGAACGAAATTCGCGGAACAATCTCATCCGAGATGAAAAAGCAGATGGAACTGTCCGTCGGCATAGCTAACCGCATTTACGATATTCTTGAATCAAGAGGAATGACACAAAAGGACTTTGCCCGTTTGATGGGGAAGAGTGAAACGGAGGTCAGCCGTTGGCTTTCTGGTACGCATAACCTTACGTTGGCCACACTATCCAAAATCTCCGTAGCACTCGGTACAAACATTATCGGTGTCATGAAAGAAGGAGAGGACATGGTAGCCGTGTAGGCAAACAACATTTTCCGAGCAACAAGAGGTTAAAGAAACATACACAACTCTCTTTCAATCGCAAATGCGACAGCAAAGCGACAACGGTACTTTTTTGTTTTTAGGAGAGTATATATAAGGAACAAAAACGCGCCAAATGAAGGAATTCAAAGAAACGCCCTGTTTTTTGTTTCTAAGGGATGATGTATATACAGAGAGACTTCCCCACACTTTCCGTTTTCACTTCAAAGTGGTGAAGGTGGGAGGTGGGGGAAGTTGGATGGTAGGCGTAAGTCGCCATCATGCAAAGTCCTCTTTTGTGAAGAAAAACAAAGGACAAGTGAAAGGAAAGCGGACAAAATATTGGAAAACTCAAAAACAAAGCGTAAATTTGCAGCGTTCGATTGTTTGAAACAAAAAAGATATGAGCGAGCATACAAAAAACAAGATAGAATACATCATTGCCATTGTCGGTGACTTTGCTGCGGCACACTCATTGACAACCATGCAAGCCTATCGCTACCTGGAACGATACCAAGGTATCGACTTCATTGATCGTTTCTACAACGTGGAACACACCTTTTCGTTTGAGGATGTCATCGAAGACCTCACTGCCTATTGCCATCGGAAAGGAGGAGCATTGGCATGAAACTCTCGTTGAAACCACTATTATGACGATAACCCGCGAACAACAGAACTGGATGATAGAGAACATCTCGAAAGAGCTTGTCATGCTTTTGATGGAAGAGCGTCACATGGATATGCATGAAGCCCTTCGCACCCTCTATACCTCCGACACTTATGCCCGACTTACCGAAACGCATAACGGACTTTACACCCAAAGTACAGCCTACATTTACGAATACCTGGAAACAGAACTTGAAACGGGAAAAATGGGGTAAAATCCACCCTGTTTTTTGTTTCTAAGGGATGATGTATATATACAGAGAGACTTCCCCAAACTCCGTTTTTTGCTTCAAAGTGGTGATGAAGTGGGAGGTGGGGGAAGAAACAAACTGTCATTCTCTCAATCACCATGTCCAGTCATGTAGCCGAACACATCGCCAAGTAACCAAATCATTACACAAATAGCAAACATCATAATTCTTTTTCATTTTTAGTTGTTAAACAATGCGGGAATTTGTCTCTTTTTCAGTTTTTTATACCACAACGAACCGAAATACATAAGGGGTCGTGGTGGCATAAATATGGATATATCTGTCGATTTCAATTTTTTCAGTTTTCAACCCTTTTTCCTTGTTAAGACGTTCACGCTCTAACTTCTGATATAAGTCATGGAATATGTGCTGAAGTTTGGTCGCAATCGGGAGGCCGGGCGAATACCTTATCTGCATGATATCATTCACTCTATTGTCATAATTTTGAAAATGGAATCGTGCGTCAAAGCTTTCTTTACCAATATGTATTTTTACATCTTTTATTTCACCGACCTTTATGTCCCAACCTAACTGCTTAAGAATTATATCATAACATTGGTTTACTAATGTCACACCATTTGTCAGTAAAGACCAATCAAGCTTCTTGTCTTGCAAGAAAATATCTTCTTTTATTCTTTGGCCACGCGGTTCTAATTCACTTTTATGTGTATTCGTTTCTTTGGCATACGTACAGGTTTTCACTTTTCCTATCTTTTGAGGTGACTCATCAACAACACTTCTTTTTCGTGAAAGCTGTACGTGTACCCCTTCTTCCGGATGATATTCAATAATGAATACAAGTTCCCGTTTCACTTGTTTCAATACAGGTTCAACGGTTTCTTTCATTTTTGGTACTATTTCACTTTTAACAATCTCTTCTTCCAAAGCGGCCAATTGTCTTTTGAGGTCATCATTGGGTTCTATCCCTAAGCTCTGTAGCTTTTCGCGGGTTTCGTAGAGTTCTTGCAGTTTGGTCATAGGTATAAAGTCTGATAGTTATTTCACTGTTCAATTTAGTATGTTGTATTCATACAATCTCAACCGTCAATCTTACTCCAAGGGCTTTGGCAAGATACTCTATTTGTCGTTTTTTGGTGAGTGTATTTGAGTTTGAAAACAGCAACCATTCACCTTCTAATGGCCGTTGATAAACTCCATATTTGGAATCGTACACTTTTGAAACAAGGCTAATGCCAGCTGGATGTAACAATGAAGAGCCCATGTTAAAATCACAGACATTGGCCACCTTTTGGATTCCCAACTTGATAATGGTTTTGCCTAATGTTTCAATCACCCAACGTTCGTAAATTACCTCTCCATCAGGAAATGTAACACGTAATTTTTGTAATGAACTATTTGATATTGGTTCAATTGTTTGGGGAGAAACCGTTCTTTTCTCTTCTAATACAGCATTTACCACTTCATTTCTTTTCCGTGAAAGCTGTACGTGCACCCCTTCTTCCGGATGATATTCAAGGACAAATACAAGTTCCCGTTTCACTTGTTTTAACACAGGTTCAACGGTTTCTTCCATTTTTGGCACTATTTCAGTTCTAATGAAATCTTCTTCCAAAGCGGCCAATTGTCTTTCGAGGTCAGCATTGGGTTCTATTCCTAAGCTCTGTAGCTTTTCGCGGGTTTCATAAAGTTCTTGAAGTTTGGTCATAGGGTTTACAATTTGAGGTGGATGGACTTCTTTTTTACTATCTTTAGCTGTTGTCTCTTTTGTTGCTTCTGAGACTTTTATTTCTGTTTTAGGTTTCGTGATATTTACGTTTCTTGTTATTCTTGCTCCTTTCTTTAATAGGGATTGTTCTGACAATATTTCATATAAAGAATCAATGAGTCCTCCACGTGTTAGTACTCCTTCTTTACAGAATATAAATCTGTTGAATAGCCTGCTCATATTCATATTCTTTATAAGCATTTTTGCGCGATTGTCATTTTCTATCTTAAAAACGATTCTATATGTACAATTCGCTTCTACCTTGGTCAGAATTATTGAATAATCTTTCCATATTAGCCAACATACATTTTGTTGGTTGATGATTTGACTACTTGAAGCGTTAGGGTAATAAAAACGATTACTATCAATAAACTCAACATCGTCAACCAAAATTATGGCATCCTTTAAGTCTTCATTTGACGAGGTACTATCAGTCTTCATAGTTATAAATGTTGTTGGAGCTTTCTTCTTATTTTCTGTTTTGATTAGCTTTCTTTTTACAAAATCACACAGAAGTCCTTCTGCCGTTTGACCTTTTATAATGTTGGGCAAATTATTTAATGTTATAGGATATAAGAAAGAAAAACGTACAGAACAATTCCATAACGATTTTATTTCTAATATATTTCTTCTGACATATAACAATTTGTGTACTTTGGTTCTTCTTGATTCCGTAATACAAAACGTATTTTCTTCACGAATGAACCATGCAATATAAGCAACTCCCCTGATATTCTCACAATTTACGGTTGAACTTAAAAACTGGTTCTTGGAGGAGAAATGCCTTACAAATACATAATAGTCTATTCTTTCGGGCAAGCTATCACAAACCATTGTTTCCCCAATATCGTTTGTTCCCTTTTTGCGAACAGTATTTTCAATTGTAGGAGTTGGATTTGTGGCAGATGTTTTAGCTGTTTCTTCCGTACTTATTGCAATAGTCTTTGTGGCATGAGGCATTGTTTGCGGCTTGTTCCCTTGTAACAATTTAATGTAGTCATTGGTCTCTTTTTCTATGTCTTCATCAGATATCCTTTTCATACTTTCGGCCTCTGTGTCGACAAAAAACGCTTCATTATACAGTCTTATATTCTTCCACCTTGTAATGACTTCCTGTCCATTTTCTCTGTTGAATATTTTCCAATAAGAAGATTCCTTTTTCTTATTAAAAACATACTTCTTGGTAAAGAAAAAGCAATCATCCGTCCATTGATAATTTTGTATTTCTTTTCCATTGGGATATATCACACACCAAGAACTGCCTTTCATTGCAATAAACAAGTTGTGTTCCTTGATGTATTGCGGCATACTCGTATAATATCCGATAGGCGTTATTATATGGTAATCTTTTATAATGGTATATACATTTTTTGCATAGAGCTTTCCGATAAAGAATCTGCCTTCTATTTCCTCTATTGATTCAAAGTAGTCTCGCGACTTGATTGTTGTATCATTCACGGAAGCGAATATACGCAATTTCTTGGGTGTGTAATAAACAACATATTCACCCGTAGAGAACATTTCACCCAGCCGCCCTTCTGTTCCTAATTGTATGCCGTGTCGGGTTTTCTTTATGCGTTTCCGTTCCGTGGTGTCATAGTAATACCATTTGTTCTTAAAATCCTGAACAGGTCTTAGTCCATTCTTTTCTGCTCCAACATACTTGAATGTCTGTGACTCAAATGTTCCGTCTTCATAAATGATATGAGCATACTTCATGTCGCTCCGATACGCAACGAACGACTGCGATTCTTCGGAGTAATATTCGATGCGCGAAAAAGTTTGTGCATCGGAGAGTGTACTGCTTTTCAATGCATATCGATTGGATTTTGCATCATACAGGCAGAAATGTTTTTTGTCTGACCATAAACAATAAAAATTGCTGTTTTCTGCAACCCTCTCTATTTTATGGTATATCCCTGGTAACATCCTATCTTTACGTGTCAGAGTGTATTTCCCTTCCGATATTTCTTTGATTTTTATCATATAGAAGACTAATCAATTCGTTCGTATTCTGTATTTTCTGTCGCTTCAATCCTGTCAATTGGCACATTGGGAATGAAACTGTTATTGAGCATTAGGACGCAGGTGTTGATGCAATTCCCATTTCCTACATATATCGCGTGGATTCTTTCATACTCTTCATCCTCACCATCTGTTTCCTTCAAATACCACACTTCCGTGCCGCATTTATAGAAGTACTCATTGCCGAGCTCCTTATAAGCAATGTCTGCTTTGTTCTTAATGATGCTCAAACACAAGTCTTCTATAGCTTTCATTGTTTCATTGTTTACATTGGGGCATATAGTAGGTGCTATGATGTCTTTGTAGTCATGCAGATAGCCGAACAAGTCCTTCATCAATCTGTCATCTATGATTCGACTTGTTATGTTCAACGATTTGATGTCATAGAGTGCAACAAACCTGTCATTCATTTTTAGTTCTTCATTACTGTTGAACAATTTGGTACCAATGTGTTCGATGTCGTTTCTGTCAAAGGCTTTCCTTTGCAGGAATGTTTCGAATAATATTTTTGCAATATCGTTAATCTTCACTCCCGACTTATTGAATGATGGATGAAAAATGATGGTTCCTGTCGTTACAAATTCGGGCATCTGAAAAACGTGTTCATATTGATGGTAAAACTTCTCGCCATTTTTCTTTTCATAAAACCCAAAAATATTATGAAACTCCCTTACCCTCATATTGTAAACCTTGGTGCTATCATAATAAACCGTTCCATTCCTATATTCTTTCTTGAAGTTGGGTATCAATATCTTTCTGTGGTTTGCTTGTGTCGTCAAGAAATGGTTATATTCCTTTTTTGCCCAAATTTCACCTTTGATATTATCTACTTTCACAATACGTTCCTTCATGGCCACCTTCCCAATCATGGTATTTCTGACGGCTCCTACATATCCTTCTGTTGCAACCATTTCTCGGTTTATTCGCTCACGGGGTATTGTGTTCTTCTCGTTTGGTGCTGCAACGATGTCATATTGTTTTCCAAAAAACCGTAATGGATAATCATGGTGTGGGCTTTCGGAAGTAATATCATCATAACTGCGTGTAGTTTGTCCGGACAACACCTCTTGGCAGAGTTTGGCAAAAGATGCGGGGAAACAGTCTGTATACTCAAACTTCCTATTTTGGGTTACATTTCCTTTCCATTGGCTATATTCGCAGTTGTCATGGTCTCCAACATGGCAAAAAGCATGGATGTTCTGCACACTTTCGTCCTCCAAATATAAGGCGGGTTCATAGTCGGGCAAAACTTTGTCAATGTCATAGTCGAACTTTTCAAATAGCAATTGAGAGGCGAATGAGCCAGTGCGTACAATAATGACATAACTCTTGTTACACCCAAATCGTCCCACACGGCCGATACGCTGTTGGTAGCTGTTCTTGTCGTGTGGCATATCTGCAATGATAGCAATGTTCAAGCCATCAATGTCTATGCCTATTTCCAACGCACTTGTACTTACAACTCCCTTGAAGTTGCCCTTATGAAGACTTTCGGTTATTTTATCTATTGTGTCTTTTTCATATCCTGCACGGTAGGGGAATATGCCTGATTCAGGATTGCTTTGTATGGCCATTTCGCCAGTTCGCTGACGGCTTTCGACAAATGTGATGCTTTTGGCATTCTCCACTTTTGCAAAAGCATTGACGAGTGAAAGAACCAAATCCGAACCACTGTTCTTTGGCGCATCAGGTACATCTACATAAAAGAAGGTCTTTTCTGCTGCGGGTGATGCATCTTGTTCTATTCCTATTTCAACGAAACCGTTTACTCCTGTTATATTAAAAGAATGTTCCGCAGCATTGGGCAAGGTTGCTGATGCAGCAATATATTGGGGGAATTGATCGTTTTTGCGCAACAGACGATGGACATTGTTCAATCTTCGGAACAAATAAGCCGAATTTGTGCCAAAAACACCTTTGTACAGATGAAGTTCATCTATGATAACAAGGGATATGTTCTTTATAAAATTCCTTATGCAACTTCCTATATTTGAATCATTCAAACGTCCCAATAAGAAAGCATGTATGACATCAGGTGTCATAACGACAATTTGATTATTGTCCAAAATAGCTTTTCGTTCGTCATTGCCAGTATTGTCACCATCAATCTTACCGACACTATAACCCGTTTTTTCCCAACGTTCGACCTGTTGCCTATTCAGTGCTTTCATGGGATACACTGCCAAAACCTTAGCTTTCGGGTTCTTTTCCAACACTTCAATGGCTGAGACTTGAAATATCTCCGTTTTGCCCGAACTTGTCGAAGTGGTAACACAAACATTGTTCCCCTTTTTGGCTTCAACAATGGCATTGAACTGATGTGTCCAAAGGGATGAAATATTTCTACTCTTCAAGAAATCTTTTGAACGTTTCGAGAATCCGGCATCGTCATATGAGGAAAAACGTGCTTCACGTGCGGGTTCAGTACGTTTGGAACACATGCGGAAACCAACAGATTCAATGAATGATTGCACTTTATTAGTGTCATTCAACATATTATAACCGAATGTTTGTGTATTCATATACAGCAATTCTTCTATGTGCCGATTATGGCCCTTTTGGCACAAAACTGTTTTCATGGGATTAAGACATACAAAAAAGGTGAGCCACTCTGATATATCTTTGCTGACGGGTTCACCACAAACCTTGAATTAAAGATATGAATGCAACTCACCCTTGGCGTTATATCGGTTAAGATACGACGACCAAAGGGAATCGCGCTCCTTTCATATTCTAAAATTCAAGTTAACGGTGTGGTGATTTGTCAACTTAGAACATACGAACGCATTCCTATATGTCTCCGAAAGATGCACTTGGCACCTAACGGCACGACAAAGGTAAAAAACATTTTTGGAACGGCAAAAGGTTTTTACAGGAAAAATTGGAAGCACTGACAAAATAGAAAAGAGGGGGTGTGATGAAAATACCAAGGGGTTGGCAGAATGATGCCAAGGGGTATGAACCAAAGTTCACCCCTCTCTTTCTGTCGCAAAGCGATAACAACGCTATAACTGTGTTATACGTTTGTTATACGTCGCGTATTCTTGTAGTATTGCTCGTGCATTTGCTTAGCATTTGCTTCAATCTTGTTTCTTGTCTTCCTCTCTTGTCTTCACTTTCTATGAACTAATATTACCATGTGGATGATGTTGTTCTTGACCGGAGGGAGCAGACAGTAGAGAAACAAGTGATTGAGAAGTAAAAACATCATCTAAAACCTTATTTTTTATATTTTGACCCAAATTTTCATAATTTTCGATGGTCGCGCAAGGTTGATTCTCCATTTTTTTCGCTTTCGCGGACTTGGATGTGCCTTTTTCCGCGGACTTTTTCTTTGCGTCTTGTTTTTCCAATTGGATTTTATGGAGTAGGTTTTCTGCCGTCTGCCATTTGGGAAGTTCAACTTTGTTGTCGGTCGCATCCACTTCGTATTTATGTAGTTTGGGGTCGATGATGGTGTATGCGTTTGCAAGCACCTTATAGACATTGTTCTTTGTGCAGAAGTGGGCACCTACTGTTTCAAGGAAAGCTGCTTCATTCGGTATTTTTTTCATCACATCCCAGTTTGGTACTTGTATTTGTCGGTTGTGCTTCTCGAGGAAGTTATGCTTGACGGCAAATTTGATGATTCCCTCTGCCGTGGTGCTTGAAATCTTCAGTTCTTCAGCCATCCCGTCAAATGAAAGTCCGTTGTTTCGAAAAGGTCTGGTGATGTTGTGTTTGCGGCAATACTTGCGTGCAGCTTCAAAATCATCGCCTTTCGTGGGGTTGAAGCGGGCTTTGCATTTTTCTTCGGTATATTTCATTCGTTTCAGCCGTTCCATAATAGCTACGGTGTAGATGGCATATTCGATTTCGGTCAGCGTCTTGAACTGGTCGAAATCCAGTGGTGGCATATTGCGGTTTTCATGCTTGTTTGACAGGCTTTTGAAGACGATGCTTCTGTTCGGGAGTTCATCAATCAGGCCCATTTCAGCCAGTTTCAGCAGATGTTTTTTGATGGTGTTGGGATGGAGTCCCGTCATTTCATGCAGTTTGTTTACCGTACACCCTTTGACGGTTGATGAAACAAGGTCGTGTTGCTTGACCAATATGCTGAAGGCTATGGCTCGTGTATAATCCAATCCCTTTGCAATCTCGTTGTACAGTCGGTAGTTAAGTGATTTCATATCTTAGAAAAATTAGTTTGTTATCCAACGCCACAAAGGTATAAATAAACTTACGGATAACAAAACATATTTGCGATTATTTTTCTGTTTATTGAAATTTTGCATTGCTCTGTTTCAATTGTTTGCGCAATAATTCGCAAATAACGCAATAAAAATATTAAAAAATGTTTTTTTTAACATTATACGAGTCTTATTCCAATTGCTTCGGGTGGAATTGGTGAAGCCTGTGTTTTAGGACATAGGGAATTTTAATAGAAAAGAAAAAGAGGCACCACATCCGCCTCTTGTGTGACGCCTCTTTTTTTGTGCTTACAGATGCTTCGGCTTCGCTCAGCATGACAAGGACGGTATGAACCTGAAAACATTTTTTTAGGCGCGGATTTTTCGCTTTGCTCAAGGGAACTCCGCGGATTGCGCGGATTTTTCTTGTTTTCTTCCTCTGTTGATTTTTTAGACGCAGATGACGCGGATGACGCGGATTTTTCATTGTTTTCCTCCTCCATCGTTTTGTCATCCTGAACGGAGTTTACGGAGGGAAGGATCTCTAGTGCATCCACTTTTTTCATTACTCCTGCTCCCGTTCACAGATCCTTCGGTGCCCTCAGGATGACAGAGACGGCATGGCAATTTTTTAGACGCAGATGACGCGGATGACGCGGATTTTCTTTGTTTTCAGTGCCGCATGGCAAATTTTATCCGCGGTCATCTGCCCAATCCGCGTCATCTGCGTGCCATCACAAGTGCCGCATGGCAATTTTTATCCGCGCAATCCGCGCCAAATAATCAAAGAGACGGCATGGCTCACACTCGTAGCTCGTAGCTCATCACTCGTAGCTGAATTACGGCTCACCAAGGGCTTCGAATATCAGGCGGACTTGCAGGGGTGTGAAGGTGCGTTGCTTCTCGGTGTAGCCGGTTTGGCGGAGGTCGCTCATGAGGGTGGGGTGATGGAGCATCCATGCTGTGAGACGCTTGCAGGCGGATGATGGAGCAATGTTGGGAGCATAAAGTGAGGCAAGCTCGCCTTTGCCATAAGTACGGGGATTTTCCATTGTTGTTCTTTTCTCTTCTAATTTGTTAAACATGGTACAAAGGTACGGATTTTTTGTCGTTTTTCCAAAATTATTGCACACTTGTTTTCTTTCTAAAGGGACTTATTTTTCCCAGCGCAACTTATCGCTACGTAGCGGTGTGTAGCGCGTATGAGGTCGGGAAAATGTCGTATCTTTACAACGTCAAAAAGATACGTTGTGCGCGCGGTGTGTTTGTATGACAACATGGAACGGCCTCATTCACTCGTGGAATGAACGGCATTCAGTCGGTGAATGAATCGCATTCATTCATGGAATGAACAACAAGGTGGGTCGGGAAGTGTGAAAAGTGTTTATTTATTTTTTGTTTAACTAATTAAAAGAAAAGGAGAAATTTGATTATGGCATTTTACAAGGCAAGATTGCAGAAGAAGAGCGGGCTTTACTATCCGCAGGCAGTGGTGGTAGGCAAGCAGGTGAGTACCAAGCAGTTGGGTAAGGCTCTGAGCGACCGTTCGACGGTGACGCTGAGCGACACGTTGGCTGTACTGAGTGAGTTGGGTGCGGTGATGAGCACCTTCATGGCGCAAGGCCGCAGTGTTTCGTTGGAGGGACTGGGAAGCTTCCGCTACACCATCAACAGTCAGAAGCAGGGTGTGGAGACTGAGGAGGAGGTTTCGCCATCGCAGATTAAGAGCATCCGCGTTCGTTTCGTTCCCGAGATGACTCGCAACGCCGACAAGTCGGTGGCTACACGCTCGATGCAGCCCGAGGCGGTTGACTGGTTCCTTTGGGCTGTTGATGAGAAGAAGGCTTCGGATGGCTCGGCTGATGATGAAGGTGGAACCGATGATGATGGTGGAAGCGGAACGGGTGGTAATCCGCTGTAATTTTTAGGCACGGATGACGCGGATGACACGGATTGTTTTCTTTAGACAGAAGAACAGAAGAACAGAAAAGCCTGCGGCACTGATTTTTTAGGCACGGATAACGCGGATTTTTCATTCAAGTTACAACCCGGTCATACCTCGGATGAATGACAGGAAAGAACGTGGGTTTCGCCCACGTTCTTTTTTTCGTTTCTACCCTCTCCAACAAGCGGGTATGAGGGTGGAGAGGTGGAGGTAGGTGTAGCGGACAAGGGCGGTGAGAAGTCCGTTATGCTTGCGGTCGAAGTGGAAGGCATCAACGGGATGGTAGTAGCTGGTGGGTGCATAAAGGGCCATGAACCGATGGTTGATGGGCAGGCGGGGATTGAAGCAGGCGGGATGTTGGTTGCTGACGTCGCACGTGCCTATGTGATGGCTGGTGGTGAAGACGCTGATGCCTTTTGCTTTGGCTGATAGGGCATAGTCGTAGTCGCCGAAGGCGTGGCGGTAGTAGGGGTCGTTGATGCCTATGCGGTGGTAGGCATAACGGGGTATGAGCACGGCATTGCCATGCATCAGTCGGAGGGGTTGCATCTGTCCGTTGCACGAAATCCATCCTTTGTGCGTGCGGCCGCCATAGGTGGTGACGTAGGGTGGTTGGGTGGATGAGATGCATCCGGCTATGATGGCTTGATGGGCTTTCATGCGTGAACATTCGAGCAGGTGGCGGATGGCTGTGGGGTGAAGCATCGTGTCGTCGTTGAGCCAAAGGTAGAAGTCGTAGTCGCTGACTGACCGGGCTGCTTTCCAAGCCATGTGCATACCGCGATTCCAATAGAGCTGGCCGTTGCCTTGGATGATGGTGACGCGCTCTTGCAGCAGTTCTTTGACGGCCTTTGCCGTTCCGTCGGTGCATCCGTCATCGGTGAGGTAGAGGTGCCAACGGATGGGTTGGTCGGCTTCTTCTCTTCCTTCTTCTTCGTCTTCGTTTCCACGACCGTATGCTTGGTCTGCAAGGTGTTGCAGGCATCGCAGCGTGGTTTCTCGCCGGTTGTGTACGGTCATCAGTATGGCTATTGACATGGGAGGTGTAGGGTTTAGGGTTTAGGGTTT